>JBJTQF010000108.1:0-21448 GCA_046075485.1 Myxococcota bacterium | reverse complement strand
GGGATGGAATCCCTTGCAGGAGAGTCTGAGAGGACAGCGTCCTCTCAGCAAAAAGCAGTGCAAAAACAAAAAAACAACCCGGGGTCAAGGGATTCCATCCCTTGCTCCTCATCGTTTTAAGTCCACGTCCAGCCCTCGCTGTGGTAATAGACCCACTCACGCGGCGCACTCCTCAGCCCCCACCGGAAAGAGCGCTGAGCCAGCAGTCGCCTCTTACCCGCCAGCTCATGCTCCACCCACCGCCGGAGCACCGTCTCGGCATTATCTGGACCCAGCTCTGGCTCTAGCCATTTTTCACGAGGTGTCAACGCAGCACGCCAGGCAAACGGACTCGTCAGCGTCAGCATGCCCTCAGGAGCCGTCAGCGCATCCGCTTGACCGACCGCCAGCATCGGATCCGCCACCGAATCCAGCAGATTGAGTCCGACCACCGAGCCAAACGCACCCGCCTCAAACGGCGGATCCTGGACATCCGCGCAGATCCAGACCGCTTGAGCCTGCGTGGGCGGTTCGATGCGTATCTCGGCCCAGCTCCAACGTCGTCCAGCCTGATTCATGGGCAGCACCAGCTCACCCCTCTCCCAGAGGTGTTTTCCAAGCCAGAGCGAAGGCAGATGCGCATCCAACAGCACCGTGGCCCCCGAGCACTCCCACGCCTCCCGACCCAAAGCCGCACCTAACACCAGACGCGGTCGAGCCTCACAAAGCTGCGCCTCCCCCAGCTCTTTCAGCCATCCCATCACCTCCACCGCATGAGGCAAAGCTGGGAGTTCCTCGAGCCACTCCACCTGGACCCGATCTGAAAACCCCGCCAGCGCGTAACGCCCCAGGCGACTATAGAGACGAGCCAGCGCACTGCCCTCCGCGAGCTGTCCGTTTAAGAGCCCCTCGAGCCTCGCACGCGCGAGCGTCTGCGCGCCCCCAAGCGAGAGCGGATCAAACGGTGGCGACAGCTCCAGATCCAGCGCCTCGGGCCGACGGAACAGCACCGGAATGCCCTGTAACACCGGATATCGCGCATGGCAGTTTTGGAAGCGGCAGCAGAGCTGTCCCTCCAGAGAAAAATCCATTCCCAACGTGGCCAGCATGCCCCCCGGCGTATACAGCGGCGCTTGGTGGAGCTGCCCCTCCGCCGTGACATGACGGCAGCGAGGACAGATCAACAGCACTCGGCTCAGAGACGGCACAGGAGGTTGAAGCCGTTGTGGTTGCGTTCGAAGTTCTGACATGCGCATCGCTCCTTGAAGAGGTCATGAGGTGAGTGTACTCGAGCAGCGCCGTGCATGCCAGTCATCGTGAGCAGAGAGAGCTTGGGACTGTCCGGGCGTTAACCGACCTGGAAAAGTGGTCAGTCTCGTCAGGATAAAATCCTTGTGAATCTCAATTATTGACCGTTATGACATTGAAATGGGTCAAAGCCCTTGACGCGCATGGCCGCGTGCATTAGGATCGGCGAGAGTGCATACTCTATTCTTGAGAACCTCAAGCCCCTTCCGGTTTCGGCATCTGGCGCAGGCGGTTGCAGCAGCAGCGGGGCTCACTTTCGGATTAGACCAGTGGAACCACAAACGCAGCTCTTTGGACGATTTCGGCTCCTGGAGCTTCTCGGCGTAGGAGGCATGGCAGAAGTCTTTCTTGCCAAGCTCGAAGGCGCAGAAGGGTTTGAGCGCAAGCTCGCCATCAAGCGAATTCTGCCCAGCTATTCCCAGAACGACAGCTTCGTGCAGATGTTCATCGACGAAGCCAAGCTGGTGGGGCACTTCAACCACCCGAATATTGTACAGGTTCACGATTTTGGAAAGATCGACGGCTCCTACTACATCTCGATGGAGTACGTCGAAGGGATCAATATTGCCAACATCCTGACCCGCTACAAAGCCGCCAACATGTTCGTCCCCCTGGAGATGATCCTGGAGATTGGGCTTCAAGCGGCACGCGGCATCGACTACGCCCATCGAGAAGTCGATGAGCTGGGACGCCCGCTGGGGATCATCCACCGCGACCTGACCCCTCACAATATCTTGATCAGCAAGAAGGGGATCGTGAAGATCACGGACTTTGGCATTGCCAAAGCCTCCATGAACACCCACATGACCCAAGCAGGCATGATCAAAGGCAAAGTGCCCTATATGTCTCCCGAGCAGGCGATGGGCTTGCCCCTGACCCACGTCTCCGACATCTTCGCCATTGGCATCGTGCTGTATGAGATGTGTACCCTCCGCCGACTCTTCGACGGCGAAAATGACTTTACGATCTTGCGGAAAGTGCAAGAAGCCAAAATTCCGTCCATCACCGAGCAGAATCCCAATATTCCGCCGGAGCTGGAGGCCCTCATCCGCAAAGCCCTCGCACGCGAGCGCACGGAACGATACGCATGGGCCTCCGAGCTGGAAACCGAGCTGACCCGGCTCAAGTTTCAGCTCTCAGGACGCCTCCAGAGTTTTACTTTGGCGGAGTTTGTGCAGCGGTTTATGGCGACCCAGCCTCCTCGCCATCGGCCTCTGGGCGCAACACCCAGCGCCGCACAGATTGGTGCGCAGGTGATGGCACAGACAGTAGCCCCCGATCCCAACCGACAGCGCCCTGCGAGCCCCTCGGCGGAGCCACCGCGAGCAGTGGGGGCTGCTCAGATGGGGGCTGCTCAGAGTGCTCGAAGCAGTGCCTCCAACCTGCCCACGGTGGCGCTCTCCGCCGCCCAACGAGACGAGAGCCTCTCGGCACTGGCGGCAGGTCTGGGGAAAGTAGACGATCCCCTCTCCATTTTGCGTCAGGCCAACGACGATGATCAAGACAACGACGTCCGCAGCACCGTGGTGATGGGGCCTCGTGCATCAACACCCCGCGCGACGCTCAACCCGAGCCAAGCGCCCGCCAATCCTGCCACTGTGACTGGAAAAGTGGCCACCGACGACATCTCTGTGCGGGATACCGTTAAAAATGCCCGACAAGCTCAGGCAAACACCTCCAGCAGCACCGGTACACAAAAGAGCGTGGCGGAGCCCACATCCCAGAGCCGCCGGAACCTGATCTTGGGCATGGCAGCCTTGGTGTTGGCCCTGCTGGGACTCGCCGTCTGGCTCTCCGTTCCCAAGACCGGAACCGTGGTCATGGAGGTCTCCCCGCAAGATGCCGAGATCTTCTTCGACAAGGTCTTGGTTGGCAAGGGCCCTGCCCAGACCCGCGATGCCATCGAAAATGGACGCCAAGTGCTCATCGAGGTCAAAAAGGAAGGCTATAAATCCTATGAGCGCCAGCTGACCATCGAAGGAGGGGTGCGTTATCGAGTGCCGGTCACGCTGGAAGCCTTGCCGCGTTTTGCCGACCTGATGCTCGAGAGTACCCCTCCCGGGGCGCGGGTATTGCTCGATGGCAAGAGCACCGAGTGGCTCACCCCCATCAAGCTCCAAGTGCCCGCTGACAACCCCTATCCCGTGACCCTCGAGCTGGAAGGGTATGCCCCCCGCAGCGAGACCTTCACCCTCAAAGCCGATGAGCAAAAGAGCGCCAGCCTTGCCTTAGAGCGTCTCCAAGACGGCAAAGCCACTACCGAATGATCAGCCCTCGCCCCCGCGCGGGTGCGAGAGAGAGGGCTGCTGAGAAGCTGTTATGCCGACAAGGTGCGTTAGGGAGCTTCCGGCGTGGGCAACGTAATGGCTCGCTCGACGAAGAGCGAATCGGGATCCACCAGGTGAAGCACCGGCTTGGCCCTCTCCATCAGCACCAGCTTATCCATGTTGGGCAGGTAGTGAATGAAAGCCGACTCCCAGCTCGTGTTGATGTTCTGAACCTTCGCAGACACATAGTCAATCCGATAGAGCTTCGTTCCCGAGAGGCTCCACAGCTCGCCGTGACCGGGACGGGTGACATAGTCGGCAATCTCCACCGCAGAGTCGGTGATGGTGCGCATCACACCCGCGTCGATGTCGAAGATCATCAGGTTGCTGTCTACGGTTTCCTGCTCCCCCGTCTCTTCGTTGGTCGAGTAGATGGGTTCCATGTCGATGACCACGAAGTTCCCTTCGCGGGTGACAAAATAGTCACTGTATCCGTCCTCGGAGAGGAGGGTCTCTTCATAAGCCAGCGTTTCAACATCCACCAAGACCAACATGCTTTGAGAAAGTGTCTCCCCGTTGGCGTTGGTGCTCACCGCTTGGCGATTGGCCACCAGCGTGGAGCCATCGGGGGTGAAGTTGGCAGGCCCCTCCAGACCCCGTAACGTTCTGATTTGGCCGGAAGGCAGGGAGATCAGATGGATCATGCTGTCATCAATGGAGAGATCCTGATCACCATCCCCGTCGGTGTCCGATTCGGTCACATGAAAAGTGGACTGGATCAGATAGTCCCCTTCCGGTGAAATCATGGGTGCGGAGTAGTAACCCTGCCCCGGCGTCTGCTGCTCCAGCCGAACATCGACCGAAGCCCCCACCCAGAGCCCCTCTTCGTCGAGTGTATAGGCGTTTTTCTCCAGCGCATCCAGCGTCCAGCTCAGCACGCGAATGCTGGGAAGCTGCGACTCCGGGTTCAACGTGTACATGCTGAGCACCAGCCGATCCTCGGTCGGGCTCCACACCATGCGGGAAGAGCTCTCGGACAGGGTGAGGCTATGGGTCTCCAAGGTCTCCAGAGAACCCAGCGTCACGGTCAGCTTGGAGTCCTCTCCTTCGTTGGTCCAGTCTTGCACCGCAAAGGTATTGCCACTGGGAGCCACCGTCACCCCTCCCCAAGAAGTCACCGCCGGAAATGCCTCCTCCTCGAGGCTCAGCGTCTGCGCATCGTAGAGCCGCAGCAGTGGCTGGTTTTGGAGATATCCCACCATCATCAAGCGGTCCTTGGGGAAGAGCAAGGCGATGTTTTCGACATCAAAGACATTGCCGAGCGACTGAAAGGTGCCATCCTGCGGACGAATGCCATACAGCTCACGCGAGAGCAACACCGGCTCGGGCGCACTGGTGGGCTCGACGGTCGGGCTCTCGATGGGATCGGACTCCACGGACGGGGTCGGGGTGGGCTCAAAAAAAGTCTGAAGGCTGAAGATGGTATCCGTGCGCGGATCGACGGCCAGTGCTCCGTACTCCATATAAGAGGTCTCACCGGGCACCTGCTCGTCTGGAGCGACACCACCGCAGCCCACCTGGGTGAGCAGCAAGGGTGCCATGCCGAGGGTCACGGAGCACAAGAGGCGAGAAGAGACAAAAGAAGACAGCTTCATATATAAACTCCAGTCGTGTGATATTAATTGAGTGACTGAACGTCACGGGGAAAATGGTTACAAGTCGCGTGCCAGTCCTACTGAGTTGCGGCCAGAAACGGGCCTAAAACCCCCCCGCAGAGTGTCTCACGATGACGCTAACACCTTGTCTTTTATCGTCTTTCACTGAATTGAAAAAACACATCGAGCTCGGCCAGCGCCACAAACGGCCTCCCGCCCGTCCAGGCGCGTGGAAAAGATTCGGACATCCATGCCGTAGTTTTGTAAACCGACCTCGTGGTCGAAAATATATTCCTGTATACTAGGTAGATGTTCCGGCGCGATGGCGAGCTGCCCTGGGTGGAGCCGGCGACCCTCATGAGGGGCAGGTAATCAGTGGATGACTGTATGCGCATGCTCAGATGGAACCGCTCCAAGTCGAGTCTGTCCCTGGTGATGGGGTTAACCGCCCTCCTCACGGCCTGCGGAGACCCGGACCCCATTTTAACCAGCACACCCACCACCAATCCCGATACACCGACCCAAGCGGCGAGCTCTCCGGAGACGACGCCGACGGCCACCCCAGATGTCGCGACACCCACTCAAGGGGCGACACCCACACAAGAACCCAGCCCCTCCAGTGGCCCTACAGACGAGGATCAAGACGGCTTCGCCAGCGAGAATTTTGGTGGCAATGACTGCAACGACAAAGACCCCGACATCTATCCAGGTGCCGATGAGCGGTGCAATGAGGTGGATGACAACTGCGACGCGCAAATCGACGAAGGGCTAGAGCTGACCTTCTACCAAGACGCAGATGGAGATACCTTCGGGAACGCCACGAACACCACCTCTGCCTGCGAAGCACCCACCGGATACGTCTTCAGCGCCGGTGACTGCAATGATACCGACGCACAGATTTACCCAAATGCACTAGAAGTTCCCTACGATGGCATCGACCAGAGCTGCGATGGACAGGATCTGGTCGATGTGGATCAAGATGGATATGCCGCCATCGGCACCCCCGACGGCACCGACTGCAATGATGGGGATGCCTCCATTCATCCGAACAGCGAAGACATCCCCTACAATGGTGTCGATGAAGACTGCTCCGGCGCTGACCGCACCGACGTAGACAACGATGGCTTCGAGTCCGAAGAAGTCGGAGGAGAGGACTGCGACGATCTGGATCCCAATACCTTCCCCGGCAACGATGAATTTGCCGACGGCAAAGACAACGACTGCGATGGACGCATCGACGAAGAGCTCGACACCACCGACGATGACCTCGATGGATACTCGGAGCTCCAAGGCGACTGCAATGACGGAGATGCCTCCATCTACCCCGGCGGCACCGAGATTCCATATGATGGCATCGATCAGGACTGCAAAGACAATCACCCCTCCATCGACAACGATGGAAATGATCTGGTGGATGTGGATGATGATGGTTTTGTGGCCACTCAATCAGGCGGCACAGACTGCGATGACAGCCTTGCCAACATTCATCCCGACGCCACAGAGGTCTGCAATACCCTCGATGATGACTGCGATCTGAAGATCGATGAAGACGTTCAGTCTACGTTCTATCAAGATCAAGACCAAGACACCTTCGGCAACGCCTCACAATCGACCTTGGCGTGCTCCGTCCCCACGGGTTATACCCAGAATACTCTCGACTGCAACGATCAGAATGCTCAAGTGTATCCCGGTGCAACCGAGGTGTGCAACGAGCTCGATGATGACTGCAACGGTGACATCGACTCGGAAGTGCTCGAGACCTACTACACGGATCTTGATGGTGACAGCTTTGGGGATCCTCAAGCGCCCGTGCTCGCGTGCGCGACAGAGCCGGGTATTGTGGCGGATGACCAGGATTGTGATGACCTCACCGCCAGCATCAACCCCGCAGGCACTGAGCGCTGCGATCTCAAAGACAACGACTGTGATGGCACCATTGATGAAGGGGTCAAGCTCACCTTCTATCAAGATAAAGATGGTGATGGGTATGGAAATCCCAACAGCACGTCCTCTGCCTGTACCGCACCTTCTGGATATACCAGCAATAACACCGACTGCAATGACACTCGAGCCGATACGAACCCCGGCGCAACCGAAGTCCCGTATAATGGCAATGATGAAGACTGCAAGAGTGGAGATCTGGTAGACGTGGATGGAGACGGTTATGCTTCCACCTCTGTCAGTGGCGGAAATGACTGCCTCGACACCAACACCAGTGTGTATCCCAACGCCCCCGAGCTCGATGATGACCTGGACAATGACTGCGATGGCAAGACCGATGAAAACCTCAACACCACCGATGATGATGGTGATGGATATTCAGAGGCGACCGGAGACTGTGACGATGCCAATCCCTCCCGCTCTCCCGGTGTTACGGAATCCTGTAACGGGTTGGATGACGACTGTGATGGCAGCATCGACGAAAATGTGAAGCTCACCTTCTACAAGGACCAGGACAAAGATGGATATGGGGCCGCCAGCCTCACCACAGAAGCCTGCACTGCACCCTCTGGGTATGTCGCCAACAACACCGACTGCGATGACAACAACGCTTCAGTCTATCCCAGTGCCACCGAGAGCTGCAATCTCAAGGATGATGACTGCGATGGCTCCGTGGATGAAAATGTCCGCACCCTGTACTATCGTGATGCGGATGGAGACACATATGGGGTCTCCAGCACGGTGATCGAAGCCTGCTCCGTACAGCCGGGTTATGCGGCCATCGCAGGAGACTGTGACGATACCCGCGCCAGTGTAAATCCAGGTGCAACCGAAACCTGCAACAGCATCGACGATGACTGTGATGGCCTCACCGATGATGGTGTGACCACCACCTTCTACCGTGATGGAGACTCCGATGGTTATGGGTCCACGACCACCGTATCGGCCTGTGGCGCACCTCCCGGATATGTCACCAAAGGAGGAGACTGCGACGATACACGCGCCAATGTCTATCCGGGTGCCAATGAGAGCTGCGATACCCTCGACAATGACTGCGATGGCAGCACCGACGAAGGGGTCACCAAGACCTACTATCTGGACAATGACCGAGATGGGTATGGCACCGTCTTGGATACCAAAGCAGGCTGCACCGCCCCCAATGGATATGTCACCACCAGCACGGACTGCAATGACTCAAACTCCGCCATCTATCCGGGTGCCACGGAGAAGTGTAATGCGGTAGATGATGACTGCGATAAGCAGATCGATGAAGGTGTGTCGGTGACATTCTATCAAGACAAAGACCAGGACAGCTACGGCAACAGCAGCGTGACCAGCAGCGGCTGTACGGCTCCGAGTGGTTATGTGACCGTGGGTGGCGACTGCAATGATAACGATGCCACCGTCAATCCCGGTAAAAAGGAAGTGTGCAACGGCAAAGATGACAACTGCAATGGAGACATCGACGGCTTTGATACCATCGACGGCTCTGTCTATTACCTGGATGCCGATGGTGACGGTTACGGTGACTATACGGTGAGCACGGTCTCCTGCTCAGCGCCCGAAGGATTTGTGACCAACAGCATCGACTGTGATGATCTCTATACCTGGGGAGACGGTGAAGCCTGCGATGGCTCCGACAATGACTGTAGCGGAGATCCCGACTTTGAAGGAGGGGCTCCCGTCTCGAAGGCAGGTTATTATCCCGGTGGGGTGGTGACGGCGGACTTCGACATGGATGGGCGTGTAGATGCAGCGGTGGCCAACTATCACGGGGCGGATGTGGCCATCATGAGCTTCTATGGCGGAGGCGCGTTTAGGGTCCGCTCACGGGTATCCACCGGGAACGGCGCTCAACGCATGGTCAAGGGAGACTTCGATGCAGACGGTGATATGGACCTGGTGGTGAGCAACTACGGTGCCAAGACTGTCTCGTATCTGAAGAACAATGGCAAAGGCACCATGACCGCAACGACCATTGCCACGGGTTTTGCTGCCTATGGATTGGCCGTGGGTGACTTTGACAAAGACAATGACCTCGACGTCATGGTCGGCAATCGAACCGACAATGGACTCTATGTGCTCACCAATAATGCCGGTACTTTCACACAACGAAGCCTGATTGTGACGGCTTCTCAGCCGATGGGATTCACTGTGGGAGACGTGGATAACGATGGAGATCTCGATGCGGCGGTGCCCAATTTTGACTCCGCAACGGTCACGGTCTTCAAGAATACCAATGGCAACTTCAGCCTCTTTGCCAACTTGGCGACGGGCACAAATCCCCACGATGTGGTGCTCGGAGACTGGAATAAGGATGGAAAGTTGGACATGGCGGTCACCAACAATGGGTCCAATACGGTCATCATCTTCCGAGGCAGTGGCACGGGAGGTTTCAGCAGCCCGGTGACCCTCAATGTCTCCACCAATCCGACCTATATGATCAGCACGGATCTGGAGCCCGATGGGGATGCCGATCTGATTCTATCGGCCTACAGCTCGCATCTTGTGCAGGTGCTCAAGAACAACGGAACCGGTGCTTTTGCTCTGACCGAGAGCAATGGAGCACCCATCAATCCGCTGGGACTGGCTGCAACGGATGCGGATGAGGACGGAGACACCGATATCTTGGTGGCCACCTACAGCGGAGGGGCTGCAACAGGCGCCCTCGTCACCCTACGAAACAGTGGCGGATCTTTGGCATCTCCCGGAGGTCGTATTCCCATTGCCAATCCGCTGGATGTCAAAGCAGGGGACTTCAACAAGGATGGGTATCAGGATCTGGCGGTGATGAATCATGGAAACTCGACGGTCTCATTCTATCTACAGTCTTCGACGGGTGTCTTTACCTTGTCGGCGACCACCTCTGCACCCGGCAATCCACACTATTCGGCGGTTCAGGACATGGATGCCGATGGGGACTTGGATGTGGTGGTGACGACGGCATCCACGAGCAACATTCATCTGCTGTACAACAATGGGACCGCCACCAGCTTTACTCGGGTATCGGTGGCAGTCTCGGGACGAACCCATGATGTCACCATCGGCGACTGGGATAAAGATGGTGACTACGACATCGCGGTGCCCATCTATTACACCACGGCCAATGCCAGTCAGGTGGACATTGTCACCAATTCGGGCGGTGGTAACTTCGTCATGAGTGATACCATTGCGGTGGGTCTGTATCCATTGGGCATCGACTCCGGTGACTTTGATAAGGACGGTGACCTGGATTTGGCGGTGACAAATCACAACGCGGCGAGTGTCACGGTGCTCAGCAATAATGGTGCGGGCAAGTTTACCTCGGTGGGGAATCTGGTGACAGGAAGCAGTCCCCAAGACATCGCGGTGGTGGATCTGGATGGGGATACCTATCTGGATCTCGCGGTGGCCAACATCAGCAGCGGCTTTGTGTCGGTCTTCATCAACAACCGTACCGGGTTCTTCAAGCCAACCGTCAACTATGCAACCTTTGGGAACTCCTATCGGCTGACGGTCTTGGACTGGGAAGGGGATGGTGATCAAGACTTGGGTGTCTCCTTCCATCATCAGGGCTCGGCAGGTCTGTTGATCAATGAAGGAGGTGGCATCTTCCGCGATGCAGGCACGACCTTCTCAGGCGGGGTGATGTATGGCATCGAGAACATCCGCTTGGGTCTGAATGGGTCGAAGGGTCCGGCGCTGGTGACCGCGTCGTATCATGGGGCGATGGTCAGCATCTTCCCCAGAAACTGTGAATAGCAGCCTTAAGAGGGAGAGATAGAGGTGCAGGCTGCTGCGCTTCTATCTCTACAGCCGGCATACACCGGTGCGCCTCGCCCGCCCGCGTACATCCGCACGAGCTCACCTACCCGCCTGAGCACATCCGCCTGAGCACATCCGCTCGCCTGAGTGCTCATACCCGCGCACTCCCACCCACACACACGTACACGAGCGCCCGGCAATGTGGAGAGACCGTCGCCTTAAGCATGATCCGTGAGTTTATCTTTATCTCGGTGCTGGAGCCGCAGCTCCAATAGAGGGGTAGGAGGCCCTGTAGCTCCGCCTCCAGCTTCAGGGGGCGGGTTGTGTTCGCCGCTTCACTCCAGGCCCAGCTCTCGAAGGCTGGAGGCGGTGAGCACCTGCTCCGCCAGCGCATCCAGTCGCTCCAGACCGGTGATGGCACCCAGTCGGGCCAGGACGGCTGGAGACAGGGTGCCGAACTTCTGACCTAAGAGCCGGGCGAGGGTTCGACGGATCCCGTTGACCTCTCCTTTCGCTTCTCCACGCGCTTCTCCACGCGCTTCTCCACGCGCTTCTCCACGCGCTTCTCCTTCCGCTCTACCTTTAAGGATGAGCTTATCGGCCCAGGTGAGATGAACTTCTTGTGCTTCCACGTGCTTCTCCTCCATGAGCAGGGTGTCAAACTGCCGAGCCTCATCGTCGCTCAGCTCCAAGTATGTCTCGATATGGTTCACTGCCACAAACTTCTGTGCCTCATTTCCTGGAGCCCGTGCCACCGTCTCCAAACAGTATAACTTCAGCTCCGCCCTTGACCACTGCCCCGGAGACATCGAAGCGCCCAACGCACCCGCCATCAGTGTCCTACCTCCTGCGGTGCTCAAAAACGAAGCACCCAGAGGCACTGTATCATCCCCTGACTGGAAATTTCCCGACATGTTCGGCAAGGTGCAGAAATAAGTTGTCACCAAAATATACTATAAACACTTGTAAATAAATAAGAAATAGACACTTATCAATGCACAATTAGACGGCATGAGCGATGATTTTGAAGCGCGCTTTGTCCACACTCAAGGAGCACTGAGCATACAGAACACCCTACTTGATGAGGGATCGAATATCATGACCATCCCGGCCACCTTGAGGCTCCCCTCCGACCTGCGCGTCTCCTGCATTCGATTGCTGCATCTTTTGCTGGGCTCTGTATCCTTCATACAGCAGCCACATCTTAAATCGGATGTGCTTGCATCCGCATGGACCACTCGTGGGAAGGAGTATCGGCAGATGATAAACGTCGTTCCATCGATGAAGAGAGCGCAGCCTCTCCAACGTCTCTCACAGTGGCTGAGACCACTGCTGAGTGTGCTCTGTCTGTTGATGTGGGGAAGTGTCGCTCAAGGGCAGTCGGCCACCCCTCCGGGCCAGCCGAGCACGGGGTATGGCTCGAGTGAAGGGTATATCTCCTCGGGGTATCGGGTGAGCACCCTGGGCAATGCGCGGGATGGCTCCCGAATTTGGTATTTTGTACCCGATCAGCTCAAATATGGACTCACCGCGCCCGTGGTGGTCTATCTGCACGGCTGGACCGCCTATCTGCCAGAATACTACATCGGCCAGATCGAGCATCTCGTGAAACAAGGGTATATCGTGCTCTTTCCCCAATATCAAAAACCCGGCCTGAAAGGGATCTTCTCCGATGTCGATCAGACCCTCTTCCTGGAGCGGGCCATCAAAGCCGTCGATGAAGCCCTGGTCCTACTCGATCCCATCGCCGACCAAGAAGACCTGGTGATCGGATGCCACTCCGCCGGCTGCCTGATCACCTACTGCTGGAACGGTGCCGGAGGCGCTCCCGCACGCGCCCTCGTGCTCACCAACGGAAGCCTCGAGAGTGATGAGTCCATCCCCGATGACGTGCCCATCGTAGTGCTCGACTGGAGACCCTACGCCGCCGCCATCGACGTACCCCTCTTTTTCTTAACTGGAGAAGATGACCCGCTCAACGTAGACTCGATCCTCGGCTTCGATGCCGCCATCAACGCACCCGTCAAAGGGGTCTATATGGCCGTCACCGACACCTACGGAGACCCCGACCTGGTGGCCGATCACGTCGCCCCCCTCGCCTCCAAAGGCAACGTCGATGCCCTCGACTATCGATATTATTATGCTGGCTTAGATGCCGTGCTGGCCGGAGAAAACACACCGTCCTTCGATATGGGAAGCTGGAGCGATGGCACGCCCGTCATCGGCATCCGCCGCGAACGCTGAAGCCTCTTCCCTCAAGAAGAAGCACTCACCCGCCGCAAAAACGCCAAGACCTCTTCGTTATAACGTCCCGGCTGCTCCAGCGGCGGGATATGACCACAAGACTCAAACAACACAAGCTGAGCCCCCGGAATGGAAGCCGCCAAACGCTGCCCGTTGATCAACGGCACCAGCGGATCCTGCTCCCCATGCACCACCAACGTCGGCACCCGCACCTGCTCAATCCGGTCGGTGGTATCCGCTGGAATGGCCGACTGAAGCTGTCGCTGATACGCCTCCGCCCTCACCGGTTTATACCGAGCGATCTCCGCCACCCGCTCCCAGTCCTGAGGGAAACGCTCAAAATGCCCCGGAAAGGTCATCGCCGTGTACATCTTCTGCGAGAGCGCCCCCGGCTCGATTTTTTCTCGGCTTAACAGGATCTCAAGCACCTCACGGGCAGGATAAACATGGCTCGCACCCCCTCTCGAGGTGGCCGTCAGCACCAGCGACTGCACCCGCTCCGGATAACGCAGCACCAGCTCCTGCGCCACAAAACCCCCCATCGAGATCGCCACCACATGCACACGAGGCGCGCCCACCGCCAGCAGGAAGGCATTCAGATCTCGCGCTTGGTCCGCCAGCGCATACGGCTCGGGATACGGATCACTGTCGCCAATGTCTCGATAATCCACCGCCAAGGTCCGAAAGTGCTGACCCAATACCGAGAGCTGTTTCCACCACGCCAGACGTTTGGCTCCCAACCCAATCAACAACAAGATCGTGCCCTCTGGCTGGGCCGGAGAACATTCGTCATACGCCAGCCGCCGGTCTCCTTCGACCACAGCATAACGAGGTGTCGGCATCTGCATGGAGGCTCCCGCGCTTAGAAACAGTCTCAGAACGCCCTGTACTCACCTCAGCGGCACCCGCACGCCAGGAAGGAAGGACCAGCATGAGCCCCGGCTATTCAAGCTGGTGCTCGGCCAGCAGTCGATACAATCGAGGACGGGGAATGTCAAGCAATCTCGCTGCCTCGGCCTTATTTCCACCCGCCCGCTGCATGGCCTCGGTGACAAGCTGACGCTCCGCTTCGTACAAGGTCGGAAGGGCCGTCTCGTCTTTGCGCCACGCCGGACGACGACTCGGCCCCAAAAGACGACGCACCACCTCCGCCGAGACCCCCCCATCAGAAGGGGTTTGTGTCAAAACCCGAGCCAGCCGCTCCAGCTCCTTCACGTTCATCGGGAAAGGATGCGAGAGCAACACCTCCAGGGCCTCCGACGTCAGCCGAAAGTTCACCTGCCCCTGAGTCGCATGGCGAGAGGCAAGAGCGTTGAGCAAAACAGGCACCTCCTCCAGCCGCTCCCGCAAAGGCGGCAGCTCGATGAGCCGCAAGCCCTCCCGGTCACTGGGCTGCTCCAGGGTGAGCATGGGCGGCAAGTTTCGACCGGGAAGTTTTTCCAGCTCCACCATCACCCGCACCTGGAGCCCTTGACGACGAAGGCGCGCCAGAGCCCTCAACAGCTCCACTTGGGCACTGGCTGTCAACAGATAGGCTTCTTCAATCAACAACGAGCCCTGCTCAAGCCCCTGAAGCCACGGTCCCGGCTCCAAATGTGTATCGGCCTGCGGATTGGGGCGGGTCCAGAGCGCCCCCCGCAGCGCAGGCTCCCCCAAATTGGCACAGGAAAGCACCCGCAATGACCCCAGGGACTCCGCCCCCATACTGTGAAGCTGACGCGCCAAGTGGCTCCGCCCCGTGCCAGGCTCCCCCACAAGCAAAAAGGTCTCCTTCAGCAGCGCCAGCTCTGGTAAAAGGCGCTCCAAACGTGTCATGACGGGACTCAAACAGACCAACGGCGGAGGACGTAACACCTCCAGACTATGAGGTGGGCTCAGTCGCTCGCGGGCAGGCTCACGCACGGATTCGCGGGCAGGCTCACGCACGGATTCACGGGCAGGCTCACGCGCAGGCTCCAGCAGCGGCTCCGACAAGGGCAGCGCCTCTGACACACCCTCGTCGAGCACCTCAAATGAAGCACTCTCCACCCGCTCCACCGCAGGCCGCAGGTACAAAAGTGAGGCATGAAGCTGATCTTCTCCCTGATAAGGGACAAAAAGCACGCCGAGGGTCAAACCGGCCATCCGTGGCGCACTCCAAGCGGTGCGGGTCGCCTCCCCAAAAGGCGGACGGGTGAGCTGCTGCTCGAGCCACTCCCGATCTCGCGTCTGAAGCAAGGAGGCCAGCGCCCCATGAAAAGACTCACCCACCCCCAACCAACGCCGCGCCATCGGCGAGGCATGCAGCACATGCCCCCGCTCGTCGAGCTGCACCAAACCATCCCCCGCCAACGCCACCAGGTCACAGGACTGAGCCCTCGCCCCACAGCTCAAGTGATGAAACCGATGGGAAGCAGGCTCCAGCTCCGAGATGGCCAAGAGGGTACACGGCCCCAAGCTGGCCGCATCCAGCCGATGAGGAGTATCCGCCGGCACCTCGTACATCGAGAGGGCCTCCAGCTCCACCACCTCACGGGGCAGCTCCAGCAAAGCACTGCCCTCGAGCACCAAGAGCAGACGCGGCGAGAGCTCAAAAAGCTGCGTGTCCTGCGCCGGAAAAAGCTCCAGCGGCAACACACTGATACGCTCGCCGATATACGGACGTTTAGCCCACTCTCGCATGCGCGCCCGCGCGTGCTCACGAAGAGGCCCCATCAGCTCGAGCACCGCCAAACCCGGCTGATCTTGATGGCCACCCACCAACGAACGTAACGCGAGGGTGATGAACGCCACCCCCGTCTCTCCGGCCTCCACCTGATGCGCTCCCGGAGCCCCCACCCCCAGGGCACGACCCGCCTCCGCCGCCAACTGAGTCCCCGAGACCGCCAGCCGGCAGCGCCCTCTCAATAAGACGTGGAGCCGATCCACTCCCGGCGTCGCCTGAAAGCTGAGCGAATGCCCAGGTGGTAGATAAAACCCACTGATGGAGATCCAAGCACGATTGACCCAGGTCTCACGATAGGGCTCGGCAGGCAGGGCATCAAATACGGAGAGCAGACGGGATTCAAACATGACATCATCCTTGAGCACACACGAGAAGAAATGGCTTACGTTATACCCGAACGCATACCGGAGGGGCAAGCATAGCACCCAAACGAACCGCGAACTGCTTTACGTTCGACGCGCCACCAGCTATAACGACACACATGCAAAAGCATCCCCCGCACTGCACGCCCAAGATGGCTGGAGACTTGCATGCTGCCCGGATTTTTCAGCAATCGCCCTCCGCACAACCCAGACCTGCTCCTGCGCGAGCTGAAGTCGGTGGTGATCGACTTTGAGACCACCGGACTCTACCCCGCTCAAGGAGACGAAATCATCGAGCTGGGCGGCATCTGGATGGAAGGGCCCCAGATCCTCCACACACACGCCTTTCAAGCCCTGGTCAATCCAGGGCGGAGAGTGTCCCCCGAAGCATTTCGAGTCCACGGGATCTCCGATACCGAGCTGGCCACTCAGCCCCCCCTGCTCCAGCTCCTGCCCGCCTTCATGACCTTTATCGGAGACCGGGCCGTGGTCGGACAAAATATCGCCTTCGACCTGGGCTTTCTGACCGTGGCCCTCGAGCGCTTTCGGCTCCCCCACCTCGAGAACGTGGTGCTGGATACCCGCTGGCTCAGCCGCTTTCTGTTTCCCTCCATCAAACACCACAGCCTTGATGCGATTGCCACCCGGATGGGGCTCAGCCGCCCACCCGACCGGCACCGAGCGATGGGAGATGTCCTGCTCACCGCTCAGATTTTGTCGCGCCAGCTCGAAGCCTGCGAAAAAGCCCAGATCTACCACGTCGGTGAGCTGCTGGAGCTTCACGAACGCATCGAAGGTGGTAAGATTTCCGATCCATCGGTGGCTCAGGCGCTCCAGGCAGCCTTTGAGGAAAAACGTCGGGTCCGGCTCGAGTACGTTGCCGCTCGCCAAAATGCCCGGACCAGCGCTCCCGAGCAGCGAGAAGTCGAGATCTATTATATGAGCCCTCCCTACTTTTTAGGCTACTGCTACGCGCGGAAGTCGATCCGCACCTTCCGACTGGATCGAGTGGCCAAAGCGCAAGGGCTCGAGCAACATTATGAGGTGCCGGAGACCTTCGATCCACGCGATCACTTTCAACGCTGGACCCGGAGCTGATCCGCACATTTCGACATGAATTTCCGTTCAGAAGGGAGTCAGTTTTGTCGAGATCTTGCATAGGAGGGGGGGCTCCAGGAGCAGGCGGATCGGTGCTCTGCTGGTTCCAGTTCGACCTGACATTACCCCCTGGCCGATGGTGAAGCCCACCCTCAAGCCCCTCTCCCTTTAAAGCTGCGGACCCTTTTAAAGCTGCGGACCCTTTCCACACCCGCTCGACCCCTTCGACAGAAAATTGCCTGAATTTTGTAAGCTCCCTCCTACGAAAAAGTATTGTGACTCTCGTGCTCTCCTCGTTTACATATGAGATAAGACGCGACACGCTGAAGCAGGTGATCCGAGATACACGCGACCGAGAGGTGATGCATGAGCAGAAGCAGGCCCAAGCTGGAACACTCACCCCCCCCACGTACAGCAGCGCATTCAACTCGTACCTGCGCGCGCACCTGCGCACGTATCGATGCTCGCACGCGCACACGAGAGGCGCTGACGCTGCTGGGACTGGCACTCGGCTCACTGTCGTGTCAGCCGTCCGCTCCACCCTCCACCCCGGAGGTGGTGCCGGGCCACAACAGCACCCTGGGTCTCCCGCCGCTGGGTGAGCTCTCCCCCTATCTGGGGCCGGTGACGGTGCAGGGAGATAGCCGCGAAGCCCTCCACATCCCCCCCGGGCGAAAGCAGCAGCTCGAGGGGCCGCTGGCGCTCCATGTGGCAGCGGTCGGGCCGTGTGTGGTGCAGCTCCAGGCCGCCGGAACGACCTTGAGCCTCTCACCGGAGCAGAGCTGGCAACCACTCAGCCTGTCCGCAGGTCTACACACGCTGGAGGCATCCTCTGCGTGTGGATTGGGTGCAGCCCTGGATGCATCGGGACTTCCTCAGCACTTGGTTCGGCCTCTGACGGCTGGGAAGTCCAGCCCTCCACCCGCTCCTGATGCGGATGTCCATCGTCGGCAGAGCTGGTGGGGTCGGCTCAAGAGCCTCTTCGGAAACACGCCAGCCAGCCCTACGGCGGAGCCGGTGGCCGCTCCCGAGCTCGTGCTCATCACCATTGATACCCTCCGCCCGGATTTTCTCACCCCTTACGGAGAGAAGATGCCGCTGGCCCCTCACCTCACCGCGCTGGCTCAGGAGGGCATGACCTACCTACGCGCTCGCGCACATGCACCCTGGACGGGGCCGTCGGTGGCCTCCCTGATGACCGGACGCATGAGCGCAGGGCTCGACCGCATGGCGGAGCTGGCCCCCACCCTCCCCACCCTGGCTGAGCAGCTCGAGCAGGCGGGCTATCGCACGCTGGCAGCGGTCAACAATCCACGCCTGGCGGCGGATACCGGCATGAACCGAGGTTTTGAACGCTATCGCTCCTTCGGAGAAGATGAAGAGCTGGTGGCGGCACTGCCCGAGCTGCTGGCGAGCACCCGCGAGGGCCAGCCCGTGTTCTTGTGGGTCCACCTGCTGGGGCCTCATCTGCCCTTTGATCCGTCGGAAGAGGATCTGACGGTGGCGGGCTGGGATCCTTCCCTCGGAGAGCCCACCTACGAAGAAGGAGAGGTCATCAAACCGGAGGCGGCCTTCACGCCCGAGGAGCGACGCAAGTTCCGCCTGCTCTACCGCGCGGATATCCACCACGCGGATCGGAACCTGGGGCTGATATTGCAGACGATCCGGGCTCGACTCCCGAAGGCGGCCATGCTCCTGACCTCCGATCATGGAGAGGAAATCTGGGAGCACGGGGCGCATGGTCACGGTCATGCCTTCTGGAAGGAGCTGCTGGCGGTGCCACTCATCGCGGTGGGGCCGCTCTGGAAACCGGGCTCGACGGATGAACACCTGGTCCGGCTCTGCGAGGTTGCGCCGACGTTCCTAAAGCTGGCGCAAGTGCCCCGGCCTCCCACCATGCTCTGTGATACCCTGCTGGATCGCGATCACAATCCACGCTCGATGGCGGCCAATCCACTGCGAGGCCCTCGGCTGATCACCGTGGAAGGGCGACGCTGGAAGCTGTTTCGTGAGGAATCAGGTCCGGTGCAAGCCCTGTATGCACCCGAAGGCCCAGAACAGGAAGATCTCAAGGAGCAAGAGCCCAATGTGGTGGCCGCGTTCTCGCGAGAGGCCGATGCCTTTGTTGGGCGCTCGCGGGCGCTGCTGGGCTCTCTGCGGGCCACCCTCACCCTGACCGGAAAGAGCACCGGCACCGTCAAGGTGGAGCTCAAATCGGCCCTGCCCCTCACGTTATTGCCTCAGCTTCCACCCGGAAGAGAAGGGGTGGTGCAGGTGGAGGAAGGGGGGCGTCGCTGGCGCATCGAGGGCCCTCTCAAGCAGGGCGAGGCCGATCAGGTGATCTTCGAGGTATCACTGGCGGCGTCGGCAGATGTGGAGGCGGCGGTGTGGCTGGATGGACAACCGATTGCACCGGAACGTTGGCGGATCGGCGGCATTCCCTGGAGCACCGGCCCCCTCAGCCTGCTCACGGACCAAGAGGGCTGGCGAGGCGATCCCCGCCCCGATGAGGGGCTCCAGGTAGACTTATGGTTCCGGCCTCGCGGAGAGCCTCCTCAAGAAGAGATCTTTACGGAGGAACAACGGGCGCAGCTTCGAGCGATTGGATATGTGGAATAAGGCGGATATGGCACGGCGGATGGGGAAGGCCACACACGAGGGCAGGCAGGTCCAACAAGAGCGTCTCAGACGCCATAATAGTCGCGATACCAGCGGACGAAGTGTTCGATGCCGGTCTCGATGGGCGTGTTGGGATGATAACCGGTGACCTGCTCGAGGGCTTCTACATCGGCGTAGGTATCGGTGACGTCTCCAGGCTGGAGCGGAAGGAAGACCTTATCGGCCACTTTACCCAAACACTGCTCGAGCACTTCGATAAAGCGCATGAGAGGAACCGGCTGGCTATGGCCGATGTTGAAGACCCTCGCCGGAGCCCAGGAGGTGGCAGGATCGGGATGGGCTCGATCCCAGCTCGGGTTTGAGACCGGCGCGTGCTCACACACACGCACCACCCCTTCGACGATGTCGGCGACGTAGGTAAAGTCTCGTTTCATGTGTCCGTGGTTAAATACTTCGATGGGACGGCCTTCGAGAATGGCTTTGGTGAACAAAAAGAGCGCCATGTCAGGACGTCCCCAGGGTCCATAGACGGTAAAAAACCGCAGGCCGGTGCAGGGTACGCCGTACAAGTGTGCGTAGGTATGGGCCATCAGCTCGTTGGCCTTTTTGGTGGCCGCATACAAGGACACGGGATGGTCCACCGAGTCCTGCACTCGAAACGGCATGTGGGTATTTCCGCCGTAGACCGAGCTCGAGGAGGCATACACCAAATGCCCCACCCGATGATGACGACAGCCTTCCAGGATGTTTAAGAATCCCACCAAGTTGCTGTCAATATAAGCGCGTGGGTTCTTCAAGGAGTAACGCACGCCCGCTTGTGCGGCCAAATGCACCACACGGTCAAATGAATGAGTGGCAAACAGCGTCTCGAGCGCGTGCGGGTCTTCGACCGAGGCTCGTATGAACTCAAAGTGCTCTCGCACGGTCAGCCGTGCCAGTCGTGCTTCTTTGAGCGTCGGATCGTAATAGTCGTTGAGGTTGTCCAGGCCCACCACTCGATGGCCAGCGTCGAGCAGTCGATGCGAGACAAACGAACCAATAAAACCCGCCGCGCCCGTGACCAGATAGTTCATGCTTACTCCCTGCACTCGATGAGGAGGACTCACGCCAGCTCCGTACTGGTGTGGTGGCTCAAGCGTCTGCTCAGATCAGTCGGCAGCTCGTGGGGGAGAGCATACACAAAAATGGCAAGGGTTGGGAAGTCTTGACAATCACCTGCTCAGAAGGCTGCCGAAGATCTGGAGGAGGCGCGGCTGCATGCAGCCCGTCGAAATTCCGAGGTGGTGTCCCACGCGGAGGTGCGGAGGCCCTCGCGTGTGCGGGTGTGCTCGAGTCGATTTCGATGACGAGACATCCGCTGGAGGTTATAATACGGGTGGAAGTGTCGGTGAAAGTCGCCTCGTTGAGCGTCCGCAGGTGAGGAATCGAGATGAAGATCCCGTATGGCCAGTGTGATTTTGACGGCATCCGCAGGAAGCAGGGCTTCTATGCCGACAAGACCCCTTATCTACCGCTGATGGAAGACGA
>JBJTQF010000107.1:0-44960 GCA_046075485.1 Myxococcota bacterium | reverse complement strand
CGCCCATAACCGTCGGAGTCTCCATCAAAATAGTAGGTGGTCTGATTGGAGACGGTGGGATCGAGATCATCGATCAAAGTATCGCAGTCGTCATCCTTGCTGTTGCAGACCTCGGTCTTGGCGGGATTGACGGTGGAGTCGTTGTCGTTGCAGTCACCGTTTTGCGCGACATAACCGCTGGGCTTGGTACACTTGGCGGTGGAGACGCTGTTGTCGCCATAGGTGTCGTTGTCGGCGTCCCGATACCAGGTCGTCTGATTGGAGACGGGGCTGTCGTTGTCGTCGATGAGGGTGTCGCAGTCGTTGTCCTTGCTGTCGCAGACTTCGGTGGCACCGGGTTTGATGGCAGCGTTGGTGTCGTCGCAGTCGGTGTTGTTGGTGACTTTGCCGGAAGGGGGTGAGGAACTACAGCCCTGGGTGGCGGGAGAGGTACTGCTGCCGTATCCATCCCCGTCTGCGTCGGTGTAGTAGGGTGTGCCGGTCAAGCTGGAGTCTGCGCCATCCACGAGGCCGTCACAGTCGTTGTCTTTGCCGTCACAGGTCTCGGTGCCATCGGTGCGATAGCGGCGGCTGTTGTCGAGATCGTCGCAGTCTCCGGCGGCACGATCTTGGCTGTCACTGTCGCGGTCAAGATAATCTCCGGGGGAGATCAGATAGATGCGGCCTTTGTTGTCGGTCTGTCCACTGGAGGCGTCGGAGCCGGGCGCGCCAATCAAGAAGTCATCGTATCCATCTCCGTCGGGGTCTCCGATGCCGAGCACTGCTTTCCCCGCTTCGTCGCTGACACGAGGGCCGGTAAAACGCACACCATCGATCTTTGCGCTGGCGAAGCTCCAGTTGGCGGCCACTCGCCCTCGGGTCAGATAAGCAGCGCCGAAGAAGCTGGTGGAGTCGGTGTCATATCGAGAGCCCACCACAAAGTCGGAGTAGGCATCGCCGTCTCCGTCTCCCACTCTGGAGAGGCTGACGCCCAAGCGGTCGTAGTTGGTGTCGCCGTAGAAGTAGGGAATGCTGGTCAAGGTGCTCAGGTTGGCGGAGCCTGCGTCCAACACGGTGGTGGAGCCAAACAGAACATACACGCGCCCGCGCTCGGGCTCGGCGGAAGGACCAGCAGCTTTAGGGGCGCTGAAGGCGAGGTCGTTAAAGCCGTCACCGTTGACGTCTCCGATCCCGGAGATGGCATATCCAAGCTGAGCCCCGGTCAGATCCCCCACGATGGTGCGCTTGCGATAGATACCGGCTGCATCCAAGTTGCCGGTACTCCCGCTGAACGCCTGGGTAAAATAGTCTCGCGCCCGTCCTTCGATCAGGTAGAGCTTGCCGTTGCTGCTGCTGGCGTCAAAGGCTCCGATGGCGAGGTCGGGCAGGCCATTTTGGCTGCTGGACTCGGTCACAGAGCCATAGATGGCCACGGAACCACCCGCACGATCTGCGGAAGAGCCTCCGGTGAAGGTGAAGATGCTGCCGCTGGAGGTGATGTCGGTGCTGGAGGCGGTGATGGGGCCATAGAGTAAGTAGGCGGCCCCTTTTCCACCCGTGACGCCGGGCGCACCGATCAAGAGATCCAGCTTCCCATCTGAGGCAGGATCGGGTTTGCCGGTGGCAGCGCCGACATCCCCCACGGCCAGCGAGGACCCCAGCTCTGAGGCATTGGCCCCCGTCTCCAGCCTGATGAGGCCGGAGGTGGCTTCAATGCCGGTGGTGCCGGTCTGGGAGGTCCAGCGGGTGGAGCTTCCCACCAAGACATAGACCGAGCTGCCCGAGACACTGGTCGTGGGGGCACCGATGATCAGGTCTGTTTTGCCATCGCCGGTGATGTCTCCCACCGCCAATGAGGAGCCCAGGCCGTTGGCGTTAGAGGTTCTTCCTTGAATGACGATCCCACTTCCCAAGTCCACACTGGTGGTCAAGCCGGCAGCGGAGGTGCCGTAGTACACATAGACGGCTCCCTTATTGGTCTGAAACTTGGGAGCCCCAAAGGCATAGTCGGTGATGCCGTCTCCGTCGAAGTCTCCGGCGGCCAGGGTCGTCCCCACCTCCTGATTGTTGGCCGTACTTGAGCTGGCAGGACCATAAAAACGGGCGGTGGAATAACTCAGCGGGTCGTAGGTACAGGGCGTGCTCGTACAGGGCACCGCCGGAGGACTGTCGTTGAGGGTCACGCCCGAGGTGGGCAGGCTGGCAATGGCTCCCCAGAGCAAGCTGGAGAGGATCACCAAGCTGCCACCGCCTAAAACCACACGACGCGGATTGAGGGTCTTTAATGAAGTCTTCATCTCGGTTTCCTACACATGGCGGCTATTGATGAAGTGCCATTGGGAATGGCGCGACATATGACCTTGAAAAAAAATGCACCCGACGAGGCGTTAAGGCCCAGCGTCACATGCTTCGGCATCCACCGCCTCATCGCGGGGAGGGCACTCTTCGGGATTAGAGACGATGTTGGGACACAGGTTATCCATCAGGCGCTGGAGTCGGCTGAGATCCGCTGGGGCATAGATATTCGGCACCGGATTTGCAACTTGCAACAGCAGCTCCACCGACTTATCAAAGACCACTTTGTCTAGGGGAGCACCGGACTGCACGTTTTTGACCCCTGCATGGACATCCGCGAGGCTGCGGCAGGCGCGCCCCGCTTCGATATACTCGTCGCCGTACTTACACGGGCCACAGGTGGCATCACACAGAAGACGGCTCATACACTCCAGCATGGGGGAGCCGTATGCCAGTGAGGACTCTGGGAAATAACCCACCAGCTCCGCATCCGCTTTGATCCGATCCGCCCAGTCCCACGGAATATATGGCTGGAAAGAAATGCCCTGCGTGCGATTGTACATGTTCTTCAGGTTGTAGACGTCAGGTTCTGTGATGACTTCTGCCCCATTGTCCGGGAAAGCACTGTCTACAAAAATTTCCCAGCTCTCGTATTCACCCGGCATGCAGATGCGCAGGGCCTCGTAGACATAGTTGACAAAAGACTGGTCCATGCCCTGATACAAATACAGAGGCGCATGCACCCCTGGGATGTCTCGACAGGCGACCCCGCGCATGCTCTCATCTTTCAAGCGCGAGAGGGGATACAAAAAGCCCGCTTCCTGATCCAGATCGACGGTGCCGGCGAGGGGAACCTCCTGGCCATACTCACAAGGGCCGCCCGTGCGCTCGCAGAGGGCTTGACTCAGGCACATATCAAAGCGACTCTCTTCAGGCGTTCCGGTGGTGTTCACCTTCTGAAAGCTGGCATTCTCAAAGTAGACCGACAGCTCGGTGGTCGGTAAGACCTCCTGGAGCAACACCGCCGAGAGTGTCGGCAGGCGACAGACGAGCTGGACCTGCCAGAACGGCGTGGCAGGCGCTTCGGTGTCCAACATCTGCTTCTCGACGTCGGGATAGTACAGCGCGATCATACCGACGTAATCGACCACCCCCGCCCGGTTGATCTGGCCCAAAAGGTAGTCGGTGTAGACGTTATACTCCGAATAATCATAAAACCGCGACAGCGTGAAGTTGTGATAGGGCTTGTTGCTGTCGGAGTGGGTGGGAAGAGGACGACAGGCTTCTTCGACCCCAAAACGTCCGTAGGCCACCCACTCAGACGTGCCGTCGAGCTTGTCCGGCATGGCCAGGCCCAAGCCCTCAACATACGTGCGCAAGTCGCTGAGGGGCACTTCTTGACCATAGACACATGGCCCCCCCGCTCGCTTACACAGATCCCGGTCGCTACAGTAGACCTTCCGCAACAGATCACTGCCGGGCTTCTGGAAATAAGGTGCCAGGGTCGCCCCCGAATTCGACTGATTGAAGTAACTCACGGTCTCAAAAAAGATGGACCACGTGGTGCGCTCCGGGTCTACCGCCGCCATGTCACCACGCATGCGATAAAAAAGCGGACTCTCCGGGAGCAGCGCCGGTTCAGCCTCCGGCGGCAGCGTCAGGTGAGCACGCATGGCCTCCACTCGGGCGAGTGCGGCATCGACGTCACAGCGGGCTTGAGCCTGCCGGTCGCCAGCACCTCCCTCGGGAGGGTGCAGGGCTTCTTCGAGATGCCCCAACAAACGATCCACATCCAACGCCGGGAGCGCATGCAGGCGCTGATCCTCCACCGTCCAGGAGGGCAAAAGAGAGAGAAACCCTTCACAGCTTCCTGCATTTCCAAAGAGCGCATCCACCGCTGCGTCATCGGGGGCATCCACCACTTGCTCCCAGCAGGTTCGGATGCTGTTCACCTGAGCCGCCCACGCATCCACTTGAGCCGCTCGAGTGACTTCGGGTGCCTGCCTGTTTGCCTCGTGCGCGTGTGCGTCACCTGCGGGCGCGTGAGCGTCACCTGCGAGCGCACTGGGGTGATGCTCCATGCGTGATGCCGATGACTCCACTGAGGGCAAGTTCAAGAAATACGGAGAAAGCTGAAGGTCCAAGAGCACTTCGCGGAGTGCAGGTGCCACTGCACCGGTACAGGTCAAGGGCTCTGGCGTCGGAGAAGGGGTTGTGGGCGTCGGGGAGACATCCGGCGTGGCGGAGACCGTTGGTGTCGGGGAATCCGACGGTTCTCCGCAGCTTGAGGCACAGGCAGTAAAAAACAGCAACATCACCGACGGCGATAAGTGCAGGCGCTGCTGTTTTTGATATGCACGGCGGGCGGATCCGAGCATGAATCAATGACCTCTCAGGGGTTAAGATGACGGCTTTTTAACTATAACGCAAGTACAGGGGGAGCGCAAAGCGATTCCGCCGTTGCAGACGCGGCGAGCCCCTCTCCCCTTGATTTTTGCGGCAATCGCGTTACCCTCAAGACTCCCCTATTTGCTCAGGAAGCCCTATGCTCTGCCCCGAATGTGGTGCCCGGTCGGTGGATGGTTTCAGCCACTGCCCCTGGTGTGGTCATGATCTTCAGGTGCCTGCTCAGGCGGAACAGGGAGGCCGTCGGCCTCTGACGCCCGAGGAAGATGCCTTTGTGGGTCCACTCTTTCGTCGTCCTCCCCTGACCATCGCCCTCTTGATGCTCAACGTGCTGCTCTTTGGGCTCATGGAGTATTACGGCGGCTCGGATGCACCTTTTACCCTGTTGATCTTTGGGGCCAAGCTGCCCGGTCCCATCTTGGAGGGCGGAGAGTATTGGCGGCTGCTCTCGGCGAATTTTTTGCACATTGGCTGGCTGCATCTGGTGCTCAACAGCTTCACGCTGATTCAGTTGGGGATGTTGTGTGAGAACCTCTACGGGAAGGTGCGCTTTTTTAACCTGTATCTGCTCTCAGGCATCGGCGGATTTCTGGCCAGCACGCTGTTTTTGGATGCCCTCTCGGCGGGCGCTTCGGCCTCGCTGTTTGGACTCATGGGGGCCACATTGGTCTTTGGAGCCCGCTATTATCGGGAGATCCCCCCCCTTTTTCGACCCCACTTCACCTGGTATCTGCTGCCCTGGGTGGTGATCATGCTTGGGTTCGGGTTCTGGTATGGGGGGATCGATAACCTCGCACACCTCGGGGGCCTCTTCACCGGTGCCTTGTGCGCCCTCGTCATGGGCAATACCTTAATTCCCGGCGCTCGCCCCAAACGTGAAGCGGGGGCGCTGCTGGTCGCCGCTCTGCTCTCTTTGTTTGCGCTGCATACCTCCTGGAAAGCGTATTTTGCCATCGCACCCAACCTCGAGCTGGCCAGAGCCGTACCAGGGTCACAAGATGTACTGGGCCAGATTGAGGTGCTCTCCCGCTTTATTGATGCAGACTCGTCCAGTGGACTGTATTTCTTCTTGAGAGCACGCGCCAACTATATCGCCGGCCATCTGCATGCAGCAGAGTCAGATTATCGTGATGCGTTGGCCCGAAAGTATGAAGAAACCACCGTGCGCAATGAGCTGGCCTGGACCCTCACCCGGCAAGAGAACCCTTCACCCGCGCAGGTCGAAGAAGCCGTCAAGCTGGCCCGAGAAGCCGTGGCAGAAGAGCGAATATCCGCCTATCTGAATACCCTCGGCTGGGCACTCTATTTAAAAGGAGAGCTCGACGGCGCACAACGACAGCTCGAAGCCGCCATCCACGAGGGCGGAGCTGGCCCCGAGCGCGCCATCGATCATTTTATCCTGGCGATGGTGCTGTGTAAAAAGGGGGCCCTCAAGCAGGCTCAGGAGCAGCTCCAAAAGGGCGAAACCTACTTTGCACAGTTACCAGAGGAGAAAGAGCTGAGTGAGTTCCGCACCTTAGCTCAAGCCACCCTCGGAGTTCCCTAAAACTCCCAGCAGAGCAGGAATATGAGCCGCTGGAGGCAAGGACTAAGCCCCTCGTTTTTGCGAGAGACGCCAGAATAACCCCGTCAAAAGCAACGCACCTCCCCAGCTCAACCCCGTGATGGTGCCTTCCGAAAGACCCAGCTCCAGGCGCTCCAGCCCCCAGCTTGCCAGCAGCGCCAGGCCCACCCCCATCAGCGACTCCCCCGCGATCATGCCCGACGACAGCAGCACCCCCTGGCTTAGCCGCGCCTCCTGCTGCTCCTCGTCGCCTTTTCCCGCGAGCAGATGTGCGATCAGCCCTCCCACCAGCATGGGCGTGCCCAACCCAAAAGAGAGATACATCCCCACCGCCAAAGGCATCAACGGCACTCGAAAGGAGGCGCCTCGTCGCTCGAGCACCTTATCCAGCCCCAGCACCAGCACCCCCACCACCGCACCGGCTCCGACCATGTTCCAGGGAAGCTGACCGTCTCCGAACAAGCCACGCGTCAAGCTCGCAAATAACATCGCCTGCGGCGCAGTCAGCTCTCGCCCTCCGATGCCACCCGGTGTCTGCTCATGCAGGAGCTGAAGCACCGGCGCCATCACCAGCGCACTCACCGCCACCCCCAGGAGCTGATTGAGCTGCTGTTTCCAGGGAGACGCTCCCAACATCACCCCCGTGCGCAGATCATTGGTGGTGTCTCCTGCCGTCGATGCCACACAACATACAATCGCCGCCACCCCCAGGGTTGCCACCATGCCATCCATCCCCGAAAACCCCAGGATGTACAGCAGCCCTCCCGTAAACAACACCGCCGTAATGGTCATGCCCGAGATCGGCGAGTTCGACGCCCCCACCAAGCCCACCACATACGACGCCACCGCCGTAAAAAAGAAGCTCATCACCGCCATCGTCAAGGTGGTCGCCAGCGTCAGCACCACCCCGTTGAGCAAGGTATAATAGTACGCCGCCATCATAAACAGACAGAGCAGGCTCAGCGAGACGATCCAACGCGACGGGAGGTCTCGTTGGTTGGGATCGACCGTCTCCTCCGCCGAAGAGCCCGCCTTACGAAGCTCCCGGAGCGCCTCCACCAGCCCTCGGCGAACGTCGTAGATCGAGGCCACCCCACCTACCACCATCGCACCGACCCCAACATAGCGGATCTGGTCCGCCCACAGCGTCCAGGCACCCTCCACCGGATTGGCCAGAAACGCCTCCCCTTGCCCCAAGAGCGGAATGCCGATCATCCACGCCAGTGCTCCGCCGAGAAAGGTCAGGAAGGCAATCTCCAGCCGCACGATCAGACCAATCGCCAGCAACGCAGGAGACAAATCCGCTCCGTAATACCAGATGCGGTTTTGCGCCACAAACGCCCCCTCGAGGGTGCCCCGAAAGAGCCCGAAGAACGAGGCCAGCAGCTTAAAGCCCCCCCCCATCAGCGTGCCGTAGAGCACCGCCAGCGCACCAGACTTGTTATGCTCCAGCGACTGACCGGCCTCGAGCACCCGCGCACACGCCACCGCTTCGGGAAACTTCAGCTCTGGAGAACCCAGCACAAAAACCCGGCGCATGGGGATCATCAGCAGCACCCCCATCACCCCTCCGACCAGCGCAATGAGCGTGGTGGCCACCATGTCGAACTGCTTCCAGGCCCCGATGATCACCAGCGCAGGCAACGTAAAGATCACCCCTGCCGCCAGTGCTTCCCCAGCCGACGCCGAGGTCTGCACTTGATTGGCCTCCAAGAGTGTGCCCGTGCGCAGTATTCCTTTGAGTACCAACATCGCCACCACCGCCGCTGGAATCGACGCCGCCACCGTCATGCCCACCTTCAAGCCCAGGTAGACATTGGCCGCTGCCATCACCATCGCCAGCCCGAGGCCCAAGATCAAAACACGGGGTGTCAGCTCCGCCATCGGCTCTGGAGAGATCTGTTGCATGAAGTGCTCCACTCGGATTGAAGATCACGAACAAGGATTGCAGGAGGTGTCGGCACCACTCAGCATAGAGTGTCTCAGCCTAACACATGCATCAGCAGATGGATCAACATCCCCACAAACGCCAGGGTGCTGATGCCATACGAAATCGAGCGATAAGGCTGCATGGCCTGGAGATAAAAGAGCGAGTGAGCCCAGCGTCCCAGCGAAAAAATCCCCATAAAGATCGCCACAAAATGCGCAGGCACGCCCGAGAGGGTGTAGGCCAGCGACATCGGCAGAAACGGGCCAATATTCTCCAGCGCGTTGCGGTGCGCGTTGAGCACCCGCTGAAGCTCCTCGGGGATGGCACCCGTGCTCTGGGCTCCGACCATCTTGGCGTCATCGGAGATCGCAGGCGTATGTGTGCGAGCCCGAACCGCTCCGGTAAAGGCGCTCAGGAACATCAAATTGAGCGTCAGGGCGAACGAAAAGATCGCAAATGTTGTAAAACCAGGCACTTGAGCCATATCCATGTTCATACCTCATGATGGGATCGCGCATCCTCGGGACACTGCGGGGTCGGGCTTGGCCTCGCACGCGGAGAGATTCTACATCGGCGCTTTGGGACTTGCCAGCCTTGATGGGGCGTTGTAGCGTGTCTTCAGCGTCGAGGGCTCCGGCAGAGCTCATGGGCGATTCTGCTTCGGCGATTCTGCTTCGGCGATTCAGACGCACACGCGCAGGTACGGTCTACCTCAAGCGGCACACACGACTCACTGAGCGGCAGCGGCCTCAGAGATATGGAATGAAGGAGCACATCATGCGAGACACTTTGGTACAGCGGCTTGTTTTTCGAGCAGCCGTGCTGTTGACGTTGGGCTTGGCCACCGGCGTGCTGGTATCTGCGGCCATGACGGGGAAAATTCCAGCCGATCCTCATGCCATGCTGGCCAGCCATCTGAATGCCTTGCTGGGTGCCTTTTGGATGATCGCCGTCGCTTGGACCCTGCCCATGACTCACTTTGGAGCCGTGGGACGTGAGCGTTTGGTGCTCGGCGTGACGGTGGCCAACTATGCCAACTGGCTGGTCACGGCGGTGAAGTCCTTTCTCAAGGTCAGTGGTGTCGATTTTATCGGTGAGCCCAAGAATGACCTGATCTTTGGCCTGCTGACCTTGCTGGTGGTGCTGCCTTCATTTGCCGTGGCAGGCGCATGGGCTTTTGGACTGCGCGGGCGCGGCGGAGACGCTGAGACCCCCTGAGCATCATGGGCTGTCCCGTCCAGACCGGTCTGGGGAGTGCTCAGCCTCACCGATGGCAGCGTATGCCGAACATTCTGATATCAGCGCCCCAAAATCAGCGCCTCAAAATCAGCGCCTCAAAATCAGCGCCCTAAAATCAGCGTCCGGGAAAAAACTCAGTGGCAAATATGCTTGACATGCCGAACGCAGCTCGCTATCTTAACAGTGTTAAGTAATGGAGGAGCATGAATGAACCTTTCCCCCGCTGACATAGCCGAAGCACCCGAAGCACCCGAAGCACCCGAAGCCCCTGCTGCGGAGCCCTCCTCTTCAGCAACACCGGAGCCTGCTGCTTCCACCGTCCCGCCCACCCGTCTTCAGCGGGTCCGCCAGGGCAGTCAGCGCCGTCGTGCGCAGGAGCGAGAGGCCCTCCGTCGTCTGATCCTCACCGCTGCCGAGGCCCTCTTCTTAGAGCTCGGTTACGAAGGATTCTCCATGCGGCTGCTGGCGGAGCGCATTGGCTACTCAGCCACCACCCTCTACCTCTATTTTGAGGACAAAGACGCCCTGCTCTTCACCGTGGTGGATGAAGGTTTTGAAGCATTTGGACGAGCCCTTCACGATGCGGCCAGCAGCACCTCCGAGCCGATTTTACGCATCCAGCGTATGGGCGAAGCCTTCATTCGGTTTGGCTGTGAGCATCGGGCCCATTACCTGCTGATGTTTAATCAGCGCATCGACTTCCTGATGAAGTGTCAGGATCAGAGTGGCACCCCTCGTATCAACAGCTTTGGCATCCTGCAAGACGCTGTCGCGGAGGCCGTGACGGTGGGAGCCCTCATCGGGGAGCCTCAAGCCATCTCCGACCTGCTCTTTGCGATGGTTCACGGGGTGGTCTCATTGGCACTCGGCATGCCTTTTATGGAGGGCGAGCGCCTGGAGAAGCTCACCCACATGGCCACCACCGCGTGGCTCGAGGGGCTCAAGAGTCCCTCCTACACTCAGCACATGGTCTGAGACCACCACCCCGCCGAGGGGTGAGCACCCGTGAGGCCCTCGCGCCTCATTTTTTGCGACCTATGCTTAACAGCGTTAATCAAAAGACTGTTCATTATTAACATGGAGGTGTTCATGAAGCTGCTCTTCTCTCTCTCCTCGCTGACCGTCATGCCCTTCTGGCTCATGATGATCTTTGCCCCTCATGCGACCTGGACCCGACGGGTGATGGCCTCTCTGCTGGTGTTTGTGGCACCTGCGCTGCTGTACAGCATCCTGATCCTGCCTTCGGTGCCCACCCTCCTGCCGGTGTTTATGTCGCCGGAGCTCTCGGCGCTCCAGCCTCTGCTGGGCTCTGAGCTGGGTGCAACGGTGGCCTGGATTCACTTTTTGGCTTTTGACCTCTTTGTGGCTCGCTGGATCTTCACCGAAGCGCACGCGCGGTTCTTTTCGTTTGTGTGGGTCTCGCCGGTGCTTTTTTTGACCCTCATGTTTGGTCCGCTGGGGCTCTTGACCTTTCTGTGTGTAAGGGCCGTGCTGCTCAGGGGCCAGCCTTCACCGACTCAGCCTTCACCCAACCAGCCTTCACCCAACCAGCCTTCACCGACTCAGAAAAACACTTCGTCATCAACCTTAAACATGGTGGGAAGCGCGGGCACCCCAAACCCAACACTCGCTGGACGGGGCCTGGATCCCGCGAGCGCCTCACGTTGGGAGACCCTTCGGGAAACACTTCGGGAACCCCTGCGCATGATGCGGAAATCTCAGCCGGGCCTCTACTGGTTGACGGTGGCGATGGTACCGCTGGCGCTTATCAGCTTGCTAGGGCTGCTGTTGGATCCACGACAGATCGGAGGTGATCCGGCATGGCTCAAGCCGCTGAAGTTTTCCCTCTCGGTTTTTCTCTTCGGAGGCTCGATGTTGGACGTGTTACGTCGGCTTGATGCAGGAAAAAGTCGCTGGCTGAGCAGGCTGGGCAATACCCTCGCGCTGGCGCTGACGGTGGAGTGGGGGGTGATCTTGCTCCAGGTGCTGAGGGGTCAGCCCTCTCATTTTAATGTGGCCACGCCGTTGGATGCCAGTCTCTTCAGCCTGATGGCGGTCTTCATTGTGCTGCTGTGGGGGGTGACGGTGGGGCTCTTTGGCATGTTGCTGCGCCAGCGTTCGACGGAGCCGGTATTTGATGCGGGGCTGCGCTGGGGGTTGGGGATCTCGCTGCTGGGGGCGATGGTGGGTTTTCTGATGACCGCTTCGCCGAAGCCGGATCAAAAGCTGCTCCTGGAGCAAGGATTTACAGTACAGCAGATCGGAGGCCATGCGGTGGGGGTGGCGGACGGAGGGCCAGGTCTTCCCGGTGTGGGCTGGAGCACGGAGGGCGGTGACTTGCGGGTGCCTCATTTTTGGGGCCTGCATGCGCTCCAGGGCTTGCCGCTGCTGGCGTGGGGGCTTCGTCGGCGTTTTCCCGCCGAGGTGACACGAGCACGAAGGCTGGTGCAGGTGGCGGGTCTGAGCTGGCTGGGAGGTCTTGGGCTGCTCACCTGGCAGGCGCTGAGAGGCCAGCCGGTACTGGCACCGGATGCATGGACGTGGGCGGGTGTGGGGATCCTGCTGGTGCTGACGCTGAGTGCAGCCGGTTGGGTGTGGCGCCGTCCAACGCAGGTCTCCGCCGCGCCGGTGCTGGCCCAGGTCGGATAAACCACGCGGAGCTGCTGTACATTGAGTGCTCCCGCCCGTCTCTCTTTAAATACCTCCTTGTCTTGCCTCTCCATGCGTCCTGTAAGCTACATCCTCATTTTCCGGTAATTTCGGGAGCTTCTGCGTCTCTGAGCCCTTTCCTGCTTCTAAAGCATGGTATCCTGATCTATGATGCCAAGAGCCTGTAGCGGGCGAGCGCCTATCCCCATGCGCTCGCGGGACGTGATGCGCCAGAGCCTGTTGCCAGCGGAGGTGGATGTGAAGACGCGGAAGCCCAAGACCCTCCTGATGAAGTACCACGAGAACGCCGATCAGCAGCCGATGAGCAGCAAAGCGGCTGAGAAGCTCGGCATCTTTCCATCTCTTCCATTGGCATCGTTGGCCGCCATGTTGAGGCACCATGACTATCCGGTCAAGGTGTTGGATTTGCACGCACTCAACATCATGGTGCGGGATGCGGCGACACTGTTGTTGGACGACCCACCGGATATTGTGGGCATCACCTGCAAGACCCTGGGCTGGCCGAGTGTCCTTCAGATCGCGCAGATGGTGAAGGCCACCTTGCCTCAGTGTTTGGTGGTGGTGGGTGGGCCTCATACCTCCATCTATGCGAAGGAGTCGCTGACCTGGGACTGCATCGATCTGGCTGTGGTGGGGGATGGAGAAGATACCCTGCTCGACATTGTGCGCACGTTTGAAGGAGGCGGTGATCTGACCTCCATTATGGGGACATGTGCCAAACGAGCGGGACAGATCGTGATGAACCCGGCGCGTCCGGTGCAGCTTGATCTGGATGTTTATCCGATGCCGGCGCTCGATCTGCTTCCCATGTCTCGTTACCATGCCATGATGGTCCACAAGCCTTTTTCGACGATGGTGAGCACCCGTGGGTGTCCGTGGCATTGTGGATTCTGTTCTCAGGTCTATACCAGCAAGTTACGCTATCGTTCGGTGCAGGCAGTGGTCGATGAGATGCAGTGGCATGTGGAGCGTTTTGGGATCAAAGAGATCGTGATGTTTGATGAGACCTTCACGGTGGGACGTTCGCGGGTCTTGAAGCTGTGTGACGAGATCATCAACCGTAAGCTCCGGGTGGCCTTTAACATTCGAGCGCGGGTGGACACAGTGGATAAGCCGATGTTGCAGGCATTGAAGGCGGCGGGCTGCCGCTCGATCCACATGGGGGTGGAGGGTGGCTCTCAGCGCATGTTGGACATCATGAAGAAGGGCATCACCGTCGAGCAGGTGCAGAATGCCTTCACCTGGTCAAAAGAGGTGGGGCTGGAGACACGCGGCTATTTTATGATCGGCTATTATGATGCCTCCCCCGAAGATGTCGAAGATGTGATCTCATTTTCGGCGAGCCTTCCGTTGGACTGGGCCTCATATTCGGTGGCGACTCCATTGCCTGCGACAGAGCTGTATGATGTGGCGATTGAGCGCGGATATCTCAGCGGAGACTATTGGCGAGAATACACACTCAAAGGTGGAGGTCCGGTTCCACATCTGACCACCGAGACGTTGGATGCGGCAACCCTTCGGAGCTTCCGCACGAAGGCATACATGAACTTCTACCTGCGCCCACACATCGTCTTAAATCGGCTCTACTCTGCCTCTCGTTCGATCAAAGGCATGCTGGATCTGATGGGTGGTGCGACCGTGCTCAAGGAGATCGCCGCGATGAATCTTCGGGAGCGGGGTCTGATGGCGGCTCAAGTAAGCTGAGTCTCATGACGGTGGAGGGGAGATGGCATCCCGTCCCTCTCTTGTGTCTGATGCTTCATGGTATGACGGAGCAAGGAGGATTCTGATGAGTCTGGCAAACATCCGCAGCAACATTGAGCGGGCATTTTTTGGAGACACCCTGGATGATGTGATGGACCGTCTGCGGTTGGTCAGTCGCTCGGTGGATGAGGTCTCCGCTCGAATGGATCGTCACTTGGCGACGCTGAGAAAGGAGCTGCGTTCGATGGAGAATGCTGCTTCTGATGCGCGAGATGGATTGTTCATCATTGAGGATGACTGTATTAGCTGTCAAGTGTGTGTGGACTTGGCACCCACGACCTTCCGCATGCGAGACGATGGCATCGCGGAGGTCTATAATCCGTATGGCTCGCCCATTCCGAAGGTTCAAGAGGCCATTGAGAGCTGTGGCGGTTCCTGCATCAAGCTCGCCTGATGAACAGTCCTCTATTTTCCATCCAAGCTCTTTCTGCTCGCGTGCGGGTGTGGGCGCGCGTGTATCCGCGCATGTGCGAGGGTGCGTGTGTGCGTGCTCGTCTCATGTGCATGTGGCTGGTGTGTGGGGTGGGAGTGAGCGCCTGTGAGACCTCAGACGCGCCGGTGGTGCCCCTCGTCGATGCGACGGCCTATTTCCCGTTGGAGCTGGGGCGCGTCTGGCTGCTCTACGACTCTGCGGATCGTTTTTTGAGGCTCGAGACCTCCCGTGAAGTGAACGTGGGAGGGGTTCCCTGTGTCGCACTCACCCTGAGCTTTGATTTTGACCCGACCGAAGGAGCACCGGTGCCTCCGGCTTATGAGCTCTATCTGGCAGAAGAAGAAGCGGGAGTACGTGTCTTCGGAGCATACGACGGCAACACCGGAAAAACCTGGACCTACCTGCCGGGAGGAGTGCTGGCAGGACGTGCGATGGCCTGGGAAACGCCGGTGATCACCACAACCGCTGCGGCGGGCCAAGCCGTGACCTATCGCTCCACCTGGAGAGGAGAAGGCATGATTCGGACATGGTACGGCGATTTTCCAGAAGGCATCTGGCTCGAAGCGGGGGTCGAGGGAGAGACGCCCTGGGGGTGGTATCTGGCAAAAGCGCGCGGCCCCGTCAAGCTGGAGTGGGACGGGGCGCTTTTTCAGCTCTACGATTTCCAATAAGGAGCAGCCAGGGTTCAAAGCGGTTCACCAACACGTTATAGTCTTGGTGGAGGGTGAGGCCCTTCATCCATTTTGCATGAGGTGGACCCATGACGGCTTATGTACTGCCCTTATCCGAGCTCACGCCCGCCCACGACTCTTGTGTCGGTGGAAAAGCCTCTCGCTTGGGAGCCATCTCTCACCTTCCTGGCATACACGTCCCCGCTGGCGTCTGTATCACCACGGAGGCTTTTCGACACACACTCCAGAGCCACCCCTCCTTCCACACCCTTCTCTCGCAGCGAACCGAACAAAAATCCGATGAGACCTTGTCCGAGCGAGCCTGCGGACCATCGCTCCGTGCGCTGCTGGTCTCCGTCTCGCTGCCCTTCGAGGTCGAGCGGGCCATTCTTCAGGTGCTCCAGCAGCTTGGGCCTCATGAGGCATATGCCGTGCGCTCCAGCGCCACAGCGGAGGATCTCCCCACTGCTTCTTTTGCGGGCCAACATGAGAGCTTTCTCAACATCAGCGGAGTGCCAGCCCTCCTTCAACACATCCGGCTGTGCTGGGCTTCTCTTTTTAGAGACCGCGCCATGGTCTATCGACGGCAGCAGGGCATCAACCCCCTGAAGGTCTCTATGGCGGTTGTGCTGCAAAAAATGGTGAGCCCTCATGCTTCTGGCGTGCTCTTCACCGCCAATCCTCTCAGCGGCCATCGAAAGCAGACCTGCATCGAAGCCTGCTGGGGTCTGGGAGAACAGCTCGTCTCTGGCCAGGTCAACGCCGAACGGTATATCCTCCGGGAAGGACAGCTCATTCAACGCCATGTCCCTCAAGCGCAGGGACGCCAGCCTCTATCACCCGCACTGAATGATGCGCAGCTTCTCCAGCTCGAGCGCATCGGTCGGCAGCTCGAGGCTTACTTCGGAAGCCCTCAAGACATCGAGTAGTGCCGGATCGACGACCAATTTTATATCGTGCAGAGCCGTCCCATCACCACCCTCTACCCCATTCCCTCCGCAGGGACAGACTCAGGAGCCCTTCAGGTCTACCTCTCGGTTGGCCATCAGCAGATGATGACCGCTGCCATGAAACCGCTGGGGCTCACCGTGTGGCAGCAGCTCGCCGTGCGCCCGATGTATGCCGCCGGAGGCAGGCTGTTTGTGAATGTGACCTCAGAGCTCTCCTCCCCCACGCGACGGCAGCACCTGCTCAAAGGCATCGGCGGTGCCGATCCGCTGATCCACGATGCACTCACGACCCTGCTGGCCCGCGACCCCTTTCCCGAGTCAGCGGCATCCGCCATCGTTGCGACTCCCCCACCGATGTCATTTGCTCCGCCGCCTGCGCTGCCGGACACCAGCGAAGCCGAACAGGCATGGGTGGCAAACCTGATCCAGCTCAGCGAGACCACGCTGGTGGAGGTCCAGCAGCAGCTCGAGAGCCGCTCGGGGCTCGATGCCGTGGACTTCATCTTGGAGGACATCACCCGTCTCAAACAGAGTATCAGCGATCCAAATAGTTTTGCAGCGCTCCTCGGAGGCATGAACGCTGCACACTGGCTCAATGAACACCTCCTGACATGGCTGGGAGAAAAAAGCGCCGCCGACATCCTCTCTCAGTCTGCACCGCACAACGTGACCGCAGAGCTGGGTCTGGCGCTCCTGGACGTGGCCGATGTGCTCCGCAGCTCCCCAGAGGTGATCGCGTATCTCCAGCAGGCCCCCGATGAAGGCTTCTTAGAAGGACTCCTGCCACTCACAGGAGGTCTTGAAGCCTCTCCTGCGCTCCGCCTCTACTTGGCACGATACGGCATGCGCTGCGTCGGTGAGATTGATATGACCCGCCCACGCTGGCAAGAAGCGCCCTCGCTCCTGGTTCCGCTGCTCCTCAGCAATCTCAAAAACTTTGAACCCGGAGCCGGTCGCCACCGCTTTGAGCAAGGACAGCTCAACGCGAGCCAAAAAGAACAGGAGCTGCTGGAGCGCCTCCGCGAGCTCCCCGACGGCGAAGCCAAAGCCGCTCAGACACAACGCATGATCCAGCGTCTACGGAACCTCATCGGCTACCGAGAGTATCCGAAGTATCATATCGTGCGCCGCTGCTTCCTCTATAATCAGGCCCTGCTCCGAGAAGCCCAGCAGCTCGTGGACGTGGGAGTGCTCACGCACGCGCATGACATCTATTATCTCACGCTCCAGGAGCTGCATGAGCTGGTGCGCACGCATACCCTCGACCCGCGCTTGTTGCACACTCGACGCGCTGAGCACGCCCAATATGAGCAGCTCAGCCCGCGCCGGGTGCTCACCTCTGAGGGAGAGGTCATCCGAGGCACGTATCGACGAGCTGGCTTGCCTGCGGGGGCGTTGGTGGGCCTGGCGGTCTCGGCGGGGGTGGTGGAAGGACGCGCACGGGTGCTCTCCAACATGGCCGACGCCGAGCTGGAAGTGGGCGATATCTTGATGACACCTTTCACCGATCCGAGCTGGACTCCCGCGTTTGTGGCCATCCGAGGACTGGTGACGGAGGTGGGGGGGCTGATGACTCACGGTGCCGTGATCGCTCGAGAATATGGCTTGCCCACTGTGGTGGGGGTGGAAAATGCCACCCGCCTGATCCAAGACCGTCAGCGCATCCGGGTTCACGGCACCGAAGGCTTCGTCGAGCTGCTCTAACAGCCGCTGGGTCTCCGGGAGGCGGCCTCATTCTGCTGCTGGCCCGTCAGGGTGGCTCTTCATCACCGAGCGGCGAGAACTCCCGCTGAAAGCCCGCATCATTCCGAAAGTAGAGACCCATCGCACCCCAGAACAGCGCAAGATCCTGGTGATCTGGGGGTGAGAATGACGCGGAGGCGTCCGCGCAGCGCCCCAGCGTCTTCACCTCACCTGCATGGGTGGAGCGGCAGGCCACGCCGTACTCCCTTCGCCGTGCTCCTCGAGTCCATCCTGTGGAGTCCTCCCGGTCCTGAAGGGCTTCCCCGGTCCTGAGACACCCTCGCCTTGACGCTCAAGCGCAACCCGGTTATCATCCTCCTCACTCAGACGACGAGCCCATCACGCCTCCAGCCAGATCGTGTCATCACCACCGATGAGGAGCCTGCTGCCCGTGACCCAGCGACTGCTTCAGCTACGCCTGCGCATTGCCCAGCACCATTGGCAGGTGTTGGATCCCGGAGAGCGCCTTCGAGCCGTGCTCATCGCCGTGGTAATCATCTCCGTCGCCTGTTGGGGGGTGAGTGGCCTGCTCGACCGCCTTATGCCCTTACGCGGCACCGATGAGTTTCCCAGCCTCGTGCGCATGGAAGTGTATCGGATGGGTGCCTTTCTGAGTGCCTTGCTGAGCTTCTCCACCTTCAGCCTGCTGTGGCGCGCCGAAGACGCCGAAGTGCTCAAGCCCTTGCCGTTGGAGCCTCGAGCGCTGTTGCATTTTCGGTTGGTGCAGGGAGGGCTCTTTCATTTTCCCTTGCTCCTGCTGGCCTGGCTTGGATTTTTGCCCCTCTTTTGGCAAGGAGAAGCCACCCTGGGCCTTGAGTCGATGTTCGCCCTCGCGGTGATGTACGGAGGCAGCCTCCTGAGTGGGATGGCCTGGCATATGTTTGCGGGTGCCTCCGTCGGGACCGAAGCCTATACCGCCTTCAAAGCACGGATGGCGGGAGCCCTGGTCCTGCCCGAGCGGACCCTGCTCTTGTACAGCCCGCTGCTGACTGCGGTGTCTGGATTTGGCGCCGGTTTGGGCGTGCTCATGGGAGTGGCCGCGTTCAAGCGAGGTGAGCTCCCCCTGGGATTGCTGGGGGTGAGCCTCGGCTTGGCCGTCTTGCCCTTCGCATACACCCGTGCGCGTGAGCTCTTCGAGCACTCCTATTATACGGCCCTCTGTGCGCTCGCCGAGACCGAAGCCCTGGGGGAGCTGGGCGATGCACGCCCCGAAGCGGAGTTCATCGGCCAGTTTTATGTCGAGCGGCTCCCCGAGCCCGTGCGTCCCCTGGTCACCCGCGATCTGAGGCAGGCATGGCGCAGAGCTCGGCTGGATTACCTGCTGCTTTTTACCCTGGCGGTGGCCGTGGCGCTCCTGTCTCGCTCACAAGGTGGAGCATGGAAGGACGATGGCCTGCTTTTTCCGCTGATGGGCGGTATTCTGACCTTATGTGGTGCCCAAGCCTTCCGCCTCAACCGACCCGAGAATGATGCCCCGTGGTTGTGGTTGTCCTTGCCCTTACCGCTGACCATGCAGGTGCAGGCCCGAGCCTGGGCGGTGGGGTTTTTTCCCGTGATGGTGTTGCCTGCCCTGGTGATCGTGCTGATCTCGGCGGGCATGCCTTTGCTCTCCAGCCTGCTCTGGTTGAGTGGGATGAGCTTGGCCAGCACCCTGACGGCGGTGATTCTTTCATTGATCCTCTTCACAAAGCGGCGGCTCGCCGGTACGCTGTATTTGGCCCTTCAGTTGTGCGCAGCCCTGCTGGGTCGAGGCAATCCGTGGGTGAGCCTCCTGGTGTTGGGGGTGGGAGCGGGCCTGCTGTTTATGCGCGTGCGTCAGCTCCCCGAGCTGCTGCTGGTCGATAGCCCGGCTCGGTGAGCCCCTGGGCCGCTGAAGCCAACGTCGTGTGGGCCTTGTGTTTGACGACGGAGGTTTAAAGGCCCCACAACATCACCCGGACACTCCAGCTATCCTATTTTATTCGGATAACCTGGACCTCTCGGACAACCCGGCATCCGTGCCGCTCTGGAAAATGGCCATCATGCTCGAGCTTCGCAACGTGACCCGCTCCTACGGCAGCCATGTGGCGGTGAAGGGACTGAACTTGACCCTCGCCCCTGGCGACTTTTTGGGCCTGATTGGACCCAACGGCGCTGGCAAGTCCACCACCCTCAAGATGACCGTGGGACACCTCAAGCCCACCTCGGGAGAAGTCCTGCTCCACGGACGTGACGTGCAGGGCCATCCTCTGGAGGTCAGACGACAGGTGGGGTATGTGCCCGAATATCTGGCCCTCTACGAATACCTGACCGGGCTGGAGTTCCTTCAGTTTATGGGCGAAGTGAAAGGGCTCACCGCCCAAGCCCGCACCCAGGAGATCGATGCCCTGCTGAACGTGCTCGACCTCCACGAAGAGCGTGATCGGCTGGTGCGGACCTACTCACAAGGCATGCGGCGGAAAGTGGCGCTTGCAGGTGCCATGCTCGGTTCTCCTGCTGTGCTGGTGTTGGATGAGTCTCTCAACGGACTGGACCCCACCACCAACCATCGGCTCAAAGCCCATCTGCAAGGGCTGGCACGGTCGGGCACCGCCATCCTGCTCTCGAGCCATGTGCTGGAGGTGCTGGAGCGGATTTGTAATAAGATCGCAGTGATGAGAGGAGGGCAGCTCCTGGAGCTGCTCGACGAGTCCGCCCTGGCCCAGATTCGACAAGCACCGGGTGGACTGGAACAACACTTTCTCAACCGCATGGCGGAAGGCTGACGCGACGCCCACACGGGCGAAAGGATGGATGCGCATGAAGACCCATCAACCCTCACGGGTGACCCCTTGGCTGCTCTCGACCCTGCTGTGCCTCATGGGAGGAGAAGGTGTACCCCTTCACGCTCAGACCGTGGCACCGGCAACATCGGCCATCACCGACCTGTACGCCGATGCCACCCTCGCGGGCATCTGGTACGACGTCGCCGTCGAGTGTCCTTTCTGTCTGACCTTCGAGAACCAAACCCTGGGCCTGGGACAAGTGACCGCCATGCTCAAGTATTCGGATCGGATTGAGCTGACCCCCACATCCAAGACGGGCAAGCTCATCAACCGCACCCAGGGCACCGAGACCGTTCAGCGCCCCTTCCGGCTCTTCGTCAACAGCCGAAAGCAGCAGGTGATCTTCATTCAATACGTCGAAGGAGACGGCGAACGCGCCGCCGAGCTCTACGCCCGCGTCTGGGTGCTCACCCCGATGGGCGGTGGCAGGCTGCTGTATGGCAAACGATACCAGATCAGCGCCTTCTCCGACGACGCCTTCGAGAGTCGAGGCAAAAACGGCTACAAAGCCAAAGACAAATACCTGCCCGCCGAGCGCATCCTGGTATTGCTCGACGACGTGCGCATCGCCAGCCTCAACGAGCAGCGGCGAGTCTACCAGCCCTCCGACCAAGTGCGATTTGGGCTCGACGGAGCGGTGGCCTACGTGCGCGAAGGGCTCACCGCCCCCGACTTGGCTCAAGCCAAACAAGAAGCGGCAGATCGCGCCCGCGAGCGCAGCTCCCGAGAGACCCTCTACCGGACCCTGGTCCAAAAAGGGGATGCTGCCTACGCCGAAGACCGGTATGGCGACGCCCTCAACCAGTACAAAGCCGCCAGCGCCATCTTGCCCGAGGCCGCCCTGGTGCATGCCAACCTCGGTGCGGTCTACCAAGTGCAGAACAAGCTGCCCGAAGCCGAAGCCGCCTACCGATTGGCCCTGGAGCTGGATCCGTCCGACATCGACAGCATCTTTAATCAGGGCAGCCTGATGGAGCAACAAGGCCGGCTCACCGAAGCCCTCGAGCTGTATCGGCAGGTGCAGGAAAAACGACCGCAAGATGCCGAAGCCCGCGATAAGGTGAACAAGCTCTCCGCCCGCCTCAAGCGTTGAGAGGAGCCCCCATTGTTTCTACTGGCCCGAAAGATCCTGCTGCACGATCCCCTACGGTTTATGATCGCCGTCGCAGGGGTGGGTTTTGCAGTGATGTTGGCCCTGCTTCAGACCAGCTTTTATAACGGCTTTCTCAACAACGCCTCCAACCTGATCGACCACACCGAAGCCGACCTGTGGGTGACCGCACGGGGCATCCAGAACGTGGATTTTTGCTCCCCCATCCCGATGCGCTACCAAGAACGCATCAAGAGCATGCCCGGCGTGGCCTGGGTGGAGCCCTTGATCATCGCCCTCACCCTGTGGAGACTGGATACCGGCGGGCTGGAAGGCACCGAGATCATTGGCTTCGACCCCGACGGAGGACATGCGGGCCCCTGGCGTATGGTGGCAGGGCTCCCCGATGCCATCAAGACCCCCAACACCCTGATCATGGACGTGTTTGACATGCGCAAGTTCAGGGTCACAGGAATGGGACACGAAGCCGAGCTCGGAGGTGCCAAAATGAGAGTGGTCGGGTTCACCCGTGGCATCCGCTCTTTTACCACCGTCCCATATACCTTCACCTCGTTGCGCAACGCACGGCTGTATACCAACCTCAAGAACGACCAAGCCACTTATTTTTTGGTGGGGCTCCAGCCACACGCCGATCAGCGGGCGCTCAAAGCGCAGATCCGCACCCTCACCGGCGTGGATGTGTATAACAAAGCGGAGTTTGCTGCCCGTACCCGCGACTACTGGAACCGCTCCACCGGCGTGGCCACCGTGCTGTTTGCCTCCAGCCTGCTGGGATTGTTGGTGGGTATGGTGGTGGTGGGCCAGACCCTCTACGCCTCCACCGTCGAGCATCTGCGAGAGTTTGGCACCTACAAAGCCCTGGGAGCGACCAACCGCGACATCATCCAGGTGATCGTGATGCAGAGCCTGATCGCCGGAGGACTGGGTTATGTGCTGGGCCTGCTCCTGGTGGGCTACGCCAAGCGCGTCATCGACGTGTTCACCGATATTCCCTCGCAGCTCGGGGCCCTGGAGTTTGTGGGCATGTTTGGCGTGACCATCCTGATGTGTGTCGGCGCGTCCTATTTCTCCATTCGGAAAGTGACCCGGCTGGAGCCAGCGATGGTCTTTAAGGGGTAACGATGGCACAGCTCGTCCTGGAGAACGTCAGCAAAGTCTACGGCACCGGTCAAGGTGAAGTCGTGGCCGTCAAAGACGTGCATCTTTTCGTCAATGCCGGAGAGTTGGTCCTGCTGATGGGCCCCAGCGGAAGTGGCAAAACCACCCTGCTCTCCATCATGGGATGCATGCTGAAGCCCTCACGCGGACGGGTGGTGATCGCAGGTGTTGACGTGAGCAGCTTGGGAGAAGAACGACTGCCCTTGATTCGACGGGCTCATATCGGCTATATCTTCCAGGGGTTTAACCTCTTTCCTGCCCTCACCGCCCTGGAGAACGTGCAAGTCGTGCTCCAGCTCAAAGGCTGGCAGCGAAGAGCCGCGCGCGAAGAAGCCGCCCGCCTTCTCACCCTGGTGGGACTGGGAGACCGCTTCGATCATGTGCCTGCCGACCTCTCAGGAGGTCAGAAGCAGCGCGTGGCCGTGGCGCGCTCCCTGGCGGACTCGCCCCCCATTTTGCTCGGCGATGAGCCCACAGCAGCCCTCGACACCAAAACCGGCCAAAACGTGATGGCACTCATCCAGGAGCGCATCCACACCGGCGGCCATGCAGGGGTGATTGTCACCCACGATCCGCGCCTGGTGGCCTACGCCGACCGGGTACTCTATATGGAAGATGGGCAGATCCTGCCCTCCGACGAGCCAGAACCCTCAACACCCTGAGCGGTGAACCCTGCGGGAGCTTTGAACATGCGATATCTCTGGTGGAGCCTGCCCTTCCTGCTGCTGCTGCTAGGCAGTTACCTCTGGATGGGTCGAAGCGGAGAAGAAGGCCCCACCGTACAAGTGGATCGGGGCCCCGTCGAGCAAGTGCTCTGGCTGCCCGGCTGGATCGAGCCCGTCGGTGGCATCGTCGATGTCTCCACCCCCCTCAGAGGCATCGTCACCGCCCTGCAAGTCCGAGTGGGCCAAAAAGTTCAAGTCGGTGACATCCTGCTCACCCTCGAAGGCGAAGAAGCCGCCGCTCAAGTCGCTCAAGGCCGAGCAGCGGTCTCCCAAGCGGAGGCCAACCTCAAAGCCCTCGAAGCCCTCTTTCGAGACATGGACCGTGTGAACGCAGAAGCCGCCCAAAAGGCCGCCACAGAAGCCACCCAAAGAGCCGCCCAAAAAGCCGCCCAAAGAGCCAGCACAGAAGCAGAACGTCGCTCCGCAGCTCCTGAAGCGCGCCCTCTTCCCTCCGCCCCCACCCCTTCCGGCGAAGTTTTTGAGAGCGAGAGCCCTGCTGCACGCGGCTCCGCGCCGAGTGGTCGTCCTTCGGGAGCCTCAAATTCCGATGGAGCAGGTTCACCGCCTGCTCCTTTTGCCGAGCTCGAGTCTGAAGCACGCGCCCTCTTGCAGCAGCTCAACCCGGGGCTTCTGCCGACCCTCTTACGCTCGTCGGAAGGACGCCGAGAAGCCCTCAGCTCCGCCCGTGCAGCGGTGGAAGTGGCACGCGCTCAGCTTGCACAAGCCCTCTCATACGAAGGCAAGACGGTGTTACGAGCCCCCATCACCGGCACCGTCGTCACCATTGGCGTAGATGTCGGAGAGCAGGCCGGAGGGCTCATGCCGACCCCTCTGGTCTCCCTGGCGGACTTGACCCACCTTCAGGTGCGCTTAGAGATTGACGAAGCCGATCTTAACCGTGTGCAGGTGGGCATGCCGGGTTTTATTCGCACGGCGGCGACCGGCGGAGAACGTTTCACGGGAAAAGTGCTCGAAGTGGCCCCGGAGCTGGGACGCCGTAAAGTGCCCCTCGACGACCCACGCGCGCGCATCGACATCCGCGTGCTCGAGGCGGTGCTGAGCCTGGATCAGCCTGGTGCCTTTCGGATCTCTCAGCGGGTGGAGGCTGGATTGATTTTGTCTCAAGCGGAGAGTACCCTGAGAGCCCCGGTGGGTGCGGTGTACCATCATGGAGGCGTGCCGGTGGTGAAGCTCGCCTCGGGTCTGGGCTTTCGTGAGCAGCCTGTGAAGCTGGGCCGCACCGATCATGCCTTCGTCGAGCTGCTTGAAGGGGTCCAGGAGGGAGATGTCCTGCATTTGGATCCGGCCTTTAACAATCCTTGACGTTTTGACAGAAATTCTGCACATTTGCCCCGGGGGAAACGAGCCGCGATCACGCCCGTCTTGGAAATAGATCTTTTTTAAGCCGTGACGATGAATAACCTATGTGGACACACGTCCATGAGAACGCGCAGCCCCTCACCTGTTGCTTGACAGTTTCTGGAAATCAGGCTGATAATAACCGCCGATTTCCCGACCGTGGTTGCTCAGAGGCAGTCTTTGGGCAACCACAACTTCATACCTTGGAGGTTTTTCATGTTCCGTAATTTGTTTGGGACGACCCTGCTGGGCGTGGCCGCCATCAGCGGCTTTGTGATGGGCTGTACGACGGGCGATGTGGATGACAGCCCCACCCCTTCCCCTTCGCCTGAGCCGGAAGTGGCCCCCTTCACCGTCGGCGCGGATTGCACCGCTGGGGCTTCGGAAGCCGATGACGTGGTGGCCCTCAGCCTCGATACCTCGGACAGCAAGCTCTCCATCTCTGGTGGATCCGTCGAGCTGTATGACGACCCCACCAAGGAGTATTGCAAAGCCGACCCCACCAACGACTGCTACGGCGAGCTGCACACCCTGGAGCTCTTCCTGGCCAGCGGAACCTCCGGCGGCTCTGACTACTACGAGATCTGGGAGCGTGAGCTCGAGATCGCCGTGAATGGGGACGGTGTTCCTAACGCAAACTTCCAGGAAGCCGATGTGAACACCGTCTTCACCTGCGGTTTCTTCTCCGGTGGTGAAGTGACCTGGGTCTTCTACGGCACCGATTCCAGCTCTGCCGAAGAATATTGTGTCGCCGGTGGTAAGGCCCCTGAAGTCTTCGCCGCCACCTGCGAAGTCGCCGAGTAAGCAGGAGCCGAGTAAGCAGGAGCCGACCCGCTGCGCTCTTTGTGTGCCGCCTAAAAGCAGCTTCGCCTGAGCGCGTGTGTACGCAAGCCCGAGCAGACCCTGTGTCTGGCTCGGGTTTTTTATTTGTTCTGGACGAGCTCGTGGGTCTTGGAGCACGGACTCAGCGGAGCGTGATCACCTCTTGGAGCCTTGCCGCCAGCAGGTTGGAGTAGAGCCTCGCCCCCTCATCGTTGAGGTGTTCATTGTCCCAGTAGAGCTTGGGATTGTTGAGCTGAGGATAATGCGCTTCATCCACCTTGAGCAGCGGCACCCCTTGTTTCTGGAGCAGCCCCTCATAGTGCTGGAGCAGGGCCGTCTCTTCTGGCGGGAGTGGATTTGGGAGACGCCACAGCGGGCTGAGTGCCGCCACCACTTGGATGCCCGCCGCTTGAGCCCGGGTGGTGAAGTCGAGGATCAGGGCTTCACGAGCGGGATCGATGGGCAACGGGTCCGGCAGAGCAGGGATGGGGTTGGCTTTGGCCGGATCCGTGACCACGTTATTGCCTTGCATGGGGCGATAGCCATCTTCTTCCCCGATTTCGGGGTCCAAATAGTTCCACAAGATGGGCAGTACCATCGAGTTATAGCGGTAGGTGCTGCTGAGATATTTGAGCTTATTCCAGCGAGCTCCTTCTTCGAGCAGCGCGTCCACGCCGGGGAGCCGTCCATACAGGGGTGACATCTTATTGGCCCCGGCCATGCCGTTGAGATGCAGCTCTCGATGGTCGATGATGCGCACGATCACCTGGGCGGAGGTCTTTTCAGCCAGCAGGAGCTGAAGCAGCGCATGATGGTACTGGATGTTTTGGCCGATGGCGCCGGCATTGTGGACCTTGACGGGGAGGGTCTGCATGATCACCTCCGGCACCACCTGATGGCGGCAGCGGGAGTTGCCAAAGAAGATGATCTGCGCGTCCTTCTGAGCCAGGGCCAAGTTGACCAAGCCTCCAGAAGACTCACCGGTTTTGACCTGAGCATAGATGCGGTCGAGGGCCCAGCCAACGCTCCGATCCAGCACACACAGGCCCAGCAGGAAGAGCCCCACCGAGAAGACAAACGACTTCATGAGCATGCCTCAAAACTGGAAGTAGATGAACTGGCTGCCTTGCTCGACCCCAAAGAGCACAATGCCCAGCAGCAGGAGATACCACACCGTCCAGCGGAGCGGACGAGGCCAGCGCGCCACCGTCTGCATCCAGGGTTCTCGATGGGCCTCATAAGCGTGGAGGGCCAGCAGCAGCCCCACCCCTCCGAAGCCGTAGAGCAGGGCGATCAGCTCCACGAAGGGCATGCCCCACGGCTTGGTGAAAAAACCGCCCACGATGGTGAGGGCATCCTGGAAGGTATTGGCTCGGAAGAAGATCCAGCTCAGACACACCAGATGGAAGGTGACAAACATCCGTCCGGCCAGCACCAGCGGCTTAGGCAGGCCCAGCCGACGGTTGAGCCGGTCTCGCAGCGGCAGCGTCAGCCGTGAAAGGGACAAAAAGATGCCCTGGAGCCCTCCCCAGATGACAAAATTCCAGCTTGCGCCATGCCAGAGCCCTCCCAGCAACATGGTGATCATCAGGTTGCGATAGGTCATCCACTGCCCATACCGATTCCCTCCCAGGGAGATATAAAGGTAATCGCGGAGCCAAGTGGAGAGCGATATATGCCAGCGTCTCCAGAAGGTGGTGATGCTGTCCGAAAAATAGGGCCGCTTGAAGTTATCCATCAGGTTGTAGCCGAGCATGCGGGCGGTCCCGACGGCGATCTCCGAATATCCGGCAAAATCGCAATAAATCTGAAAGGCAAAGGCATACGTGGCCAGCCAATAGCTTGTCGCGTTGTGATTCGCTGTATTGTTATAGACAGCGTCCACGTAGGTGGCCAGACGGTCGGCGATCACCACCTTCTGGAAGAGCCCCCACAATACGAGCTGGAGCCCCGAAAAAAAGCGGTCGGCATCAAACGGTTTGACCTCCTCAAACTGGGGCTTCAGGTGGCTGGCTCGTTCGATGGGGCCCGCCACGAGCTGCGGAAAAAAGGCGATGAAGAGTGCAAACCGCTCCAGACTTTTTTCGGCTTCATCTTCGCGGCGGTACACATCGATGGTATAGCTGAGGGTCTGAAAGGTATAAAACGAGATGCCAGGAGGCAGCAGCACATACAGCGCGGGGACTTCCCAGGTCAAGCCCAGGGACGCGCAGAGTACTTTCATCGAGTCATTGGCAAAATTCCAATACTTGAAGACAAAGAGCACGCCCAAATTGACCACCAAGCTGACCAGCAACAGCTTCTTGCGGCCTTCTAACGAGGGCTGTTTGCTCATCGCACGCGCCAGATAGAAGTCCATGACCGTCGAGAGTGCGATCAAGACGGCATAACGGGCGTTCCACCATGCATAAAAGATGTAGCTGACCACCAGCAAGAAGACCAGACGCTGACGCTGGGGGAGCCAATAGAAGAGCGGCACCACCACCAGCAGGAAGAGACAAAACTCAATGGAGTTAAACAGCATTTTGACGCGACGTCCTCAAACGTGGGGAATGCAGCTTCGACCGGGCATTTTATCTTTCATCTGTCGGTGCTCGACCGAACGGTCTTACACCCTAAACCAAGCGCCTTTTGCATTCAACCTCTCTTCTCAGCTATAGTGTGAGATACAGTACCATGCGAAAGCGAAACGAAGCGTGATGCACCCCGTTCCAGCGTGACCGGCAAGGTGCAGGAGGAATTTGACCATGATGGGAGCCATCAGCAGTCGTTTTGCTGTTGCCACGCATATTTTGTCCTATTTGGCGTGGCGTGGTGAAAAAGTCACGCCCTCGGCGGAGATTGCGCGCAGCGTCAACACCAACCCGGTGGTGGTGCGTCGCATCATCAGCGCCCTGCGGGAGAGTGGGCTGGTGGAGGTCCAACAAGGGGTGGATGGCGGTGCTCGTTTGGCGAGGGCACCTTCGGAGACCACCCTCTTGGCGGTCTATCGGGCGGTGGAGCATGCTCCTCTTTTCAGCCATCATCCGCAGCCGCCCAATGCGGGCTGTCAGGTCGGAAGTAAGATCGAGCGGGCCCTCGCCGATGTTTTTGTCTCCGCCGAAGAAGCCATGCTGTCGGTCTTGGCCACCGTCACCATTGCGGATGTCTTCAAACGGCTCCGCGAGAGCTGCTCCAGCCTTGAGAAGTGTGGGGTGAGCAGCACCCTCGACGTGGCCCCCCCCCATGCGACGTGTGAGCAGGCCCCACTCCCCGAGTAAGTCTTGATCCTGCCTCCCTTGTGGTGGAGGGCTGCTGCGAAGGAGAGCCTTGTTTGTCTATTTTTCTCGAAGCGGAACCCACCGTCATCTTGGTGGAAGACGACGAAAGCATGAGCGTGCTGCTGGTGCGCTGGCTCAAGCGAGAGGGATTTCAGGCGGAGGTCTTTAAGAGTGCAGAGGCGCTGCTGGAGGGGCTCACCCGAAGCCTTCCCGATGCGATCTGTGTAGACTTGCACTTGCCGGGCATGTCGGGCATGGAGCTCTTACCGCTGATTCGTCAGCGATATCCTTCCTTACCGGTGATCTTTCTGACCGTCGATACGTCTGTGGAGCTGGTGGTGCAAGCCATGCAGCTTGGAGCCTACGATTATCTTGCCAAACCCATCGAGCGGACCCGCTTCTTAACCACCATTCGGAATGCCGTTCAAAAGCATCGTCTCTCCACCCGGGTGGAGCAGCTCGAGCAGCGTGTTCAGGGTCGAACACCGACGGGGATGGTGGGGCGTTCGGCGGCCATGCTCAAGCTCTTTGAGCAGCTTACCCCGCTGGCTGCCAGTGACATCACCGTATTAATTCATGGGGAGAGTGGCACTGGCAAGGAGCTCTTGGCCCGTGCCCTTCATGATGACAGTCCTCGGTGCAAGGGACCGTTTATTGCCCTCAACTGTGCGGCTGTTCCAGAGGGCCTGGAGGACTCGGAGCTCTTTGGCCATGAAAAAGGTGCTTTTACGGGTGCTCAGCAGTCTCGTTTGGGGCGCTTTGAGCGGGCCAATGGTGGCACTCTTTTTTTGGATGAGGTGGCGGAGCTCTCCTTGAGCTTGCAGGCCCGGCTTTTGCGGGTCTTGCAGGAGCGGCGCTTTGAGCGGGTGGGAGGCTCTCGACAGCTTGAGTCGGATTTCCGCATGGTGACCGCCACCCATCGGGATCTTTCGGCGATGGTCAAAGCGGGCTCCTTTCGAGAAGACCTCTATTATCGGATTGCGGTCTTTGAGCTGGAGGTTCCACCCCTTCGGGCGCGCGCGGGAGATATTCCTTTGCTGGTGTCTTCCTTTTTGGAGCGCCATGCCGCTCAGACGGGGACAACGCCCCTGAAGGTGGAGCCCGAGGCCATGCAGCTCCTGGAGAGCTGGAGCTGGCCCGGCAACGTGCGTGAGCTGGAGAACGTGGTGCTGAGGGCGGCGGTCTTGGCTCGAGAGGGTTTGATTCGACCGGAGCACGTCGCGCAGCGCCTGCATGTGAAGGCGGTATCTGAGCCGGTGGGTGCGCGTGGGCCAGGGGCTTCTGTACAGGTTTCTGCACAAGCTGTTGCTCAGGCTACACACTTCCGAGCTCCGGCTGCGCTGCCCTCGACGGGCTCTTCCCACGAGCCGGGGCAACCTGCTGTTTCTTCGGCAGCTCGTTCGGAGCCGGATGTGTCTTCCTTGCAGTCTGATGCGCGGTTTGTCGTCGATCTCCGTCAGCAGCCGCTGACCGCTGAGGAGGCCGAGCGGTGGCTGCTTGAGCGGACCCTGGAGCTGTGTGAAGGCAGTCTCACCCGCACGGTCGAGCGACTTAAAATCAGCAGGACCACCCTCTATCGTAAACTTCAGAGCTACCGCCATGAGACAGACTCATGAGACGGTTTTGTGTCGCAGATAATTCAGGCCGACACACTTTTAGCTGCTGAGACAGTTGGCCCTTCCCGATACAGCCGCTTTCTCCTGGATGGCCGGGGGAGGCGTGCGGCGGGTCCAGCCGGGACGTGGGGGGCTTCGACTTCGGCCTCTTGTTTCAATTTGGGGTATCCCGTTTCAATTTGAAACATTCCTGCCTTCATGGACGGACGCCCCGCACGGCGTATGTTCCAATCCTGTACCGAAAAGAAAATAGCCTCTGCTGTATGAGGGCTTTACCAACCTACTTCTGTGGCCACCAAGAGACTGCGTGGGTCATTTTTCAAGTAGACATGTACATTCGCTACAGCCGCAGCCGAGATTTGCGGAGATATCGGCACGATACACACCTTTTTAAGTCTTTCTGCGCGTCCCTTCAAATAAGACCTTGGGTTCTCTCATAAGTTGGCATGGCACATGCACTTAAGCCGTTGTATGGCGGCGGCTGCGTCCATCCTCTCGGACGCTGTGACGCGCTCGCCCGCTCATTCGGACACGCACCGCGCTGATTGCGTGCCTCTCCATGTTCTTCCTCACAACCCTGGGGGCTTAAGATATGCGGCAAGAACGCTGGTTTTTATATATGGATACGCTGAGCAGCGTCCGCTCCACCTACGAGCTGCTGACGTTGCTGGGACATCGGCCTCGATTGGAAGCGGAGCTGATGCGGATCTCGTGTCAGATGACTCGCCGCGAGTCCACGCAATTTTTCTTTGTGCTGCGCCAGCGGCTCACGGAAGAGACCCTGAAAGCCTCCGAAGGGATTCTGGTGGAAGAGGGAGGGCAGGAGCGGCTTGGAACCTCCCAGGCCCCTGCTCCCCTGCTGAGCCTCTGTCAGCGGTTTGAGTGGGCGGCGCTCTCTATGATGTTGCAGGAGGAGCGTCTCACCTGTGCGCTCCAGCCCATCATGAACGGTCGTTTCTCTTCGTCGGAGGGGGGTCATGAGGCGCTCTTGCGCTGCGAGCTGACGCCGGAGGTGTGTGTCTCCGGGGCTTCGTTGTTCCAGATTGCCCGTCGATATGGGATGCAGGAGTCGCTCGAGCGGCTTGCGCTGCGGCTGGCGGTGCGTGGTGCGCTGGCGGTGGGGCTCACGGAGTCCCTTTTTATCAACACATCTCCGAGTTTTATCGACACCATGCTGGACGAGCTGGAGATGCTGTGTGGCGATGCACATGCACTTCACCTGCCCCTCTCGCGGGTGGTGCTGGAGCTCACCGAGGGAGAGCGGGTGGAGCCGAAGGTGCTCCTGCGGGCGCGCGAGCGGGCGCGGCGTCTGGGCGTGCGCATCGCGATGGATGATGTGGGGCAGGGAATGGCGGATCTCTGGAGCCTGCACTATTTACGTCCCGATGTGATCAAGATCGACCGGGCGCTGATCACCGATGTGCATCTGGATCCGGTGAAGTCGGCGATGGTGGAGTCCTTGCTCCGGGTGAGCCAGCTCATCGGCGCGGAGACGGTGGCCGAAGGTGTTGAGGTGCCCGATGATTATTTCCATCTGAAGAAGCTGGGGGTTCCGCTCTTTCAGGGGTATCTGCTGGCGCGGCCTCGACTGGTGCGTGAGCTGGCCGCGAGCACCAACGCCATGACGGGTGGAGGGGGCTCATTCTATCAGGCATCCGCATGATGAGCCCTCCGGTGGAGATCTAAGCGGGGCCTCATGTGTCTCATCTCAGGCGGGGAGGTTTTGACCTCCCCGTGTTGCTTTCTTCTGTTCTAAGGGCCTGCGAGCTGCCTTACGCACCTCGGAGCTGCGCACGCAGCTTCTCGAGCTCCGCATCTTTTTCGCGGTTGGCCTCGTTGAGCTTGCCGATATACTCGATGGCTTCTTTGACCTTACCTTTGATCTTGTCGAGGTCTTCGCGCTGCTTGCCAATGATCTCTTGCAAGTTGCGGTTGTGAGAGCTCTTGAGCTCCAGCTCTTTCTGAAGCCGGGTTAACAACAGGGTCTTGGCCTCTGTTTCTTTCTGGAGCTTCTCGAGCTTCTCGACGGCTTCGGCGAGGCGCGCTTTCACTTCACTCTGATCACCGCTGCTGCTGGCCGTCTCGGAGGCTTCACTGCGCTCCAGCGGGGCTGCCGAGGGCTCGGAGACCGAACGACGCCATGCGCGCTGCACTTCTTCTTTGAGCTGCTCTACTTCGGCGATACGCTCGGCCAAGCTGGTCTCGCGCTCCAGCAGGCGTTTTTCGACATCGCGGAGCCGGTTGCCGGTGGTCTCGAGGTCCACCCGGGCCTGGGTGAGATCGGCTTCCAGGGAGATCACCTGCTCCTGGAGCTTCTGAGCGGGGGTGGATGCCAGGGTGCGAGCGCCTGCCAGCTCCTGCTCCAGCTCTTTGAGCTGCTCTTCGGTGCGGGCGAGCTGGCCTCGTGTGTCTTCCAGCTCCGTCTCGAGCACATCTGCGCGAGCGGCGGCCTGCATCTGCTGCGCGGCTTGCTCCCGTGCGTGTTCGGCGGCTTCCTCGAGGCTGGCGCGCTGACGATAGAGGGCTTCGATACGGGCGTTGAGCTCCGCTTCTTGTTCGGTGCGCTCTCGCTGGAGGGTCTCGAGCTGCTGCTGCACCTGGCGGAGGTGCTCACCCTGGTGTTGGCGGAGCTGCTCATGTTCGGCCTGGAGCGCCTCGAGCTGGCGCTGGGTCTGCTCCAGCTTATCCGCCTTCTCGCGCAGGCTGAGGCTGAGGCTCTCCACTTGGGGCTCGAGCTGAGCCACCTGTTGGCGCAGGGTCTCTCGCGCTTGCTCCAGGTCGGGCTGATTTTTCTCGAGGGACTCGATGGCGTCGCTGGCAAAGGAGAGCTGCTCGGCCAACCGGTTGCGCTCGGTGGCGAGGCTCTGGAGCTGTTCCTCAAGCTGTGTGGTGCGGGTCTCTTTGTCTTGGAGCATCTTCTCGCGGGCGTGCTGGGAAGCCTCGAGGCTGGCTTGTTCGGCGCGCAGGGCTTCGAGCACCGCTTGATGGGTGGCCACGTTTTGCTCGAGGCTACGGATCTGCTCACGCTGCTGCTGAAGCTGCTGCTCGAGATGGCCGAGCTCTTTCTCACGCTGTGCCAGGAGCTTTTCGCGGGCTTCTTGCTCGTGCAGGCGAGAGGCGGCGTCGGAAATCTGAGCTTCCAGGCTGACCAGGGCTTGCAGACGCTCTTCCAGCTCTGCTTCTTTTTTGGCCACCTGCTGCTCAAAGGTGCGACGGCGTGCGCCTAAGCTGGCTTCCAGCTCGGCTTCCCGAGCCTTCACGCGGGATTCTACCTCTTGCTCGCGGTTGCGGATGCGATTGTCCAGGTCGGTCTCACGGGACTGCATCTGGCTCTCGAGCTTGAGCTCTTTGGCTTGGTAGCGGGCTTCCAGCTCTTGTTTGCGGCCTGCAATGACATCGTCGATGGAGTGCTGCTTGCTGTTCAGCTCCTTCTCACGCAACGAGAGGGCGTGGGCGAGCTCCTCGAGGGCGCGCTCGCGGGCGGCCAGGGCTTGCTCACGCATGGAGAAGGTCTGCTCTCGCACCGAGAGGGTCTGCTCTCGGCCCAGCATGGCCTGCTCGAGGGCGCGGAGGGAACGCTCCCGGCCTTCGTTTTCGGACTCGCGGCTGCGCACGTTGGATTCGTACTGCTCGAGGGCGCGGCGTTGGGTGGCAATCCCCGCTTCTCGGGCGTCGAGGGCCTGTCGTTGTGCGTTGAGCTGGGTCTCTCGCTCTTGTTGGGCCTGCTGTTGTTCACCCAGCCGGGCTTCTCGACTGCGCAGGGCCTGCTCTCGTTCGCCGAGGGAAGCCCGCTCGCGCTCGATCAAGGCTTCCTGCACTTTGAGGGCGTGGCGTTCGGCTTCCAGCTCTTGATGCTGCTGGCGGAGCTGGCTACTCTGGCTGTCGAGGGCTTCGGCACGGGTGCGAAGCTGCCGCTCCAGCTCGGAGAGGGACTTTTCACGCTCGAGCAGCTCGTTGCCCCGCAGTCGGAGGCGCTGCTCGCGTGTCTTCAGGAGCTGGGCCAGCTCGTCGATGGTAGAGGACTCTTGCGACCCCGTGGGGCTGAGGTCTGCATCTACTTTCTGGGTGAGCGCATGGGTGAGCGTCCGTGCGTCGATGGCCATCTCTCGTTTATCGAGCTCGGCGGCACGCGCTTTGAGCTGCTGCTCGTGGGTGTGTAGGGCTTCTCGATCACTGCGTAGGGCGGATTGCTGACCGCGTAGGCTCTCTTGCTGCTCTTTGAGCAACGAGGCTTCTTTCTGCACCGCATCCTGACGCTCGCGGAGCAGGGCCAGCTCTCGGTTGAGCCCTTCGCGCTGCTCGCGGAGGCGGGTGGTTTCTTGTTCCAGCCCTTCACGCTGCTCACGGAGCTGAGCGGCTTCTTTGCGCAGGTGCTCCTGCTGCTCTTGAAGGCGGAGGGCCTCCGCACGGTTGGCCTCGTGCTGCTCGGCCAGACGGGAGGACTCAAGCTGGAAGGTCTCATGCTCCTGACGGGAGCGTGCGCGCTCGGACTCCACCTGGGCCTGCTGCTTGCGGAGCTCGCCTTCGGTGCGCTCCAGCTCTTCGGCTCGACTCTTGATGCGCTGCTCTTCTTGCTCCAGGTCGGTGCGGAGCTGGGCCAGCCCTTTCTGTTCACGCTCAAGCTCGGCGAGGCGGGCTTCGGTGGCACGCGAGGAAGGGCGGGTGCTCTCTTCTTGTGCAGCGGGAAGGGAGGGGAGGAGATCGGGCAGGCTCAGGGCCGAGAGTGCCTCATCCTGCACCAACTGAAGGATGGTATACCACAGGCTCTGGATGGTCTGACGGACCACGCCGGGAATGGCATGGCTCTCCAGCTCGCGACGCAGACGGTTTTCCAGCTCGGCAAGACGTGGGCGGAGCTGATCACGCCAGCGCACCAAGTCCAAAAGCTGCGCACTCTGGGTATGCAAGCGGCTCCGCAGGTCGATGAGCTGATCGCGCAGCTCGCCGTGCAGCAGGGCCGGGCCCGGAAGCTGAAACGGAGCAATATCGTCCACCAAGAGCAAGTCATCGGGCAAGCTGCCCCGCTCGGTAGGAGTCTGGCTCCGCGCAGGGGTGTTGCGCAATCCTCCCAGGCTGGAGGTCTCCAACTTTCGGAGCTGATCGGCAATGGAGCCTCCCCGGAGCCCTTCCATCAGGAGCTTCACTTCATCCTGGCTGACCATGTTGGGGGCGGTGCGAGGGCCTCGGCTCTCCTGGCGCTCGAGGGCTTCGATACGGTCGGGGGCGAAGTCTTTTTGCAGCTCGGCCAAACGCTCCTGGATGTGGGCGATGCCTTCTCCGATCTCGGGGGAGAGCTCCGCGGCGGCGTCGGCAAGGGCTTCAAATCCACCGGCGATGATCTCCAGACGTCCGCTGAGACGATGCAGATGGCTGCGGAAGCGGGTGGCCAGCTCTTTTTGCCGGTCTCCGTCTCGTTTGAGCTGGCCCTGCTCGTCCATCAGCTCCTGGAGACGAGAGGCACGAGACTCGAGGCTGCGTCGCGCGAGGCGTAGGCCCTCCTGGACACGATCCACCAGGGGCTGAAAGGGCACTTGGATGAGCTGGTCTTCTTGAAGCTCCAGCTCGTGACGGCTGGCCAAAAACAGATAAAACAGCGGCTGCTCGCCGCCCCCGCTGAGCAAGTCATACGATATATTAAAGGGCTTGGGGGGGCCGTCGGTGGCCTCCATCATGGTATACCCAAAAAAGGGCGCTTGAGTCAGCAGGGTGACGGCAGGGAAGAGGGCTTGAAGGGCCGCATGCAGCTCCGCCGGAGCTCGATAGGGCAGATGACGAGCGGCTTGGCCCGCGAGCTCTTGCACCTCGTCACGGGCGAAGTTGGGCAGGGCCAGTATCAGAAATCCATCGGGGGACATGACCCGCTTGAGCTCGATGAGCGCAGCACGCAGCTCGGTGGTGTCGTGGAGGGCTTCAAAGGCCAAGACCACATCAAAATGCCGGTCGGGGAAGGGCAGGCGCGTATACTCTGCGGTAAAAAACGAGATGCCTTCAGCACCACCAAAGCGGGAAGAAGGCGGGAGTGGCTCAGGCGCGGCACACACCACACGCTCCGCGCCGAGAGAGGCGACCATACGGCTTCCGGAGACGGCTCCATTTCCCAGCAGCAAGACCGATGCCCCTTGCAGCAGCTCCCGCAACAAAGAAAAACGGGGTAGGTGGTGGAGGTAGAAGCCTTCGTGTGACGCTGCTGTCATGCGGGTGGTCTCCTGTGGCGCGCCCTAAGCCTCGAGCGGAGGGCGGATTTTGCGTGCCTTTTATTATCATGAGGATGCAGGGTGTGCAAGGCATTTCTCCAGTGCTATGAAGGGCGGCGGGCCGTGAAATCCCTTGTGAGGCTGCGGTGATGTAGCGATTTTCTCAGATTTAATCTTAACTGGAGTCACCGGGGGGGCAATGGTTGACAGTTGCGCGCCTTTGCGCTACGAAGATAAATCACTTCCAGTCGTTCACTCGGAATGGTCTCCCACTATAATTCTCCGTGCAGGAGTTTTTGATGCGCACCACGGTGGCTCGTTCTTTGACCCTTGTGTCTCTGCTGTCGCTCTCGTCAGTTTATGAGGCGGGCTGCACTCACTCTTCCAGCTCATCAGGCGCTGCGCCCGTGCAGGTGGACCCCGCCAATCCCGAAAAAGCCGTACCGTCCCTCGAGAGTCGGCTCCGACGCGACCCCGATGATCTGGAGGCGCTCAAAGCATTGGGCAGCATCCTGGCAGACAAAGGACAGCCCAAAGAAGCCGCACCCCTCCTGCGCAAAGTCACCCGCTTAGACTCTCGGGACGCAAAGACCCAGTTTAAGCTCGGCGAAGTGCTGAAGCAGATCGATGAGCAACAAGAAGCCGCCGCCGCCTTCCATGCAGCCCTGAAGCTCGACAAACAGAACAGTCTGTACCATCAACGCTTGCGGGAGACCCTCGAGGGCCTCGGCATGCACGAGCTCTACGTGGCCGCTGTGCGCGAAATCCTGGTGGAAGGCCCCGAACAAGCAGGCATGCTCGTTGACCTCGGCAATCGTTACCTCAACGAAAAGCGCTATCGAGCGGCTGCGGATGCTTTTACCGGCGCACTGTCGGCAGATCCATCCCTCAAAGGCATTCAAGGGCTCAACGCACGCGCGCTCGTGGAGGCCCGCGACTATGAGAAGGCGCTCGAGGCGCTCGAGGCCGCCGTAGGAGAAGAACCCAACAACGCCGAGCTGCAACGCCTCCGAGGGGATGCGCTCCGGATGACCGATAAACACAAAGAAGCTGCCGTGGCGTATGAGAAGGCACTCCGGGTCAATAAGACCGATGCGCGTGCGCTCGCAGGCATGGCGCTCTCGTATCACGCCCTCGGTCGTGGCAGTGAAGCGGCACGAGTGCTCGACCAAGCACTGCGACGGGATAAAAACAGCTTGCCGCTCCAGCTCGCTTATGGCCGCATCCAGCTCGACAAAAAACAATGGCCGGTGGCACAGAAGGCCATCGAGAGCGCGGTGAAACTCGACCCCCATCACCCCGAAGCACTGCTGCTCCAGGGCACACTCCTGCTGCGACAAGGAAAACTCACGGACGCAGAACCCGTGCTCAAGGATGCACTCAGCAAGGATAAGGAAAACGCGGAGGCGCATCTCGCACTCGGGGAGCTCTACTTGGCCCTGGGGCGAGAAGGGGAAGCCGAAGCCAGTGTACGCACGGCCCTCAAGCTCAATCGAAACCTGCTCGGCGCGCATGTGCTCTTGGGAGGCATCAACGAACGCTCGGGACGTTATGAGCAGGCACTGGGGAATTATGACAAGCTCCGCCGAAAGGATAAGGAGAATCCTCGGTATGCGTATAAAACCGGGGAAATGCACCTCCTGGTTGGGGAGGTCAAAGAAGCACGGGAGCTGGCGGAAGGTTTTATCGCCAACAAAAAATGGGCAAAAGAACCCGAAGGACAGCTCCTGCTGGGACGGGTGTTGCTCGCCGAAGGTGAGCTGAGCAAAGCACAAGCGGCACTCGGAAAAGCACAAAAGCTCGGGCCCAAAAACGCGGAGGTGATACGCGCACTGGGGGAAGTGGCTCGACAGACCGGCGATTGGAAGAAAGCAGAAGGATTCTATCGAACCGCTACACAGCTCCAGGGAGATAACCGAGCCGCGTGGCTTGGGCTGGGTGAGGCGCTGCTCAGCTTGCAGAAAGAGAGTGATGCCAAAGTTGCGTTGGAGAAGGTGATCGCCCTGGCGGACCAAAGCGCAGAGGCGAAAAAAGCACGCGAGCTGCTGGAAAACGGGCTCAAGGCCACCGGCGCAGGCCCCCGCTAAACCCAACAAAACACGGGTCAAGGGATGGAATCCCTTGCAGGTGAGTCTGAGAGGACAGCGTCCTCTCAGCTTAAAAAGCCGCTTGGAAAGCGGCTTTATTTTTTATTGAAAGGGCGTTGCCCTTTCAAACTATCCCAGCAGGGGGAGATCTCCCCCCTGCACCCCTTTTGTTTTTTGTGATCGTGAGAAGCAGCTCAGCCCACTCGAATGGTGTACTCCGACCCGGGAAAATGTCCCCCCATCTTGTCCAAAAAGTACCCCAATCCACCCGGAAAGTCCGTCGTCACCCCGTGATCAATCAAAATCACCCGCGAGGCCAGATCCCTCAAAAAATGTCGGTCGTGGCTCACAAACACCACAGTGCCCTCAAAGCGTCTCAACGCCTCCAACAAAATCTCTCGTGTTTTCATATCCAAATGGTTCGTGGGTTCATCCAGAATCAAGAAATTCACCTGACGGGCAATGATCCGCGCCAGCACCACCCGGGAGCGTTCACCTCCCGACAACATCCCAATCTTCTTCTCAACATCGTCTCCCGTAAACAGCAGCGAGCCCAGCACGTTCTGAAGCGGACCTCGCCCCATCAAGGGCACCACCTCCTGCACCGCCTCAAAGATGGTCTGCTCCCCCCGCAAGATCTCCGTATGATGCTGCGAGAAGTAGCCGATGCTGAGATTGGCCCCCAAACGACAGTCACCCCGATCTGGCTCGAGCTCTCCAGCCATGATCTTCAGCAGAGTAGACTTTCCCGCGCCGTTGATGCCCAACAACGCCACCTTCTCCTGCCGTTGGACCTGAAACGACGTATCCTTCAACACCAGCTTCGGACCAAAAGCCTTGTGGATGTGATGCAAAGACACCACCGTATCCCCACTGCGCGGACAAGGCCCCCAACGGAAGTCCGCCGCTCGTGCCTCCTTTGGAACCTCAATGCGCTCGAGCTTTTCAATCATCTTGACGCGACTCTGCACCTGCGCTGCATGAGAAGCACGCGCTTTAAACCGCGCGATAAACTCCTCCTCCTTGCGCAACATGGCTTCCTGACGATCCGCCTGAGCCTCTAAGTTCGCAATGCGAATGCGATACTCTCGCTCGTAGAAGTCATAGTTTCCCGAATAGAGCTGGATGGTGCCCATCTCGATGGAGGCAATCTTTCGCACAATGCGATTCATGAAGTCCCGGTCGTGAGAGGTCATGAAGATGGCCCCGTCATAGCCCATCAGGAACTCTTCAAGCCAGATGATCGACTCCACATCCAGATGGTTTGTAGGCTCGTCGAGCAATAATGCATGAGGCTTCAACAAGAGCACCTTCGCCAGCTCGATGCGCATGCGCCAGCCACCCGAGACCTGCCGCACCGACTTGTGCATGTCCTCCCGAGAGAATCCCAGCCCACCGAGGATCTCCTCCGCTCGCTGAGCCAGGTCGTAGCCGCCCATTGCCTCGAAGACCGTCTGCGCTTCGCCGAGCTGCTCGAGAATGCGCTCCATCAGGTCGGGGTCGAGCTCGGGATCACTGAGCTGCTCCGTCCACAGCTCTATCTGCGCTTCGAGCTTGGAGACATCCCCACAGCCGGACATGGCGGCCTGCAAGACTGTATCATCCACGGTGCCCGCCGGATCCTGAGAAAAATAGCCGATCTTAAACTTGTCTGGGACCGTCACCGAGCCCTGATCGGGGCTCTCCTGGCCCACGATCAGCCGAAAGAGGGTGGTTTTGCCCGCACCATTGGGGCCCACCAAACCAATGCGATCTCCAGGGTTGATCTGAAAGGTGGCATCCTTAAAGAGATACCGTTTGCTCTGAAACTTCGAGATTTGATTAAAGGTGATCATAAACGCATCCTGAAAAGCAGGGAACACAACAGCTCCGACCCAGGTGGGCCTCAAAATAGTCGCGGGAGGATAGCATCGTCTGAAGAGAGCAGGCACAAGAATGCATACATAAATGGCCCATCACTTCACGGAACACTCCCTGGCAAACGCTGTGAAGATACCCCCCGAGAGAAGGCCAACATCATCGCGCACCACGAAGTCAGACTGAACAGAAGCTCTATATCGCACCACTTTTCAGTGAGTTCACGCCCTATCGCGCAAGAACGGCGGTCTCAGGTGCGGAAGTCACTCAAATAAGAGGACTTGACCGCTGCTGGCATTCTGCTTGAACGGTCCAGTGTCCGAGCACAGGCGGAGCGTGTACCGCCGATGGCTTTACACCGACACCGCTCCCCCCAACGGACCCCAACGCCCCGGCAACGTCTGACCTCCGGGCAGCAGGGGTACGTCGCGCTTGAAGTGTGCGCACACTGTGCGCGCACAGTGCGTTCGCTGTGCATGCTCTGTGCATTTACGGTGCGCACAGTCGAGCGTGGGGAATCCGCTGCATTCTTGTAGGTGTGAAATGAGCCGCCATCGAAGTTCCAGTGCCCGTTCAGGGTGCTTTTTTGCTGGCCATTCTTCTGGCCACTCTCAAAAATACCTGATAAATCGGATATTTTGAGCGGGGCTCAAGTGCTTCGTAGATGCGCCCGAAATAATTTTAGGGAGACCCCGTACAAAAAATGGAGCCCTGGCACAGCATATGCAATTTCATAAGGCACAACACACCGCAGCCTCCGCTGAGTGCAAAACAGCACACAGTCCCGAGGGCCGGGTTCACACGATAGACATAGGAGCGACACCATGAAGACCTCAACCATCACCCAGTCCCTGCTGAAGACCTCGCTGATGACCTCGAGCCTGCTGCTGGTCAGCGCCCTCACCGGCTGAAACGCGGACGACACCAGCTCCGACGCCCTGATGTTGGCACCCGAGCTGAGCCAACACGAAGGCGCTCAGCCTGCACTGCTCGACCCTTGTGTGACCAATCCGGCCCTCTGCGGCGGCATTGGAGAGCCCTTTGATGATGGCAATCACGATCCCCATCTCATCTTTACCATCGATAAGTTTGTGATCAGCACTCAAGAGCAGAGCGGCGGTCTGCTTAAGACCATGACCAAGACCCTCAACGCCGAAGGCAACCTGGAGAGCAGCCAGCTCATCGCGGTGCAGGAAGTGCCCTCGACCGGAATGACCAGCAAGACCGCCCTGGCGTTCAACGGCACCAGCAGCCTGCTGGTGTACACAGAGCTGAGTGGCAGCAGCAAAACCCTGAAGGCGCGGCTGCTGAATGCCAGCGGCGTCCCTTCGAGCACCGCCGCTGTGACCCTGGCGACCGGTTTGACCGGCGAGGTGGATGCACAGGTGGCAGCTCAAGGCAGCCAGTTCCTGGTGGCCTGGTCCAACGGTTATGATGTGGTCGGCAATGTGGTAGACAGCACCGGAAACCTGCGCTCCGCCCGGACGCGGATTCTGGCCAGTCAAGCAGGGCTGGAGCGGAACCTGGACTTGGTCGCCAGCGGAAAGGGCTTCGCTCTGGCGTATGAGCTCAACGCCGATGTGTATGTGCAGAACCTCGCCGCCGATGGCAGCCTGTCCGGTGATGCGCTGGCGGTGGCCAAAGACCCCAGCCTCACGGAGACAGACCCCGCACTGGTGGCCAGCCGAAGTGGGCTCAAGGTGGCCTTCTTGAGCCGCATCGGGGAACGCCACGAAGTGAAGCTGGCCTCCGTCACCAGCCTGGGCGTGTCTCAGAGCTTGGTGGCCACCGGTGTTGAGCTGCTCGGCTCACCCAGCATTGCCCAAGATTGTGAGTCGCTGGCCGTGACCTTCGGCAAGCAGACCTCCAGCGGCTGGCAGGTGGAAGGCCGACTGCTGGATCTCAACGGCGCACTGCTGGATCAGGGCACGTTCTCTACCAACGCGCGGGTGGGCACCGGTGCAGCCCTGGCGTCGGATGGTGCCTCCTTCATGGCACTGTGGCAAGGGATCGTCGGGAGCCAGTACCTGTATCAAGGTGGGATCTTCTGAGCCCCTCCCCCCAGGCACTTCTCCAGCCACTTCCTCAGGCACCTCCTCAGGCACCTCCTCTTTGGGGGTGCCTTGTGCTTTTCGATCCGCCTGCGCTCCGTTATACTGTGCCGCGTCAGCAGAGGCCCTGGATTTTAGCCGCTTGCTTCCGAACGCCACACAGGATTGCTTATGGATACGTTTGAAGAATCTCAGCTTCGTATACGGCTCCAAGCGGTTGCACAGCAGCTTTCGCTTCCCGCCGCCGCTCAAGCAGCCCTGCTCGACGTGTTTCGGAAGGTGGAGCCCACCCTCGATCCCGATGATCCGAGCTTGGATGCCTCCTTTAGCCCCTCGCTGCTCTCCTTGCCCATCTCTCAGCCCATCGCCTTACCGCAGCACAGTGCTTCGTTGCTCTCCCTAGACCCCGACCAGCTCACCAGCGATGCCGCCCTCGGCGCGGAGAGTGGCTGGTTGGCCCGCTACCAAGACCTGGGGGTCATCGGCAGAGGCGGCATGGGCGAAGTCCGCCGCGTCTTCGACCGCGACCTCAACCGCAGCATGGCCATGAAGATCCTGCTGCCCCATGCGATCAGCAATAAGACCTCCCTGGCCCGTTTTATCGAAGAGGCTCAGACCACCGCACAGCTTCAACATCCAGGGATTGTGCCCGTCCACGAGATTTGAAAACTCGCCGACGGACGGTACTATTTCACCATGCAGGAGGTGAGAGGCCGTACCCTCTCCAGCATCATCGAAGAAGTCCACGACGCTGTGCAAGGAGACCAGTGGCGGGCCTCCCCCAGCGGCTGGACCTTCCGCCGACTGATCGAAGCGTTTCGCAAAGTCACCGAAGCCGTCCACTTCGCCCATACACGCGGCGTCACCCACCGCGATCTGAAACCCTCCAATATTATGGTGGGAGACTTCGGCGAGGTGCTGGTGATGGACTGGGGCTTGGCCCACATCCGAGGCCGCACCGTGCGAGAAGCAGAGCCCTCCGAAGCCCCCCCCACAACCGATCAGGTGATCACCGTGCGCTCGCGTCACGCGCAGCTCGCCACCCAAGTGGGAACCGTCGCAGGCACTCCTTCTTATATGCCCCCCGAACAAGCACGCGGAGAGCTGGATCATGTGGGCCCCACCTGGGATGTTTATGCCCTCGGCGCCATTCTCTACGAAATTCTGGCCGGACACGCACCCTTCACCGGCCCCGATGCCCTCTCGATCTTGATGCAGGTGCTGCACGGTCCTCCTCCACCGCCGGTCAAACGCGCTCGTCAGCTCACCCAGGGTGAGACCGCCGTCATCGCCACCCTCGATGAGCTGCCTTTTGATGAGCTTCCCACCGTGCTGTCACCGCCCACCGAGCATGAGCTGGACGGGCCGACACTCCCCGAGGAGCTGGTCGAAGTCTGTCTCAAGGCGATGGCCAGAGAATCCCACGACCGCTACCCCAACGCCGGTGAGCTCTCCGAGACCCTCCTGGCATGGCTCGAAGGCTCGCAGCGTCGAGAACAAGCCTTGCGAATCGTGGAACATGCGGAGCTGCTCCGCCCCGAGATCGAGCGCCTCCATGCACAAGCCCAGGCGCTTCGCCAAGAGGCTGAGCGGGTGCTGCGGGATGTCAAGTCGTGGGAGCCTATTGACAAAAAACGCCCCGGCTGGCAGCTCGAAGCCGAAGCTCAGGAGCTCGAGCGCACCGCCGCCATTCGAGAAGCAGAGCTGATCAAGACCCTCCAGGGCGCACTCACCTACGCCCCCGAGCTGCCTGAAATCCATCAGCGGCTGGCAGACTACTACCAAGCGAAACATGCTCAAGCCGAGCTCCGCCGAGATGTTCGCAGTGCCGCACAGCTTGAGGTGCTGCTCAGAGCGCATGATCGAGGGGCATATCGGGCCTACCTCAGCGGGGAAGGGGCACTCACCCTCTTCACCGATCCAGCAGGGGCGGAGGTGACGATCTCTCGTTATGTGGAGCAGGATCGGCGGCTCATCCTGGAGAAGCTCGACCTGCGGCTGAAGACACCGTTAAGAGGGGTCCGGCTGGCACCGGGCAGCTACCTGCTCGAGCTGAGAGCCCCCGGACGGCTCACCACCCGCTATCCGATCCAGCTCCGGCGGCAAGAGCACTGGGACGGCATGCGGCCCGGAGAGCGGGGCCCCTACACCATCGAGCTCCCCCCGCTGGGTGCGCTGGCAGAAGATGAGTGTTATGTGCCTGCTGGATGGTTCTGGTGCGGCGAAGAACAGTAGACCTTCGATGAGCTCCCTCAGCAGCGGGTCTGGGTCG
>JBJTQF010000106.1:0-4226 GCA_046075485.1 Myxococcota bacterium | reverse complement strand
GTGAGGTGCAGGTGCCAGCACGATTTGCAAGATTTATGCCAGCCATACCTCATTTTAAACAACCTGCTGATATCTCAGCATTTTTTGACAACACGCTCGGCCAGACACGGCCCTGCAAAGCCCACCGGTGCGACATCTGCGTCATGGAGGCTTCGACCTGCTCATGCGTGTGGCCTCTCAGTATATACGAAACGCAGGCGGAGCACTTGGCCACCACATTCTAATGCTTGCCAATTCTGGCGTGGCGTGATAGCACAGGCGAGCTTTTGCGTTGCATGATCCTGGAGGCGTTATGTTTGAGCGAGTACGTGCCAATACGGCCCCGTCGGTGTTTATCAGCCTCGGGGGAGGCGCCGGCCTCTGGCGGATGCTGCGTCCGCTGCTGCTCCTGGTGCTGCTCATCGGACTGGGGGTGGTGTGTGCGCCGCTTTGGTTGCTCAACACGGAGTCTGGACGTTTTGTGATACGTGCGGTGGCCAACAGCTCCGATGACGGACACCTGAGCTTGAGAAATAGTCAGCTCGACCTACTTCCTGTTGTAAATTTGACCCTCGAGGGGATTCGGCTGGCGCGCCCTTTTGAGCCGGATGCGCCTCGCCTACGGCTGGAGCGTATGTTGCTCGAGGATCTGTCGAAGCAGAGTCATCGTCCCGGTCAGCCGCTGGTCTGTGGTCGTGCGCGGTTTGAGGGGCTGGAGGCCCTGCTGGATCAGCGATGGGTGGATGCGCAGCGAGGCCAAGCGGCTCCGCCTCAGCTTCCGGCGGCCTTTCCTCGCCGGATCGAAGCCTCGGTGGTGGAGGTGGTGGACGCATCTTATCGGATTCGCCAGACCTTACGCGGGCATGAGACCGAGACACGCATGGAAGGAGTCTCGTTGTATCTCCAGCATTTTCAATGGGATCTGGTCTCGATGCAGGTCACGGGGGAAGGGCCGCTGACCGCTGAGACACTGGTGATGAACGGGCTGGCGTTTCATCAGCTCAAGATTCCGCAGCTCAAGGCGGAGTCCAGTCGGGTGGTGATTCCGCAGGCGCTGGTGGAAGGGCTGGGGGGCACGCTGAAGTTCTCGGGAGAAGTGCGTTTTCAGGAGGGTGTGCCGACGCCGGACTTGATGCTGGAGGGGTATGGGCTTCAGCTCAGCCAGGTGGTGTCGTCGGGGCCAGGGATGCGGCAAGGGCAGCCGACGCCCGAGGGCACGGTCTTCATGCAGGCGCAGGTGCGCGGTCAAGCGGCGGAGGGCCGTGGGGAGGCTCCCGAGCCGGTGCTGGAGGGCACCATTCAGATTCGTGGCCTTCATCTCCCGGTCAAACAAAAGAGTGAGCTGGCGCGGAAGGTCGTGGAGCGTCTTCCAGGTTATGTCCCCGGGGACGTGCCCCGTCTGACGCTGGGGGATGTCTCGGGACGTTTTAAGACCGCACACGGGAGGGTCACCCTCTACGAAAATCAGGTCCAACAAGGACCACTCCACATGGTGATGGATGGCACCATCGAGCAGGCGACGGGTCGGCTCAACCTGCGTCTGTGGCTGGATCACAAGACCACTCAGGAGGCGCTGGCGCTGTTGCGTCAAGAGAAGGGGTTGAGGGGCCTGCTTGCGAGCTTGCCAGCGCCCTCGTTGCCCCTTCCGCCTCCACCGGGAGAAGGCATTCGCCAAGTACAGGAAAAGCTGACAGAGGTACTACCTCCCAAACCGGAGCTGAAGCCGCTGCCCACTCCTCCGCCGCCACCGGAGCCGGTGGTGGTGCTTCAGCAGCAGGTGGATGGGCGGGTGGCCGCTGCGCGTCAGGCGCTCGACACAAAGGCTGCTCAGCTTAAAGCCGAGCTCGATGCACAAGCGGCACGGGCGAAGGCGGACTTTGAGGCCCGCACGGCAGGGCTGAAGGAGAAGGTGGAGGCACACACACAAATAGTTAAGACGCAGGTGGACACGCGGGTGGAGGCAGCGCGGGCGGATGTGGAGCACAAGGTCTCTGCACTTCAGGCGCGGCTGGAGCCGGGGGTGCAGCAGGCTCAGGCGTCGCTCGAGGCGCAGCGGCAGAAGCTCGAGGCGGCGGTGGTGGCAAAGACGGTGCAGCTTGTCTCTCCGCAGGCCAGCAGGTCTGGGTCGGTGTTGGATGCGCTCGAGGCGCGTTATGGTCGGCCCACGCTCTGTATTACGGGCACTCAGGCGGCGCCTTTGATTCAGCTCTGTGACGAAAAATGACGATGTACGGCTCTCTCTTCTCAGTCTTGGGGCCTTTCTGAATTTTTTGTTCTGCCTTGTAAGATTTTTCTTCTACCTTTACGCTTCCCCTCCAGAAGCGCGGCATTCAATCGCGGTTGTGGAGGGGGGAATGAAGGCGGTCGGTGAGTGGAGATTCCTCCCACCGACCTGGGGATTAGGCGTTGAGAAGGTGCATGAGCCAGCCGCTGCAATCACCTATCATCCAAATAAACCAGTTAGTTTCCAACATTGGGATTATCCTCGTGTTCATTGACCACCATCGAGAGGAGGAGACTGATACGCTCCTGCTGCTCATGTGGCGGTCCCGCTTAAAGCGTCGCGGACTGAAGCTGCCCGGTGCGTCTTAGACGCAAGAACGGTCGGTGAGTGGAGATTCCTCCCACCGACCAGGGGGATTAGGCGTTCACAGTAGGGCGTGAATGCGGAGTTCCCAATCTCCAATAAACCAAGTAAACCAGTTATCTTCCGACATCGGGATTATCCTCATGTTCATTGACCACCGATGAGAAGAGGATACTAATGTGTTCCTGCTGCTCATCCCTTCTGGTCATATCGGAGCTAGACACCAAAGAAACCAATCGTCTCTGGACTTCACGAAGTCTCTCCACACCCTGCCCACGTTCCACGAATAGATCAGCTTGAACCATTGACTTTCCGCGAGGAGATACCTTAATGCTTGGTAGATGTTCTTTTAAAAGGATTCGCACCATGTTGAGCACCCGCAGCTCGTAAGCAGTGTGCTCCTGCGAGACGTAAGCTCGAATGAGACGATACGTTCCCTTTGCTTCTGCCAGAATACCTTCCGTTACCAGTACCTGCAAGTCCTTTTCCAAGTCTTGTCGTGCATAACTCGCATACATCTTGGATGCCAATTGCTCCACCGTTGCACCATTCGGCAGCTCTTGAATGTGCCGGACAAGCTCCTGCCAGGCGTAAAGGCTGGTTCCATCTGGTGTCTCAAGGAGCTGATTGAGACGCTTCACCAGCTCGGAAATGGCCTCCGTCCGACCGCCCTGTGGCAGCACTGGTGCGACTCCATTTACATACATGGTGCCCTCGCCAGAGAGTAGCCAATCGATACTGATGCCCATTTGCCGCAAACCGCTGATCACTGCAAAGCCAGGCTGCAACTGCCCCAGCTCGCATTGGGTCCAGACGCTGTTGCTCACCTCTAGCTTTGCTGAAAGTTTACGGGCGGAAAGCCCTAAGACCTGTCGAATTTCGTAACACCGCTGAGCAATACTCATAGACACGCCTCCGCTTCTGCCTTGCATCATCGCTAAGATTACTGAGCACTGAGGAGTTGTCAGTATACTAGCCGAGAGCGGCATGGCAATGTATTTTGAGGAGATGCTTTGTGTGAATAGCAAGACAGGTGCCGTTGTTTGAACGGGAAATCGGGCAACCTCCACCATGCCGTGTCACTCTAAGACAACATCATTTTTCATAACTTGGAGAAGAAGGAGGGCTTACGAAAACAGGAAGGGCTGTCAAAAAAAACGTTGCACTCCCAATGTACTTATGTAACAAATGGAATACCCCAACGCTGTCCGATGGTCGGCCAGCGGCGGAGTACACCATCCCCCCTCCGGTGCTTTCTTGGCGGAATAGGCCGGAGTGGGGGATGGCATCCCTCGTTGGAGGTGCTTCACCCTAACACATCTCTGCTTGTGTCTCAACCTTGCACCGCTCTAAGAGACGTGTGGGCCGGGGATTCCAAATCCCTTCCGCATGTGTAGCAGAGCTTTGCCCGACACCTGAGCCTGCCCTCCGCCTGAGAGAATCAAAGGTTGACGGTTTCGCTCAAGGCTTGCCAAGTGAGCTTCTGCGCTCTTGCCATTCGCATCGTTAGGCAGCAGGCGAAGTGTGCCCTGACGCATCTCCGGGAGAACCCATCATGGTACATCTCGGAAAAGTCTATGTGTACGTGGTTGACCTTCACGCTTCTCCACCGGCAGCACCGGTGACGCCCACCTTTTGCCTGCCTGCTCCGCTCTCTACA
>JBJTQF010000105.1:0-53575 GCA_046075485.1 Myxococcota bacterium | reverse complement strand
TCTTTGTTGATAAAATCGTAGCCGAGATGGCCTAAGATGAAGATGGTGTCCGGATAGCTGCCGATGGCCTCTTCCAGATATGCCGGATCGGTATAGGGCGGCTCCTGTCGCGTCCCCGGAAACGGACTCGTTCCCGTATGCAAATAGACCGGCGTGCCCAGTTGGCCAGCCAGCTCATAAATAGAATAGTATCGCGGATCGTCGAGGCGAAACTGCATGTGCGCGTGAGCCAGCTTCACTCCAATCATACCATACGTCACAATCGCATCTTCAAGCCCCCGAAGCTCCTGCTCTTCGTCGGTATTCCAGTGGTCCACTCTGAGACTGCCGAACCCGTAGAGTCGAGCCGGATCAAACGCCATCTGCTCCCCCACCAGCTCGTTGCTCGCGATGCCGACGGTCTGCGGCGCATACACGGCGTACAGCACACCCTGTTCCACCCCTGCCTTGTTCATTTCAGCAAGAGCTCCTTCCGCAGAGAGCAGTGAGTCTGCCACCGCCTGAGGTGCTAGGTTGAGTGGAAACGGAAAACGACTGGCCAAAAAGGTCTGAGTCTCTGGAGGCACATCATCCCAATGGCCTTGATGTATATGCATGTCCAACACCGCCAGCTTCTGTCCCTGAACTGTAACCCCCAGCTCCGGCGGGGAATCCTCAGCACATGCGCTGAGCGCCAGCACAATCCCCGAGAGCTATTTGCGCATGGACGGTTGGTGGATTCTGAAATGGGTCGGGTCTGAGCAACGTTTTCGCATGAACGCTCCTGAGTTGAGTCTTGAGAGCTCGATATTGTTACCACTCATAGCATAGGAAGTGCTTGTTGAAATCTGAAATTCACGCTTGAACGCAGAAAAAATGGAGCTTAAGTGCCACATTCGGTTAAATCATTGACGGTTTGCTCTGTCCCCGCACGCCAGACGCTTTCCCCCCACCAGCTCCAGTTTGACAGATGCGTCAGCCTGCGCTACTCTGTACCTGCCCTTCGTCGAACTCATCCCGGAGAATGTCTCATGCACTCCCAAGTTAAACCATTGGCTTTTTGTGGTGCAACGTATGCCCTCCCCTTGGTGGGATTCTTGCTCTCCAGTGGCGCCGCCGGGTGTGCCGATTGGCCTCACTTCGACTACCAAGACGCTCCCCCCGTTCAAATCACCGAAGAAGAAGCCTCCGGAGGTGAAGTCGCCCAAAATCTCGCTCGCCTCTACGGGGATGCTCAAGTGCTCGGCCAGATCAGCAGCAGCGAGTATCGCGAAGCCGTCGGCTGGGAAGCCCCCTTTGGTCTCCCCGGCTGGTACGCTGGAGACATGGACTGGTTCCAGTTTGGCATCTGGGAGCGTCGAGACCTGCTCACCCTCTCCCTGAGCTGGAGCAGCCCCAGTGCCTTATTGGACCTCTACTTTTTTGTCTCCGACGCCGAAGGAAAACTTCAGCTCATCGACTGGCGCGCCGGAGAAATCCTGGACGGTGAAGGCTCCGTCATCCTGCAAGTCGAAAACGTCAATGGGCTGGACCTGTATGTCTTAGCCGTTGCGGGGCGTCAAGGTGACGCCGTAGACTGGTCCCTTCAGCTCAAGCTCGGCAATATCGAAGACCCCTAAACGTCGCCCTTTTGCCAAATTATTCCGTCCACACAAGATAAGATCCCCTCTGGAGAACCCCCTCATGACGCGCATGCTGAGCCGTGCCTTCCGGCCAACCCCATACGGGTGCCTTCCTTCGGATGAGCCCATGACCCTTCATGCTGCACGAGCCCTTTTTTCCCATCGGCACGCTTGTGTCGCCCTCCTCGGCACACTGCTGGCTTGCACCACCCTCTCGAGCCTGCACGCCGCTCCCGCAGCGGCTCCCGAAGCCGTCACCGAAGCGGCTCCCGAAACCGACGGAACCGCTGACGAAGAGCTCCTGCCCGCCGAAGATCAAGAAGAGTATGAACGTGTTCAAGCCTCCCTCGAAGGACTGTCTCCTGAGCAACGTGTCCAGAAGCTGCAAGAATACCTCCGCCTGAATCCGGAGAGCCCCAATCGAGAAGCCTACGAAGCCCAGCTCGCCACCCTGCTCCAGAACGTGCTGAGCTGGCAGGTGTTGGACAACGGTCAGCGGGTGCTGCATTCGCCGCTGAGTTTTTCCCCCGCCGAGCCTGCTCAGCGACTGACCGTTGAGATGCAGCTCCAGCCTCCCTATCGTTCGGCGGTGGGCATGCGTTATCAGCATCCGCTCAGCTCGAGCTGGTCCGTCGAAGGATCTCTGGGAGGCCAGGCCGGAGCTGAGTCGCTCTCCCGTGCTGGAGTGGCCGGGCGTTATACCCACATGCTGATGCCCTCCACCCGGAGCTTGGTGGCCGGTGAGCTGGGCTTGGGTGCGGAGCTCGGAGCCGATAGCCGACTGCAAGTCCTGCCCCGTGTGTACGCGCAGCATACCCGAGGCCCTCTGGAGCTTCAGGGGTTTATGGGTCTCAATCTTCGAGTGGGCAATGAGGTGAGCAATACCCTTGAGCTGGGTGCCTCCGCCACCCTTCCCGTGGAGAGTCGCTGGCTGCTGGGGGGCGAAGTGGTGGGCTGGCTGAGACCGGTGGAGGTCGAACGCACAGACCTTCCGACCTCCACCACCGAGCTGTTTACCTTCTGGAATGCCCGGCTGAGGGCTTCCTATCTGATCAACCGGCACTATCTGGTGCATGCGGGTGTCTCGTTGCCGGTCTTTGTGCGGTATCGGCTGGAAGAACGTTTGGGCGTGAGTGCGCAGCTCGAGTATCGGTTCTGAAGCCGCTGAAGCGCAGGTGTCCGAAAAAGGCGAGGTCCGAACAGCGAGGGGCGAAAAAGGCGAGGTCCGAAAAGCGAGGGGCGGTCAACGAAGGAGCACTTCTCCTTTATATGAGTTCCTGCTTCGCCGGAAATTTAGCTCCATTTGAGCAGCCACGCCACCCCATTCTGAAACAGGTGCTCGATCTGGGTGAGGTCGGAGCTGGCCGCCACAGGACAGCGGTCTACGGCGGCATAGATGTTGGGCAGCATCAACATGGTGCGCTGAGTTCCGGTCGAGCTCGTGAGCTCCGCCACCTGCACCGCTGGATCCGCTAAGGTGGCCGAGATGTGCATCAGCAGGGAAAAACCGTCTGCTGACGCCGAATAGTCCATATCCCCGCGATAGGTAAACGACGAGACCCTGCCGAACGCTCCGCTGATCACCGGATGGTTGTTGTTATCCATGACGGTGTAGGAGCCGCTGATGCCATTTCCTTCCCAGCGGCTGATGCCGATCAGATCGAAGAGATCTCGGCTGCGGTTTCCGCCTTCAAAGTTATCGGCTTGTTTGGCCATGTCATCACCGACGAAGAGCAGGGCTTGACCTCGATCCCGGGCAGATTTGAGGGCCGCGACCATCGACGGCACGGGCTTGATGCTCGAGCCGCCGTTGTCATAGATCACCAGTGGATATCCTTCGAGCAGCTTTCCATCAAACGTATCATCGACGGGCTCATCGATCCGAATCAGCGACAGCCCCATCTGCTGGAGCAGATCTGCCGAGATATCCAGCTCTCGGTCGAGCGAGTTTTTTCCATCACAGCCGTTGGCGTCGTATTGAAAGCCCCACGACACGATGAATGGCACCTCGAGACACTCTGGCACACCGTTGTTATCGGCGTCGAGCTGGCCTTCGTTGTTGATGCCATTGCAGTTGTTATCGGCTTGATCGCAGCGTTCTGGCGCGCCTGGATAGACGCTCTCGTCGAGGTTATCACAGTCACCTGCTTCGGCGGCATACCCGAAGGGCGTGGAGCAGGCTTGTTTGCTGAAGTTGATGTCACCAAAGCCGTCGGCGTCATCATCTTCGTAGAAGGTGGACAGGTCGCTGGCGTCTTCATCGATCTCGAAGTCGCAGTCTTGATCGACCTCGTCGCACACTTCGACTTGGGAGGGGTTGACGTCCTCGCGGGTGTCATCGCAGTCTCCGCCGTCCTGAGAATATCCGCTGGGAGCGGAGCAGGCTTGGACACCGGTCTGCGAGTCATCCCCAAATCCGTCGGAGTCGAAGTCGGGATACCAAGTGGGTGCGTCTTGGACCTGATCATCGATGACCACATCACAGTCTTGATCTTTTCCGTCGCAAATTTCAGTGGCACCGGGGAAGATATTGGCGTCACTGTCATTGCAGTCGTCTTCGACGGAAAATCCGTCTCCATCTGCGTCTGCGGGGGTGGAGGGTTCTGGATCGCCTGAACAGGCGGTCCACATCAGGAGGAAGCTCAGGCCAAGTCTCTGCCATCGCCGTGTGTGTCCGGTGGTCTCTCGGTTCATCCGCTGCTCCTTCTGCATCATGCCCTGCTGCGTGGCGTGCTGTGCCTCGGTCCCATGCGGCTCCCGGCTGCGTGGGTCACTTCTTCATCTGATAAGAACGCGCCTTCTGCGACTTCGTGAAGCTCTTCTGAGATTTTTCGTCCTGCTCGGCCATATCCACATCTTTGAGCGTGCGTTCCAGCTCATTGGCTTGTTCCTCCAGCTTTTTGCTGTTGGTAGCCCGCGCTTTGGAGCGGATCTGCTCGATGTTCGTGTTGAGGAGCTGACGAGCGTTGTCATAATTGCGCTGCTCGACTTGGCGAGCGGCTTGATCGAGCAGCTCAGCGGCTTCGACCTCCGCCACGCGCACGGTGACTTCTGTACGTTCTGCGGCGCGGACTTGGGCATCATCGGCGCTGACGTTGACCGCGACTGCCTGTTGCCCGGTCACCAGCACGCCACCTGCCGGTACATTTTTGTAGCTGAGTCCCAGCGAGCCCAGGCTCAGCGGGCCTGCTTGAGTCGCCGCCACTTGTAGCCTCAGCACCAGCTCTTGAGACTGGCCAGCCCGAAGGCTTCCCACGCGCACATGCGTGACCCCGTCCTTGACCTCCGAGGGATAACCAAACGCCGTCACCCCGGTCACCGCTGGCGAGGGCGTCAGCGTCAGCACAATCTCACGGGACACGGTCGAAGAGAGTCCGGCCAGCTCTTCGCTGAGCACCGACGTGACAGCGGCGCTGTCCTTAATAAAATGATAACGTCCTCCGCCTTGGTCCGCGAGACGGGTCATCAGATCTTCGTTATAATCCAGCCCGACCCCGAGTGTGGAGACACTCACCCCACGCGAGAAGCCTTGAGCCGCTCGTAGCCCGAGCACATCCGGTCGTTGTTCGCCGACATTGGCCAGCCCATCTGAGAGCAGCACCACATGGGCGATGTCTTTCTCGGGGCGATTGGCGGGCTCGAGCAGATCCAGCGACTTCATGAGCGCAGGGCCGAGTGCCGTGGAGCCTCCTTCGGTCACGGCCAAGAGGGCACTGCGCAGGGTATCGTAACCGGCTGCATCGACGGCGAGCCGTGCCGTATTGACCATCACGGAGTCATCGTAGGTGATCAGCGTGACCTTATCTTGAGGCGTGAGCCGTTTGATCAGCTCCAGCCCGGCTTGTTTGGCGTCTTGGAGCTTCGCGCCTGCCATCGAGCCGGAGCGATCCAGCACAATGGCCAGGTCGAGGTTGGGGCGTTCGGTGCTGGGCTGGCCTTCTGCTCCCAGGCGGACCAGGAGGTTGAGGGTGGTCTGAGCGCCTTGTGGGATGGGATTGTACTGAGCCAGCGACTCGAGCCGAACCGGTCCAAGCTGCTGAGTGGTCGCGCCCGCGAGTGGTGAGGGCAGGGTGGAGGCCACCGGAGTGGTGACGGGGGCTGCGGGGCTGCTTGTATCCGGTGTCACAGGCGCAGCAGTTACAGGCGCAGCAGTCACAGGCGCAGGCGCAGGCGCAGGCGCCACCAGTGCGGGCGCCGGTGCAGGCTCTGTCACCACCTCGAGGGTGACACAGGCGCTCCATGAGATTCCGATCAAGAGAGAATTCAGGGCCAGAGCTGCCCATGTCCATCGCTGTCGCATACGTTCTCCTTCATTAACAAGGTGCTCATTTCGGTTCAAGAGCTTAGCCGATGTTGGCCAGTGCGACAACTGCTTCGGAGAAAGGTTCCTGTATTTATCGTGGGGATCCGGATCGGGGTGCCTTCCGATTGGAAAATGGGCCCTCGCGTGTTATTTTGATGAGATGAGCTCAGACCCCCGGTGCCTTGAGCGGGTGGCGAGGGAATGCAGCGCCGGTTGGGGGGTTGACTGCCCCGAACGTGAGCAGAGGGATTGAGCGTGATACATCGATTTTTGGCGATTAACAAATACGTGCAGCTCTTGGTCATTGCCATCGTCCTGGTGGTGTTGGATCAGGGCACCAAGATCTGGATCCGTGCCACCATTCACGAGAGTGGGCCGATTCAGGTCATCCCGGGATTTTTTCGACTCGTGCATGTGGAGAACGAAGGCGCAGCGTGGGGCATTTTTTCCGATGCCGCCTATCGAATGCCTTTTTTTATCGTGACCACCTTGGTGGCCTTTACCGTGATTGGGGTGTATTACTCCAAGCTCGACGATCACTACAAAGTGCTGAGGCTGGCCTTATCCACCATCCTGGGCGGAGCCATTGGCAACTTCATCGACCGGATGGTGCAGCAGTCGGTGACCGATTTCTTGGATTTTTACATCAGCTATCGCCCGCTCTCCGTCTGGCTGATCCAGACCGTGGGAACAAACCGCTGGCCATCGTTTAACGTGGCCGACGTCGCCATCGTGGTGGGCCTGCTCCTGGTCATGTACGATTCTTTTGTGCTGGAGCCCCAGCGACTGAAGGCTCAACAAGAAGCTCAAGCCGCTGCCGCTTCCCCAACCGCTTCGGATGTATCCTCCTGAGGGAGTGCTGTTCATGAGACCCTGGGTTATCCGTTATATTGTGCCGGACGAGTTCCCCTTGATTGGGGGCTTGGACCTCTCGATTCCCGGTTACTTTTTCTTTCTGACGTTGGGATTTATGCTCGCCACCAACATCGTGATCCGCGAGAGTGAGCGTGCGCGTGAAGACGTGCGCGCGATGCTCGACTTAGCGATCTTGATCTTGATCGGTGGGCTGGTGGGGGGCCGACTGGGTCATATTCTCTTTGAGATGCCCCGGCTGTACATTGAAAATCCGCAGTATATCCTCCAGTTTTGGCGGGGAGGTTTGGTCTATTACGGTGGATTTCTGTTTTGTGTGCTGGTGGCCTTGGTCTTTTGTTGGAGGCGGGCCCTCAACTTTTGGCGGGTGGCGGATATTTTTGCGATGGGCACCGCCTTTGGCCTCGTGTTTGGCCGGATGGGGTGTCTCTCGGCGGGGTGTTGTTACGGCAAACCGGCGGATTTCCCGGGCGGTTGGATGGTCCCCTGGAACATCACCTTCTTTTCTGGCCAAGTGCCTCAGGAGCTGCGGGGCATTCCCCTTCATCCCACTCAGATCTACGAAGCGGTGGCCTGTGTCTTTTTGTACATCGCCTTAGTGGTGCTGCGAAAGAGACAGACCTTTGACGGACAGGTCATCTGGACCTTCTTGGCCAGTTATGCCGTCCTGCGCACCACCATTGAGGTCTTTCGGTTCGACGAAGATCGAGGTGTCTACTTGGATGGATTGCTCTCGACCTCCCAGATCATCAGCCTGTGCCTGTTTGCGGGCGCGGCCCTCATGTTGCCGGTGCTGTCGCGTCGAGCCAAGCAGAATGGCAGTTATGGCCTCGGTCCTGCTTGGCCCTCGATTCTGAAGGCGCGTGAGAGTGCCGCTTCGACGGCCACTTAATCATCAGGAGCCTTCATGCATCCGATCTTCCTTCAGATCCCGATTCCGTCTTTTTTGCAGGGTGTTTTAGGTCCGACCTTTGCCATCCACACCTATGGTTTGATGGTGGCCCTGGGGTTCTTTTTTGCCATCAACGTGGTGACCCGGGTGGGCAAAGGTAAGGAGCTCGACCCCGACTTGTTGGTCAACCTGCTCTTTGGCCTGATCTTGTGGGGCGTGATTGGCTCACGGCTGCTTTTTGTGGCCCTCGAGTGGCGCTCCTATATCGAGCGCCCTCTGCACATCCTCAACATTCGTGAGGGCGGGCTGGTCTTTTTGGGGGGCTTGGTGGCTGCGACCGTGTACGGCATCTACGCGATCCTGCGCTATCAGCTTCCGTTGTGGAAGACCACCGACGCCGTGATCATTGGTGTCCCGCTGGGTCAGATGTTTGGGCGGCTGGGCTGTATCTCGGCGGGGTGTTGTTACGGAGGCCCGACGGATTTGCCCTGGGCTGTCACCTATACCTCTGCGGACGTGGCGGGTGCGCCGCTCAACGTGGCATTACATCCCGTGCAGGTGTATGAGTCACTTGGAAACCTGGTGATCTTTGTCGCCTTATTGTGGCTCGGTCAGTCCGGTCGCCAGAAGTTTGGAGGCCAGATCCTCGCCCTGTATTTGATGACATATCCCTGCTTGCGCATCATCACCGAGCTTTTCCGAGGAGATACCGTGCGTGGATTTTTTATGCAGGAGCGGTTTGGTCAGCTTATCTCGACCTCCCAGGCCATCAGTCTGGTGCTGCTCTTGGTGGGCGCGGGGATGTATGCGTGGCGGCGACGGGCTGCCCTCCAGCCTGCGTGAGGTCATATGTCTCTCGATGCGTGGCTGGAAGAGGCCCTGAGTGACGATCAGACCACTTACCTTCAGACCGTGAGCACCTTTTTTCTGGATCTGAGGGGGACGGGGTTGATGCTCTCCCCCCAGGACATGTTGCTCGTGCAGGAGTGGCTCGACGCCGGATTTCCGCTCAACCAGGTGCTGAGAGGCATGCAGAAGGGGGCGCTGAGCCTGCTCAAGCGTCAGCTTCCCCTGAAGACCCTGCGCTCTTTGCGAGCTGCGGTGCAAAAGGAAGTCCTTCCAGCCTCACCCAAACGAACCCCTCGAGAGCCTCGGGCGCGGAGCTTTCGGGCCTCCATGCAGGCTCAGCAGGCTCCGCCTCGTTGTTCTGGCGAAGCACTTCAGCGGCTGCTCGAGGAGGAGCTGGACCAGCTTCATCAGCTTCGTCAGGCCCTGGAGGGTTTTCAAGGCATGCAGGAGGCTCTGAACCTGCTCGAGGGGGAGCTGAGGCAGCTTCCCGCCCTCCCGGGAGAGCCGGTGGGGGCCTTGTTGGCGCTCAGTCGGCGTTTTTATCTCCAGCTCTGGGAGGTGTTGCCCGCCCACGACCGTCAGCAGCTCCTGGACGATGCGCACCTCGCGCGTCAAGGGGTGCAAGGGCTCTCCTCCGAAGTGGCGCTGGAGCAGGGCTTGGACGACACCTTCCTGTGTACGCTCCTGCGTGCGCGCCTGAACCTCTTGGAGCCGAGCCGGATTCTTCAGCTCTGGGACGAAGAAGGTTGAGCCCTCAGCGGGAGCCTGCAAACCTCCTCTGGAGACGGATATGAGTGGTAAAGATCGACTGAAAGACCTCAAGCTGCCCGTGCGTGATGGGGAGTCTATGAGCTCGAGTGGGGGAGCGGAGGCCCCATCGGCCTTCTCGCGCTTGCCTCGTCGGAAGCAGGCGGAGCCTCCGGTGCGGGTGCCAACCAGCCTGACCTCTCTCTCGGCGGAGCGGAGTATGGCGGAGCCTCCGGTGCGGGTGCCAACCAGCCTGACCTCTCTCTCGGCGGAGCGGGCGGTGGTGGACGTGCGGTGTGCGCTCTGCCAGGACAAACATTACCTCTTGTATGCGCAGAATGGGTTTTGTCGGGCCAAGCTGTGCCGCTGTCGTCCGCGGTGTGAGACCTGTGGAGACCGGGGATATTGGCTCGAGCGTCAATCCGAGGGTTATTTGGTTCACAAGCCCTGTGATTGTCGGGCCTTACCTCGGCGGCTGGAGACCTTTAATCAGGCCCTGATCCCGATGCATTATCTGAACAAAGACTTGGGCAACGTGGAGCTGGGCCAGCACGAGTCCTTGAGACCGGTGCTTCAGGCGGTGACGGCTTATGGCAAATATTATCCTGAAGAGCGGAACGGCATGGTCTTGGTGGGCGAGCCGGGCATGTGCAAGACCCATCTGATGGTGGGGTTGTTGAAGGTCTTGACCCTGGAGAAAGGCGTCTCCTGTTTGTTTAAGGATTTTTTCCTGTTGCTCTCCGAGGTGCGTGAGGCGTGGCAGAAGGACCGGGGAGATGCGGAGGTCATTCGACCGCTCACCGAGGTGGAGGTGTTGGTGATCGACGAGCTGGGCAAGGGCCGCTCGAACTCCGACTGGGAGCAGGCGGTCTTGGACGAGATCATCTGCAAGCGGTACAATCAGCTCAAGACGACTTTTTTCACCACGAACTTTCCCACCGAGCCGGGCCGAGAGGACAGCCGAGGGGAGGACAGTCTTCCAGCGGGTGTGACCTCCTTTCGGGGTCGAAATCTGTCCGATCCGCGCTTTCAGGAGACCCTGGAGCAGCGGGTGGGCGAGCGGATTTTCTCGCGACTTTGTCATATGTGTAACTTTTACCAACTGGGTGGGACCGACTATCGCCGGATCCACAAGGCATCTGCCCATCGGAGCTGAGCTGTCATCATGACGGAGCCCTTGCCGCCACATCTTCACCACGACGACGATGGCCTTGAGCCGCTCTTGCAGGTGCTCTCGCCGGAGTTCAGTCGTAACCGCAATTTTGAGTTTTTTAAGAGTGCCGAAGGGCGAGCATTATTTGCCTTCCGCCAGCTTGTCCAGGGATTTTTAGCCGATCTCGAGCGGGGAGGCCCGGAGACGTGCATCTGGTACGAGCCGGATGGTGAACAATTCCGGCTTGAGCTGACCCTGGAGAAGTTTCGTGTCACCCGCCACTCTTGGGTGAGCCCACGAGAGCTGGAGGTGCTCAAACGTCATGGACCGCTGAGCACGCGCCTGAGAGCGCGCGGGAGTGTGCAAGAGAGTGCGCAAGAGAGTGTGCAAGAGAGTGCGCGAGGGGGTGTGGAGGTCGAGCCGCATGTTCTGGATGCACTTCCGTCGGATCCTGCTTAGCCTGACGGTGTAGCCTGTCGTCTCGCCTTCATGTGTTCGAGCGTTTGAGGTTTTTGTCTGGTGGGTGAAATTTTGCCCGGCGGAGGGCGTAAGCGGCATCGAGCCAGCCTATGCCGACTGGCGCGTAGATCTTCTATTTCTGGAGGTTAAACATGTTGTCCTCTGCCGTTGTGCCTGCCCTAGAGCTTACGATCCCTGTTCAGACGGCAGGGATGCCGCTCGAGGTGCTCCCGTTTATCTTGACGGCCCTGGCGATCATCACCGGCGGCGTCTTGATGCTGATCCCGGTGAGTGGGTTTACCGCACGATTTGCCCTCAAGCCGGTGATTGAGCAGATCATTCGTTTGCGGGATACCGATGCGCGGCGGCGGGAGGTGCTGGAGCTTCAGGCGCGGGTGAGTTTGTTGGAGCAGCATTTGCTTCATCTGGGCCATCCCCTGCCCACCTCCATGCCGGTTTCTGCGCCGACTCCAGAGCTGATGAATGCGCCGACGCGGGCCGACGGTGTCAGTGGCAGCCGCGAGGAGCTGGATGCCGAGCTCTCCCGCATGGCTCAACTCCGGGGACACCGGATAGGAAGCGGAGAAGCCTGAGCCTGCCCTCGTGCGTGTGTGGGTGACCCTTGCCTTTCCGCTTTCCTGCCTGCTGCCCTTCCCTCTGCCTGCTTTTTCGATTTCCGTCTTTTCCTTTTTATGCTGCTTGAGCCGTGTTGCCACCTCTGACGCGGAAGAGCTGCCAGCCGAGCTGGAGGATATCATCCGACTCAAACGAAATGGCAGGTTGTCCTTCCGAGCTGCTGGAGTGGGTGGAGCCTCGCAGCACCTGCACGGGAATACGCTTGAGCCCCTGGAGCTGGCCTTCTTTTCCGTTCCAGGTGAGGCGTGCATGTGCTCTGCTGACGTTATAAGCGTCGAGACTGGAGAGGTTGCCGCTCTTCGTGCCGCGCAGCAGGAGTTGTTTCGAGGCGATCCGATCCGGCAGGAGCAGGGAGACCTGCGCCGGATCACGTCCCACCCGTGTTTCACCCATCGGCAGTGGAAACTGAGGCCCTTTGTGCCAGATCACCGACGCATCCTCTCCGCTGGAGAGCTGGAGTCGATAGCAGAACGTGCCACACAGCAGCACCACCACCCCATCGAGCGGCATGCTCTCACCGACAGCCAGTCGTGACTCGTTGACCCAGAGCTCCGAGCCGAGGGCCTCAACGGTCCAGCGTGAGGGCTGCTGTGGTGTGCTCTCGAGCTGGAGGCGTGCGATGCTGGCCTCCGAGCGTGAAGGCTGAGGCAGTCCTTCGCCGAGAAAGAGCTGATATCCTCGGTAGACCTCGGGTTGAGGCACGGGGGGCAGGACGGTTCCGATCACCTCCAACGTGGTCTCATGAGGGGTTGCCGACTCAAAGTCATCCCAGCGAGCGTCCCACGGAGACGAGGGGGCAGCCGTTGTGGGAACGCGCACATGGAAGGCACCCTCGACCTGCTCATCTAATACCGTGTTTTGAGGACGGCCTTCTGAGACGATTTCATCGAGCAGCGAGAGTGCCTCGGTGCTTACGTCTTTGGTCTGGAGCTGCCGGTAGCGGGAGAAGCAGCGTGAGCAGCTCAGCAGGTGCTCGAAGAGGGCGTTGGAGTCTTTCTCATCGAGCTGCTGGGTGAGATACGCCGAGAGGTGAGTGTCTACCTGCTCGCAGGTCCAGCGATGGGGGGTCATCATGAAACATCTCCTTCAGTCGTGAAGCCGCTGGTCAGCGTAAACTCTTTCCCATGTTTGGCTTTGAAGTCTTCACAAAAGCGGTCTCTGAAGCGTTTAAGATTTGAGTTGACCGTGCCGGACGGAATGCCATGCTCGTCTGCAAAGCGGTTCTGGTCGCGGCTGTGATCATCGGGATCCTGGCTTTTCCAACGATAGAACTCCAGAAACTGCTTGCTGGGGGCATCCATCTTCTGCGCCGCGTAGACCAGGAGCAGCCGGAGGGCCTCGACTCGCCGTTGAGCGCGTCCGACTTTCATCAGTGCAGCCTCAGCATGGTGGGCGTGGGGTACGACAAATCCTGCGGCTTCATCCTCGCCCCCTCGGGTTTCCTGCGCGACCACCTGCGGGCCCACATGGTCTAACTTTTGGCCTTTTTTGCGCATCTGATCCCGGAGTGCATTTTGTGCGCAGGTGGTCAAATATGCCATCAGCGGTGGTGCTGTTTCGCCCGCACTCGAGCCGGGAGCGTATTTTGCCTGAAACTCTCGCAGGGGCTGACGTCCTCCCTCCAGCTTGGTCAGCGCTTCTCCGAGCAATTTCTCTCGATACGCCTCTTTGCGGCCATCCCCGGTGAAGTCATCCTTATAACACGCACTCAGCAGCGTCTTGGTGAACAGCCAGAGGGCTTGGTCGTCCTTTAAGAAGACCTGAAGGACGAGCCGGTCAAAATGCTGATTCAGCAGCGCTTCCAGGCGCACTTTCCACTCTGACTGGAGGGGTGACGGACGCTCAGCGCCCAGTGTGGCCAGGAAATGACGCACAATGGGCGTCGAGATGTGGTCTTTGTAGGGTGAATGACTGACCCGGAGCTTTTGTGCCACCCACGACACTGTCGTCGTGAGCAGCTCATAATCATGTGCAGCAGACATTTAAGCGCCTCGCTGTAAAAGGGGGATGAAGAGGCATACGCACGCACCGACGGGCGCATGGCATGTCTGAGAAGAAAGGTAAAAATGTAGAGACTGTCGCACATCACTCACGCCTATGTCAAGAGTCAGATGGTCACTTGAGCTGTGGTGTCTAAGGCTGGGAGGGGGCAATCACTTCCAGAGATTCCGTCAAACCTCAGAGGGTCAAGGGAGCGGTGGTTTTGCAGCTGCCTCCCAACATCAGGGCGAGCAGAGGGTGGAGAAAACCGCAGCGGGAAGGTGGAGGCGTAAAGACAGCGGCCATCGATGCGCTCACCGCCGTGTGAGTGTTCACCCCTTATATAAGAACGGGAGGAGCGAGGGCAGGCACCTCGAGCGCGGGTACAGGCGCGGGTATAGGCGTGTATATGAAGGCGTACACGCGGGCGCTTGGGCATGCGTGCGTGCGGGAGGCCCCGCGTGCGAGATACACTCGAGGCCCCTGCATTTTTGCTCAGCGCACGAACCAATGTTGAGAGGTGGAGCCCAGACCGGGCGCGAAGGCTTGGAGGCTGGTCCAGGGCAGTCCGCCGTCATCCCAGTAGCAGAGGTTGTTGTTGAACGTGCTCCAGACGGGGCCTTTGGCAGTGCTATGACAATCCGCACCCACGGCGGAGTCCGAATCTTCTACGTTGAACGACACGCGCAGGGTATTGCACAGGTTCGCGGTGCTCAAGAGGTTGGTCTTGTTCACCGGATAGCTGAAGCCACCGTGAGCCTCGATGCCTTGTGTCACCCAGTTTTGCAGACCTGCTGGATACCAATCTGCTACATTGGGTTTATCGGCAGTCGGAGAGACAGAATACGTGCCATAGTTATTGCGAGTGTCCATGAACAGGAACTCCTTAAACGGCACCAGCGCGTATGCCGCCGACTTATAGTCTCGAGACGTTCGAGTATTGACATCACCCACCAGCTCCTTTTTGGTGAAAGGTGCATCGGTGCAGCTTGAAGGTGCGGAGCCGCCGCAGGAGGTGGTGCAGACGGTGCCCGTAAAGTATTGACGATTGGCCACCGACGCAACCAGCGTCCAGCCTCCCCCGTCAATCTTCATGTCACAGTAAGCAGTGAAGGGAGGATTGGCCCCCAACGTCCCATCCGGATCGATGGTGTAGAGACCATCCACCGACGTGGGAAGATACCGTTTGATGTCGCGACAGTGTGCAAAATACACGCCGTCATCGATCACCCCATCACAGTCATCATCCACACCATTGGCCTGCTCCGTGCCGCCGGGATTGACGCTGTCATTGGTGTCCTTACAATCCTGATTATTGGCGACATAACCCGTGGGCTTTGTACATGCCTGCGTGGAGGCGCTGGGATTTCCATATCCATCACCATCCAGGTCTTGATAGTAGGTGGTCTTAACCCCTTCGTCGATGGACCCATCACAGTCATCGTCGATGGCGTTGCAGAGCTCGGTGGCATTGGGATAGATGGCGGCGTTGCCATCATTGCAGTCGAAGGCATTGCCAACGTATCCAGAGGGTACATTACAGGCCGTGGTGGTGGCGTTGGGATTGCCATAACTGTCCCCGTCCTTATCTTGATACCACGTAGGCCCCACGCCCTCATCCACCTGTGTATCACAGTCGTTGTCCAGTCCATCGCAGCGTTCAGGTGCGCCCGGATAGATGGTGTCATTGCTGTCTTTGCAGTCGCCGGTGGTGGCCACATATCCAGCGGGAGCAGTACAGGCTTGCTGGCTGGTGGTGCCGCCGATGCCGTCTCCATCAAGGTCATAGTACCAGGTCTTGAGCACTCCTTCGTCGGTGGCACCGGAGCAGTTGTCATCGATCCCGTTGCAGACCTCGCTGGCCCCTGGATTGATCGCCGCGTTGTTGTCGTTGCAGTCGGTCTTGTTGGCCACATATCCACTGGGGGCATTGCAGTCCTGGATGGGCGCGGATGCATTGCCATACCCGTCACCATCGGCATCCTTGTAGTAGGTCGCGTTGACATTTTCATCGATCTGCCCGTTGCAGTTGTCGTCGGTGCTGTTGCAGCGCTCCGAAGCTCCCGGGTTGATCTGATCGTTGGTGTCTTTGCAGTCGCCTCCGGTGACCACATAACCCTCGGGTGCGGTGCAGGCTTGAACCGGCTTTGAGGAATTCCCGTAGTTGTCCTGATCCAGATCCTGGTAGTAGGTGGTCTTCACATTTTCATCGATCTGTGCATCACAGTCGTTGTCGATCAGATCACAGACCTCCGTATTGCCGGTGTAGACCGCTGCATTGGCATCGTTGCAGTCGTCCGAAGAAGCCACCAATCCATTGCCTGCCGCACACGCCTGCGCGGGTGCGGATGCGTTGCCATGTCCATCGCCATCCGCATCTGCATAGAAGGTGGAGGTCACACCCTCATCGATCTGGCCGTTGCAGCTCTGATCGATGCCATCACACACCTCTGCTGCACTGGGATAGATGCTCTTGCTGCTGTCGTTGCAGTCTCCAGACACCGATACATAACCGACGGGCGCGGAGCAGCCGACCGCCGTGCTCGAGGACACACCATAACCATCTCCATCGGCGTCCGCATAGAAGGTGGAGGTCACCCCTTCATCGATCTGGCCTTCGCAGTTGTTATCGATGCCATCACACACCTCGGAGGCATTGGGCTTGATCGAGGCATTGCTGTCATTACAATCGGTGGCATTCAGCACCAGATCATCACCGGCTGCACAAGCGGACACCGGACTGAACGGATCACCGTATCCGTCTCCATCTTGATCCAGATAGAAGAGGGTCTGCACTTCTTCGTCGATCACCTCATCACAGTCTTGGTCGATGCCATCACACTGCTCAGGCGCTCCGGGATAGATGCTGCTGTCTTCGGGATCACAATCGCCCTCCGACGAGACAAACCCTTCTACCGCACCACAAGACTCGATGGCATCGAGTGAGTCTCCATATCCATCACCGTCTTCATCGGCATAGAGGAGGCTGCGGGGGAGCTCTTCATCGATCTGCGAGTTGCAGTTGTTGTCGATGCCATCACAACGCTCGGCGGCGTTTGGATTGACCGAAGGGTCGTTGTCATTACAATCCGTTCCGGCGGGGCTGCCGTCTCCGTCGAGGTCATCGGGGATAGGCTCGACCCCCGAAGCGACCAGCGGGATCTCCAGGCGGGCCTTCTCGGGATCATTCGAGCTGAGCTCGAGGGTCGCCAGCACCTGGCCCGTCACGGCGGGCGCAAAGGTGATGCGCATCTCTGCCGAAGTCCCGGGCTGCAAGCTCTCGGGCACGGTGCTCTCGTCGAGGTCAAAACCTTCGCCCTGAATGGGCAGCAGGACCGCTTGCAGCAGCAGCTCTGAGCCGCCGACATTCCCCACCGTGATGGTGAGACTTCCGCTGGTGCCGGTCAGCACGATCAGCGGCTCGGGGGTGAGCGGATCCACCGTCAGGCGAGCGGGAACCGGAACCGGCGTTCCTGTAGGTGCCACCGTGGGCGTGATCAGCGGCGTGCCCGTCGGTGTGGGGGGCTGAGATGGCGTCTCGGTCCCTTCTGGTGTGCCCGTCGGCGTCTGACTGGGAGTCTGACTGGGGGTCTGACTGGGGGTCGTCGAGGGCGAAGGGCTCCCGTTGGGGGTCTCACTCCCACTCGGCAGGGTCGGGCTGACGATGGGGCTCGTGTCGGGCGTGGGGGACTCCGGCACGTCATCGATGGGCTGGTCGCTGCACGCTGTGGGCAATAATAAGGTGGAGAGGGTGAGCAGCATCAGTGCTCGAGTGAACATAGGACGATGGGACATTTTTTTTTACCTCCGCAAAGCGCACATCTGTGTCATGTCAGATCCGCAATCGCACGGTCTTGAGAGCCTGGACGCTAGGCCCTTCTGATCCGCTCAAGGGGGTTGCAATTGCCATGCCAATCTGGCACCGTCTCAGCCATTCCCCCTGAGCAAACCTGTATCACAGGTGTGAGTATGCATCCCGAGGCACCTGAGCGCGTTCTTTTTGTGCTGACGGGTCACTTTTTTTGAGGAGCTGCCTATGTCTGAGCTGCGTCACCCTTCGGAGCCTACAAACGGGACGCCGCAGGAGGAGACTCTCACCGCCGCTGCACCCCGCTCAGGCCAGCCCAGCGAGCCGCTGGAGGCGTCCACAAGGGCTGGAGCCACGCCGGCTGCGGTACACATCCGCGTCGCCACCCTCGACGATCTGGCGTATATCGTTCGATTTAATCAGTGCTTAGCCCTCGAATCGGAGGGAAAAGTGCTCGACGAAGTCATTCTTACTCGAGGCGTGCGCCGGGCGCTGAGCTCTCCCGATGCCTGCCGCTATTTTGTGGCGGAGCTACAAGGTCGAGTGGTGGGTCAGACCATGCTCACCTACGAGCTGACCGACTGGCGAGACGGCCTCTTCTGGTGGATCCAGAGTGTGTATGTGGAGGCCGATTGCCGAGGACGTGGCATCTTCTCGAGCTTGTATCATCACATTGAGGGGCTGGCCAAAGCCGATCCAGAGGTGCGAGGCTTAAGATTATACGTCGAGCCCCATAATGATCCGGCCCTTCGCACGTATGAGCGCCTGGGCATGCACGACGCCTCCTATAAAGTGCTCGAAGTTGTATGGTGATCCATACAGCCGTTCTAAACTGTATGGCGTATGGGCTCCATACGCGAACGTGGAGGGTGTATGGTCTTGGATGTATGGCACCAGCGCCCACGGCGTCTTTCCGGTGTACTGCTGAGCGGGCTGGTTGTGGGTCTTGGGCTGTTGCTGGCCTGCCTTCCGGTCAATAAAAAAGTGGATCCTGCTCCACCGGAGGGACTCTCCCAAGCCGCACGGGAGGCCATCGCCCCTGAAAATGCCTCCGGCTACCGTGTCCGCCCCGACGTCATCGCCCCTCACTGGATGGTGGTCGCCGCCAATCCATACGCATCCCAAGCGGGCGCTGAGATCTTACGCGCGGGAGGCTCCGCCGTGGACGCCGCCATCACCATGTCGCTGGTCTTGGCCCTGGTGGAGCCTCAATCCTCCGGTATCGGTGGAGGCGGTTTCCTCTTGAGCTTTAACCCGAGCACTCAGCGGGTGCTGGCCTACGACGGACGGGAGACCGCGCCTGCCCAAGTCAAAAAGACGCAGTTTCTCGATGTGGAAGGCAAAGCGTTGGGACTGCTGGAGGCGATCTCGGGGGGCAGCTCGGTGGGCACGCCTGGGCTGTTGCGCATGTTGGAGCTGGCCCATCAAGCGGAGGGTAAGCTGGAATGGTCGCGGCTCTTTGCGCCTGCCATTCGGCTGAGTGAGCAGGGAATTCAGGTCTCACCGCGACTGCACAAGCTGATCGTCAGTGATCCGTTGTTGGCTAAGTCTGCCACTGCGCGGGCTTATTTTCTGCTCCCGGACGGCTCGCCCCTTCCGGTGGGGCATGTGTTGAAAAATCCGGCGCTGGCGCAGGTGCTGAGGCGGGTGGCTTCGGAGGGTGTGCAGGCGTTTTACACCGGTGAGCTCGCGGAGGCGATGGTGAAGGCGGTGGGGGAGGGCCCTCGACCGGGCGCGCTCCAGCTCTCCGACTTGACCGGATATCAAGCCAAAGTGCGAGAGGCCCTCTGTATTTCTTGGCAGCAGCGGCGCGTGTGTGGATTTCCGCCTCCTTCGTCGGGAGGGCTGGCGGTGGCGCAGCTCTTGGGCATCCTGGATCAGCTCCCCCTGGAGCCGGTTAAGCCGGAAAATAGCCAACATCCGGTGGACGATGTGCCCTTCGCTCACTTCTTAACGGAGGCCAGTCGGTTGGTCTTTGCAGATCGTAATCTGTATGTGGCCGATCCTGACTTTGTCTCGGTGCCGGTGGAGAAGCTGCTCAGCCCCGCGTATCTGAAGACACGAGCGGCTTTGATCCAGCCAAATCGGAGCTTGGGGGTGGCCCCGGCGGGTGTTTTGGCCTCCCAGACCTGGCCTTTTGCTCCGGATCGGGCGCTGGAGCTGCCTGCCACTTCCCATTTGGTGGTGGTGGATGCGCAAGGTCGAGGGGTCTCGATGACCAACACCATCGAGTCGGCGTTTGGCTCGCGTTTATGGGTGCAGGGATTTTTGCTCAACAACGAGCTGACCGACTTTTCGTTTGTCTCGGAGGAGAACGGGCAGCCGGTGGCCAATCGCCTGGAGCCCGGTAAACGTCCACGCAGCTCGATGTCGCCGACGATGGTGCTGAATGAGGCGGGCCAGCTTGAAGCCTTGTTGGGCTCTCCGGGGGGCAGTCAGATCATTGGTTATGTGGCCCGTCCGCTGCTCTCCTATGGATATTATGGTCTCTCGTTTGGGGAGACGTTTAAACGTCCGCACCTGATCAACCGCAACGGGACGACGGAGCTGGAGCGTGTGCCCGGTTACGAGGACTGGCTCGAGCGGCTGAAGGTGGAGTTGTCAGCGCGTGGCCACTCGGTGGTGGAGCGAGAGCTCAACAGTGGCCTGCATGGTATTCAGCGTGACCCGGGTGGCTGGCGGGGCGCGGTCGATCCTCGGCGAGAAGGACTCGCGGTGGGCGAATGATCCGGCTTCCATGATGTACAGGAGTTTTCCATGAGCACCCTCAACATTCGAGACATGCACGAAGCAAACCGTCTAGGCTGGAACGAAGGGGCGGCAGCCTATGTCCGCGAGGTGCAGCAGGACATCGAGTTTTTACGCGCGGGGGGCAAAAACCTCTGTCCACCGGAGTTTCGATATCTCCGAGACCTCACTCAGTGGTGTCGCAGGGCCATACATCTCCAGTGTGCGGGAGGCAAGGACACCCTCTCGTTGTGGAATCACGGGGCCCATGAGGTGGTGGGGGTGGACATCAGCGAAGTGATGTTAAGCTGTGCGCAGCAGAAGTCGGATGCGCTGGGAGCGCCAGCCCAGTGGATCCGCAGTGATGTGCTCGCGGTGCCTCATACCCTGGATGGGACCGCCGATCTGGTCTATACCGGACGGGGAGCGCTGGGCTGGCTGCACGATCTGAATGGATGGGCGCAGGTGATCTTTCGGCTCTTGGTGCCGGGCGGACGTCTGTACATCTTTGAGGGTCATCCGCTGACCTGCCTCTTTGATATGGACACGCCGGAGCTTCGCCTCGTGCAGACCACGCCCGACGATCCCGAATGGGGTGCCTGTTACAGCTACTTTGGCCACAAGGTCGGCATGAGCCAGGGCTGGCCAGAGACCTACATCGGCAACGCGGTGCCCAAAGCTCAGCAGGCCATGAAATACGAGCGGCTCTGGACACTCGGGGAGGTGCTCAACGCTCTGGTGGACGCAGGCTTGAGGCTCGAGCGGCTCGAGGAGCACCCCGACCGCTACTGGAAGGAGTTTCCCCACATGCCCGAGGAGATGCAGGATCGATTCCCGCATACCTTCTCTCTGTTGATGCGAAAGCCCTAAACGCTGGGAGGGCGGTCTTCTGCTGGCGAAGGCCGCCCCGCTTGTGCAGGCGCGAGGGGGTGTGCAGGGTGACACCCGCTGCTGGTGACCTGTCGGCATCGGCGGCCTTACGACATATACACGATCCCAAACAGCACCGGCAGGGCGGTGAGGGTCGGACTGCACTCGAGCAGCAAACGTACCCGCGTGCGCACCTGTGAAATCCGTCGAGCTTCATTGAGCGCCAGAAAACACAACGAAGCCGTCAAAATGGTCAGAAGAATCAGGCTCATCGCAATCATCGCTTCAGAGTTTTCAAGCAACATGGCATATTCCTTTCACATGGGTTCACATCACGGGGTCTCGACGCCAGCAGTGCATGGCAAAGGGATAATCGGCACCGATTTGCCAGAAGTTGAGGGCTTTTTAAGCCCCGTGGCCCTATTTGACACGAATTTTTGCAGAGAGAACACCGATGGCCGCGCCTGCACACATTCTAATCGTCGATGACCTTCCCGATAACGCCGCCTTGCTGCGCAAGATGCTGGTCCCCGAAGGCCATCAGTTTACCCTGGTGGCGCGTGGACACGCGGCGCTCGACGTGGCCCGCACTCAGCCCATCGAACTGATCTTGCTGGATGTGATGTTGCCCGACCTGGATGGCATGGAAGTCACCCGGCTGCTGAAGGCCGATGCGCAGCTCCGCTATATCCCAATCCTGCTGATCACCGCTCGAGCGGATCGGGCCAGCTTGGTACGGGGGCTCGACGCCGGGGCCGATGATTATCTTGTAAAACCGGTGGAACGACAGGAGCTGCTCGCGCGTGTACGGGCTGCACTCCGCACGCGACAGCTTCAGCAGGCCCTGCTTCAGACCCAACGGGAGCTGGAGGAAAAAAATCACGCCCTCGAGACGTCGTACCAAGAGCTGATGCAGCGCACCGCCGAAAAAGTCCAGCTCCAGGCGGAGGTAGGAGAGCTGCGGCGACAAGTGGGGGGCACTCATCGCCTGCGTGACATGATCGGACGCAGCGCCGCCATGCAGCGGGTCTTTGAGCAGATCACCCTAGCGGCTCCCTCAGACATCACCGTGATGGTGCGAGGTGAGACCGGCACCGGCAAGGAGCTGGTGGCCCGCGCCATTCATCAAGAATCCAGCCGAAGCAGCGGGCCATTTGTGGCGCTCAACTGTGGTGCCGTCCCCGAAGGTTTGCTCGAGTCGGAGCTGTTTGGCCACGAAAAAGGTGCCTTCACCGGAGCCCTGACCCGCAAGATCGGACGGTTCGAACGAGCCGCTGGTGGCACCCTCTTTTTGGATGAGCTGGGGGATATTCCCAAAGCCATGCAGGTGAAGCTCCTGCGCGTGCTGCAAGAGCGGGAGTTTGAGCGGGTGGGAGGCTCCAAGCCAATGGCCTCCGATGTGCGGATCATCGCCGCGACCCACAAAAACCTCGAGACGCTGGTGGCCAGTCAGGAGTTCCGGCAGGACTTATATTATCGCCTCAACGTCTTTCCCATCGACCTGCCGCCCCTGCGCGCCCGTCAAGAGGACATTCCCGCACTGGCCCAGCACCTGCTCAACCGGATCGCAGCCGCCCGTCATCTGCCCTCCCCGGAGATCACTCGTGCGGGCCTCGAGCAGCTCCTGGCGCATCCCTGGCCCGGAAACGTGCGTGAGCTGGAAAATACCCTCGAGCGGAGCTTGCTCCTGAGTGGGGGACGACCTCTCTCTGATTTTGGGCTCGCGCCTGCGGGCACACGAGGGGCGGGTGTCTCGCCCATGCCGCTGAGTGCTGCGACGGGTGGCGGCACCCTTGCCACGGCTGGAACCAGCTCGGAGCTCCCCACCTTGGATGAGTCTCTGCCCTTTAAAACGTGGAAGGGGGAGCTGCTGGCCTTTTACGAGCGTCGTTATATCATCTCCGCCCTGCGGCGGCACGATGGCAATATGGCCGCCGCTGCCCGCGAGACCGAGGTGGATGCCAAGACGTTTGCCCGCAAGATTGCCGAGTACAACATCAAACGCCGAGAGTTTTTGCCTCCCGAAGCGTTGGACGATTGAAGCCTGAAGGGGTTGGTTTCTGCCGCGACGTGTGAAGTGTGTCCATTTAAATCCGCCCAAGCCTGTCCTGAACAGACATTAATGCCCGCCTTGTGATAAGTGCTTCATTTTAAAGAGAAAATGCGTATTCCGTTGCCTACTGACGAACACGGACCCGACTCCTGCTGTGCGAGCGTGCGGAGGCTGGCAGGGGTGTCTCCAACGTTGTAAAAAAATAAAATCAACAATTTCAAAGGGTTATAAATTCTTTTCACAAAGTTCCACCCGCCCCCTCGGCTGGCCAAAAAACTGCATTTTTATAAGACGTGAGCGGCAAACCCGGAGCCCTTCAGGTGAAGGCTCCGGGCCGCCTGACCATAGGGGGTCGAAAATGAAGTTCTCTAAGCTCCTTTCTCTTGTGGCGGTGTTGACATTCAGTGTTGCGTCCGGCTGTGCTGAGCTGGCCGATGGATTGGCCTCGCTGACCGAGAGCGCCAGCAACGCCGTCTTTTTGGTAAGCTCCGCCGCCACCGGATCCATCCAAGCGATGGCTCAAGCGGGCTCGCTGTTGCCCGGCAGCACTGTCACCATCAAAAATATCACCCGAGGCCAGCAGCTTGAGCTGGTTGCCAGTGACGCCGGCAGCGCACTCATCACCATTCTGGCGCAAGTCGGTGACAAGCTCGAGATTCGATTCACCAACGCCGACGGCAGCACTCAAGTCGAAGAGAGCACGGCAGATGGTGAGCAGGTCTCGGCCCACGGCCTGCTGACCAAAGTGGTGGTCTCGGAAGATCAGCCGCCCTGCTGGGTGCTGATCCGGGATGACCTCGCCGATGACTCGACGGAGCCCCAAGAGCTGCTGCTGGTGCCCCCCGGGGGTCATCCGCACCACGGCGAACCCCATGAGGAAGGCGACGGTCAAGCCTCTCCACCTCCCCAGGGTGAAGAAGGTGAGCCCCCTCCTCCACACGGAGAAGGCGATCAGCCACCCCCCCCGCAGGGGGATGACCAAGCGTCTCCGCCGCCGCAAGGTGAAGGGGAGCAACCACCCCCCAAAGAGGGTGGATGTCATGGTGTCTCACCGGAAACCCTCGAGGAACTGAATGGCTCGCTGGTGACGGTCGCTGGTTCGTTCGATGTCCCTCCGCCCCCCGAAGACGCAAGCTGCTCGGGAACGGCCTTCGCTCTGGCAGGAGTGGTGGCCGACGAGTAAGCTCCCGCCGAATGCTCCAGAGCCCTGCTGCTCAGGGATGTCGCGTGAAGTCTCTTGGACAGATACCAGGGCTCTGTTACGATACACGCCGGAGGGCGGCGAGACGACCCGTCGCCCTCCTCTTTTTGCTCGAAGGTTGGGTGTCTTACGCTCAGCGGTAAGTCCTGAACACGGCGGAGACCCCCTCGTCAGCAGCCACCGTCACGCGCTCAGCGGTTGAATATCCGATGCATATTCTGATTGTAGAAGACAATGAAGATAATCGTCGGCTCCTGCTCAAACGGTTGAGAGGATTAGGGCATCAGCTCCGTGAAGCGGCATCCGGGCAGGCAGCACTTGAGGCGATTCGTCTGGAAGTGCCGGAGCTGATCCTGCTCGACCTCCAGCTTCCCGATATGCCGGGGGAGCTGCTCGCGCGCCAGCTCCGCGCCGATCTTCGGCTCCAACACACGGTGCTGATCGCCTGTACCGCGTTTGCCATGCCCCAGGACAAGGAGAGAGCCCTGGCCGCTGGTTGTGACGGTTATCTCTCCAAGCCGTTGGACCTTCGGCGCATCGCCGAGCAGCTCGAAGAGATTGTCCATGAAGCGCAGCACTGACCGCCACCTCCGAAACGTGCCAACAAGCCTATTGGCCTTGTTGCTCCCGCTCGTCGTGTGGGTGCCGTCTTCTGCGCGCGCAGATGAAACCCTGGATCCCCGCGAAAAATTTGAAGAAACCATTCTCAGTGAGTTTCCTCGAGTCTCATCAGTGGCCGCCTTTGGTGAACAAGTACCGGAAGCCGCTCCCGCCGCCGTCGAAATCATCACGGCAGAAGACATCCGAGCCTCCGGCGCACGCACGCTCGCGGAGGCGCTCGAGCGCGTAGCAGGGCTCGAGCTTCAAGGGGATCAAGTGGCAGTGCGAGGGCTGGGGCCCTCCAACCGCTACGGAGGGGTCAGCGATGCCAGCCGTGTCTTGCTGATCCTCGACGGGGTGCGGATGAACAGCGCGCTGGCCGATGCCTTTTCGGTCGGGCTGGCACGAGGCGTCAGCGATATCCTGCGCATCGAGATCCTCAAAGGGCCTGCCTCGGCGCTCTACGGCACCAGCGCCTATGCGGGGGTGATCCAAGTGGTGACGCAGCAAGGCCGAGATCGACGCGAGCCCGAGGTCGAGCTGCGACTGGAGGCACCTCCAACCCTGCACATCACCGGACGGGCCGCCACTCAACACGGAGAGCTGTCGGCATCCGCTTATGGTCGGCTCAATCTCCAGTCTCGCACGAGCAGCAGCGGTGAAGCACTCGAACGTCTGGGCGCAGGTGAAGCACGCACGCACCTCACCTGGCGCGGGCTGAGCTGGTCCACCACCTATACATTTTTGTCCAGCCCTGGGCAGGAAGGCTCAACCCCCCCCGATAAGGACGAGCCCAGCCCGACCCCAGAGCCACCCCCACCCGATGAGCCACCCCCGGGAGATCCACCTCCAGGTGAGCCTCCGGCGGTGACTCGGCAGGCGATGACACGGCAGATGCTGACTCGGCAGGCGGCTCCAGGCAATACAACAGAGCTGTTGAATCATGCTACCCAGACCGCTCGACCCAGTGTGACCGCCTCCGCGTGGGCATCTGATAAAGATCCACCCCCCGAAAACCCCGGAGGGCCCACGGTGGCCACCGAACAGCAGCAGCTCACCAGCGCGCTGTCGTGGGAGCAGCAGCTTCATCGAAAGCTGGGGGTGATGTTGCGGGGGGCGACCCGCTTGGAGACCCTCAAGATTCCGTCTCAGCAGGTCGATGAGGCGGAGCGCCTGCTCGATGCGGAGGGACGGCTGCTCTTCATCCTCTTGCCTCAGCTCGTGGGTACGGTGGGAGGCGAGCTCCGCTTTGAGCAAGTCTGGCTGGCATCCCCCCATCAGCCCTACAACGAGGGCGAAGATCCGTCACCGCCTCCGCCGGAATATCTCTCGCGACAGGTGACGGGTGGGTACGGACAGCTCGAGCTGGGGCCACTCTGGGAGACGTCCTTGACCCTCGGTCTCCGCGTCGAGCGCATCGTGCCCACGCAAGAAAATGAGCTCCGGCGAGCGTTTGAGTATGCAGCGCCTCGAGCAGGTCTGGTCAGCCGGCTGCCCACCGGCACGTATGTGAAGGCGTTTTATGGCCAAGCGTATCAAGCGCCCAGTCTCTCGATGCTCTTCTACGAAAGCCAGGTGCAAGGCACGCGCTTAGAAGGCAACCCGGCACTGGAGCCTGAATCTCTGTCGAGCCTGGAGGCAGAGCTGCTTCAGCCGGTGGAGCGGCTGGGATTACAGGTGCGGCTGAATGTCTTCCAGCAGGATATCCAGAACCCGATCCTGCCCAGCGAGACGGATGACCCAAAAGTGCTGCGCTTTGAGAATCGAGAAGCGGCTCGTATCCAGGGGGCGGAGCTCAGCGCGAGCTGGCGACCACTCAAGCAGGTGCGGCTCTTTGGGAATACCACCCTGCTGGATGCGCGTTTTGTGGCCTCCAACGAAAAGCTCTCGCTGGTAGCGCCGGTGCGAGGACATGCAGGGGTGCATGGAATGTTTGGGCCCCGACAGCAGCTCAGCCTCTTTGTTTCGGGCAGTTATACGGGGGCTCAGCAAGGCTCGTCCTCGGACCCCATCGGTGAGGAGGTGGTGGTGGAGGCGCTGCTCCGGCTGGATGGGCAGGTCAGTCTGAAGCTGGGTCCGTCTTGGCAAGTCGCCCTGGGGGTGCGAAACCTGCTCGACGCGAAGGCGACAGAGTTCAGTCAGGCGCAGCTCTATTCTACGCCGGGTCGGCAGGTATGGGTGGAGCTGGAATGGAGACCTCCCGCAAAAACACCAGCGGCAGCGCTGGGGGAGGCGCTGTGAAGGGAGCAGGGTCGTCGGGTGGCAGGTCGAGGCGGAGCGGGAGGGAGAAAGGGGGAGGTATGTCTCGGCGTACGCTGCTTCAAACGCTGTTCTCAACTTTTTTGTTGAAAGACATCTTCCAGCCTGAGCTGCTCTCGGCAGCGCGTCTTACACCTTCGCGCACCTCGGAAAAACTTGCACGAGCGGTTACGCCACGCGCGTCGATGGTGCCACTGGCCCTCACGGCACCGGGGCCCCTCTCGCTGGCGGTGGTGTTCAGCCGCACGCTCGATGCCTATGATCTCACCCTGGCAGGCTGTCTGAGAGCACTCGAGAAAGTGGGGATGCCGCCGCTGGTTTCCCGCTACTCGCTCGAGGGAGACAAACAAAATCTGCCGGGGATCGTGGAGCGGATTCGAACGACTCAACCCACGCTGGTGCTCACGCTGGGCACGCTGGCAGCTCGTTCGCTGGCGCAGGCGCTGCCGGATCAGCCGCTGATGTTTGGGCTGGTGCTGGCTCCCGGTGCCAGTGGGCTGGCGGAGGTGGGGAAAGTCTCAGGCCGTAACCTCACAGGGGTGTCAATGGACATTCCGCCGGAGGCGCAGGTCAAGGTCATACAGCAGCTCCTGCCACAGGCTCGACGCATCGGCATCCTTTATCATCCAGAAGAAAGTGCGGTGGAGGTGGAGCGAGCACGCCAAGCGGCTCAGGGATTGGGGCTCACGCTGGAGGCGATGGCCATTCAGTCGGAGCGTGAGGTGCCGCGTGTGTTCACCCACCTCTGCACGCGGGTGGATGCGCTCCTCGCGCTCCCGGATGCCCGCATCTATACGGAGAGCACCAGTCGTTATCTTTTGCTCCAGACACTTCGGCAGTCTCTACCGTTTGTGGGGCTGCTCGAATCCTTTGTCCAGGCGGGCGCGCTGGCAGGGCTCGGCTTGGACTATGGGGATCTCGGACGACAGCTCGCGGAGTACGTCTTACGCTGGCGAACGGGTGAAGGGCTGGCCACGCTCCCGGTTTTATCGCCTCGGCGCACTCGGCTCTTGTTGAACCTGCGCACGGCACGACGCATCGGTGTCACCTTTCCAGCGGATGTCCGGGCTCAGGCGGAGGTGCTGGTGCCATGACAGAAGCACGGGCACCGGCATCGCTGCATTTTTCGCTGCGTCTGCTCCTGTTCAGCCTCATCGGAGGGGTCTTGATCGGCTCGCTCTTGGTGTTTGGGCTGCTGGTCACGCGGGCGTGGAGCGCGATGCACCACCGTGAGCTTGAGATGAAGGGGGCTTCGCTGGCACGCACGCTCGCGGCTCATGCGGAGTACGGGGTGCTGGTGGGGGACTCGGAGGGGCTGGAGCGGCTGATCAACGGACTCCGCCATGATGAGGATGTGGTCTGGGCTCAGGTCTCAGATGAGGGGGATGTGGTGCTGGCGGAAGGGCCTCGGGCTCAGGGCGAGTCCGGGACGTCGGGGGCTCAGGGCGAGTCGGGGGCTCAGGGCGAGTCGGGGACGGAGCTTCGGCAGCGGCGGGTGGCACCGAAGGGGGAGCTCTCGGTGTCACATGTGCTCGAGACGCAGGGGGCGACGGCGGTTCGGGTGGACATCTTGGAGGGTGTGGAGGGCTCTTTTTGTCGTTTTGTGGTGCCGGTCACGACGTTGCCGCAGGCGCGCTCGCGGGAGGAGCTGGCGCTTTCGATCAAGACCCGTCAAGGGGGAGGGGCTCAGCTCGAGCAGGTGGGCACGGTGACGTTATATCTCTCGGAGCAGCGGATCGAGGGGGCTCTGGCGGAGATGCGGCTGTTGATGTTGGGGATCGCGGCGCTGGCGGTGGGGGTGGGGGTGTTTTGGGCGGCTCCATTGGCGCGGGCGTTACTGTCTCCGGTGCGGAGTTTGGTGGCGGCGAGCCAGCGGATTGCAGCGGGTGAGCGGGAGGTGGAGGTGGCGCCGTCGTGTGTACGGGAGCTCTCGGAGCTGGGTACGGCGTTTCATCAAATGTCGGTGGCGTTGAAGGAGCGTGATCAGCAGCTCCTGGAGGATGGGGCGGAGCTGGAGCGGCGAGCCATGTCTCTTCGCCAGCGGCAGGCGGAGCTCGAGGGGGCAAATGAGGCGCTGGTGCGGCTCAACACGGAGCTTCGGCTGAGTCAGGAGCAGCTTCAGTCGTCGAATACGGAGCTGGTGCGGGCAAGTGGGCTCAAGAGTGCGTTTCTGGCGAATATGTCGCATGAGCTGCGGACGCCGCTCAACTCGATCATTGGTTACACAGAATGTATGGTAGACGAGCTAGATGGTCCGATCAACTTGGAGCAACGAGACAGTCTGGAGCGTGTGTTGCGCAACGGGCGTCAGTTGCTGGCGCTGATCAACGAGGTCTTGGATCTGTCGCGCATCGAGGCGGGGCGTATGGCGCTGAGTCTTGGGCCTGTGGATCCGGGTGCGGTGGCGGAGGAGTGTCTGGGGATCTTGCGGCCTCTGGTGCGGGGGCGTCCGGTGGAGCTGCGGGCGGAGCTGGAGTTGCCGCTCCCGATGATGCACGGGGATGAGCAGCGGGTCCGGCAGGTGCTGATGAATCTGCTCAGCAACGGGGTGAAGTTCACGGAGCGGGGTGAGGTGGTGATCTCGGTGCGGGAGGAGGGGGATGGTATCTTGCTCGTGGTGCGTGATACGGGGCGGGGTATTCCTCCGGATCGGCTCGACGAGATCTTCCTCGAGTTCCATCGGCTGGATGAGAGTCTGACGGTGGGCACGGGGCTCGGCTTGGCGATCACGCGGGCGCTGGTGGAGCTTATGTCGGGCAAAATCCGGGTCGAGAGTCGAGTCGGGGAGGGCTCTACTTTTACGGTCTGGCTGCCACTGCGTGCTGGGATGGGAAGCTGAGAGGAAGAAGAGAAGAAGAGAAGAAGAGAAGAAGAAGGGGCGCTGCCCCTTCAAACATCAAGGGTGTCGTAAAAGGCCGAAGTCTCGAATCAGACCCTCCGCCCTCCCTCCAACTTCCCCCCAATTCTGAGGGAGAGACTAACTGATTTCGCTTATCATGTACGAGTCTTAACCCTCCCCCACGGGCAGGGTGGGGGCGGACGGCTCCGGTACACCGGGGTGGGGGCGTTCATGACGTTCAACCCCTTCCGAAGTGGTTCCCCACCTCTGAGTTGGGTTCAGGGATGACGGAGGAGGTTTCCCGAAGGGCTCGATGTTTGAAGGGGCAGGGCCCCTTCCTCCTCTCTCCTCTTCCTCTCTTCTCCCCTCCTCAGCCGTTTTAGTGTAACCAGCCACCGGGTGGAGGACGGTCATCGGAGTCCCCTGCCTCATCATCCTCCGCAGCCTCGAGGCCCTCGGCGCTCTCCGAGTCGCGAGCGCCTGACCCCTCACCCTCATGACCGCTGTGCTCCTCCGCATGAGCTCCGAACCGCTCCGAGCCTGAGAGTTCATCCTCATCATCGTCCTCTGCCTCCTCAGAAGCCGCTTCGCCTGGATCACGCCAGACCGAAGCACCTACTGGGTGTGCCCCACGCACCAGCGTTTCACGCGGCCCTCCCGGAGCCAGGAGCTGGCGGCCATACAGTGCCAGAGGCGGCTCCGTCGTCAGAGCCCCTTGCATCCGCCGAAGCTGCGCCGCACGGATCAGCGCCCGTTCCATCTGCATCCGTGACTGCTCGAGGGCCTCCTCCTCATCCCAGCGCGCGTGCCGAGCTCGACTCTGCTCACGACGGCGAGCCCATCCTGCGATCAGCAGCAGTCCTGCCACCCCCCACAGGAGCGTCATCCCTCCTCCCAGCGCCGAGATCCACGCGAAGCTGGCATCCAGCCGATCCTGCCAAGCGTGCTCGAGGTTCTTGAGGCCCAAGCGTGTCTGTTGCCACAGCGCCTCGTTGAGCGACTCACCTTCACGCAGCTCCTTGAGAATCCCGGGCAAGACCGCCGGACCAAACCGCCCGATCAGATACGAGAGAAACTCGCGGCTTTGGGCATACGCCAGCTCCGCTTGGCCTGCCTGCTCTGGAAAGCGGCTCTCGAGCATCGAGAAGGGGATGAGTCGGTTGAACACCACCGCTTGAGAGAGTGCCACAAACTCATCGATGCTGGCCTCACGCGCGAGCAAGCGGGCGAGCCCTTCATCCAAAAAACGGGGCACGGGGCGATCCCCAAACAGATCCCCCAGGAGCAGATGCACCAGCTCGTGGCGAAAAGTGGTCTCGAGACTGCCGGTGCCAAACGCCTCCCGGTTGCGGTCCAGACGCAGCACCATCAGCCCGAGTGATGGATAGGCCACCCCAGCGGCCCACTCGGGAGGTTGACCCGGCTGGACCTGTTGAAACATCGCCTCATCCTTGACCAGTCGTACCACATAGGGGCGAGCCGCAAACGGATCCGTCCCGCCTGGTTTGATCAGCGCCGAGGGATCAAGCTGATCCAAGAGATTTCGGCGTTCCGCCTCCGCGCCCTGGAGCAGCCCTTGAGCACGGTTGAGCAGCTCAGCGGGTGCTTGAATGCGAAAATGAGGACTGCTGACCTCCTGCCAGCCTTCCGGCAGCGCGCGTACTTGTGCGGGCGTGACCGCACCGGGAACGCGGGGCTGATCCTCGGTCGCGAGTGCGGGAGACAGGCTCCAGACGCCGAGCCATACCAGCGTGAGCAGTGCCCAGAGGCGCTTGGCTCCGGCTTGGCTGAGCTTCGACCAGAACAGAGGGGGTGCTTTTGGGAGATTCATGAGGCGGCTCCACGGCGCTTGCCATTCTTGGATACATTATATATAACGTGGGCGCAAAAAGGGTGGGGGCAACCCCCCTTCTGTATTTTATGGGCCATGCCCTGCCTCCCTTCGATCCCCAGCTCTGTTTTCAAGCGTCAGCCTTGACCAGCAGCGTCACACCGAACCTTCGGCGCAGGAGCGGAAACGGTGGCTAAAAAGTTCATTGCCGTCGCGGGTAATATTGGGGTTGGCAAGACCTCCCTCGTGGAGTTCCTGTGCAACCAGTATGGATTCGAGCCCTTTGTGGAGCCCAACCTCAGCAACCCTTACCTGGATGACTTTTATAAGGACTTTAAAGGGTATGCATTCCATTCCCAGATCTATTTTTTAACCCACAAATTTCGACTACACAAAGAACTTGAGCGGTGTGATACCACCGTGGTGCAAGACCGCACCATCTACGAAGACGCCGAGATCTTCGCGCGGAATCTCTTTCAGTCTCGTTATATGAGCAAACGAGATTTCGGCACCTACATGGAGCTCTACGAGGTCATGCGTCGAGAGCTGGCCCCCCCGGACCTGATGATCTATCTGCAATGTCCGGTGGCCACCATCAAGAAGCGGATTGTGCTTCGAGGCCGTCCCAACGAGCAGGCCATTCCGGATCGTTATTTGCGTCAGCTCAACAAGCTCTACGAGAGCTGGATCGCGACGTACAATCAGTCGCCCTTGCTGGTGTGGCCGACCGATAAGATGGACTATTTGACCGACTTGGTTCATCATCTGAACTTCAGAAAGGCGCTCGAGGCATTTCTCTGAGTGGTGTCCTGCTCGCTTTCTGCACGCTTTCTGAGCGGCACCCTCATATTTGACTTGCGGCACCCCGTCGATCAGCGGTATGCTAGCGCCCGAAATCTCTTTGTCCCCTTATCATTCTGTTTAAGCACCCTTAGGAGGATTTACGATGAGCACGCTCAAGAATATTGGCATGGCCCTGGCATTGGTGGCTTCTGTTGGCCTGACGGGCTCCGTCTTCGCCAGCCCCGCACTCAAGAAGCTCGCCGGTGAGACCCGTGAGCTCGCAGGCCGTATCGACACCGTGATGGGCAACATTGAGAAGTCCGTCAAGGAAGTCGAAGAAGGCACCAACGCCATCAAGGACAAGGGCGACACCGCCGCCATCGCCGACGTGAACCGCCGCCTTGAGGGCCTCAAGGGCACCACCGCCAAGCTCGACGACGAAGTGGACAACCTCCGCAAGCTCGTGATCAAGATGGAGAAGGCGCTCGAGGCTGCTAAGAAGTAAGCCCGACCCCTCTGCTTGAGGTTCCAAACGAGGCGGTGTTTCCAATCGGAAGCCCCGCCTTTGTTTTTTCTTCCGCACCTCTCCCGCGAGCATCACACGGAGGCTCTTGCCCCCCCTTAGCTGTCGCACCCGGACGATTTTGCCTCGCCCGAGTGCTTTTGGAGTATTTCCCTGTTTTCTCAGCTTCGTTTGCGCCTGCCTGCGAGCAGTCCCAGCAGTCCCAGCAGACTCAGCAGTCCGCCGTTCAGTGGCTTCGACGCGCCATCCGCCTGAGCACAACCGCATCCGCCGCCGTCCCCTTCTGGCACCGGGGTTGGAGAAGGTTCCGGCGCGGGATCTAAGCGGAGCGTGAGATCATAGATGCTCGCCCCACCAGTGGACATATTCATAAACTGAAGGTAATGTTTCCCTGGCTCCTCCGCTATCGTCAGCCGTGCTTCATACGCCGGATAAAGGTAGGAGGTGGTTTCCAGCGGCGTGCTCTCGAGCTTTTGTGCAACCGTGGCCTCATCTCGGATGGGCTCGGCATTAAACGAGCCACTCGCCGCATAGTTCCACGAGACGGGACGCTCATGGCGGCGGAGCACCTGAAGAGTGGCAGGCACAACGTCCGTGTTAAAGTCGGGCAGCTTGACCCCTTTATACTCGGGTTGCATGAACTGCACCACCAGTACATGCGAGCCCTCCGGCACCTCCACCTCGAGCTGGATGGTGCCTGGAATGCCCCCGGCACTTCCGAAGGTATCCCGTCCGAGCACCTGAGTATACTCGAGGCTGACCGTATCTGACCCGAGGATCTGTATCGGTACGAGTCGTTGACAGGAGGGGAGTCCACGTTCCGCCACCACCGTCTGAGCCAGTCCGAGGGTCTCCGCATCCATCTCTTGCTCGACACGCGCCAGCAGGGCCGCAGTGGCCTCTTGCAGCGAGGCATCATCGGCCAGCTCCGCGAGCACATTAAAGACCACCTGATCGAAGACCTGCGCCTGTTCCGGCGTGAGGGCCGTTCGGATCTCCCACAGCGCCCCGCTCCAGGGTTGGCTGTCATTGTGCTGCTGACCGACCAGAAAGTTGGGACAGCGCGCGTCGAGCTCGAGATTGCGGATGCCACCTCCTTCGGGTGCCCAGCGCAGCCCCGCGTATTCTCCTACCACCGGATCACCTTGCCGAATCGAAGAAAAGTAGTCTGCAAAGCCCTCGTTGAGTGCCGACGACTCAATCGAGATGCCATGTCCATCCCACGAGAGCATCCGGGGCCCTCCCACCGCAAAGACTGCCCCGTGGGTGAGCTCGTGGTAGACCACATCCGCATCGTAGGCAAAATCGGAGGTGGAGCCTTGCCCAAACACCAGCTTAGGCGGAGACAAGATCCCACTCACCCGATAAGGTGACATAAAGTAGGCGTTGTTGTAGGCCGCCAGCGGAGCCTCTGGATCATCCAGCAGCGTTGCATCCAGCGTATTGGGCTGCCGCATATTCGCCGTGACCTCTATCGTATACTCGCTGACGTCCTCAAGCCCGAAGTGTGCCAGAAAAGGGGTGAGCGCCTCCAGATGGTAAAACAGGTGAGGCCCTCCAAACTGGTCCTCATCCCGTGCGATGTCTTCGGGATAGGGGAGCGGCTCAAAGAGGTAGTTGCCATCCACGGGGCCCGGCGCGGGTACAACGGTGCAGACATGAGCCCACCAGGACTGCCCGGAGAGATCCACGGTCTTCACCCGCTCCTGCTGATCCTCGCAGCGGAGGAGGGTAAAGTTATCGGAGGTGAGCGCTTCCGCAGCCCCCGCCCCGAGAGAGACCGTCTCCAGCTCTGATTCAACAAAAGGGTTGAATCGATAGACATTCGCCAGAGGTGGCTCCAGCTCTGGGGGAGACTCATGATCCCGCAGCGAGAGCCGACGCAGCACCTGCCCAGAGGTCGCATCCACCAGCACCTGCCAGCCCTCCGCCCCTGCCGCCAGCGGAGGCTGAGACACCTCCCAGACCAAACGCGCACCTGAGCCGGAGCGCCAGAACACCAAAGCGCCTCCCAGCGGACGTGCTGAGCGCCCTGCCTGCACCTGCACAAACGCCTGCGCCTGTGTGAGGCGGGGCCCCGCGAGCGCCCGCTCGAGCGACGCCGTCTCCAGGAGCCGCTGCTGCATACCTTGAACCCGCCCCTCCGCAGAGAGGGAGAGGATCAGCGCATCCCCCATCACCGGAATGCCTTGAACGCGCTGGACATACCGTAAAATGGCCCCTCCCGGACCAAAACCGTTCCCCGAGGCTTTTCCGAGTGGAATCACCCGCCGAAGCTCGAGGGAGTCCAGCCCTTGCTCTCCCCGTCTTTTCTGCTCGCGCAGGAATGTGGCACCGACCTCTGCGGGAGTGCCTGCGTAGGGACCGGCATCGAGCACTTGGCGCTGCATCCGTCCGGGATTGAGAGAGAATTCCGCTGCCGAAGCAGCAGGCTGAGGGGAGAGGCTCGCCGCCTGCGTCTCGTGGAGCAGGTTGGCAGACAACATCAGCAGGCAGGAGACACCAAACGGGGACAGAGACCTCATTCGAGGCACCAGCAGGAGAGTGCGCATATCAGCTCCACACCAGGAAAGACGGAAATCCACAACGAAGACAAAATGCTCCTCATTATAGCGCCGTTCTGGGAAGCGATACAATCAGCGGTTGGCCCCTTCGACGGGAAGACCGGCGGCGTTCCAGGCGACCATGCCTCCACAGAGGTTAAAGACCGTCTCGAAGCCGAGTTTCTTCAGCTCGATGCCACCGTTGATGGAGCGGCGACCGGTGCGGCAGATGAGCGCCACGGGCTCGTCTCGTTTCCAGGTGCTGGCCGACTGGAGCAGCGTGCCGACGGGGACCAGCTCAGCGGACTTGATGTGTCCGAGCTCGGCGGTGAACTCGGCGGGTTCTCGCACATCGATGATGCGGATTTTGCCAACAAATTTGTTGAGCGTTTCCGGCATCACATCCACATACCCTTCGGGGCGGGTCGTGCCTTCTTTCCCGAGCTGCTCCCCGATCCCGGCCTCCCGAGACTTGACCCCACACAACAGGTTGGCGGGTACGGCCTCATGGATCTTCTTCGGATGGGCCAGCTTCAGGTTGGACATGATCTCGATGAACTCCTCCCGTGTCTTGTTGGCAAGCCGGGCATTAAACCGCTTCTCTTCGCCCACCGTGGACTGGGTGAGCCCTCGATAGTCGTGGCCGGGGAAGATCCGAGTGGTATCGGGATGCACAAAGATCCGGCTCTGGATCGAGTCAAAGAGCTTGCCCGAGTCCCCTTGCTGGAAGTCGGTTCGGCCTGTGCCACGGATCAGGAGCGCATCGCCCGTGAAGAGCATGTCCTCGACCTTGAAGGTCATGCAGCCGTTGGTATGACCCGGCGTGGAATACGCCTCCACCTTGTAGCGTCCAAACGGCACCACATCCCCTTCGTGGAGCTGGATATCTGCACACGCTGCGCCTCCTTCGCCGCTCACCGCCGTCTGACAGCCTATGCGCTCGCGGAGCTTGCCGGCACCGGTCACATGATCCGCGTGAACGTGGGTATCCAGCGCCGCCTTCAGCTTGAGCCCCAGCTCTTGGATCAGCTTCAGATCTCGCTCGACCTGCTCGATCACCGAGTCGATGATCACCGCCTCGTGGGTCTCCGCATCGGCCAGAAGATAGGTGTAGGTGCTGGTCTCGGGATCAAAGAGTTGACGAAAAATCATGACATTCTCCTTTTCAGTGTCTGCTTCGCACGCATGAAGCGTGTGTGCATGAGATAACGCAAGTAGCGAACAAGATTGAGCAAAACAGCTTACGAGAGCAAAACGTGCCGGTTTTGAAAGAGGATAAAGGCCCCCATCACCAGCAGGAAGATGGCAAACCCTCGCTTGAGGGCTGACGCCGACACAAACCGAACCAGATACGTTCCCAAGAAGATGCCAATGCTGGCCAGACCTGTAAAGATCGCCATAAAGGTCCAGTCTACTTGGACTTGGCCCAGATAGCCGATAAAACCCGCCGCAGACTTGAGGGCGATCACCACCAGCGACGTGCCAATGGCCTGTTTCATCGGCACTTTCCCTAAGAGCACCAGGGCAGGCACCACCAAAAATCCCCCTCCTACCCCGACCAGACCGGTGAGTGCTCCCACCGCCAGCCCCTCCGCGGCGATCAAGGGATAGTTGAGGGGTGCAGGTGCTTCGCCCTCTTGAGGGGCCGCTGGTTCCGCTTGTTTATCCCGGAGCATGGCCGCAGCACTGGCCAACATCACCACCGCAAAGAGCATGAGCTGAGCCGAGCCCGAAAAAAAAGTGGCCAGCCGTGCGCCCACATATGTACCCACCATCGCCACCGAGCCAAAAAGCAGCGCAATCTTCAGGTTGACATTACCGGCTCGCCAGTGTCCAAACGCTCCCACCAGGCTGGTGGTCCCCACCACGGCCAAGCTCATCGCAATGGCCACCTTCGGATCAAAGTGGAAGACATAAACAAAGATGGGGACCGTCAAGATCGAGCCGCCGCCGCCAATCAGGCCAAGCGACAGTCCAATCAAGAGGGCGAGAGAATACGAGAGCAGCTCCATATCAAACCTCGGGGGAAGGGGTGGCGACAATTTCTATTATAACTATATTCTTATTTCAGAATATGTCAAGGGCAGAGCTGCATGCAGGTGAGAAGTTTTTTTGCCGTGCGGCCTCTGAGGGCCTCTCGCCCCCCACTTTTCCCGCGAAGCAGGAGACAGTCCAATCTTACCCTTCCGGTGTGGCCGATGAGACCTCACCGCCCGCCTCCCCTGCCCTCGCCAGGGTGTAGAGGGTGGTCCACTTCCGATATTGCCCATCCACATCCACATCAGCGGGGGCCTCGAGCTGCATCACCGGGATCAACACGCCCGGCTCGAGATGGCCTCGATGGGGATCGCCGAGCAGCACCCGCGCGCCCCGCGCCGCCAGTCGTTGGAGCCACTCGATGATCGCCAGCGCCAGGTCTCGGTCGTAAAACATATCTCCGGCCAAGATGACTTCCCAGCCTTCATCTTGCCCGAGCAGCTCGCGGGTGGTGGTGATCAAGGGGAGGTTGAGCCCTGCGGCGTTGAGCTGCATGGCCTCTTCTGCCAGGGGATCAATATCGGCACCGACCGCTTCAGCGGCTCCCACTTGGAGCGCGGCGAGTGCCTCGATGCCACATCCCGCGCCAAAATCCAGCACCCGCTTTCCACGTACCTCCTCGGGATGGTCGAGCACATAACGGGCGAGCGCCTGACCTCCGGGCCAAGCAAATCCCCAAAAGGGAGGGGGCAGGCCCAGCTTTTCGAGGTCCGCTTCGCCTGCGCTCCACAGAGGGGTCTCGGGGGTGATCAGATGCATGGGGAGCTCTGGACAGAGGGGCGGGGCTTTGATCCGCGTCTGTGCTTTCACAAACGCTCGACGCTCCGCCGGAGAAGCACATAACAGAGACATAGGCGCCTCACACGGGCGAGGAAGCTGGAGGGCTGGACTTTTTGGCACGGCTTGTTTTGGGCTTGGGAGCTTTGGCTTGTACGGCCACGTCATAGGCTTCACGGGCCCATGTCGCAAGCACAGGCGGCTGCTCCAGCACTTCGGGCGGAACGCGCCAGTAGCCCAAGCGCATGAGCTGTCCGTCGGCACCGGGATAGGTGAAGGGCTCACATCCGGCAGCCTCATAGCGTGGCTGGGTCTGAGCATTCACCTTTAAGAACAGCTTCCCGTCTTCGACGATCCCGATCATCAACCCTTGATGAAAGAGACCGTGTGCGCCAAACATCGCGCGTGTACTGACCGTTCCGAAGACCTGGAGGGCTTCGACCACTTCTTGTGCGAAGGCATTTTTTTCAGTCTTGCTGGCCATCTTGACACACTCACACTTCGATGCTGATGGCGGTTCGAGGACAGACCCGCACTGCTTTCTCCGCTTTGGCCCGGAGTGCCTCGGGAATCTCCGTCTGGAGCACCTCCAGCATGTCATTGTCATCCACTCGGAAAAACTCCGGTGCCACCCGCTCACAGACACGGTTGGCCTCACACAGATCAAAGTCTACAACGATGCGTGCACTCGACATGTCAGCCTCCTACGAGATTTGATATAGTGTTCACCACTGACGAGCGTCAGTATACTCAACCAGAAGGAGCTTGCACATGTCTCAAGTACCGATGGCCGATTTTAATCCTTTTGATCCCCGCTATGACGCCAGTCCCTGGAGCATCATCGACACGCTGCGCGATGCGGGCCCCATACTCTACTGGCCAACGATCCAGGGATACCTGCTCACACGCGGCGAAGATATCATGCAGGTGTGGAAGGACAAACGGTTTATCACCGACTATACCCTGGGACAAGGCACCCCGGCGGCCCTCCGCGAGCACTTCCCCGAGCTGGCGGAGCTCAACGACTCGGACCTCTTTCGGCTCTCTGAGGCCGATCATGGACGGGTGCGGCGACTGGTGGCCCCTGCCTTTACCCCTCGAGCGATTCAGGCGCTCAAGGCCGACACGGTGACGCTGGTGCATCAGTTTTTGGATGCCATCCCACGACACACCCCGGTCAACTTGGTAGAAGCCCTGTGTGAGCCTATGCCGGTGCGGGTGATCGCCTCGATGCTCAAAATTCCCGCAGGGCAAGATGATGTCTTCCGCGACTTCGCCGGCTCCATTATCGCCGCCATTGTGCCCAACCTGCCCTTTGAGCAGCTCCTGGCCCTCCGTCCCGCCGTGGCTGCTGGACTGCAGCTCGTCAAGGAGGTCATCGCCGACCGTCGCGCACATCCGCTGGAGAACGACATCTTGACCATGCTCATCCAGGCCCGCGACAACGAGGAGCGGCTGTCGGAGGCGGAGCTGGTCTCGTTGGTGGGCGGCATCATCACCGGAGGCTCGGACACCACGGTGCATGCCCTCGGTTTTACCCTCTATCAGCTCTTCAAGAACCGAGAGCAGATCGAGCTGGGCAGAGCCAATCCCGCCCTCTGGAAAGGGGCGATGGAAGAAGCCATGCGCTTCGAGCCGATGGGCAAGATGGGGCTGGCCCACTTCGCCTCTGAAAACCTCGAGGTGTTGGGGGTGCCGGTTTTCCGAGGCCAGCCGGTCATGATGATGCTCTCCTGCATGAACCTCGACCCCAAGCTCATGAGCCACCCGGAGAAGTTCGACATCACCCGCGACAACAGCGAGCTGCCCTTGTTTGGTCTTGGCCCTCACTTCTGTCTGGGTGCCAACCTCGCCCGGATGGAGACCACCACCGCCCTTCAGATCTTCTTCGAGCGTTTCCCCAACGCTCAGCTCGCGGGCGAGCGTGAGTTCCGCTTCCACCCCCTGTTCCGCAAGATGAGCAACCTGCCGGTGGTGCTGGAGCCCAACGCCGCCTGAGTCCGCCTCTTCAGCCGCCCCCTTTTTTGACGCCCTGAAGCTGCGGATGGGCTCTCAGCCGCCTCCTTTTTTGACGTCCTGAAGCTGCGGATGGGCTCTCAGCCGCTGCTCAAAGCTGGCCTGAGCCGCTGTCTCCAGCCCTACCGGATACTTTTGCCCACTGCGTTGCCATTTCTCGAGCCAGCTTCCATCGAGCAGGACACCACACGGTCTGGTTGCGGCTTCGGGAGTCATAAACAGGGTGGAGGCTTCTTTGTGTCCGACCCCTCGCCCACTGGACACCCAAAAACCCGCGCCGAGCATCGCCGCTCTGACTCGAGTGGCCTGAGAGTAGGTCACGCCCACACACGCGCGCCCGCGTAGTTTCTCCCGGAGCTTTTGAAAGGTCTCGAGGGTCCACAGAGGCCCATCGGTTTTGTACGAGAAGGGATCATAAAAGATCAGGTCTGGCAGAGGTGCTTCGGCGAGCCGCTCCAGCAGCTCTCCTTCGAGCAGTGTCCAGCGGATCGGTGCCTTTTTGGAGCGCCATACGCCCTCCTGAAGCAGCCCCACCGGTCCTGCATGTTTGAGATGCGGAAATCGATCCAAGTGTAGCAGCGCCAGCTTCAGCGCATCCAGATCACGCTCGAAGCTCAGCAGCTCCAGCCCTCGTGACGACGGGAGAGACTCGGCGGCCCGCAGTGCGCTCATGGCATTGGTGGCGGCTCCCAGTCCTACATCCCACAGAACAAGCGGCGGACCCGGCTCTTGCAGCCGCTCCACGAGCTGAGTTTGCGCCACATACACCTCGCGGGCTTCCTCTTGCGGATCCGCCTGGGGATGCATGATCTCCCCGGACGGCCCATGCTGAAGACTGGCCAGCCCTCCACTGCGCTCCGCGAGCTGGAATTGTCCCAGCTTCACCGGTCGTTCGCGTCTCACCCGGGGCGGCGGTGGAGGCGTGGAGCCTTCCTCCCGAGCCTCGAGCTGGGGCTTGAGCGTGGCGTACAACGTCGAGAACTGTCCTTCCAGCAGTGCTTGGCGCATCTGCCTCATCAGCCGATGATAGAAGTACAAATTGTGACTGGCCAGCAGCGACCAGCCGAGGATCTCCTGCGCCTTGATCAGATGATGCAAGTAAGCACGGGTGGCGGTGGTGCAGGCGGGACAAGGACAGCCCTCCTCGAGCGGGCGCACATCCAGCGCATGCGCCGAGCGCCGGAGCTTCACCAGTCCCTGGAGGGTCCAGGCTTCTCCTCGCCCCGCCATTGCCGTGGGCAGGATGCAGTCAAACATATCGACCCCACGCGCCACCGCTTCCAGGAGATCAATCGGCGTGCCCACCCCCATCAGATAGCGGGGTTTGTTCTCCGGCAACAACGGAGTGGTGAAGGCTGTAAACTGCTCTCGTTCCGCCCGTGTCTCCCCCACCGCCAGCCCTCCGATGGCAAATCCATCAAACGGCAGTGCGGTGAGCGCCTGAGCACTTCTCGTCCGAAGTGCGGGGAAACAGGCCCCCTGAACGATCCCAAACAATGCTTGCGTGGAGCCCTCATGCGCGCGTAAGCTGCGCTCCGCCCAGCGTGTGGTGCGCTCGAGGGCCGCCTCCGCCGTCTGAAAATCGGAGGTCGAAGCCACGCAGTGGTCAAACGCCATCACGATATCCGCACCGATGGCCCGTTGAGCCTCCATCGAACGTTCGGGAGAGAGAAGCTGAGCCGCCTGATCTGGGTGAGGCCGGAAGAGTGCGCCCTGCTCCTGCACCTGCACCTGATGCCCCAACGAGAAGACCTGAAATCCGCCCGAGTCGGTGAGCACCAGCCCATCCCAGCCCATAAAGTGGTGGATGCCTCCCAGTGCTCGAAAGACCTCCAGCCCCGGCTGCTGCATCAGATGCCAAGTATTGGCGAGTAATATACGACTGCCACTCTCCCGCAGGCTCTGAAAAGACTGAGTGCGCACGGTGGCCAGCGTGCCCACCGGCATAAACACGGGGGTGAGCACCTCACCACGGGGCAGGCGAAGACGTCCCGCTCGGGCCAGCGACTGCCCATCACGGGCTTCGAGCATAAACTCCAGTGGCTTATTCATTCGGCAAGCTCAGGGTGAGAAGGGTTCATCTGGAAAGCTCAGGGTGAGAAGGGTTCATCTGGCAAGCTCAGGGGGAGACAGGCTTCGGCAACGTAAAGTGGAGATAAAAGGAGTAACCCATATAGCAAGCGGGATACAAGAGGGAGGCCCAGACCCACCTCGGATCCAGCTCCGGCTGAAAGACCATCCAAGTACACAAGCCGCCCCAAAGAATACCTCCGCCGATGTTTATCCCTCTCGCTTGTTTGGTCTTTGAGGGATACAGATAACGCACTGGCCAGAAGGTCATCAGCGCCAAGATCAGCAGGATCGCGCCGGCCAGGGTCTCTGGGAGCTTCAGATAATAGAAGTAAAAGGCCACCACATTCCAATAGGAAGGAAAGCCGGTAAAAAAGCCCTCATCGGTCTTGGCCGCTTCAGAACAGAATCCATAACTTGAAGCGATCAGCGTAAAGCCCAACACGGGAAGCCAGCTCACACCCAGCAGTCCTTGCTGATAGATGAAGTAGATGGGAATGAAGGTATAGTTCAGATAGTCGATGATATCGTCCAACTTACGCCCGGAGAAATGAGGCAGGCGCTTCTCGACTTCCAGCTTCCGCGCCAGTGTGCCATCGGACGCATCAATGGCAAAAGCCACTGCCAACCAGAAGAACACATCCAAAGGACGGTGTTCTCCCAGCGCACGGAGGGCCAACAGTGCGCAGACCAAGCCCAAGCTCGTATAGAAATGAACGGCCCAAGAGAGCACATGCATCCGGGACATAACAGTCTCCTCCATCACAAAATTGGCTCTGCATGATAGAGGAAAAATCGATCAGAGACCAGTGGATTGAACGGCTCAGCGGGACATTCGGTCACAACATGGATGGAATGCATCGGGCAATATCTAGTTCTTATTTTCATGAAAAGTGTGCAGAATGTTATTATGCGATGGATTTTTAGACTTGCCAGATTTGATATGTAGGGGGGATACTTCACGCATGGATCCGTTTAAACTGCCAGATTTTTATATGCCCTATCCTGCACGACTGAATGTGCATCTCGAGGGCGCGCGCGTACACTCCAAAGCCTGGGCGCATGAGATGGGATTCCTCTCATCTGAAGCCAACGGCAAGCTGATCTGGGATGAAGCCACCCTCGATGCCCATGACTATCCGTTGTTGTGTGCCTATACCCATCCCGATTGTGATGGCCCCGAGCTCGATCTGATCATAGACTGGTATGTGTGGGTGTTCTTCTTAGATGACCACTTCTTGGAAGTCTACAAACGCACCAAAGATAAGGTCGGAGCTCGCGCCTATCTCAACCGACTCCCTCAGTTTATGCCCCTCGAAGGGGGCGGCGCTCATCCCGAGCCCTCCAACCCGGTCGAAAAAGGTCTGGCGGATCTGTGGGCCCGCTCCATCCCCACCACCTCCATCGACTGGCGCATGCGCTTCATTCAGAGCACCAAAAACCTGCTCGTCGAGTGTATGTGGGAGCTGGCCAACATCGAAGAAAACCGCGTGGCCAACCCGGTTGAGTACATCGAGATGCGCCGCAAAGTAGGCGGAGCGCCCTGGTCCGCCAACCTGGTCGAGCATGCCGTGCGCGCCGAAGTGCCTGCATCCATTGCATACACTCGCCCCATGCAGGTGCTCATTGATACGTTCTCGGACGGTGTCCACCTGCGAAATGATATCTTCTCCTACAAACGAGAGGTACAAGAAGAAGGCGAAAACGCCAACTGCATCCTGGTGATGGAGCGTTTCCTCAATTTGGAGACTCAAGCCGCCGCAGATCTGACCAATGAGATGCTCACCTCGCGGCTTCAGCAGTTTGAGACCACGGCCTTAACCGAAGTGCCTCCGCTGTGTGTGGATCATGGGCTCAACCCTGTTGAAGTGACGGGCGTGGGGCTGTATGTGAAGGGGCTCCAGGACTGGCAGGCGGGTGGGCATGAGTGGCATATGCGATCCAGCCGCTACATGAACAAACATGCAGAGAGTAATTCGCCGGTGTATGGAGGGCTCTTCGGTGCGCTTGGCATTCCCATCAAGCGGCTCTCACCGGCTTCTGTGGGCGCTCAGCGGGTCAAGCGACATGTGCATGCGACGATGCGACCGGTGGGCCGAAAGGATCTCCCCACGTTTTATATGCCCTACGAGCTGCATCTCAATCCGCATCTGGAGCAGTCACGCGCCTTTGCCATTACCTGGGCTCGGCACATGGGCATGCTCAACGGGGTGCCGGGGGTGTTGGGGTCCGGCATCTGGACGGAGCAGACGCTGACGGGCTTTGATTTCCCCTTGTGTGCCGCTGGCATCCATCCTCATGCGACCCCGGATGCCCTCAACAAAACCACGGGCTGGCTCACCTGGAGCAGCTACGCCGACGACTTTTTTCCCCTCATGTTTGGAAACACCCGAGACATGGCGGGTGCCAAAGCCTTCACCGAGCGGCTGTCTCTCTTTATGCCCCTGGATTGTCGGCACTTCCCGACCCCTCAAAATCCGGTGGAGCGAGGGCTGGCCGACTTGTGGCTGTGGACCGCTTTGCCACTCTCCATGAGTGCCCGCACGCAGCTTCGTAGCAGTGTTGAAAACAGGACACTCTCTTGGTTGTGGGAGCTGCATAACCATTGTCTCAACCGCATTCCCGATCCCATCGACTATGTGGAGATGCGCCGTAAGACCTTTGGTGCAGACCTCATCCTGCATCTTTTCCGCATGTCACTTGGAGACGTGGTGCCCCCCGAGCTCTGGAATACTGGCACCATCCGCGCGCTCGACAGCACGGTGGCGGACTATGGAGGCTGGGCCAACGACATCTTCTCCTTCCGTAAAGAGGTGGAGCGAGAAGGAGACCTGCACAACCTCGTGCTGGTGACCGCCAACTTCTTGGACTGTGACGATGACCACGCTTTGGAAGTGGTGAACAACCTCATGAGAGCACGCCTCGAGCAGTTTGCTCGAGTGGCGGCCAACGAGCTGCCCATCCTCTTTGACGAGTACGAGCTGGCCTCCAATGTGTGCCGAGCACTGCACAGTTACGTCAAGCAGCAGCAGTATTATGTGGCCGGAGTGTTAAATTGGCATGCACACTCCCGCCGTTATGCGGATACGGAGCTGGAACGGCGCTCCTCCAGCAAGCTCTCTCAGGTGGGGCGAGGTCTGGGAAATGCGGCCTCCCGCACCTTCCTTCCGGGTGGGATGGAGTCTCAAAACACGGGCTTCCTGACCTCATCTGCCCTGGGTGTGCAAGCATTGCGGGAGCTTATTGCGGCCCTTGATCTTCAGCCTGGGGGGGCCAGATCAGCGGGGATTTCTTCTCGCCTGCCGAGTTTACCTGCGGGGATCACATCCGTGTTTTCTCGGATATAGGCTCAGACATAGATCATTACTCACATTTTATATGTGAATTGATACTTATGTTGTGTTGGCGTGAGGGCTCCGCGACAGGGCCCTCGCCTGCTGCGAGACTTTTTTAACCGTCCCGTGCTGCATCTTCAGGTCGAAAATGACCGCGCCATCTACCATCAAGGCATGAGTGTGGCCCGCGCCACCGTCTCCTTTCTCATGCTGCTCCTGCTGGGACTGGGACGGGTCCTGCTCATCTCACTGCGGCGTCTGGTGCTCAACCGCCTAGAACGCATCAGCTCGGCCCTCACCGACATCGGCGAGAGCGGAAATCTCAGCCACCGCGTGCTGGTCGAAGGCAACGACGAGCTGAGCTGGCTGACTCAGACTCTCAACCGCATGCTGAGTCAGTTGGAGCAGGCCCAGCGTGGCCTTCAAGAACGCGAATCACTCCGCCTCAGCGAGCGGCGATATCGTGAGCTGGTCGAAGCCTCCCCCATCGCGGTGGTGATCAAAAAACAAGGCAAGACCGTCTTCGTGAACCATGCCACGGCACGCTTGTTAGGTGCCAGCTCCGCCGAGAGCCTCTTGCAAGAGGGGCGCTCCGCCCAGCTCTTGGCCAACCTTCAGCCTCATGACAATGATGTCCCCGATACAACATCCGACCTCCAGTACTGTGAGGAGCTGACCTTACATCGCCCGCTGGTGGGTCCGCTGGAGCTGGAAATCACCCACAGCCGCCTCCAGCTCGCCGGTGAAGTGACCGATCACTACGTCCTGCAAGACGTCACGGAGCGTAAAGCGACGCTGGAGCAGCTCCGCCATCTGGCCTATCATGATCCGCTGACCAGCCTGCCAAACCGGCTCTATTTTCAGGAAGCACTGGAGCAGGCCCTCGCATGGTGCATGCGCAACAACGATGTGCTGGTGGTGATGGTGCTGGACCTCGACCGCTTTAAGGAGGTCAACGATACCGCCGGCCATGCCGTCGGTGATCAGCTCCTCATCGAGATCGCCACGCGGCTCAAGCGGGTGATCCGCCGAGGGGATACGCTGGTGCGCATCAGCGGAGACGAGTTTTTTGTGCTCTGTCCTCACATCGAGGATCCCGCCACGGTGCAGGCGCTGGCTGGCCGACTGCTCGAGCAAGTCCAAGAGCCGCTGATCATCCAGGGCCAAGAACATCCCGTGACCCTCAGCATCGGGATTGCCCTGGCACCCGCCGATGGAGACACCGCCGACCTGCTGACCCGCCACGCCGACACCGCCATGTATCGGGCCAAAGCTCAAGGCGGAAACAATTACCAGTTCTACGACACCGCATTTGGTGAAGCACAGCTCAACCGCCGCAAGCTCGAGACCGCTCTCCGCAAAGCATTCCAACAGGGCGGGCTGAGCCTACACTATCAGCCTCAAGTAGACCTGGTCTCGGGGCAGATCGTCGGAGCGGAGGCCCTCTTGCGCTGGCGTCATCCCGAGCTCGGTTTTGTGCCGCCCAACCAGTTTATCCCGCTGGCCGAAGAGACAGGGCTCATCATCCCCATCACGGAGTGGGTGCTCGATACCGCCTGCGCAGAGATCCGACGGCTGGCAGACCTGGGATATCCCCTGCGGATCTCGGTGAACCTCTCAGCGCGTCATTTTGGAGCGCGCTACGGTGAAGCACTGGTGGAGAAAGTCGCGCAAACGCTCCAAACCCACCAAGTGCCCCCCCAATATCTCGAGCTGGAGCTGACCGAGAGCACCGCCATGCACAACATGGAGCAGGCGTCAGGGCTGCTCAAGCAGCTACATGGGCTGGGAGTCTTGCTCTCCATCGATGACTTCGGGACCGGCTATTCCTCCTTTTCGTATCTGCGGAATTTCCTGTTCCACGCGCTCAAGATCGACCGAAGTTTTATCCACGACATCGCCACCAACGCAGAAAGTCGGGCCATCGTGGATGCGATCTTGGCCATGAGCCGGGCGCTCAATGTGCAAGTGGTGGCGGAAGGCGTGGAGACCACCACGCAGCTCGGCTATCTGCATCAGCGCGGCTGCGAGCTGGTGCAAGGCTATGTGTTCAGCCGTCCGGTCTCAGCGCCGGAGTTCCAGAAGCTCCTAGAGGAGTGGCCCAGCCGCACACGTCCAAAGCCCGAACCCCTTCACCTCAACCTCCCGGTCAACCCGGCGGAGCTGCGAGATACTCACGCGACGGTGGCTCACGCGACGGTGGCTCAGGCGACGGTGGCTCAACCCGCAGAGGCAACCACCGAAGCACCCAGCTCAGCGCAGGAGGTGGCGCGTATGTCTTCCCAGGATCCGACCTCACCCGTCTCACCCATGCAAGTGGTGCAGGGGAAGGAGCTTCGGGAGCTGCGCTCGCCGATGTCTCCAACCTCGGGGGAAGTCCGTCCTCTTCGTCGTCGTCTGGAGCCGAGCTGGGCGGTCTGGGATGACCGCTGAGGGTCTCATACGGCTGGTCAGATGGTGATCCCTGGCTGCATCTTGCGACGTTTGACCTGCTTGAGTGCCACTGCTGCAATTGAAATCCCCCCTACTTTCCCCTAAGATGGCCTCAGTCTCGCAAGCCTCATTTCTGGAGTTCTTCCTTTATGCTCGGTGGCCCACCGTTTATGCTTCTTCTTTTGGCCAGTCTTCTGCCCCGCTGGTTCAAGGGAAAGCCTCCGCTCGAAACGCTCAGCTTCGAGGAGCTGCGTGCTGAGTGTATGCGCGGCTCTGAGCGCGCCTGCACGGAGTTCGTGCGTCGATATCAAACGCTGGTCTGGCGCACGGTGAAGAGTCATCTTCCTTATGCCAGCCCTCAGGATCACGACGAGGTGGTCTCGAACACCTTTATTGCCCTGCTGAGCAACGGCGCGGCGCTGTTGGTGCGGTATCGTGCGCTGCCGGATGTGCCGCCTGAAGCCTATATCCGCCGGCAAGCGGTGCTCTAGGCGATGAATCGTTATCGGGAGCTGCATCGGGTCAAACGGACACGCGAGCTCACCCTCGCACCCACGGAGGCGGAGACGCCGGTGCTCGAGCAGTTTGCCGATCCATCGCCGACCGCAGAGCACGCGCTGGTGGAGGACGAAGCACTTCAGTCGTTGCTCGAGCTGCTTCAGGCGGAGCTCAGTCCCGCCTAACTCTTGACCTTCGAGCTGTTGTTTCTGCGGGAGCTGGAACCTGCGGAGGTGGCGCGTCTTCAGGGCTGTACCCTGGATGTGGTGTATACCCGTAAGAAGCGCATCCACACGGCTTTAACAAACGCCCTTCGTCAGCAGGAAGAGAAAAAAGACAGCGGAGGCCCTTCGTGAAGGCGTCTCATGTTCCGGCCCACTGGTTTCTCGTGCTGAGCTTGCTGTCTTGTGCCCCTGCCACACCTGCTCAGCCGGGTGCGGTGGAGGTTCAGTTTTTAGGCCGCGTGAAGCTGGTCCTGCCTGCTTCGCCTGCTCCTTCCGCCGAGACTCAACCGTTGCCTCGTTATCTTCCCATGCAGGCGCTTCGCATGCGCTGGCAGCCGCTGCCGTTGGTGGAGGGCCAATGTTCTCCGTTTGGGCACGGCCAGGTGCAGGTGCGATTTCGCCCGGAGAAGGGTGCGCCCCTCCTGGAGCGTCTCTTGCCGCTGAAGCCTCCCTGGGTGCAGCCGGTGGAGGGCGGGCTGCTGGTGGAGCTGCCGGGTGTGTCGTCGGAGGGCACGAGTCCAGCCTCATCCGCCGAGGGGCTCAAGCAGGGGGTTTTGCCACTTTCTCCTGACAAGCAGGATCCATTTGTATTACCGGCACAGCCGGGGCTCTATCAGCTCGAGCTGGACTGGCGCTGTCTCCCCGAGGGGCCGGTGAGGACTCAGGTCTATCCCGTGCGGGTGGATCAGCCGCCGGAGCAGCAGCCGCCGCTGATGACGTGGCTGGCGCAGCTCTCGCCGCAGGACACTCCCGAGCGTTCGGCGATGCGCATCGAGGCGCTGCTGGAGCAGGGGGTGGCGCCGGAGCAGCGTCTGTGGTTGCGCAAGCGTCAAGTGCAGCTTCTGCATCAGGCGACGCTGATGGCCAGCCGTGCGGTGTGGGAGGCGCGGGCCATTGAGATCCGGCTGGAACAGAAGACGGCGATCTCAGCGTTGCAGGTCTTGGAGCAGGGCGCGTGGCAGCGTTTCCATTCTCAGACGGCGCGGGAGCGGCATTCGTTTCTCGAGGGCGCGTCGGCTGTTTCACCGGCTCTTTCGACGGAGGGCGCGTCGGCTGCTTCGACGGCTGGTTCAGCGGCTGTTTCACCGGCTGCTTCGACGGAGGGATTCCAGGGTGGGGCCCGTGTGGAGGCTCAACGGCAGACAGAGCAGGTGTCGTCACAAAAGCTGCTGGAGTTGTTAGAGGAGCGGCAGCGAGCTCAGCAGCGGAGGCCGCCGTCTGCGGAGCGTATGCAGAGCTTGCAGCGGCTGGAGCAGCAGCGGGAGATCTTGCTGGCGGAGCTGGAGATGGGGGTGCCGCAGGTCTTGAACCCGAGCGTGCCGCGTCTGGATGTGGTGGCCTTGCAGCGGCGCTTATCGTCTCGTGGGGAGGGGGATGATCAGCTCTTGCGGGTGACGGTTTTACCGGATGGGGTGGTTCGCTGGTACATCTCGAGCACGGATCTGAGTGTGGATCGGCTCTCGTTGAGCCGTGCGGAGGTGGAGCAGCAGGTGCAAGCGTTGGTGGATGCGCTTCAGCGGGGTCAGCCCTTGCCGGTGGAGGGTCGGCGTTTGTGGGAGTGGTTACGGGAGCCGCTTCAGCCTCGTGCGCGTGAGGGGGAGCAGGGGGGGCGACGACCGCCGCTGTTGACGTTGGTGGTGGATGGGCCGTTGAGGGCGCTTCCGTGGGGGGCGCTTCCGTTTCGGGGGGGCGTATTGTTAGACGACTACGCGCTGCGCTGGCGTCCTTCGTTGTTGTGGCAACCGCCGGAGCTCAAGGGGGATGAGGTGCTGGTGGTGGGAAATCCGACGCGGGATCTGCCGCAGACGGAGCGGGTGGCGGAGCGGGTGGCGGAGCAGCTCTCGGGGCGCTGGTGGCGGCGGTGGTGTTGGTGACGGTCTTTCGTCCGGGACCGGAGCCCATTGCCCAACCTGCATACGAGCTCAGTCTCTCGGGGGGAGTGCAGGGGCTGAGAGGCTCGGAGCAGGCGCTCCAACCGGCCCAGGAGCCGGGGAGTCCCAGCACGGCGTTGCCGGAGTATGTGCCCTCCAGTATGCTGGTGCTGCATCTAACGCCTCCGTTGCTCCAGGAGCAGCCGGTGGATGCGCCATCGCCGCAGGTGATTTTTTACGAGCAGGAGGGCTCCTCGGGCTGGCGTCGGCTCTCGGCGGTGCCGCTGGTGGAGTGGGAACGGCAGACGGGGGTCATCCGGGTGGAGGTGGAGGCAAACAAGCTGCTGGGAACACGTCTGGGGGAGCATACGCTGAAGGTGCGGGTCTTACCGGAGGGGATGACCGCTCCCGAGCTGCTGGAGCAGGTGGAGACGCTGCCGACACTGAGGCTCCGTTATCGCCAGCCGTAAAGGAAGAACGTGTTTGTATCAGAAAACATGAGGCTGGCTCGGCCCACGGTGGGGGGCCATGGAGGCTGCTTTCGGCTCCGCACTTTAGGCCGAAGCTGCACGGTGAGAAGCGAAGAGCCTTCGTTCAAGCGCATCGACCCGCTCTTCCAGGACGGTGATGTCCAGCGACCTCAGCTCTTCTTCTGAGGACACCGGGAAGCCCGCGCGCTGCTCGTACCGCTGAAGGGTGGGGATCAGCTTGCTGCGCACTCCGTCTCGGAATCCTTCCTGTCGTCCTTCTTGTCGGGCTTCAGCCATGCACGCTTGTACAGCGCGGGACTCCTTCAAAGGAAAAAATTGCAACATCTGCTCTATCTCCTCGCGGGTTAAAGCCTTAAAACGCCCCAACAGAAAACGCTGAAAGAGCAGAGGGCGGCTTTTTCTGCCCTTACGCAGAGGCGACTTCGAGAGAAGCAAAGATCCTTCGTTCAAGCGCATCGACCCGCTCTTCCAGGACGGTGATGTCCAGCGATCTCAGCTCTTCTTCTGAGGACACCGGAAAGCCCACGCGCTGCTCGTACCGCTGAAGGGTGGAGATCAGCTTGCTGCGCACTCCGTCTTGGTATCCTTCTTGTCGGGCTTCAGCCATGCACGCTTGTACAGCGCGGGACTCCTTCAAAGGAAAAAGTTGCAACATCTGCTCTATCTCCTCGCGGGTTAAAGCCTTAAAACGCCCCAACAGGAAACTCTGAAAGAGCTGCTCTAAAAATATACGATCATCGGCCTCCATCGGCAACTGTCCAAGCTCACGATACCAATTCTTTGCTTCGCGCCGGACCTGGCGGATCCCCCGGGCCAACAACGGCTTAAAGACCAACCACGGCCCACTCAGGTGGTCCTTTCGCGCCGTCAGCCACTCCTTCAAATATACCTTCAGCAGCTTGCACGAAGGCCCCGGTTTTAGCCGATCATCTCGCGGATCCAATCCACGAGTCAGAAAAATCAACGCGGCCACAAACGGACGCCCATCGGCCTCCTGGCTCTCATACCATGTCGCAATCTCCCGATAAAGCCGCCAGTAAAGGTTCGGATCCCAATAATTCTGAAACTCCACAAAGCCGTAAAAGGGCGAGGCACCGTCCACACGATGCACAAACCCATCCATACGCTTCTCGGTGGACTTCACCCCCACACTCTCCATGCGCCACTGGCCCTCCACCGGGAGCCCCAGCAGCTCAAATAAAAGCGCCGGATATCGACGAAAAAACGCATAAAACTGGACATCGGTTTCCATGAGAACCCCTCTCTCTTGAACCATCCCCCTCAGAGACTGTAACAGCTCTCAGGTCAGATGCATCAAAAAAGAGAAGCCTGGCACTCCCCATGACATCGCAGCTCAGCCAGCGGTTTTGGCAGACTGCATGCCTGTCATACATGGCATAGGAGGGACACGCTCACGGATCAAACACTGCAATCTGTAACACATGAAAGACAAATTCCAGCGCATCGTTCTGCCACATCATCCGCGCAAAGGCCCCTCTTTCATGCCAGCCTTCCACAAATACATGACACATACTTTTACTTCAATCACCATCATTTATGGCGATCTCACCCTTAAGTCGGCTCAGCATTCACCGTCCGCGAGCTCAGAACAACGCCTGCTTCTAAACCTCCACGGAGCACCATCCGTCGGCAGCACTCACCCCCTTCAGCCCTCACCTCAGATCGAGTCCGCCGGTCGAAGGTACATCCAACGCCCCCCCTGCTTCTCAAAGAGACTACGCTCCCGAACATCCTGCACAAGCCCCACCTTTCCATACTGAAACGTCGCCACAAAGGTCACATAAGCCCACCCCCGCTCATCCTCCGGCTCCGTCGAGAGCACCTCCAGCCTCCGATATACCACCTCCCGACAGTAATCCAACAGCTCCTCACGCTCCACCGAACGCTGAACCGAATCCCCCGTCAAGGACGAATTCCAGCGAGGCTCGTCCCAGGTGTCCATGATAAAGTCAACCGCTCCCACACAATACGCACTATACCGCGCCCTCATGAGCAGCTCAGGCGTCGCCGGATAACGCTTCCCCTGATGATACGGCAGACAGCACGCATCAAATCGCTGACCACTGCCACATGGACAACGCTCGTGTCTCTTGACCTTAAACATAGCCCTCACCCAACCCCAAAAAATGAAGCCAAAAGGCAAACCACACACACACGAGCGCACGCTCGAATGCACGCATCACACACGCGAGCGCGCGCTCGAATGCACGCATCACACACGCGAGCGCACGCTCGAATGCACGCATCACACACGCGAGCGCACGCTCGAATG
>JBJTQF010000104.1:0-4320 GCA_046075485.1 Myxococcota bacterium | reverse complement strand
AAGTCTGAAAGGACAGCGTCCTTTCAGTTAAAAAAAGGTGCAGCTCGCTGCACCTTTTCTGAAGCCCTTTTTGAGAGGGCGCTGCCCTCTCAAACTCACCCGCAAGGGAGCAGCGGCTCCCTTGACCCTCTTTTGTTGTTCTATTCTGTCTGGTGTTGTGAATGGCTCACCCCTATATTATTGTGCCGGCCCGTCGAGGCTCAACCCGTCTTCCCCACAAGCCGCTTCAGCTTCTTCACGGCAAGCCTCTGATTCTGCATGTGCTCACCCGTCTTCAAGCCCTCCCCGATGTTCATCTCTACGTTGCCACCGACGATCTCGAAATCCAGGCCCTGGTCACCTCCGCCGGAGGCCAGGCCCTGCTCACCTCTCCCACCTGTCCTTCCGGGCTGGATCGTGTCGCCGAGGCCATGTCACAGATTCTTCCCCTCATCCCCGAGGACAACCCACTGGTCCTCAACGTGCAAGGAGACGAGCCCTTTCTCCCCCTTTCGAGCTTAACGGCCCTCTGCGCATGCATGCAAGCCGAGCCAGCGCTTCCGATGGGCACCCTGGCCAGCCCGCTCACCGACCCAGATGCGTTCTATAGCCCTCATGTGGTCAAAGTGGTCACCGACAACAGCGGACGGGCACTCTATTTCTCGCGTGCGCCGATTCCCTTCCCCCGCGATGATCGGCAGCCACCGGCTCAAGCTCTCCAACATATTGGCGTGTACGCCTATCGGCTGCGCACCCTCCACCAGCTTGCGAGCACCCCGACCCATCCGCTGGAAGAAATCGAAAAGCTCGAACAACTGCGCGCGCTCGCCCACGGCATCGCGATCCAGGTGGTCTTAACCGAAGCCCATCCGCGTGGCATCGATACCCCCGAAGACCTAGCACGCGCTGAACATCTGCTCCAGACAAAGGAATGTTATGCCTGAACATACTCCCCACACCGTCCAGCTCGGACAAGCAGACGTCGCATCCGTCCACATCGGCCCCGAAGAGCCCCTCGTGCTCATCGCAGGCCCCTGCGTGATCGAAGGCGAAGCCATCACCCTCCGCATCGCCGAAGGCATCGCCGAGCTCTGCGCCAAACTAAACATGCCCTGGATCTTCAAAGCCTCCTTCGACAAAGCCAACCGCACCTCCGGGAGCAGCTTTCGCGGACACGGCATCGACGAAGGTTTGCGGGTGCTCGCCCGGGTGCGTGAGCAGCTCCACGTCCCCGTGACCACCGATATTCACCTGCCAGAACAAGCTGCCCTCGCCGCCGAGGTGGTCGATCTGCTCCAGATTCCCGCGTTCCTGTGCCGACAAACCGACCTGCTCGAAGCCTGTGGTGCCACCAGACGCCCCGTGAACCTCAAAAAAGGTCAGTTTCTCAGCCCCGAAGAGCTTAAACCCGCCCTCGAGAAGACCCTGCACGCAGGGGCTACCGGTGTGCTCCAGACCGAACGAGGCACCAGCTTTGGATACCATAACTTGGTGGTCGATTTCAGAAGTTTTCAGACCCTGCACAGTCACTTGTGGCCGGTGATCTTCGATGCCACCCACAGCGTGCAACTTCCCGGTGTGGCCGGAAATGCGTCGGGAGGCCAGCGCCGCTTCATCCCCCACTTGGTCAGAGCCGCCTGCGCCGCAGGCATCGATGGACTGTTTCTCGAAGTGCATGAACACCCCGAAAGAGCCCTCAGCGATGGCCCCAATATGGTCCCCCTCCACGCGCTCGAGAAGCTGCTCACGCAGGCACAAGCCTTTCATCAACTTGCCAGGAGCCTGCCCAGGCTAGAGCTGATGGACCAAACTTGAGAAATACGGAGGAAGAGGGAAGATGTTTGAGCCACGGATGAAATACGGAGGGAAGAGATGAAGAGATGAAGAGATGAAGAGATGAAGAGATGAAGAGATGAAGAGATGAAGAGATGAAGAGATGAAGAGATGAAGAGATGAAGAGATGAAGAGATGAAGATTTATCTGCCACGGATGAAACGCGGATGAAACGCGGATTGAAGAGATGAAGAGATGAGTGGGCCAGAGCCCTTCAAGACTCAGTGGAAGGCCTCCATCGCCTGTCCACGCGCGCCTGCCCCCGTAACGCGGGTGCTTTTGGGCCGACGTCCACCTCGCTTCTCTTCCAGCTCAAACTGGCTCACAACGGCCTCAAGCTGCTGAGCCATCCCCAGGAAACGCTCCGACGCCTCCACCACTTCCCGAATCCCGTCAGAGGTCTTTCTACTCGCATCCACCACCGCCACAATGCTCTGGGTGATCTCCGCACTGCCTTTGGCCGCTTCACTCACACTTCGGCTGATTTCGTTGGTGGTGGCCGTCTGCTCCTCCACCGCACTGGCAATCGTTGAGGAGATGTCGTTGACTTGATGGATCACATGGCTGATCTCCCCAATCGAGTTTACAGCGGCTTTGGTATCCGCTTGAATGGTCTCCACTCGACGGCTGATGTCTTCGGTGGCCTTTGCGGTCTCTTGGGCGAGCGCCTTCACCTCATTGGCCACCACCGCAAAGCCCTTTCCAGCCTCACCCGCACGCGCAGCCTCAATCGTAGCATTCAATGCCAGGAGGTTCGTCTGCTGGGCAATCGTGGTGATCACCTTCACCACATTGCCAATTTGAGTGCTGCTATCACCCAGACGGCTGATGGTCGCGTTGGCATGACTCGCTACTTTTACCGCTTCTGTGGCCACACGCGCTGCGTCCGCCGCATTTTTTGCAATCTCGCGGATGGAGGCGCTCATCTCTTCGGCGGCGGCTGCCACCGCCTGCACGTTACGACTGACCTCTTCGGAGCTCTGGGCCACCGCGTTCGACTGAGCAGAAGACTCTTCTGCCGCCTGCTGAATGCCACTGCTCACCGAGCGGACTTGCCCGCTGGAGGTTGCCAGCCGCTCGGTTTCGACACTCACCTGCCCAAGACTCTCTCGTAAGCTCTTGAGAAGCTGGTTCAGCGAGTCCCCCATCTGGTTGAGCGGATCATTCCCCGAGACCTCCACCTCACGGGTGAAGTCTCCACCCGCCGCCGCTTGCATGGCCTGGCGGAGCTGCTGCACTTTGGTGCCCACCGAGGTACTGACCTCTTGGATGGAGCCGCGCATACGACCAAGCTCGTCTGAGCCATCCACCGTGACCGACTGCGAAAAATCCCCTTGCGCCATCCCCTCCAACACGTCCAGCGTGCTCAACACTCGCCCGGAGAGGCTATTGGACACCAAGTAGGCCATCAAGAGCCCCAGGCCCGAACACCCCACGAAGATCAGGATATTGAGCTGAGCCATATTTTCGCGGTCTTTCTGACTCCGTGCATCCAGCTTGGTGCCAGAAGCATGCTCAGCCTCCATGATCCGATCAATGGACTCGGTGATACGTGTTCCCAGAGGAACCTGCGAGACAGAGATGTAGAACTTCTGGACATCCATCAGGCTGACCTTGCCCTGATCCACGTCCGCCCGCATCTTGAGGGTGGGACTCACCACCTCCGAATGCCAGCGCTCGACTGCTGAACGAAGCGCGCTCAGCTCTTGAGTGTGATCCTCACTGCCCTCAAAGGTGGGAAGAGGCGCGCTCAACAGCTTGAGGGTGGTCTCCTGGGCCTCCTGATAGCTCTGAATGTCCTTCTCAAGTCCCGTAAAGATGGCACGAATGCCTGCACGCGCCATATTTTGTGCGCTGACCTCAATACGCGAGAGCTTGTCCAGCCGCTCTGAGAGTGCTTCATGAGCGTGATCCGTCATTTTGAGGGTATCTTCGGTATGCGAAAAGACGAGCTGCTGAGACGAAAACAGAAGCATGACGCTCCCCAAAGTGATCAACAGCTTCCAACGTAAGGTCAGATTGTTCATAAACTCCATTATCCCTTCCTCCTGATATCCTGGTTTGCCGCGCCGGTGTGAGCCTTAGATCTGTATCCCACCTTACTTTAAGGACCTTAATAAACTCAATATAAGTGATTATTTTTAAATGTTTTTTTGCATTGTCTTAGTATGTATCCTAAACTCGGTATATTCAAAATGTCATCGTCATAGACATCATCTCTTCAAGAATTTCTACGTTAACCTTCCAATTTTCCAATGGAATCTGCGACCGTTCAGGAGAAATTTCTTTGGGTTAAGTGTATTAACTTGTGTTGTAGTATGACAGAATTCACAAGCGACCCACTCGCCGCCCCTCCTGCCTCCCCCATCATCCGAGTACGGAGTGGTAGGGGCGGGGGATGGTTGGGGATGGTTGGGGATGGTTGGGGATGGTTGGGGATGGTTGGGGATGGTTGGGGATGGTTGGGGATGGTTGGGGATGGTTGGGGCGAATGGGCTTCGCCCCTAC
>JBJTQF010000103.1:0-3020 GCA_046075485.1 Myxococcota bacterium | reverse complement strand
ACGAGAGTTAGTGGATGATCTCACCGGAAAGTTTCTCGATTTCTACGACGAAAGCCACGCACGGCAAGAGGTCGGCGAGTACGGTCATTACTTTCTGGGTTCGATTGTGATCAGCCTGAAGCAGGGGAAGCGTTTCATCGTAGATGGCCAGCAACGTCTTACCACCCTCACGCTGAATGCGGTGGAAGGTATGCGGGAGAGGCGCAAGTGTCAACAGATACTGTACGGGGTCTATTTTCTTTACCCCCGAGTAAGACTCTTTGCTGGCCAGGGCTTCGTTTGGGCCCAGCGGGGGGCTCATGGGTGGCGATTCTCAAGGGGATGACGGTTCTTTTGCGATGAATATCGATGGTTTGACGTGATTGAGCTTACGAAGCCAGTCCAGGCATGCTGCGTGCATTCGAGAGGAGCGTTGTCCGATAGCTCCGTCACATGCAATGCACCCGAGGGTGCCAGGGAGTTAATATATGCGCTCGAACCTGCTCATCGTTTCCCTCACCTGCCTGGCCTTGAATACGGCTTGTGTCTTAGATCTGCCCTCAACGCCGGCGCCGGACGGGGTAGAACCCTCGCCCACCGCCACGATGGGACCGGAAGTGACCTCCACACCAACGCCTCCGCCGACTCCTGTGCCACTCCCGGAGACCGCTCCCGTCTATTTCGACTCGGAGGCCACCATTCAGACGATTGCAGGGAGTGGCGAGGCAGGCACGGAGTACAGTGGTGACTATTGGGGCTACCCCCTTTGCTCCAACACGGGAGACTTTGGCGGAGACCTGGGTCCGGCCACTCAGGCAACGCTGAACTGGCCCACCGGTGTGGCGGTGGACGACGCGGGGAACGTGCTGGTGGCCGAGCAGTGCAACTGGGTCATCCGCGCCATCTCACCCGAAGGCATCATCAGGAGCATGCCGGGGCTGGCCGTATATGCCTATAACGGCAGAGCCCTTTACTATGCACTCCAGGGTCCTGGCGGCGTAGAAGTCTCAGCTCGCGGCAATCGCTATGTGGTGGATACCTGGTCCCATGTGATCTTTAAGCTGGAAGCCATGGGGCTGAACGTGGCAGTGGCGGGCACTCCCTACGATCTGGGCTACGAGGGCTTTGAGGGGGAGACGGCACCGGGATATCCGGCCCTCTACACCGAGCTGTTCTATCCGACCGGGGTCGCTGAGGACTCGATGGGACGACTCTACATCGCCAATTATGTCGGTGCTCGGATTCTCATGGTGGATGAAGCTGGCATTGTGCATGAGCTCGAGATGAACACGGAATTTGCAGGCGGACTGGCGATCGATGCCGCCGACAACCTCTACGTCACCGACAACGACAATCATCAGCTCGTGAAGCGCAGCCCCGAAGGCGTGGTAACGGTCCTGGCGGGTCTCCGGGGCGAGATGGGGTTTACGGGTGATGGCGGCCCGGCCACAGAAGCACGGCTGAACTGGCCCAGCGGTGTGAGGGTGAGAGCCGATGGCCTTGTCTTCTTCACCGACACCAACAACCAGCGGGTACGGGTGATCGACACCGACGGCACCCTCTACACGGTGGCGGGAAACGGCGCACGGCTTGCGGGCTCTGAGTATGGTGACATCGGCCTGTTCGGCGGCGACGGGGGGCCAGCCAGTGCCGCCAGCCTCAACCAGCCCTATGCCCTCGATTTTGATAAAGAAGGCAACCTCTACATCGCGGACGCCATGAACAATCGCATTCGCAAAGTCACCTTCTCGGCGAAAGGTGCGCTGCGGACGTCGCTGCGGCCGTAGCGAAAAAGGTTGGTTGGAGCGCCCTGGGGGCCGTCGTGTGCGCGGGCGCGGGCTCCTGCGCGAAAACGGATATGGCGGCTGGCTCCGACCTGCGGAGAGCGGTGCGAGGGTCATTCGACGGCCTCCTCCCCTTCCTTAATTAGAAGAGTCAGAGTGGCTGTAAGACATATTGGCAGGGAGGGGCGTCACGGGAGGCGCTCGAAACCGCCAGAGGAGACCGCGAGAGAAAAAAGGACATTCCCGCTGCGATACTTCGCCGTTGTGAAGCATCGGGGGGCTTTCCTATTGATATTTTCAACTTGCTCCGCGTTGACCGACAACTTCTGCACGAGGTGGCGGCATTAGTGCTGGAGAGCAACTTCCCTCAGAGCATCCACAACGATATTCTTGATGCCGTTGGTTTTGCATGGGAGGTCAATCCCAAGGGAAGAAAGCGCGACGTTCTCTTTCGTGAGACGATCCTTAGAATCTACGAGAGGCGATGTGCTGTTTGCGGTTACGACGGGCGACTTGCAGGCGCGGATCTGGGAATTGAAGCTGCTCATGTCCGCTGGCATGCGGCCAATGGGCCGGACACTTCAGACAACGGATTGGCGCTGTGCTCCTTCCACCACAAACTCTTTGACAGGGGGGCAATAGGGCTGGGAAACGACCTCCGAATTATTGTCTCCCAGGATGTTCACGGTGTAGTGGGCGTGGACGAGTGGATTCTCAATTTTTCCGGGAAGACTCTGCGACATCCACAGTCGGGGCACCCCCTGCCTGCACAGAAGCATATTGAATGGCACCAGCGCGAAGTATTTCATGGGCAGCCTCGTACCCAATGAGGATGTCAATCCACCTCAGTTTCCCGGTCGAACGCCGCCTCGGACGATCAATTAAGCCCCTGTTTCTCTAAACCAAATTGCCGGGACAGCGCAGCTAGGTACCTCTTCAGGATGACCAACTAAACATTCGCATGTTCGTGAGTCAAGTACTTGTCACATAGGGTTGCCACATGCCGATTTTCCTTCAACCCGCCAGAGCAACGCTCCACCACGTTTCTTCTGCGGTTCAGCTCCGTCGCCGGCTTCGGTGGACGTCCTGGCCGTTGACCTGAAGGCTAAGCACTCATTCCACCGAACCTTCGCAATAAGCCGCGCAGCTCCTGTGACCTCAATCGAGATCCCCCCCCTCCCTCGATCCTCCTGACCCGCCTCCTCCCCGCCCTGTTTTTTTGTGCCCCCTGCCGCCTATTTTGTTTATCCTTAGACC
>JBJTQF010000102.1:0-1679 GCA_046075485.1 Myxococcota bacterium | reverse complement strand
AACCGGCTTTCGGCCTAAGTTAGGTCCCCCTCACCGTCAGCAACACAACAAAGCGCAACCAAGCGCCAGGACCGAGGTGTGCCTGCAGAAGGCACGCAGGACAACCCAAAATAAAAACGGACGACATCAACAAAAAAATGTTGCCAATCTTCTATGGTCGTGGCAGCTAAGCTCGGATAGTAAAAATCACTATCCACTGCGGTTAATAAATGTGAAAGTGCTTACAAAATGCTGCATTCACCCAGGGTTGGCGCTTGAGCCGACCACTCAATCGTGATAGTAGCTAAAAGCTCAGTGCGTGACCTGGGCCGGTGCGTGACCTGACTCTGAACGAAAAGGATGTGACATGAAGGCTGTACGTGTACTGTTTATGCTGCTGGCATCGCTGACATCCCCTGCGCTCGCGGGCACTCCCGCAACGGCTCCCGACGCGACCAAAGCCGCTGCGCCTGCCCCGGCGGCTCCCACCATGACCCTCGCACCGGTGAAGGATCTCAAGTGGCAACCGCTCGATCCGAAGAATCCGGGCGGATTGCAGGTCTCCCTGGTCAGTGGTGATATGTACAAGGGACCCACCAGCTTCTTCCTGAAGATGCCCCCCGGCTCCAGGTCTCCCGGCCACACCCACTCCAATGATTATTACGGGGTGGTGATTGCGGGCAATCCCGGGCACGGCTTGACCTCCGAGGCCGCCAGCACCGGTCAGGCAGTGGGCTCTACCTGGTATCAACCCGGCAAGCAGGTTCACTTCGACAACTGCAGCGGGACAGCCGAGTGCGTCATTTACCTGGTGTATCCGGGTGGTGGCTTCGACTTCCAGATGGCAAAGTGACTATCCACCGAGAATCGCGGAATTAAGGTCGGGACCGCGTATGAGCTGGTTGTTGCCTGGCGGGGCGGTGATCATGGCCCTATTCACGGGGTGACGGGGGCTAAGTCCATTTTTGCCATCGATATCGATGGCAAAGAGGTCAAGCGCTTGACCACCGGAGCCAACTACACGAACTGGATGATCAACGACGCCCTGGAAAGTGCGGGCAGTTTCGGCAAGATCACGTTCACGGCTACTGCCACGAGCCACACGCTTCGATTCCGAGGCGAGGTAGGGGCGGATGGAGACGTGCTGCTCTCATGGGTGAAGGTTGTGGAAGTCGTACCCGTTCCTTAAAGTTGCGGATGCTACCAGCTCCGAAATCTTTGCAAGCCGCTTGGCGGCAAGGAGGAGAACTATGCTCGCTATGGTCTCTACTGCACAATAAATGGCCAGAGCGCGGATGCGACCACCTCCCTGAGCTACCGCATGCAGGAATTCCCGAAGGACTGCGATATGTTTAACAAGAAGCTCCAGAGCAATCTCGGAGTGCTGATCAAGGAAAAGGGGCTGCAGTGTACACCATGAGTGGAAAGGATATGTTCCACCCGAGCTGCGCGACCCAGTCATGGGGGATTGAAGACACGCTCCCATGGAACCCTGCAGTTACCTGCCCTGGGCAGGAGAGTGGCCTCGCAGCTCGGTTATCCCGGCGACGGTGGCGGCCTAGGCTCTGTTTCTCTAAACAAAATTACCGGGACAGCGCAGCTAGGTACCTCTTCAGGATGGCCAACTGAACCATCGCATGATAGTGTGTCAAGTACTTGTCATATCGGGTTGCCACACGACGATTTTCCTTCAACCAGCC
>JBJTQF010000101.1:0-20159 GCA_046075485.1 Myxococcota bacterium | reverse complement strand
CTCAGAGCACTCATCCAACATTACGACCGTTATATCTGCGGCACGGCTTGGCGCGTGCGCGTCGAGCGGAGCAGCTTCGCCTGTTCGCGCGTGGCTGGGTGAAGCGTCTCAGCGATGCGCCGGAGACCGGTGTGGCACGTCGAGCACGGCTTCGCAAGCTGGCCCCCACCGATGCGCCTCCGCTGGAGCCGGAAGGAGGGCTGGAGCCCTTCGAGCGCCTGGGAGAGCTGCCCTTTCTGTTGCACCAAGAGGGAGAGCTCCGCCATCGCCATCACCTGTATCGTCGAGAGCTGCGGCGCGTACACGAGGGAGATGCTCCGCTGAGGGCCTTCTTGGACGCACTGGTGCAGGAGACGGGGCAGCAACATCTCGAGGTGACACAGGCGCTCGAGCCATTGCAACAGAAGGTTGGGGGCTGGCACGTCTGGCGTCTGAAGCGAGCGCGGGGGATGAGCCGGGCCTGGCGTGGCTGGTTGGGGTTTTCGACACGTTTTGCGCAGGTCTCAAACTCGGGGATGCTGAGTGTGCTGTACTGGGTGACGGTGGGGCTGACGCGGCTGCTGAGTCCTCCGCCCCCGGTGATGCTGGGTTGGCAGGAGCATGAGCGGCCACACGAGCCCTCGCTGTCGCACGCGCAGCGGCAATTTTGAGGGCCAAGATGATCATTGTGGGCATCTCGGCCTTATATCACGATGCGGCGGCGGTCTTGTTGCGGGATGGGGAGCTGGTGGCGGCAGCCCAGGAGGAGCGCTTCTCTCGCATCAAACACGATGCCAATCTTCCGGTAAAATCGGTACAGTTTTGTCTCACCCAGGCGGGTCTGACGGCGCGCGACATTGACTATATGGTGTTTTACGAGAAGCCGCTGCGTAAGTTCGAGCGGATTCTTTCGACACAGGTACGAGAGTTTCCGCGCTCGCGGAAGGGGTTTGTGCGCGCCATGCATACGTGGCTGTCGGACAAGCTCTGGGTGCGGGTGATGCTGGCCAAGAAATTTGGGGTGCGTCCCGAGAAGATCTTGTTTACGGAGCATCATCAGTCGCATGCGGCGAGTGCGTTTTTGTGCTCACCGTATGAGGAGGCGGCCATCCTGGTGATGGATGGGGTGGGGGAATGGGCGAGCACGAGTCTCTGGCACGGTCGGGTGACACCGGAGGGCACGCAGCTCAAGTCATTGGCGGAGCTTCATTTTCCGCATTCCATTGGGCTCTTGTATTCTGCGTTGACGGCGTATTTGGGGTTTGAGGTCAACGAGGGAGAATACAAGGTGATGGGGATGGCACCTTATGGACGTCCTCGTTTTTTGGAGCAGCTCTCGCGGCTGGTGAAGCGGGAGGGTGAGGGGGCATTTCAGCTCGACCTGGATTATTTTTGTTTTCACTATGATCCGGAGCGGAGCTTTACGGACAAGCTGGAGCAGCTCTTGGGTCCGGCGCGGGTGCCGGGCACTCGTTTTGTGACAGCGCAAACGGGGGTGGGTCCGGGGGAGACACCGGCGAGTGCGGCGGAGCTCAAGGAGAATCAACGGTTTGCAGACATTGCGGCGAGTGTGCAGCGGCTGACGGAGGAGCTGGTGCTGGAGCAGGTGCAGGCGCTGTATGGGCGACTGCCGGTGCAGGCGCTGTGTCTGGCGGGAGGAGTGGCGCTGAACTCGGTGGCCAATGGTCGGGTGGTGCGAGAGGGTCCATTTGAGGAGGTCTTCATCCAACCGGCGGCGGGGGATGCGGGGGGTGCGCTGGGGGCGGCGCTCTATGTGCATGAGGTGCTGTTGAAGCGGCCTCGCGGCTGGAGGCTGGATCGCACGGACTGGGGGGCGGGGCTGGTGCCCAGCGAGGTGGCGGCTTTTCTCCATGCCTTCGGGATTCCGCATACAACGTTTGATCACCCGGAGAAGCTGCTGGACCGACTGGCGGAGCGGCTGGCGGAAGGTCAGGTGGTGGGATGGGCTCATGGACGGTTTGAGTGGGGGCCTCGTGCGCTGGGCCAGCGCAGCATCTTGGCGGATCCTCGGCATGCGTCGATGAAGGAGCGCGTCAATCGTTCGATCAAACATCGTGAGCCGTTTCGTCCGTTTGCGCCTGCGGTGCTCTCGGAACGTGCGCAGGATTTTTTTGAGCTCGAGAAACATGGAGGACGTGGCGATCCGAGCCGCTTCATGCTGCTGACGGCACCGGTGAAAGGGGCTCAGCAGGAGCAGGTGCAGGCGACCACCCATGTGGATGGATCCAGCCGGGTGCAACGGGTAGAACGTGGACCTCAGCCGCTCTATTATGGGCTGATCGAGCGTTTTGGTGCGCTGACGGGGGTTCCGGTGCTGATGAATACGTCTTTTAACCTCCGAGGAGAGCCGATGGTCAGCACAGCACTGGAAGCCTATGCGACGTTTGAACGCTCGGAGCTGGATGTGCTGGTGATGGAGAACTTCTGGGTCGAAAAGAACCGGTCTCAAGGGGCTCAGCACCCAGGACAGAGGAGCGGATCATGAAGGATGAGCTTACACGGCGCGAGAATCTCGCTCAACGTGTTCATACCGTGCGGGAGCTGTATCAGTACATCTCGGAGAAACGACTCTGGGGGATGGTCTTCTTGGTGACAGTGCTGATGCTGCTGAGTGTGGTGTTCGTGGTGGTACAAAGCGCGAAGTTCTTGGCTCCGTTTGTATACACGATCTTTTGAGACGCTTAAAAAGACAACATCAACTCTTGTTGGTGAGCGACTTCAACTCCGACTCCAGCTCTTTGGCAAGCTCACGCAGCAGCTCTCGTTTTTCTCGCTCGTCTAAACCCGCTACCCGCTCCGCTGGGGCAAGACCCGCTACCCGCTCCGCTGGGGCAAAACGAGACAGCACCTCTTGCGCTGGTAATCCCGCCATTCGCTCGGCGGCTGAAAACTTCGACATCACCCTCTGTATCCCTCGTCCCATGCTCGTCCTCACTGCCTTCTGTCCTTCCATGTCCTCCTCCCTATAATGCACCGGTCCCTTCAGCGCATGCCCTATCTCATAATATATCTCCGCCGTTCGCCCCCCCGAGCACAAGCCATTCGCCCCCTCGCACTCCCCCCCGAGCGCCGCTCACAGACGCACCCGCTCGGGATATCCAAACCACTCCCGCAAGAGCGTGGCCGCGTGCAGATCAAACGCACGCCTACGACTACGCCCCTCGAGAATCCTGCCCGCCTCAATGCCCATCAGCACCGCAAGATAATCACGAGCCGCCCCCGCCTCCAAGCCCGGCCCCTGCACCGTCGCCCGAAGCTGCCCCAGCACCGCATCCGAGAGCGGATGCTCCATAAACAATACCCGGCGGAACCCCTCCCCCAAATCCTCACGCCCAATCAGACGCGCATGCCCCAACATCCCGTAGTGCAGCGCAAACCAGACCCGGTCGAAAAAAGGGCCCCCCACCTCCAAACCATCCCAGTCCAAAAAGGACCACCGCTCCTGATGAATCAATACATTTCCCGGCCAGAGATCCCCATGCACCCAACACGCACGCCCCCCCTGCGCTTGCTCCAGCAAAGCCGCCGCCGCCAACAAAGCCTCCCCCTGCTCCGACGTCAGCACCCCCTCCCGCGAGAGCGTCGGCAAGACCTCTCGAAGCGGATGCACCAACGGCTGCACACCCCCCTCCCCCGGTAATAATGCCTCCGGCACCGGACTCTTCTGGAGCAGCTCCAACCAGCGTGAGACCCGATGGAGATCCGCCTCCACCTGCGCAGGACTCAGCAGCCGCTCTCCCCGCTGAATGGCCGTCTTCAGATTACGACCCGGAAGGGCCGTCTGGAGATATACCACCCCCCCGTGCAGCTCCATCCGCTCCAGAGGCCGAGGCAGCGACAGCAGGAGCTCCTCCACCGCCCCCTGGTGAAGCTGGTTGAGCCGCTGCCACTCGTGCTCCAGCGCCTGCACCTTGTTCGGATCACGCGGCACCTTGCCCACCAACGACGGAAGCGGATCGTGATCCGCAAACGCCAGCAGCACCCGCGTGCCCCCCGGCTCACGACTGGTCGAGAGCAGCGCCAGCCTCACCCGGTGCGGCATCGAACGCTCTGGAAAATACGTCGGCCATCGCTCTCGCAGCAGCCGCTCTAAGGTCGGGATCATAAAAACTCTCCTGGCAGATGCGCCACAATCACATGCGCGGAGGTCAGAAACGGATAAATCCCCCCCTTGCCCAGCCAACGAGCCAGCGCCGCCTTACCCTTGCCGGCGTCTGAGCCCTCCTCCTGCATCGACTCGAGGTAGTAGCGCTGGAGCCAGTACGCATCAAACGGGAGATACCCCCACGCATACTCCCGCACATGCACATACACCCGCGTATCATCAAAACCCAGCCGGTTGAGCCGCTGACGCCACATCGTAGGGGCACTCAGCCGCTCCTGAACCCAGGCCGTCGCCTTACGCGCCGTCTCCAGCGCCTCCAGCCAGCCCTCGAGACGCTGCGTCGGAGGCGATGCGCCCTCCACAATCCACACCAGCCATCCTCCTGGCTTCAAAAACGGCAGGAGCTGCTCCAGCGACGCCCCTCCCCGATCCGCATACACCAGGAGATCGAACTCCGCAGGCTCAAAAGGCAACGTTGCACTTGCCAAGAGTGGCACCATCCGCCCACGCGGGAACGCCTGCGCCCGCGACGCCATCACCTCCAGATGAGACGCCGACTCCGCCACCGTCACCACCTGAGCACAGCGATGCGCCAGCACCGCCGAGCGCGCACCGTAGGCCCCCGAGACATCCAGCACCCTCCAGCTCGGCTCCATCGGAACCAGCAGATCAATGTCTCCTGAGAGGGCCTCCGCTTCTGCCGGAACCCCCCCCGCCGCTTCGAGACTCTGTCGCCATGCTTCACTCATCCGACTTTCCTCTTTGACTGAATCCTGCTGGCATCTTGCGGGACGGAGCCCTCCCATGCGCGCTGTATGATGCCACGATGCGCATGAAACGCAATTTGAAACAGACATCCCTGCTCAGACCCGCCGAGCACTCCGCCGCCGCCCCTTTTTTCGTAGAACTAAGTTCTTAGTTGACAGCCCAGCGCCCCCCGTGTACCTTCTAACTAAAGTTTTAGTTCAAATTCGTATGGAGCCCCTATGCCCCCAAAAAAAGACCTCCCCTCCCGCCTTACCGACGCCGAGCTGGAGCTGATGCAGCCCCTCTGGAGACTCGGACGGGCCACCGTCCACGAGCTTTTGGCCACGTTACCCCCCGAGCGGCCTCTGGCCTATACCACGGTGTCCACTATTTTGCGCATTCTGGAGCAGAAGCAAGTGGTGCGCAGCGAAAAAGAAGGGCGAGGCCACATCTATATTCCCATTCTCAGCCGAGAAGCGTACCAAAACAGCAGCGTGCAGCAGCTTGTGACACACGTCTTTGATGGTGCGCCTTCCGCCCTGGTGCGCTGTCTGCTGGAGAACGAAAAGCTCTCACCTGCCGAGCTGGAGCGCCTCCGCCAGCTTCTCAACCAGGAGGATTCCCATGCCTGACATGTGGCTCAGCGCTCTGGCGGAGACCTCCGCCCTGGTGAAGGTGTTGCGGGTGTACCTGGAGACCAACGTGCTGTTGGCCGTCGCCGCTCTGCTCTGCTGGAGCGTTTGGGCCTGGGAGGTTCGTGCTCGTGATGGGCGCTCCGCCCGTGCTTATCTGCGTCTGACGCGGGGTGTGCTGGTGGGTGCATTACTCTTGCCCTCCCTGGTGGCGTTGCTGCTGACTCGAGTGCCCCAGGCCCCGCTGCCGCTGCCGCCGATACAAGTATGGTCGGGAGAAGGTGCCGCATCAACCCAGCGTACCGGCATGCTGCTCAAGCATGAGGGGACTTCCACCCTGCCCGCTTTTGAGCTGAGCCTGAGTCGCCAGCAGGTCGAGCTTCCGGTGTTGCTCCTGCTGTGTGGGATTTTGGGGTTTTCCCTTCATTTGCGCTCGACGCAGCGGAAGCTGGCGCGGCAGCTTCACCAGCACTTTCTAATTCACCAGCGGGGCCGGATAAGAGTGGTGCTGAGCGCCTACGACACCCTTCCGTATGCGACCTGGACGGGGGGCCTGCTCCGACCGGGCATCGCTTGGATGGTCCTGCCTCAGCGCCTGCTGCTGCTTCCCGAGACCTTGCGCTTATCCCGGCTGCACGAGGCGCAACATCTGCGCCAGCGGGATCCTCAGTGGCTCCAGCTTGAGCTGTGGCTGCGGGTGGTGTGTTTCTGGAATCCGGCGGTGTGGGTTTTTCGTCGGCTTTTTATTCAGCTTCAAGAGCTTGCCTGTGATGCGGCCCTGGTTGGCCAGCCGGGGGTGTCTTCGCGGGCTTATGGGCGCTGTCTCCTCGAGATGGCGCATGACGCAGACCTCTCCGCGCCGCTGCCTGCCGGTACTACGGGCATGGGGCTGTGGAAGTCGTCCCCCCTCCTATCACGGAGAATTGAGATGATCCTACAACAACCCCAATCGATTCGGCGCTCCTATGTGCCGCTGCTGACCGTGCTGAGCTTGCTGCTGCTGCTCTCGACGACCGTGGTGTCGCGTGCGGCGGTGCAGAGCCAGACCTTGACCTTGACCCAAGCGCAGGCGCTCTTCACCCCGGCGCTCCAGAAGAAAGCCGCCGACGAGCAGCTCGGCCTGAAGCTGACACCGGCGGTACTGGAGAAGCTCAATCGTTTTCTGGGGACACCGGAAGGACGCAGCTTTCTCAAACAGGGGCTGGTGCAGATGCAGACCCATCAGGCGCTGGTGAGCCGTGCGCTCCAAGACGCCAAGCTCCCGAGTGCTTTGCTGGCCGTTCCCCTGCTGGAGTCTGGTTATAAAAACCTGCCGAGCAGCTCTCGGGAGCCCTCTGCCGCCGCAGGGCCTCGTGGTGCGGGCATCTGGATGTTCATCGTGCCCACCGCTCAGAAGTACGGCCTGAAGGTCGAGGGCACCCTGGATGAGCGTCTCGACGTACAAAAGGAGACCACGGCGGCGATCAAGCTCTTGACCGACCTCTACACGCACTTTCAAGACTGGCCCCTGGCGCTGGCAGGCTACAACCAGGGCGAACGATGGGTGGAGAACGCCATCCAGACCGGAGGCACACGCGATGCGTGGCAGCTCGTCGAAAAAGGGCTGCTCAACGACTATCGCCCGACCTTCATGACAAGCTGGCTGGTCTTGCAGCAGCCTCAGCTCGTGGAGTGAGGGGCGGAGCGGTGTGCTGTCTCGGTCTCGAGCTTGACACCACCCGCAATGAAAGAGGGCTCCTCGCCTCATGCGCAGGAGCCCTTATTAATACGGTCATCATGCAGTCTCATGTGTGGCTCATGCGACCGCACTTGCCCTCAGCCTTGTTGAGCCAGCCGATAGACGGCGAGGGTCTTCTCTACAATCCGCGACCAGTCAAAGTGAGTGCGGATGAAGGCTCGCCCTCTCGCCACCATGCTCTGGCCTCGCGCACGATCCTGGAGGAGCTGCTCCAGGGCCAGGGCCAGGGCCTTCGGCTGACCATAGGGCACCAAAACACCCGCTCGAGCCTCCTGCACCAGCTCACCACAGCCACAGTCATCCGAGACCACCACCGGCGCTCCCGCGAGCAGGCCCTCAAACGGCACCAGCCCGAAGATCTCCTGCGTCGAGGGATATGCCAAGACATCCGCGTCGGCCAGCGCCGCCAGGCGTTGTGTCCCGGTCAGCAGCCCCACAAAATGCACTCGAGCCTGGAGCCCCAGCCGCTCGCGCTGCTCACGAAGGGCCTGCTCCACCCCCATATCGTTGCCCGCGATCACCAAGTGAACCGCCGACGGCAGATGCTGCAAGGAGGCCACCAGGTGATCCACCCCCTTTCGAGGGGTGAGCTTGCCCAAATACAACACCAGAGGCCCTTCTAAACCAAACTGCTGACGAAACGTGCCTCGTGGCGGTAAGGGCTCAAACTCTTCCAGCTCGATGCCGTTGGGGATCACCGCCACCCGATGCGCGGAGATCCCCGCCTGGCGGAGCTGCGCCACCTCCGCTCGACTCACCGCAATAAACTGCGAAACCGCGTCGAGCACCGCGTGCCCCAACAGCCGATCATAGATCGCCTTGACGCCCTGCTTTCGCTCAATGGCCGGAAGGGTTCCGTTGGGGGTCATCACCAGCGGGAGGCTCGAGCGGGTGGGCCATAACTGCTTCGCCAGCCTCAACCCCACCGTGTTGAGCAGATGTCGATGCCCATGCAAGTGGATCACATCCGGCGGCGACTGCTCCAGCCGCTCCAGGGCCGCACGCACTCCCAGCGGCAAAAACGCCTGGTGATGGTAGGCCAGCCGATTGGAGAGATTCCGCAAGGTGATGACCTCGATGCCCTCCAAATGGCGCGGCGCGGAGCCGGTATCAAGGCGCTGCTGAGCGTCGAAGACGTCGGTGGTCAGCACGGTCACCCGCAGGCCCGCACGCACGAGCGCACGACTCAGGCCATACGCCAGCCGAGGAATGCCGCCATACGCCCACGCCGGATAAAAATACGGTACGACCTGCAAGATGTGTTGAGGGGATGTACTCAAAAAGTGAACCACATGGAAGGAAGGCTAAGGCTCAGCGGCGGGCACGACGAGGGCGAGTACGCACCGGGACCGGCACCAAAACCGGCTGGGCAGGGGCCGAAAGCAGCTCCTTGAGCTTATCGAGCAGGTCTGTCAGCCACGAAAAAAGAACCCCCTCCCGAAGAGAAGGACCGTCACTGGAGTGAAAGGAGCCCAATCGATGCTGCATGAGAACCTCCTCACCGCTGCGCCATCCGAAGCGAACTGCCCATATTAAAACTATGGGGGACGCGGTTGCACTTGTCAATCCCCCGCATGCTCCAGTCGTGCGAGAAACTCAGCTCAGCGGCTCAGGGGCCACGATGGGCCTGCCGAACCACCTGGAGGGCTTTGTCCAGCTCAAACTGCGGGCTGAGCTCTCGGGTATGGCAGCTCGAGCAGATCGACTCGATGACACACACCGGACAGCTCTCGGTGAGACCCACGATGGTATTTTTGGTGCCACCGGCTTTGATGTGTGCTTCACCGGGACCGTGGCAGCTCTCGCAGCTTCCGCCTTTGGCGAGCGCCTGAGGTGCCTTGACGTGTGGATCGTTCTGGAGCCGAGCGTGCTGCTGAGCGTGGCAGCTCTTGCAGGCCGCATCTCCTTGTACCTTTCCTTCGGGGAAGGCGAGGAGGGGTTTATCCAGCTCATCCTTGAGCAGCTTGGCGCGTTTTTCGAGCCAGGCCACCTGCGTCAGCGTGCGGTCGTGGTGATGACCGACCAGCGGGATCCCTTTTTTGACATCAAAAGCGATGGTGTGTTTGGCATCGTGGCAGCTCACACAGACCTTTTCATACCTTTGATCGGCTGGAAGGGCCTTTTGTTTCAGCTTTTCTTCAACGGAGAGGGGCAGATTATGGCCACCTGCCATACCATGACAGCGCTCGCAGCCCACATTGGCCAAGTGGGAGGTCTCGAGCAGGTTTTTGTAGCCCGTGGGCTGCTGATATCCGGTGACATGGCAGCCGACACAGGCAGGATCCTCATGCTTCTGAATCTTAAACAGGCTGCTCATCGCCACGGAGTGATGGTTGAGGCTCCAGGAAGTGCTCTCCTCCCGGTGACAGCTCCCACACACAAGCGAGCCGTGGTAGCGGTCGGGTGTCAGCAGGGTGAGCGGATTGCCTCCCAGATAGCGGGTCATTCCCACCTCGAGCACGATCTCCAGCTCGGGGCCCGAGAGGGCGTAACGTTCGGTAGGGGTGGCGGACCCATCCGAGAGGAAGAAGGTGGGGGTGCCTTGTACCTTGTTTTTTTGAGCAAACATCCCGGAGGAATCCGACGCAAAACGAAAGCTCAGCCCAAACTCTTCTTGGAAGGCCCGCACATCTTTGAGCGGCGCTCGGGAAGGCGCAATCCCGATGAAGGGCAGCTTTGCCCCATATTTTTCGTGGAGCTTCCGCACCACCGGCGCGGCATCCCGACAGTGGCCGCAGGTGGGCGAAAAATAAAAGAGCAGCGACTTACGCCCGGCGATCAGCTCCTGGAGCGAGACCGCTTCAAGCTCCGTGGTGAGCATCGACATATCGGCGACGAGCGGCGGCTGGTCCGACGGCTTCACCTGATATTGTGCGTGTGCCGGAGGCCCTCCCCAGGGCAGCACCAGCACGCCCAGCAGAACCAACATCAGCCCACTCAAGGTCATCCAGCGCATATATGACCCACCAGAAGACTTGACCTTATCCGTACAATCGGCGTACACCTGAGACATGCAGACTCCTCCTACCGAATATTCCTGCTCTACAGTGTAGCGAGGCAGGAAGCAGCGGAGCAAGACCAAAAGATTCTGCTTGCGCCCATGAAAGGTTTCTATGATAACCTCCGCTAATGGGTTGAAGACAGCACGAGGAGGTCCGAGCCTCCATCGCTGCACGATACCCAGAGCTTGAGCTGCTCGCAACATGCGAGAGGAGAATGATCATGAACCGCACCGCACACTCTGCAAGCCCCCGCGCGCCCCTGGCGACCTCCATTCCGACGGCCTTTCATCCCGAGTGGGCGGAGGCGCTCGCCGACTTTGCCACCGGCCAGCTCCCCGAGGATGAACACGATGCGCTGAGCCAAGCCCTGCTCGAAGATCCGGCGTTGCTGGAGATTTTGGACATGCACCAGGAAGGGGTCTTCAGCGACCCAAATCCGCTCCCCGCACCTCTGTGGGTGGTGGAGAAAGTCTACGCCCTCATGCCCGAGCAGCCTTCGCTCTGGCGAGTGGTGGTCAAGCTGGCGCAGCAGGGCATCGAGCTGCTTCAGAACACCGGCGAGCTGCTGACGGCCCGTCCTCTGGCGGTGCGCTCGGGACAGGCGGAGCCGCTGGATCGGGTGGTCTCCCTGCATCATCTGCCGGATTTTGATGCGCGCTTAACCTTGCAGAAGCTGGCCGATCAGCGGGTGACCTTGACCCTGGCGGTGACCGATGGCGCTCAGAGCTCACCCGACGATCTGGAAGTAGAGCTTTATCAGGCGGGTCAGCTCAAGTCTGCACGCAGCGGCGAAAAAGGCTCGGTGTCTTTTGCCGGGCTCAAACCGGGTGCTTATGCCCTTGCCGTTCAAGTGGCAGGCGAACGTGTGGGCACCCTCGAATGTGAGATCCATGCTTAAGCACCCATGCGGGAGGCTCCCTTGAATACCCCTGTTGAAGACACTGAGCTGTATACCGCCATCGCCAGTGGCTCGACCGATCCGGTCCTGTGGAAACGTTTTGTGGATCGATACTCCAAGCTGATCTACCACGCGATCCACCGGGCCCTCGCACGGCAGGGCAGCATCGAGCTGGAGGAAGTCCAGGAAGTCTTCCAAGCCTTTTTTGTGAAGCTGCTCGAAGACGACAGGCTCCTGCTCCGGCGGTATAAAGGCACCAATGGCTGCTCACCGGGGACGTATCTGGCTCAAATCGCGGTATATCAGGCCCTGGACCATCAGCGGCGCACGCTGCGACGCACGCGGCGGATGACCCTGGTGGATCCGCTCCAGCCATCGCCCAACAGCAAGTTTGAAGAAGATCATCAGACCCCTTCCGCCGCTCACCAGCTCATGCAGGCGGAGGAAGCACAGCAGCTCCGCAGCTTGATTGAGACCCTCAAGCCACGGGATCGACTCTTTTACGAGCTTGTTTACGTGCAAGGCCGGAATATGACCGACGTAGGACGTATGCTTCAGCTCAACGAGAGCTCCGTCCATGTCATGCATTTTCGCCTCAAAGAACGCCTCAAGAAGCTGCTCGACGCTCAAACTGCGCCTGCCGTGGCGGGTTAAACCATCATGCATGTGCTCGAGATTCAGCTCCGGCTTGAAGGCACCCACCTGGATGTCTCTGCGCGCGAGCGCCTCAGCAACGGGAGCCTGCCACCGCTGCTGTTGCACGAGCGTGTCCCCTTCGACAGCAACACCCTCCATCCGCTGAGCCAAGAGCTGACCCAGTGTCTGACCGAACAACGCGAGCCCACGATACAGCGCGAGCAGATGACGCGGCTGGGCCAGCGGCTCTTTGATCTCCTGCTGGGCCAGCGATTGAAGGCTAAACTTCGGGCTTCGGTGGCCAGCCATCTGGTGCTGGAGCTGCCGGAGTCGCTGCTCCGCCTGCCCTGGGAGCTGCTCCACGATGGCTCCAACTTTCTCTGTCTGAAGTTTGCGATGGGTCGGCTGGTGATGCTCGAGCAGTCGGTCCACAGCCTGCATCCGCGTGTGCAGCAGGCTCCGTATGGACTGCTGCTGATCTGCGATCCGCGTGGAGACCTCCCCCATGCAGCCCAGGAGGGCCAGCGGCTGCGGAAGGTGCTCCGCCCGAAACGGAACCAGCTTCAAGTGGCCCTCGACGGCGCGGGCACCGAACATCAGAAGGTGCTCAGCGAGCTCTATGCATATCCCCTGGTGCATTTTGCGGGACATGCGGTAGAAGCAGATACCCTGGGCCCGCCGGGATGGCTGCTCGACGATGGGCGCTTGACCCCTCACGACATCCAGCCGATGCAAGGTGCTCCGAATGTGCCCGCTTTGATCTTTGCCAACGCTTGTTTTTCGGCAGCGGCGGCGACGGAGGGATGCCTTCCCACCGCATTTTTGGGGGTGGGCGTTCGGCATTATCTGGGGACGATCTCCGAGCTGCCTGACCAACACGCGGGCACCGTCGCCGAGCACTTTTATCTACGCCTGCTGGAGGGGCAGTCCGTGGGTGCCTCCGTGCGCCGTGCGCGTTTGTTGCTGGCTCAACAGGCTCAGCTTCCCGCCCAGAGCTGGGCCACCTACGTCTTATATGGAGATCCGGGGACCGCGTATTTTGAGGTGCTTTCGGTCTCCCCACGGGAGAGCGCGGCTTCTGACAGCGACTTGGCCTCCTCGACAGGGGTGGAGACGGCCCAGCGTGCAGCCTCGCTTCTAATTCCTGCCTTGCCGGATACATTGCCGGAGCCTGTGCCGGAGAAATGGCCGAAACTTCAGCCGGAGCCTGTGCCGGAGAAATGGCCGAAACTTCAGCCGGAGCCTGTGCCGGAGAAATGGCCAGAGAAAAGGTCGGAGAAATGGCCAGAGAAATGGCCAGAGAAAAGGTCGGAGAAATGGCCAGAGAAATGGCCAGAGAAATGGCCAGAACCTCCGCTCTCCCTGCGTGCGCGTGTGCGGCTTTATGGGGCGGGCTTGCTGGCGACCGTGCTGACTGTGTTTTGGAGCCTGCTGGCCTTGTTGGGCCTGCTCGAGCCGCTGGAGCTGGTGTGGGAGCGGCTGCACTATGCTTTTGTGGACAGTCCGCGTCCGTTTCAGACCGAGATCGTGCTGCTGGGCCTGGAGTCCAACGCGCAGCAGCAGGTCGAAAATCGGCGCTTGTACGCGGAGCTGCTGGAGCGGCTGGTGCAAGCGGGTGCGAGCCCGTCGGTGGTGGCTTTTGATACATGGCTCACCGCCTCGAGCCGGACGGAGCACGATACACGTCTGATGCAGGCGGTGGCCCAAGCGGTGCGGGAATTTCCGGTGCTGTTTGGGCTGGAGCGGGAGAGCAGCTCCGGGGTGCTGCTGCCTTTACCGGGCTGGTTCCAAGCGGGCGTTCGAGCAGCGCTGATGGGCTGGACGGAGACCGAATGCGCTCAGCGTGTGTTGAAGGTGCCCCCGCCGCGTCCGGTGGATGGCATGCCGCTGGAATGTGAGCCTTTTTTTGAGAATCCGGTGAAAGTATGTGCCTGCGAACGTGCGCTAATGCAGATGCGACGGTCATTGCTCACCGGAGACGTGTACATCAAACGTCCGGTGGGAGCTCTGGAGTATCTGGGACTGCGTATGCCGGTGTTGCAGGAGGGCTCGCGAGGTTTTTTGCTCCAGTCGCCTCATTTTGCGGTGCAGCTTGCCGATCCTGCCCGCTGGAGCCTCGACGTGGGGCAGCAAGGTGTCCGGTCTAGCCGGATGCAGGAGCTGACCCGCTACAACCGCCGAGGCATGGTGCCGGTGATCTTTCGCGCGCGCGCTTCGTGGGGCATCGAGAGCCACTTTCCAGCGGAGCGCCTGCGCCAGACCCTCACCCGCTGGGGCGGTGAGCCGGAAACACTCCCGGAAGGCCAGGTGCCGGTTCTGCCCAGCCCTCAGAGTGTACAAGGGGTGAGGCTCTTGGTGGGCATTGCTCATCCCGAGACGCTGGGCAACGAGCAGGATCTCTATAATACCCCACTGGGGCGGATGTTTGGTGTGGAGGTCTTGGCGAATATGGCGGACGCCCTGGCATCAGGACAGACACCTCGGCAGGTGCCGGAGCTGATGACCCTGAGCTTCTCGCTGCTGCTGGGTGGGCTTGGTTTCTGGTCCGGTCGGAGACGGCTGGGGTGGCTGAAGCTCTCCGGGATGCTCCTGGTCGTGCTGGGGCTGAGTTACCTGCTCCTGCTGGGCCTGCGCTGGTATCTGCCTCCGGTGGCTGGCGTGCTGGCCCTGCTGAGTGTGGTGCCGCTGGGACGGCTGAGCCGCCCCCTCACGCGCGCTTAACCGATGGATCTGTGGTCCGCTCTGGGGACCGTTGATATACAAACGAAGGAGTCACACCATGCAAGCGAACGCTCGACCCTTGTGGAAGACAGGGGTCACTCAGTATGAGCCTCAGACGGTACACCCGACATTGAGCCGGAAGGCTCGAGGAGTCTGGTGGCTCTCGCTGTTGCTCTGGAGCATGTCGGTGCCGCTGGGACACGCTCAAAATGGGCCGGGTCCGAACAAGCCTGGGCTGACGGCTCCTACTCCAGCCTCACAAGTACAGGCGGGACAAGTACAGGCGGGACAAGTCTTGCCGGTGCAGAGTCCTCCGGCTGCGCTGAAGCGTCAAGAGCGTCCGGTGGGCTGGCGCATCGTGCGCACTTGGCCACGGGATCTGCTCGCCAGTGGGATACTTGAGAGCTCGCCGGAGCTGAAGCTCAAGGCGCAGGAGCCGCTGGCCCCTGGCTTGACCCTCCGCACGAAGGACAACAACGTGCGGGTGTGGCTCGAGTACTATGAGCCGGTGCAGGGCATGCTGGTGCAGCATGAGCTCAGCGGACAGTTTGAAGTGACCCTCGAAGCCTACGGACAGATCTCGGTGGAGGATGGCAGTGTGTGGACTCGCCTCTACCGCTCGGCCAAGAGTGCAGCGGGCAAGCTCTTCATGAACTATGAAGGAGTGCCTGCGGGTTTTGGCTCCACCGAGGTGGTGTTTGAGCGCACCCGTGGGCTGCTGCTCAGCCATCCCACCTTGATGGTCTTGGAAGGAAAAGTCACTTACTCCAGCGGTGGACGACGGTTTATCCTCACCGATGGACAAGCGGCCACCCTGGGCAACAACCCGGGACGGCCTCGAGCAGCCTCAGTGGAGCGATTGGCCTTCTGGCGCGAGCGCGGCTCCGAGGTGCTGCTGGAGACCTTGGGCACACAAGGGCTGTGCCCCGCTCAAGCTCAAGGGCTCAAAGAGGCTGTGCTGATCTCGGATGTATGTTTTCCAGACGCCAACACCCGCAACCAGAAGCTGGTGAACGCCCGGAAACAGCTCGGCGAAGACCTCAACGCTCAAGGCTGGAAAGATATGGGCGATGCCTATTTTGCAGGCGGCCAGCTCCCGGAAGCCATCGACAGCTACCGCCGCGCTGCTCAAGCCGACGGCAACGCCGCCCTCAGCGCACGCGCCCTGCTGGAACAAGGGAATGCCCTGTGGCTGTCTGGAGAGCCCGAAGAAGCCACCCGCGCCTGGGAGCTGGCATCCGCCACCGACGTCGGACTGGCCGCCGCCTGGAATAACCTCGGGGTGATGCGCTGGCGCGAAGACCAGCTCGAGGACGCACGCAACGCCCTCAAACAAGGCGTCAAGCTCGAGCCCGGACGTTTTGAGCTCTGGCGCAATCTCGGGAAGGTGCTGCTCAAGACCACACCTCAAGATGCCATGCTGGCGTGGCAACGCGCCTCGAGCCTCAACCCCAACGACAAAGCCCTGCTGCAAGAGCTGGCCCAGACCCAGCTCGCCAATGGCCGAGACGCAGATGCCACTCAGACCTACGAGAAGCTGCTGAAGTTAGATCCCGCTCAACCGGAGGTCTTGCGCAACCTCGCCGAACAATACGAACGCCTGAGCCAAGAGCTCCAGCGCCAGGGCAAACAACGAGAAGCCCTCCAGCTTCTCGAGCGCGCCCTCGAGCTGCGGATGCGCCTGCGTTAGTGCGCGTGTGTACGTGAGCCCGCGTGTGTACGTGAGCCCGCGTGTGCGCGTGAGCCCGCGTGTGCGCGTGAGCCCTCATACATGTATGCGCTTTTCCATACATTCCTGCCAGTAGGTTTTTTCTCATAACTCACCTGCTCTCTCCTATTTTTGCCCCGATGATGATATGATTGTCACGTAACCCCTGCCACTGTCTGCATCAACGAGCGGATGCGCTATTCTTCCCTCAACGCGCCATCGGAGGACTCATGCTGAAGCGAATGTTGCCTGTCCTATTATCTACCTTTTTGATTGGTCTGACCGCCTGTACCGAAGAACCCGAGCTGGAGACCCTCCCCCCCAGCCCATCCCCCACGATTGTGCCCTCTCCCACGGTTGCCATGACCCCCACGGACACCCCCGTGGAGACCCCCAGCGTGACCCCCACCGCAGCCCCCGATCTCGACGAAGACGGCTTTACGGTTGCGGAAGGAGACTGCGACGACACCAACGACGAGGTAAATCCGTCTAAGCAAGAAATCCCCTACGACCAGCTCGACAACGACTGCCTCGACGGTGACCTGGTAGACGTGGACGGCGACGGATACATCGCCACCGAAGCCAATGGGGATGACTGCCTCGACACCGACGCCGCCAGCCACCCCGATGCAGTGGAATACGAAGACGACCGCGACAACGACTGCGACGGGCTGGTAGACGAAGACCTCGACACCACCGACGATGACCAAGACGGTTATGCGGAGAGCGACGGGGACTGCAATGACAATGATCCCTCAGTCTCGCCCGCAGGCACCGAGATTCCCTACGACGGGGTGGATCAAGACTGCACCGGCACCGATCTCATAGACGTGGATCAAGATGGATACTCCGGTGGCACCGGCGGCAGTGACTGCAACGACCAAGATCCCAGCCTCAACCCCGGCATGACCGAAGTGCCCTACGATGGCATCGATCAAGATTGCTCAGGGGCCGATCTCAATGACCTCGACAACGATGGTTATCCCGGAGGCAGCAATGGCAGCGACTGCGACGACTCCAACCCGGCGCTCAACCCCGGTGCGGCAGAAGTGCCCTACGATAACATCGACCAGAACTGCAACGGCCAAGACCTGATCGATGTGGATGGAGACGGCCAGCCCGGACTGGAAGCCTCTGGTGCCGACTGCGATGACAGCGATCCCACCGTTCTCTTGGGTGGCACCGAAGTACCCTACGACGGCATCGACCAGGACTGCAACGGAGAAGACCTCACCGACCAAGATCAAGACAGCTATGAGGGCGGCAACGAAGGCACCGACTGCAATGACCTCGACCCCACCACCTACCCAGGGGCATCAGAATACGCCGACGGCAAAGACAATGACTGCGATGGCAAGATCGATGAAGACCTCGATACCACCGATGACGACGGGGATGGACTCTCCGAAGCCAACGGAGACTGCAATGACAAAGACCCCAACACCTACCCCGGTGCCAGCGAAATCCCCTACGACGGCATCGATCAGGACTGCTCGGGGGCCGATCTCACCGACGTAGACGGGGATGGCTTCAGCGCCACCGAAGTCGGCGGGGCCGACTGCAACGACAACGACGCCGACATCTCCCCCACCACCATCGAGATCCCCTACGATGGCATCGACCAAGACTGCTCAGGCGCCGACCTCATCGACGTGGACCGAGATGGCTCCCCCGCCATCGGCGAAGGCATCCCGCTCGACTGCAACGACAACAACCCCAGCGTCAACCCCGGCGCTTACGAAGTCCCCTACGACGGCATCGATCAGGACTGCTCTGGGAAGGATCTCACGGATGTCGATCAAGATGGCTTCAACGCCACCGCCGTCGGAGGCCCCGACTGCAATGACAATAACCCCAGCATCTCGCCCAGCGCCACCGAGGTCTGCGACACCGTAGACAATAACTGCGATGGGGTGGTGGATACCGATGCGGTAGACCGCAGCACCTACTACACCGACGGCGACCACGACGGTTACGGCGATCCCTCCAAACCCGTCAAGCTCTGCACGCCCGACAGCTCGGTGGTCAGCAACGACGACGACTGCAACGACAGCACCGCCTCCAGCTACCCCGGTGCCAGCGAGCTCTGCGACGGGGCCGACAACAACTGCAACGGCACCATCGACGAAGGGGTCAAGACCACCTACTACCAAGATACGGATGGGGATGGTTATGGCACCAGCACCACCACTCAAGCATGCAGCAAACCCAGCCTTTATGCCACCGTCAGCGGCGACTGCAATGACAAAGACGCCCTGGCGTACCCCGGCGCACCCGAACGCTGCAACAGCCTCGACGACGACTGCGACACCCAAGTGGATGAGTCCGTCACCACGGTCTACTACCAAGACACAGATGGGGACAGCTACGGAAACAGCAGCCAGTCGGTCTCCAACTGCAACGCTCCCAGCGGTTATGTCGCCCGGGCAGGAGACTGCAACGACAAGGACAGCACGGTCAACCCCGGTGCCACCGAGAGCTGCAACAGCAAGGATGATGACTGCGATGGCAGCATCGACGAAAACCTGCTCACCACCTACTACCTCGACAAAGACGGAGACGGCTTCGGCTCCAGCACGACCACTCAAGCCTGCTCTTTACCCAGCGGTTACGCCTATATCTCCGGCGACTGCCGCGACTCCAACGATGCCATCTACCCCGGAGCCCCCGAGCTCTGCGACGGTCAAGACAACGACTGTGACAGCCAGATCGATGACGGGGCAGGCAGCACCTACTATCAAGACGCCGATGATGATGGCTTCGGCAACCCCAACAGCTCGAAGGTGGCCTGCTCCATCCCCAGCGGCTACACGTCCAACAACCGCGACTGCAATGACACCGATCCACTGATCTTCCCGGGCGCACCCGAGCGTTGTAACAGCCTCGACGATGACTGCGACAGCACCATCGACGAAGGGGTCAAGACCCCCTACTACCAAGACAAAGATGTCGATACCTACGGCAACGCGGCGGTCTCCGCTCAGGCATGCAGCGCGCCCAGCGGGTATGTGTCCAACAGCACCGACTGCAACGACAACAACGCGGCCATCAACCCCGGTGCCAAAGAAGTGTGCAACGATCTGGATGATAACTGCAACGGGCAAGCCGATGAAGGGGGAGTACGTCAGAAATACAACTTCTTGGGCGGACAATTTGCCGCTTCCAGTGCGGGCTGCATTGGTGTCACCAGCGGCACGCTCTACTATGGCATGACCTGCACAGGAACCTGTGGATACTCCTGCACCAGCAACACCCACCTCGACTATACCTTTAACACCACCGTCGGACGCACCTACCAGGTCGCCTTCCGCTGGGCGGACTATCTCCACGACTGCAAAGATGTGCTGCTGCTCTCGGCGTATGCCAACTCGACCTTGCTGACCAGCGTGGTGGGTCAAGGCATCAACGACTGGGCGATAAACACCGTCTCGTTTACGGCCACCAGCACCACCTTTGCCATCTGGGAGAACAACGACCGCTGCTGCGGATGCTCCAGCGCCTGCACCGGCACCTGTACCAACCGCGCCGGAGACCTCAACATGTACATCGATCAGGTCAATGTGCTGGAGTCCTGCCAATAACTCGGACGGTGCGGCACTTCTGAGCCCGGTGGCGCTCGCTCATGTGGGTGCCACCGGATCAGCCCCTCCGAGGCTTCGGACACCGAGGAAATCCACCTTCACCCCCCTCTGCTGGATCAGCGCCCGCAGTACCCTTTCCTACTCAAACTCCGGCTCAGGATCCGGCTCGAGGCGCTGAGTCTGTTCACCGGGCGCGCGATAGAAGATCTCTCGTCGGCCCACAAAGGCCAGGGTCATCCGGGTCCAGGTGTGTCCCTTAAAGGCAGCCAGGCGAGGATCGTCTGAATACCTCACGAGCTGAGCTTCTCCTTCTTGCAGCTTTTCTTCGACTGCTTCCATCCCTCTTTTTTCCCACTGCGCCAGCTTCACATACTTGAGCTCGAGCAGCACA
>JBJTQF010000100.1:0-24198 GCA_046075485.1 Myxococcota bacterium | reverse complement strand
CTCCCAGCGGGTCACCATATAGCCCATATAGTCGTTGGCCTGGCCCAACAAGACCGGCATGCTAAAGCCCGAGGTGGCGCTCAGCTCCGAGTTGTCGAAGTTCTGCGAGATTTCCTCTTCGACCCAGGCTTCTGCATCGGGCCACACATACCCTTGATAGAGGTTGCCCACGACGTTATCCGTGCGGCTCTTGATGTGTTTGGCCATGTCGGTGGTCACTTCAGACGGAGAGGCCAGCAGCAGGATATCCCCCAATCGAATGGCTTGCAGCATGATGTTGGCGCTCTCGGTGAGCGCCCGCACCGCCGTAACCGGATATTTGGGGGAGAGATACTCCGTCACCGGGAGCTGCCAAGCGGTTGGTCCCGGATAGCTGGTGTTGGCGGCCCCTGGATAGACCCTCAGCCGCGCATCCACGGTGATATCGCTGCGTGGACTCAGCACCAGCTCGCCGGGGCGAGAGGGCTGCTCGAGGATCGGACCAATGGCGTTGACCAGGGTGTCCACCTGCTGCTCCAGACGAGAGAAGTCTTCGCGCCAGTAATCCACGCCAAAGTTGTTGCCGTTGTCTTGCTCCACGTCGCCGAGCGCACCGGGCGTCCACATGACGGGAAATCCCCATCGTTTCTCGAGAGCGGTCTCGAGGCCCCCCAAGAAGTCAGAGGAGAGCAGGCCGTGGCCATCCTTGAGGCTCTCCGGGTGGGTGGCAAAGACCATGTAAGTGGCCAAGCCCTTGCTGGTAGAGGCGTCCTGGAAGTTGAGCAAGAAGAGATCGTCGTCAAAGAAGTCGGAGGGATAACCGGCGTTGACGGTGACGGGCGTGGTGCCACCGGGAGGGATGACCTCCGCCGTGGCAGGACCGATGATGTTTCGCTGGGTGGCGCGTAAGGTGGTGCGAACAGCGCCGAGCTTGGCAGGGACTCGTTTGGAGTCTGCGGTGCGGATGGCTTCGGCGATCTTTTGGGTGATCCAGACGAAGTGTCGAGCGTCGAAGCTGTCGGCGAAGGTGGCAATTCCGGCAGCGGTGGGGACGGCGGAAGCGGCGGAGTGGTTGTGGCTGGCGGTGATGAGGATGCGCTCCGCAGGAATACCGGTCTGAGTGGAGACCAGCTCCGCCACCCGTCGCCAGATGCTCTTCTGCATCAGATACAGATCCACCCGCACCAGCGCGACCTTCACCCCGTTGCTCTCCACCACAATGGCTTTGGCGGTCGAGGGGGTATGGATGCCTCGGCCCGGCTCAAACACATCCACATATTGATCGTAGGGGAGATCTTGCACCCGCTGCTCCAGCAGGCCCACGGTCCAGTCGGTGGCCACCTCCAGCCCTTCAACCGGCTGATTTTGCCGCTGAAACTTGTAGACCGTCTTGATCACGCTGATCAGATCCTTCCACAGCCGAGAGATCTGAACGGTCGATGCCGAGGTGCCCACTTGACCAGGTTTTGCGCCCGCTCGCCAGGTGATATCGACGGAGGAAAATCCGGCGGTAAGGGTTAGGGCTTGCGTGCGCTGCGCCGCGCGTGAAACCTCTGAACGTGAAACCTCTGAACGTAAAACCTCTGAACGTAAAACCTCTGAAGAGGGTGGTGAAGAGAGCGCCTGCTCGGGCGCTGCCGTCGTATGCGGATCCGATTGGCATCCGCTTGCTCCGACACTCAGCCCCAATCCGAGGCAAAACATGGAGGTGAAAAGTCGCGACATGGAGGGCCTCCCGGGTAACAAAAAGGGAATTGAAGGATTGCAGACCTGCCAGATGCAGCAGACTAGCATCGCGGCGAGAGGGCATCAACGACAACTGCGTGCGCAACGTCGCCTTCTTAATCCGGTGTCGCTTGACTCCAGAGCCTGCATTGACAGTCGCAGGTAAGCAGACTACAATGACCCTGCCTTCCATCGAATGTATTGCGCAGAACCGGATTTCGTGGGCAATCCTCATCATCTCGAGCGTATTTCGTGGCGCGGTGGGCCAAAGTGCGAGGGTGCGTGAAAGGGGAGATTTCAACCTGTGCTGAAGATTCCCGAGGCATTCCGGGCGGAGTTTGATGAGGAAGTCGCGGAAAAGACCGTGATTGGCGCTCAGACGGGCTGCATGCTTTTGTGTGTGCTGGTGCCTGTCTTTGGCATCCTTGATGCCGTCATGTATCCCGAGATCGTCTGGGAGCTGGTCATCCCGCGTTTTGTGCTCACCCCCGTTGAGATCTTCAACCTCCTGCTGATCCGATATTTGGTAAGGACCGGACAAGCGCGGCGATATAGCCGACTGATTGCCTGGGCGATTACCTATCCGGCGATCATCCTCTTAGACGTGCTGATCCTGCGCGCGGGAGGGGCAGAGAGTCCCTACTATGCAGGGCTGGTATTGATCCTGCTCGGCAACATGGTGCTGGTGCCGTGGGGCCTGCTTGAGATGGGCCTGAATGTACTCTTCGTGTGGCTTCAGTATGTCATCGTGATGGTGACGCTGGATCCAAAAGTGGACGACTGGCGCTACTTCTTCAGCAACAATTATTTCATGCTGTCTACCATCATCATTGGTCTCTCGTGGGTGTACTTATCCCATGAGCTGCGCGTGAAAGAATTCTTAGCGAGAAAAGAAGTTGCACAAGAAAAGGACCGCTCAGAGCAGCTATTGCTCAATATTCTTCCGGCAGAAGTGGCAGCAGAGCTGATGCGCGAAGGGCAAGTGGAAGCCAAAGCCTGTCCTTCTGCGACCATCCTATTTACAGATTTTGCAGGCTTTACTTCAATTTCCAATCAGATTCCTGCCCCTTTGCTGGTACAATCCCTTCACCGGCTCTTTACCGGGTTTGATGAAATCATCACACGTCATGGTCTGGAGAAACTCAAGACCATCGGCGATGCCTATATGTGTGTCGGCGGTCTTCCAACAGAAAAACCCGGGCACTTGGTATCATCGATCTTGGCCGCTCTGGAAATCCTCGATTTCCTTGCCCGCGACCAGAAAATGCACAGCGACTCCAGCATCCGCTGGCAAGCGCGCATCGGCATTCACCGTGGACCGGTCATCGCTGGCGTCATCGGCAATCGTAAGTTCGCTTACGATGTCTGGGGAGATACCGTCAACCTTGCCTCCCGCTTGGAGAGTGCTTCAGAACCCGGACGCATCAACGTCACCACGCTGACCTACGAGGAGCTTCGAGCGTACTTTGTAGGTGTTGAGCGCGGTCACCTGCCCGTGAAGGGCAAAGGTCCGGTGGCCATGACTTTTGTCGAGCGGATCAGACCGGAATTTTCGGCAGATGAGCGGGGAATGTTCCCGAATACGCGATTTTGGCAAGCCATCCGAGGCTCCGCCCTCTTCAGTGTGCTCCCCGCCGAGACGCCCGATAACCTGCCCGCCAGTTCTTTGAATTCAGCTCCGATTGAGCAGAGGAGAGAAGTGATGCAAAGTGAGCTATGGGGACAACTCAAGGGCCTGACGGACTCCGACCGGGACCACCTTCAGCGGATTGGCCGGTTCTTCGAGTTTAAGATGGGCGAACAAGTCCTTGTACAAGGCGAACAAGTCGATGCGCTCATGGTGGTCGAACAAGGGCATGTCGCGGTTCGCATCAACCAGGCTGGCACCAACATCGATGTGTCCATCCTCGGTTTTGGTGATCTCTTGGGCGAGATGTCCCTGGTCACGGGTGAGCCTGCCAGCGCCACCGCCGTAGCCATTGAGTCGGGTCGGGCGGTTCGACTCAACCGCAAAGACCTCGAGGCGGTCATCGCGCAGGACATTGGTTTTGCCAGCCGCTTCTTTAAGGCGGTTGCCAGCTTCATCGCCACGCGCTTGCGAGAGACCACCTCTCGTCTGCCGCCGCTGATGGTCGAGGAGGTGGCCCACACCAAGCTCCATCACTCCATGATCACCGGTCAGGCGGGCAGTGATCGCATTCCTCACAGCTTGGCGGAGGCCGTCGAAAACTTCAAAGAGGGCATGCGCCAGCTCGACCGTGCCCTCTTGCGGGCGCCCGAGGTCACTCCTCAGCATCAGGCGCAGACCAAAGAGCTGTGTGAGACCATCAAGGTGGAGCTCACGCGCGGTCTTAAGGAGCTCGAGGATCCCTCTAAGCGGGATGGGGTTGGCTCGTATGTATTCCGTGAGACCTTCCCGTATTTTATGCTCAGCCGCATGATCGACCGGTCGTTCTCGAAGCCCCGTGGATATGCCGGTGACTATTACACCATCGAGCTGATCCACTTGCAGCAGCCGATGGGGGATCGGCGCTTGGGCTCGCTGATCGACCGAGAGTATTTGCTCAGCCCACCTTGTCAAGCCGTGCGCAACCGCCGCTGGCTCATGCGCGACTGCTTGACGGAGATGTATGAGCAGCGCACCAGCCGCTCAGACAAGTATCTGATCACCAGCTTAGCGTCGGGAGCAGGCCGAGAGATCTTTGACTTCTTGGGGCAGCTTCCCCAGGCGTCGGCGGCTTTTGCATCATTGTTGGACATCGACATTGAGGCGCTGACGTACAGCTCGCACTTAGCGAACGAGGCGGGATTGCAGGAGCAGGTGCTCTTCGCCAAAGAGAACGTGCTCTTGCTGGCGATGGGCCGAGGCAAGACGCGCTTGCCGCCGCAGGACTTCGTCTATTCGATGGGCTTGGCGGACTATCTCAAGGATGAGGTGGTCATTCGTCTGCTCAACTGGATGCACGACAACCTCAAGCCGGGCGGCTGGGCAGGCATCGGCAACTTCGGGGACGATAACCCGGACAAAGACTTCATGGATCATATCCTCGACTGGAGACTGTATCACCGGTCGCGGGCGGACATGCAGCGGCTCTTTGAGGCGTCGAAGTTTGGCAAAGGCCATATCGAAGTGCGCTGTGAGCCTGCGGGGATCAACCTCTTGGCGATTGGACAGAAGCAGTAAAGCCGCTCGCTGCACGCCTTGATGCATGCTCGCCGATAAGTCCCCCTGCAACCCAGACCCTCGGCCCCGCCTCCAACCCTGACTCGACCAGACCCTCGGCCCCGCCTCCGCCCCAGACTCGACCAGACCGTCCGCCCCCCCTCCAACCTCCCCCCAAATTCTGGGGGGGCGGCTAACTGATTGCGCTTATCATGTGCGAGTCTTAACCCGGTAGGGGAGGGCAGGGAGGGGGCGTCTCTTCCATGTCAGCAGCTCTTCTCATTCAAGTGGGCAGGGAGGGAGCGGCTAACTGATTTCGCTTGTCATATCTGAGTTCTGACCCTCCCCCAAAGTTGGGGGAGGGCAGGGAGGGGGCGGCTCTTCTCATTCAAGTAGGTAGGGAGGGGGCGGCTCTTCAGCAGGGAGGGGGCGGTTCTTCGGGGCGACCCCCCATTTATCCCGTCTTCATCAGTGTTTTCAGGGTATGGAAATCGGACTCATGCACCTGCCCGAGCTTGAGACAGCGCACCTTCCCGCCAGGTCCGGCCAGCACCTGGATCGGAATCGACGGAGAGCCCTCCACCTTATAACCCTTGAGCCAAGTCTCCAGCTCCGGCGTCGAGGTCAGACGTACCGCATTGTCATTGACGAGGTTGGGATTTTTCGTCAGATACTCCTGGAGTGCGGCGGCATCCTCATCGACGGACATATACCAGAGGTCAAACGGCACCCCTTCTTCCTTGAGCTGACTTTCCCATTTGGCGATGAGCGGCATCTCTTTTTTGCAGGGGCCGCACCAAGTCGCCCAGAGGTTGATCCAGGTCCAGCGGTCCTCCTGCACAGAAGGAACACTCTTACCCGTGCGAGCGGCTTCCAGCCCGGGCAGACGAAGGGCAGGGGCATCCGCCTTCTCAAACGAGATGTCACACCACTTGAGTGCGTTTTCTTCTTTGGCAGCGGAGGTGGTGGTCACAGCGGCCACCCGGCTGGGGGCTTGAGCCTCTCCTTCAGAGCTGCCACCCGAACATCCCACCAGACCCAGCAAAGACATCCAATACAAGCTGCGTTTCATGCGACTCCTCACAGACGACAGTCGATCCAGGCCACAAATGCCGAGCGGTTCAGCTCTTCCGTATTACATCCCGTCTCACTGCGCGAACGATTCCATTTACAGAACTCTTCGTCGAGCTGAGCAAATTCTTCGCCGAGCCACAACAACCCCACCTCCTGTTCGAGGTCTGGATCGTTGTACGTGCTCTTGAGGTGGCCGAGCACCGCATTGGCGCGCTGCATCGAGAGCTCCTGGTTGTGCGCCACCGAGCCCTCGGGCGAGGCCCGCGAGACCACAAAAAAATACGAGGCACCCCGCTGATCCGCAAAGGTCTTGTCGAGAAGCTGACGTGAGACGTCATCCAGTTCCGACTCATCCTTGTCAAACTGGATGATGGCTGCTCGATCCGCCAGGGGCCGGAAGAGCGCGTTGAAGTCTGAGCCCGACATCGCCGCGACGTTTTTGGCGGCCAGGGGCTGACATCCACGGGCTGTTCCACCGGAGAGCAGACCACAGGAGGTCAAGACCCGCTTGAGAATGGGCTTGAGCTCGCTGGTACAATATTCGTTGTCTGAGGCGCTGGCCACCGCTGCTTGAGGTGCCGTTCCCGCTTCTTTGGCGGCCATATACTCTTGCATGCGCGCATCGGCAGAGTGAACCCAGATGCTGGTCAGCAAGCTGACAAAGGCCAAGCTGCCCAAGCCAATGCCGAAGTGGGTTTGTTCAGGTGACATAAAAATCTCCACAAAGAAAAATCAGCAACATACCTTGTTAAGCCGCAGCCATGAGGGATACCTTCAGCGGCTCGTGAGTCCTCACGTGGCCCTCATTTGGCCCCTTGCGCTTCCAACAGGCGGGTCAAGGAGTATTCCAGGCCCAAGTCAGTGTCTTCATCACACAGCTTCTTGTTGTTCACGTAGAGCTGAGGAGTCAGCACCGGCAGCGAGTTGTTGACCGCCCAACGCAGCGAGCGGTTGAGCTTGGCCTGCACGCCCGGTTTGCCCACACAGTCTGCCAGCTTGGGGAACTGCGCCCTGATGCGCTTGTAGACTTCCCCTCGGTCTTTGGTGGCCAGCTCCCGCAGCTCCTCTTGATTCTCAAAGGCCCAGGCAATCACCGGCTTGGGGTCGTCTGCCGCACACAACACCGCCTCACTGACCTCACAAGCACCAGGGTGGAGCGCGCTGGGCACCATCCAGTTACACTTGTTGTCGAGCGGGAAGAGCACGGCTTTCAGATCGAGCTTCTCACGCAAGCCACTGGCATCCAGGCGCTGATCAAAAGCGCGACACGCCGGGCAGAGCGGATCCAGCAGCTCAATGGAGGGCAGGCCCGTCGCCGATTTGTTGAGGGTGATCATCACCCCATACTTGTCTTCCGCGCTGTTGAGCGTGCCACAATCTGACATCGCCTCGGTGTATCCAGGCTTGAGCAGCAGGTAGAGGGCCATCGGCACCAGCACAAAGAGCACCCCCTCGGCAAAATAGATCCCATACCGATTCCAAGGGATCTCGGGGCTCTGCTCACGCTCTCGCAGCGACATGCGCCAGGCCAAGATGGAGGCCACAAAAGCGCCCGTCGAGCTGACATACACCCCCACGCACAGCTTACACACCGTCTTGATCACCAGCGAGGAGATGCCCAAGTAGATCAGGGAGGTCAAAAAAGGCAGGGCCGCAGCCGCCACCAAATAACGCATCTGATCGGGATCCTCGTCCTCGCGGCGCACAAACAGGTCTACACTCAAAAAGAGCAGATACCCAAAGACCCCGAGTGCTGGCAGCGAGATGGGCATCCCCCCCCACGTTGCGGTGCGAAAGACCGACGAATAAGGACTCATCATCACCGTATGGCAGCCACTGGCACCCGAGGCATCGGCGGCCCCCAATCCGGGAATGAAGGAACAGGTGATAGAGTGGACCTGTCGATCCAGGTGGGCCACAAAATCATAGGTGGAGACGCCGGAAAAAATGAATCCAAGCGCCGCAAACACGATCAAGGCAATCAAATAAGGCTTTGCAGGTATCAACGTCATCACTCCGAAAACAGGGCTAGGCTTGACTTAAAGCGTCAAATCACGAATTATATCCTTTGTTCTGGAAAAATAAACACTTTTTCTCAATCGGCCTCAAAATAGGGGCTCCAAGTGCCCCAAAACGTGTCCATAAAAACAGGCTACCCGGTCAGAACCTCGGACATCTGCGTCCGTGTGGAGTCCCATATATTCCCTTCACCCTCCCCACACATGTTTATTTTCCCTTGAAATTTCAATGGCTTGTATTTTTCTCTTCTGGATGGTACAAATCCTGCATCATGAGTGGCATGCTCTCACACCCCAATTTCGAGAGCTTCTCGGCACGGCTCCGTCACTACAGCTCAGGAGAATCACATGAAGCGACGCTTAGGCTTTTCATCGGCCTCCTTCCTGGCCTTGACCGCAACGCTCACATTCGCCGGCTGCTCCGGCTCTGACGACGATGAGTCCCCTACACCCACCAGCCCAACCCCAGTAGAGACCCCGGCGGATGAAGGGTTTTCTTCTGCCATCAGCGGAGGCAATGGTGAGCCCGCGCCCGAAGCCTCCAGTGACGGGGACTCCGAGAGTGGTAACGGTGGCGGTGAAGAACGCACCGTCGAAGAAGCCGATATCCTCGTCCAAGAGGGCAACAACCTCTTCATCCTCAATGCCTATCGTGGCTTGCTCATCCTGGATGTGAGCAATCCAGACAAGCCTCGTGTGCGTGGGCGTGTGCCGCTGGCCGGGTATCCGGTCGAGATGTATGTGCGTGAAGGACGCGCTTATATCGTCATCTCCAATTACTTCTATTATATGCAGACCGATGTGGAGGATTCGATCTCCACCTTCAACGGCTCGTTGATTGCCGTGGCGGATGTGTCGGACCCTGATAACCCCTCGCTGTTGAGCAAGATCGACCTCGAAGGATATGTCAGCCAGACCCGCGCGGTGGGGGACGTCATCTACGCCGTCAGCACCCGCTATTCCTATTATTCGTGTGATGGCGCCAGCACGGACACCACCGACCAGCTCAATGTGATCTCCATCGACATCAGCAATCCCGCCAATCCGTCGGTGGTGGATACCTTGACCTGGCCCGGATCTTGGGCCCAAGTGCATGCCACCCCGCGCTCGTTCTACATTGTCGAGCCCGATTATGTGGTCAGCACCCCCACAGAGCCGGTTGAAGAGCCGGTGGACGGTGGCAACAGCTCGGAGGATCCCAGCTCCGGTGGCGGCTCCAGCTCGGGAGGCTCCAGCTCGGGAGGTGCTGAAGTGCCCGTACCACCCGCTACGGCAACCCCTTCACCCGATTCCGAGACGCCTCCAGACGACGGAACGCCGGTCGAAGACCCCACCAGCAAGCCGGATGATCCGGTAGAGCCGGGTACGACCAACTATGTCACCCACATCACCTACATCGACATCTCGGATCCCGGTGGTGTGATGGCAGAGCGTGGCCGTGTGGATGTTCCAGGTACGACCTACGATAAGTTTGCCATCAATGAGTTTGAAGATACCCTGCGCATTGCCACGCAGAAGTATGACAACTACACCAGCGCCACCCTCTCGGTCTTGGATGTCTCCAATCCCGATCAGATCGAGCCGCTGGCTAGTCTCGACGTGGTCTTGCCGGTGCTGGAGTACATCACCGCAACCCGCTTTGACGGCGACCGAGGATATCTGGTGACGGCGGAGCGCACCGATCCCCTCTTCATCGTGGACCTGCTGGATCCCGCCAATCCGCGCTTGGCAGGTCAGGTGGAGATGCCCGGCCAGCTCAACCACCTGGAGACCCTCGGCGACCGCATTGTGGCATTCGGCCAGGATAACTCCGACGAAGGCACCTGGAAGTTTGCGGTGAGCCTGTTTGATGTGACCGACCTGGATAATCCCTCCATGTTGGATCGGGAAATCATCGGAAATGGCACGTACTCCTGGTCGTCGGCGACCTGGGACGATAAAGCCTTCTCGGTCATCGAGTCTCAGGGGCTGATTGCGGTCCCCTTCTCGGCCTACAACGCGGACTATACGTATATCGGTGGGGTGCAGCTCCTCGATCTGGAAGAGGATGCATTGACCGCCCGGGGCATGGTCACCCATGAGGGTTATGTCAGCCGTGTCCGTCCGGTGGGGGAACGCCTGATCTCCCTCTCGGACACGCGCCTGCTGACCTTCGACATCAGCAACCGGGATAAGCCCCAGGTGACGGCGGATGTGACCCTGGCGCAGTATGTGGCCGATTACCTCCCGATGGGCAATGTGGGTGTGCAGCTCGTCACCACCGGTTACTATTGGTATGGCAACAACACCTCGATGGGTGCGGTGCGGGTGGTCAACAACAGCAACCCGGATGAGCAGAATGAGGCGCTGGCGGAGATCTCCTTGCCCCTCTACGATGGCCAGCTCTTGCAGCTCGACGGGTCTCATATCGGTGTGCTGCGGAATGTGTATGACTCCAACTACGTCAGCACGTCGTATCTGGATATCTTTGACCTCTCCAATCCGTCCTCACCGGAGAAGGTGTCGGAGACGGTGTTGCCGTCGCCGGTGTATAGCTGGGCCACTTCTTATGCCAGCTATTACGGAAGCTCGGGGGGGGCGGTGGTCCAGGGTGAAGGGTATCTGGCTTGGTTGGATGGATACTACTATTACGGTTATCCGGGTGGGGTGGAGGATACGGACACCGCTCGGACGCTCCCTGCGGAAGACGCTGCCAGCTACCTCAACGTGATCAAGCTGGATGATTTCAGCCAGCCGGAGCTGGTGCGGTTGCCCCTCTCGGAGTACTCTTTTGGCCTGAAGGCGTATGACTCGACCTTGTACTGGACGCACTCGGTGACGTACACGGATGAAGACTCCGGCTACTGGTATGCACGGTATTATCTCGACACGCTGGATGTGAATGATGTGACGGCGACGTCTGCGGAGGATCCGGCGTTTGAGTCCAGCCTCAGCTCGGTCAATATTCCCGGCACGTTCCAGCATCTGAAGGAAGATGGCACGGTGGTGACGCTGGATTCGACCTGGAAGTCGGTCACGGATGAGACGTATGGCCAGATCACCTACATCGAGTATGCTCTCAAGGGGGTGGAGATCCGCAACGGAAAGGCGTCTGTGAAGGGCTCGATTCCGCTGAAGGGTTATTCGTACTCCATGCTGTTCGATGGGGATGTGGCGTACTTGGTGAATCAGCCTTACTACTGGGATGTGGTGTATAACAACTGTTACTACACCAGCTCTGTGACGCTGGATGCGGTGAAGCTGGACTTCTCGTCTTCGATGCCGCAGGTGCGCTCGACCACGATGCCGACCTACTATGCTTATCTGCGGAGTGTGGGCCGTCGCAGCGGTGGTGCGGGTCATCTCTTCGTGGACGGTGGTTATGGCGGTCTGATGGTGTACAGCCTCGAGAACCCGCTGGAGCCAAGTTATGAGAGCTTCGAGTATACCTCCGGCTACGCGCTGAAGGTGCGGGTGGATGAGACTCAAGCCTATGTCCCGCTGGGTATGTACGGGGTGGATACGTTCTCGCTGGAGAACTGAGCTCGTCAATACGCGGGATTCAAACGGGAGGCCACTTCGGGAACGAGGTGGCCTCTTTGTTTTGGGGGCTCGTGGGAGGAAGGGGAGGGCGGGTGTACAGGCGCTCAGGGCACCCGCGCAACGGTCATGCCTTCGAGAACATGATGGCGTTTACACTCGATGGCCGGGAGAACGATACATCCATCAATATAAGGGGTGACCCACGGTTCTTCGGCTTCCTGATCAAGTCGCTGTTGGAGTCGATCTGAAAGGTTCAACCAGAGGACTGGCTCAATGGCGAGCGCTTCTGCTCCCACCAACACCACAAAAAACAGGGGCTTGGTTGTGCGGGCCATGAGGTGGAGATAAGACCAGCTTGTGCGTGCTTTGGGTACGAGCTCTTGATGGGTGAGTGCTTGTGATTGCATCTTTCTAATGAACTCCAGTCGCTCTTTTGGAGGTGCCTTGGAGTTGGAAGGATCTTTGATTTCAATGAGCAGCAGCTTATCGGGTGTCTCCGCGATAAAATCAACGGGGCATATATGCGCTGGCAATATTTTCCCGCGACTGTCAAAGCGTTCGACCTTCCAGGAGGGGGGGAATGTCAAGAGCAGCTCACCCTCTTGCAATGGCGTCATGACGATGAATCCTCTGGCGTTGAATGATCCTCTTGCTGTGCTTTTTTCAGGAGGACTGCTCGTTTTACGGGGGCTGCGCGTGTGTGCTCCAGCGTGGGTGTTGCGAGTGCGCGATGGATCTGTCGATCATAGAGTGAGGTCATGGCCTCCGCAATGGCACTATTTTGAAGCATAAAGGGCTTGTGACTGGATTCGAGCTGTAGCGCCGATGCGCCTTTGCTGCGATACAGTGCATGATACGAGATGTCATCATTCGGGCGAGCGGCAAGCTCAAATTCTTTCATCAGGGTATAGTCGTGGGTGGTCAGAAACACTTGAACACCCAGCCGTTGCAGATCCAACAGGAGCTGCACCACCGTTGCGGACAGAGCCGGATTGAGATTGGTTTCGGGCTCATCCCAAAACAGGATGGAGCCTTTGGCAAGGGTGCCATTTTGGATGAGAAGCCATAACAGGCTGAGCTTCCGAAGTCCCTCCGCGAGTAAGGTAAACTCGAGCTCTCCATGTTTGTTGCGAAGGAAAAACTCCTCATTTTTGATGACAACTTTACCATCCATCGCCTGCTGGAGTGTATCCAACAGGCGCTTGCGGGTATCATCGCGGGGTCCACGTAACACGGGCAAATAGGCGCGGTCGATGATATCGGCATAGACCGACTCAAAGTGTATCTCCCGCCTTGAATAGAGTGAACGAAATCCCGGAGCATTTGCCAGCATCTCTTTTACGGGAATGAAGACACTCTCGACAGGTTTTTCGCTCCAATCAGATGCGCCAGAAATCGATACTTTGGGATGACTGTAGTCTTTGATATGATTCGAAAACTCAAGAGAGAGGGTCAGCTCATGTCCCCGAGAGACCTTGATGGTGGCTTGAGAGCTGCGATCTCTGCGCTTGACCAGTCGTCCCAGCGCATGGCCCGAAGGAAGGAACGCATGGATGAGCTTTTCCCCAAAGGCTTGTTTGGTCTTGCTGATATCACATGCAGCGTATGCCACTTTCATCAAGTGTGTCTTGCCCGTACCATTTGCCCCGATGAGCACATTAACGCCGGGAGAAGGCTTAAAATCGAGCGAATCGAAGGCCGTAAAACGCTCGAGTTCGATCCGGCTGATGATCATGCGAGGTCTCCAGCATATGCAAAAAAAACGGGTCTCAAAAGCCTGCGCGCTCTTGCTGTCTAAGTCAGCATTTAGTCCTAAAAACCTGTACACTGTCAATAAAAATGCCATGCTGCATCCCTCGCGTGAGGGCGCACCCGCGTAAGGTTTTTACTCAATAAATCCATAAAAACCGAAGCTCCCCACGCCGTCAGCGCACCAGCTCGCCGACCGCCCTGGAGGGAGCAGGCGTCTTCACGCTCCACCACCTCCATCTCTCCCTCGGGCGCACGCCGGAAAAGTGGCAGCTCTCACGCTCCACCACCGCATTGGGGATCAGGCGGCCTGGTGCATCCACCACCGATACCCACAAGACCACCCGTTCATGGCGTTTACCTCGGGCCTTACGCGGATCTGCCAATTCCGAAAAATGATCTTTTGACTTTGTGCTCCCCCTATCTTTCTGGTTGACTCGATGCTTCTTGAGTGATAATTTCGCCTCGTCAGTGCCTGGGATTTGGCGGACTTATGCTGCGTTTCTTCCGCAACCAGGGTCTTGGGCGGAGCCGGGTAAATAGAGTTGGGGCGTTAGATGTTACAGCAGCATTTTGCAGATATTAACTCGAAGGAATGATCGTGAATTTTCCAATAAGCATTAAAGCAAATATAATTAGCCATAATGGTAACGTAGCAATGCATAACAAGTTGCTGCACACGGAAAAATGACTCGCTGCGCTCCCTATTTTCCGGTGAGCAAAGCGTTCGCTGCAAGAAGGATTACGAGCCCCAATGTGGAAGTTGCTTCGTTCATTCTTTTGTAGGGCACTTACCAATGCGTGGAAGCAGATCAAGTCTTCGAGCAGCGACGAACCTCAGTCGGACCTCCAAGCGATCAAGGCCGAGGTAGAAAATATCCTCAAACTCGATTTGTCGTCGGAAGCCGCGCGTGAATCAAATCGTGACCTCGTTCTATATGTCTTGCGTCGCCTCGACGGCGAAGTAGAAGACGTCCGCCAACAAGCGAACGGCTACCCTGCGAATCCTATTTCAGCTTTGGTCTGGATGAACGGTGCCGGCTACGGCAATCTGGCATGTGCGTTGACTCTCCATTTTCGAGATGCTGGATGGCTGAAATGCGAGGAGAAGGCAAGCGCATTGTGGGTGAAGGCAATACTTTCTGTTTGTTCGCATTATCATCACTTGGTCGGCCCTGCAATGCTTGCCAACGCTGACTGCCATGATCGCCTCGGTAATGCCGAACGGGCAACAAAAATGTACGGTGCCATCGTCATGGATTTCGCGTGCATTGCGAATATCTGGAGAGACGAATCGGAGCCGCCAAGCGACGAAGACCGTATCGCACTGGAATCGCTGCAAACAGCTAATGAACGTCTGCTTTCGCGTGGCATCACTGACCTTGATGGCATAGACTTAGCGGCACTGCAATCACAGGTTCAGGATGTACTTTCGCGTCCAGTCCCGGACGAATGACCGAGCAGCGAACCATCGCATGCACCGGAGTGGCAGTGGCCAGCGTTTTCGGAAATCAAAGTCAACTCCCGCCACCCCGTGATGCGCTTCGCCCGCCAACACAAGAAATGAGCAATCCGCATCAAGCCACTTCGGTCACTTCCTCCTGTCATTTGCTTTCGTAACATCCCGGCCTGCACCGACCTCACGGGTCCAAAGACATGACATACTACCTGCTTTAATGCGAGCATCGGGTTAAGAGCATGATGCGAGGGCAGGGGAAGGGGAGACCTCGGGTGAGCGACAAGGCTTCCATTTTGGATGAGGTGCCATAACAGGCTGAGCTTCCGAAGTCCCTCCGCGAGCAAGGTAAAAATGCCGTGCTGCATCCCTCGCGTGAGGGCGCACCCGCATAAGGTTTTTACTCAATAAACTGTCGTACCAGGGTGAGATCCTGTCCTGCCACACCGGCCTCACTGCGTCGTACCATCGACAGCTTCACTTCCGTATTGATCGGCCCCGTACCCAAGTCCACAAACTCCCGCACAGGCATGCCTGCCGTGGAGACCCCATCCACCACAGTGATCAGATCACCTGCTTCCAGCCCTGCCTTTTCCGCTGGACTGCCTGGCAGCACCCGCAAGACCAAGATGCCACCTTCTTCTGGCACCACTTGTAACCCCATGCCAGCCGTGCGCTCCACCGGCACCTCCAGCCGGATCCGCTGTTCAAACTGCTGGCTCATGTCCACAAAAACCGGATCTCCCCACGCCGTCAGCGCCCCATCTCGCCGACCACCCTGGAGCGTGCAGGCGTCCTCATGCACCACCACCTCCACCTCTCCCTCGGGCGCACGCCGGAAAAAGCGGCAGTCCTCACTCTCCACCACCGCATTGGGGATCAAGCGGCCTCGTACATCCACCACCGATACCCACAAGACCCGTTCTTCCAGCTCTGCCGGAGGCTCCGCCAGCTCGGGACTGCCACTGCGGGGCACAGGCTCAAGACTCAGGGGCGCGGAGGCTTGAGGCTCCTGTATCATGCCCGGTGTGGGGGACGGTGCAAGGGTGACATTCACCTGCCGTTTGATGCGCGGACGCTGCTGAGGCGCTGATTTCTCCACCAGAGCCGGTGCCGCCGTCTTCTCGGGAGCTCGAGGCCATCCCCACCACGCCACCCCCAGGGTTATCAGTAGCAGCCCTCCTCCCCATGCCCAGCGACGACGCGATTTTTCATCCCTCGCCGCTGGCGAAGAGAGCGGCTGTTTTGCCTCAACGGGTCTGCTGGAGCGCGTGCGCTCATCCTTTCCGCTGCGTTTCATTCCCATTCCTCAAGCTGTGTTTGGACCGTCTGCCGCAGTCCATGAAGCCGCTGCCGTTGCCACGTAAAGATCACCATGCCCCCCAAGATGGAGAGCCCCAGACTGATAAGATACACGGCGTTGTATTCTGGATGCGCCCATCCGAAACGAATCAGCACCGTGAGCATGGTGGCCACCAGTCCTCCCGTGCCTGCGTACAAAAAGCTGCGGATGCGCATCTTCACCCCGAGCAGGACACCCGCCAGACATAAGCTCAGCATGATCAGATGGTTGAGTGGCGCCACCCAGCTCTGCACATACGACGCCGCATATATTAATGTCAGCCCCACACTCCGCATGCCCAGCACACTCTGCGGCGAGAGCTGCCGCCGATACCGCTGCACCAGCACCAGCACCGTCAGCCCCACCGGAGCTGCATAGAGCTGCGGATCCACCACCCCCTGTTCAAACAACACCCGAAGCAGGAAAAAGTTGAGCAGACTCGACCCCAGCAAGAGCCAACGCGCTCGACCCTCCAGCGCATGCAGGCCCAGAAGCACCAAACCCGCCCCCGCCATCAGTCCCCGCTCCGGCTGCGTCCAACCCAGCAGCAACACCAGCAATACCAGCCCTCCCAGCAGCCGCGAGAGCCCCTCCCGGAGCACCCTCAGCTCGTGGGCCAGCCGCCAAGCGTGTACCCCCAAGACGCCCACCGCGCCCACCAGCAGCGTCCCTCCCAGCAGGAGCCGACCATGCACCCCCTGCAATCCCGGCGACACGCTCGAGGCAAAAAAGAGCCAGCCCAGCCCCGCCAGACTCAGCAGCACCAGACCAAACAGCTCACCCTCTTGTTGTTGTCGCGCGAGCCGTCCAGCCTGAGCGAGTATCCCCACACCCAGCGCCAGCGCCACCAGCACATCCGAGCGCACCCCCGCCGGCGCGAGCCACATCCCCGCTAGCAGCAGCTCTCCCAAGAGCACCACCAGGTGAACCTCCAGCGGCCCCTCGACTCCCTCCGATAAGGCTGGCGTTGAGCTACGACGGCGCACACCCTCCAGGGCCAGCAACAAAAGCCCCGAGAGCAGCGCCAGCGCAGGCAGGATCGCCGCAGCTCCTTGACCCGTGCTCAAGCGCCCCCCCAGATGCAGCACCAGCCCCGCCAAGCCCACATGCGCAGCCCCCACGCTCAGATAGACCAGACCACGCTGAGGCGATGCCCAAAAGCTCCCACCCGCCACCACCGCCAGGGCCAGCCACTGAAGCCCCAGCAGCGGGGAGTGAAAGCCCTCCCGCAGTCCGTCCAGACCCATCAGCCACAGGAGACCTCCACCTACGCTCACCCCCGCCATCTTCAGCGCGAGCGCGTGGAGCCGGGTCTGTTGGGATGTCTGCTCCGCTTCTTTTCCCGCTTCCTGTCCCGCCTGATGACCGGCCAGCAGCCAGCTCATCACGAGGAGCCCCACCGCCCCCACACTCAGCAGCCCCAACGTGGTGGGCGTCCCCCAGTTCAACGCAATCGCAGCGGAGCTCGGCAGGAGCGCCAGCCACACCGGCCTCCAGCGCCACGAGAGCCAGAGCCCCAGCGCCAGCATGCTCAGCCCAAAGCTCGGCACAAAGTGGCCTCCCCCCGGAAAAATCAGGCCCAAGCTCAGCCCGAGCCAGGTCAAACCCCCCAGCGGCAAGCGCAGGCCCTGGATCAGGAGCTCGTGTGACAGGTCCGGTGTCGCCGTCTCCAGCAGCCGTCCGACCCGCGCCTCCAGGCGGGAGAGGAGACCTCCCAGCGCCCGAATGGGCGGCCCTTCCCGCAGCAGCAGCGCACCCGGGACCACCAGCAGAAACGGACCCCAAGCGCGTCCCCATGCTCCGAAGCCGAGCTGTTCCGGCAACACCAGCAACAGCCCCAGGCTCACCAGCAGGAACATCCACACGGCCAGCGTTGAGCTCAGAAGTATCGCCGTCAAGCCCAGCCAGCCCAACATCCCCACCAGCAGCAGCCAGGGGAGCTGGATCGGCGCGACCAGACCTCCCGCCAGGTCTCCCGCGTGCGAAGGCGCGAGCCACCCAAACGAGGCCGCCACCAACCCACCCAACACCACCCCCGGCACCAGCGGAGACAGCAGCAGCAGCCCTCGGAGCAAGCTGACTTCCTGTCGTCTCAAGAAGCGACCGAGCGGCTGCTCAGGCGCGTGCAGGAGGAGCCTCACCCCCAACAGATTAAAGACCAGCGCCAGCCCCACCAGCCATCCCAGCTCGACCCGCCCATTTTCTCGCAGGAGCAGCGCGTAGAAGAGGGGGAGACAGATCCAGCTCAACGCCTCCGCCGTCACCCAAGCCGCCAGAAGTGGGCGAGCCCGTGGCCACTTCTCCGCCTGAAGCAGCAGCCCTGCCAAGATCAGCGCGAGCCCTGGCAACATCGACGCATGCAGGGCCTCCAGCCCCATACTTTCCGTCACCTTCGGAACCATGCTGAGAAGCTGGAGCCTTTTAAGCCACACCAGCCCCGTGCCCACCAGCAGCGCCCATTGCCCCACCTGCCAGAAGGTGCCCGAAAACAGCCCCACCGGTGCCAGCCGCTCTTGCCAGCCAATCGGCTCAGTCAGCTTCTCGAGCATTTCCGGGGTCGGCTCTGTTGCCGGATCCCGCTCGAGGGCATCCCGCAGCCCCCTCAGCCCTCTCCGACGAGGCCAGAAAATAGCCAGCCCCAGCAGCCCCAGCGCCAGCCAGGGCACCACCAGCGGATCCGAGGGGAGCGCCAGCAGACCTCGAAGGCCATCCGCCGCCAGCCCCACCAGCCCCAACGTCAGCAGCAGCATCCAGCGCACCTGCCAACGAAGCGTCAGCCTCAGCCCCAGCCCCGCCAACCCCGCCAGCAGCAGCAGACTCAGCGCCGACGTGGGCTGAGCGGCATAACTCAGCAGCCCCAGCCCCGTCGAGAGCAGCATCACCCCCAGCCCCGCATCCCGCAGCGCGCGCGTATGGACCTCCGGCGAGCCTCTTTTCTCCAGACCCTGCCCCACCTCCAGCAGCAGCGCCGAGAGCATCAGCAGCCCCAGCCCTTGAGTGCTCAGCCCGGCGTGGAGGTGCTCCAGCCCTCGCCACAGCCCCAGGGTGAGCAGTCCCGCCGTCTCGAGCAGCAGCAGGCGCTGTCCCGTCCGCCAGGCTTGAAGCCCCAGCACCCCGAGCAGCAGCGGCAACCCCAGCGCCAGCGGTCGCCCATCCGGACTGGAGAGCAACCAGAGCGCCAGCACCGCCATCACCCCCGCTTGCCAATGCCGGATCCATCCTTGCGCACCCGCCTGCACCCGCTCGAGTGGCGGCCCGACCCACGAGAGCCCCGCCCCATACGGAATCCCCACCAATGCCAGCCACGCCGGATCCAGGGCCTGCCAAGAGGTGCCAAGCACCCCTTCCAGCCCTCGTAACACCCCGAGCGACAGTGGCCAGACCAGCTTGATCAGCGCCCCATACGCCAGCAGCGACAGGACGATGCTGAGCTTGACCCAGCTTGTCTCTCGCCACAGCAGCCCGGAGAGCAGCACCCCACCGGACGCCAGCAGCACCCCCAGCGCCGGGCCGAAGGTCCAGCCTTCGCTCAACATGGCTGGAACACCCCAGACCCCGACCGCCAGCAGCAGGCTCAATCCCAGCAACACCGGAGGCCGCGACACATGGAGCCGAGAGATCCCGCGCCAGTGGCTCCGCGCCAGCTCCAGATAGAGCAGGCTGAGCCCCAACACGGCGGCGAGCGGCAGCATCACCGGGCCCTCGAGCGCAGGCCGAGCCCAGAGCAAAACCACTCCGAGCCCGTAGGCATGCAGCAAGAGCGGCAGCCGGAGCGCCTGACGCTGCGGACTCGGTGCGGTATTGTGTCGCCAGAGCACATATAAATACGGAAAGAGCGCCAGCGCAGACACCATCGTGGAGGCCAGTGAAACAGACACCGTGCTCAAGAGTGGCAACAGGGCTGGGAGCATCGCCAAACCCAACCAGGCGCGGCGGAGCAATACAGTGACCGGCTCGCCCCACACTGTCGAGGCACGCGGCACCAGCATCCACGCCAGCCCGAGGCTCTCGAGCAGCGCCAGTCCTCCCAAGAGTGGATGCAGGGGCAACAACCAGCTCAGCGGCACACACGCAGCGGGGAGCAGGGCCAGGGAGAGGGTTCCCAAAACTTGGCTGGGCAGCTCCAGTCCCTCTTGCCTTGCCAGATATCGAGACAAGGCCGCAAAACCGCTCATGCCGAGCTGGATCAGCCCTAAGATCGCCAGTCCTTTGATCAGCGGCGAGAGCCCATCCCAATGGGTGCTGGTAAAATAAAAAGCGCCCACCAGGGTCATCAAGGCCCCAATGAACCACAGAAAATTTTCGGCCACCAGCGGGCGGAGCCGTTGCCAATCCAGCCCTGCATCCAGCGTCGCCTCGGGATAGGAGGGCAGGTGTAAGGAGGGCAGGTGTAAGGTGGGCAGGTGTAAGGAGGGCAGTGGCAGCGTGGGCAGTGCCTCTTTCGGCACCGTCGGAATCAAGGGCGGAGTGAACGGCTGAGGCGGATCGAGCACCTCAACGGGGGGGACGCGCCGAGCGGCATCTTCTGGACGGCTCAGCGTCTGGGGCCTGCTGGCTCCGGAAGTGGGGGAAGCCAGGACGTAGAAGGACTGCGCCGTGTCGTGAAACATCTGCTTTTCGTCCGCTTCGAGCCTCGACTCGAGCAGGGTGAGCGCCTGACGTGTCACCTCATCCGGTGTGGGTGACTGGCGGAGCTGATGCAGTGTTTGCCGTTGATAATCCAGTCCAATCTGCCGCACCAATGCGGGTGAGAGCTGCTCACCGAGGGTCCAAGCGTCACAAGAAGGGCAGCGTACCGTATGGGGCTCCAAGTTGCGCTGACAGGCGGTGCAGGTCGAGGGGGTCTCTATCATGGCATGCGCTCCTGCTCATCCTCGGTGTTGTGCCAGTAGCCGCGCCAGACCTCGAGCTGGCCATCTTTTCGCCGACGATACACGGTGCCGATCTGAGGACGGATGCGCTCAAAGCAGCGTCCTACCGTCTCGAGCTGGAGGGCTGCTTCGGGCGGTAAACCTTTGAGCAGGGCTTGTAGAGGGGTGGGATCACGAAGCACCAGCACCCGCGCGCGGGCTTGGAGGGGGCCATCCGCCAGGGTTTCCAGACCTTCCTGGAGCTGCTGGCGGAGCCGCTCGCCTTGTGTGAGCAGGTGAGTACGCAGGTCACGCAGGCGTGCGTCGGTCCCCATGAGCTGCTCGAGGGCGCTGACATACGCCTCCTGAGACACGGGGGTGCTGTTTTGTTCGACCTTTTCGGGGAGCAGCCCAGCCGCCACCGCTCGCACTGAGAGCCTGAGTGCAGGCATTCCCCGCGACGTGCGGGTGAAAAAGCTGGCATTTAAGCAGAGGACCAGCTCCGACGAGCGCCCGACAAAGGAGAAGGTGCCGTCCATGAGCCCTTGTTGCCATGCCGTGGGCATCTCCTCCAGCTCTGCCGGAGCCGGAGTGACCTGTGAATGCTCCAACAGGAGGGAGGGCTCATCCAGCAACCGGACCTGTCCAGCCGGATCGAGCTGACGGAGGGCGGCGTACAGTCTGGCCAGCACCCCCGCCGGTGAAGGGGAGGGGATCTCCACCGCCTCCTCCCAGTGTCCCAGCAGCAGCAGGTTGTGCAGTCCATTCAGCCAGTGCGTGGGGGGGAGCCGCTGAAGGTCTCCCGGCAGAGGTACGGCCAGCAGCAGCTCGAGCAGCATGGGGACTCCTTATCCGGTTCCACTACGTCGTGAGGTGCGGTCTTCTGAAGGTCGTGTCGCCGAGCCACTCCGCTTGAAGCCGCTCTGCTTGAAGTAGGGCGCGCTGAGCGCCATTGTCTTTCCAGGTTGTCAAGGGGTTGGTGGCGTCAGCGGTGCTGGTGGCGTCAGCGGTGTCAGCTTGAGGGCGTCGAGGGTCTTCTCGTCGCCGGGTTTGTTGAGAGTCCAGTAGGGCAGGCGCTCACTGGCGAGCAGCTCCGCTTGTTCGCCATCGTTGCCATGCCAGCGGATGATGCGGTGTGGTGGATTTTTTTCGATCCACCAGGTGGTGGATTGGCCTACCTGGGGGCTGACCTCCCACTTTTGGATCTCAAACGTTCCGGCAGAGACGGTGACGGATTCTGTACCGGCTGCGCGCTTGACGGTTGTTTCGGTCCACGCCAGGGGTTTATGCAGCAGCCGCACGTAACGCAGGGAGGGCAGGAAAGGAAAGTGGCGGCTCTCCCCGGGGGGCACCAGCTCGTCGAGCAGTCCTCTCAAGCGGATGGGCAGCTCATCGGCGGTGAGAAAACCCGAGGGCAGGGGCAGGGCGCGATCAAGCGAACCTTCGCCGTCAAAGTAGGAGTGCTGTTGATCACGCACGCTGCGCGCATCAAAGCGGAGCTGATGATACACCTGACCACACCATTCTTGGCTGGAGAAGGTGATCTTGGTGGGCTCTCCGGCCAGACGCGCGCCACGTTTCTCCACATGAGAAAACACGCTTGTCATCACATGGTAGTCGTAGATGCCGGTCTGAAAGGCTCTCAGCTCGTTGAGCTTGAGCACGGGAAACTCATCGGAAGGCGGATGTTTTCCGGGATCGGCTTTGACCCGTGAACTTTCCGAGAAGGTCTCGGTGACAAAGATCAGCACCACTTTTCCGGGACGTTCGGCACCGTAACGAGGCTGGAGCAGCGAGTAGGTGGAGACCTCCGCCTTTCCGTCTCCCCAGGTGGGCCAAAAAGTGGGGGGAGCAGCCTGTACCACACTTGTCAGTGAGAGGGTGAGGGCAACACTCCACCGTCCGATGGATTTCCACGTCAACATGGGCGTCTCTCCGCGTGAGCTGATCTTAGCTGATCAGGAGGATCTTACCATTCCGGCCCGGTCGGCTGGCATGGGCCACCGCTTCTTTGACCTGCTCGAGGGGATAGCGGGCTTCTACCGGCGGCGCGACCTCTCCCGAGGCGAGCAGGTTCATGACATTTTCCACCAGGGCTTGCCGCGTTTCCGCGCGGGAGGTCATCATCCAGCGGGTCAGCCAAAATCCTTTGATGGTCAGTCCTTTGAAGAGGGTGATGGCGGGGTTGATGGGGATGGGTTCACCGCTCAACACACCGTAAACCAGCAGCTTTCCACCGGTGGCGAGGCTCTCGTGGGCGAGGGCACCGATGGCACCTCCTACGGCATCGATGGCACCCGGCACGCCCTTTCCGTGGGTGAGGGCTTTGACCCGCTCGAGCAGGGATTCTTTGTCGGTATTGACGACAACATCCGCTCCTTTTGCTTCGAGCAGGGCGATCTGGTCATCGCGGCGCACGGTGGAGATGGTCTTGAGTCCGCGTTTGTGGGCCATTTGCACAAACATCTGTCCGAGGGCCGATCCACCAGCGGTTTGAAGCACCCACTCACCCGGTTTGAGATCGAGCTCATCGAGCATGAGCCAGGCGCTGAGGGGGTTGACGATGAGCTGGCAGGCCACTTCGTCGCTGATTTCGTCGGGGATGGGAATGGTCGCCATCGCGGGCAAGACCATATATTCCGACCAAGTCCCGCCGGTGAGGGCATATACGCGGAGCCCTCGTGGGAGGGGTACGCCGGGACCGCAGGCGTCGATCACCCCAACCGCTTCAAAGCCCATCGCTGCGGGAAGGGCAGGGGGAGTGCCGTAAAGTCCTTGAATATTGAGCACATCGGAGGGATTGATCGGGCGCGCCGTCACCTTGATGCGGATCTGACCGGGCCCGGGCTCGGGAACTGGGACTTCTACCACGTCGAGCACGTCCTGGGGCTGACCAAATTGGGAAATGCGAACCTGCTTCATGAACAGTCCTTTCTGATCGATTAGGGTCTTGAGAGCAGCGGAGGCAGGCATAAAGATAACAGAAAGAGCTTCATTTTCTCCTACTTTTTGCCGATTCACCACGCGCGGGGGGATACAGCGCACCCACGCAGGAGGTGTAAGCATGTCATTTGCAATCATCCGGGTGATGTATCATCGGCCCTCATTTCTGGTGTTGCCCAAACTGTTAGGGCTGTTGGCGGTGGTGCTGGCGGGCGCATTGGGGGTGTTGGTCATGAGCCGCTCTTGGTTGGGGGCGCTGCTTTTTGTGGCCACCAGCTTATCGATTGCGGCCATCAAGGTGCGACTGGAGCGCCGAACCTATGCACGATATGCGTTTCAGTGCACCGTGAGCTGCAAAGCGTTGGGGTGTACGGAGC
>JBJTQF010000099.1:0-8243 GCA_046075485.1 Myxococcota bacterium | reverse complement strand
CTGCTCACCCCCCTGCTGATGATCGTGGTGGCCGGGTCGTTCTCTGTGTGGGCTTGGACGGTGGAGTATCTCCGCCGCTACCGTCCCGGTCTCAATGAAGTGCTGATGCGCATGTTCGGCAAGATGGCCCATCCCCATGAGGCATATCGGGTGAACTCCGCCACCTGGTACGCTACCGCGCTGCTGGTCCTGGCCCTGCTCACCGATAAACTCACCGCATCTATGGGGGTGATCGTGCTGGCGCTCGGCGATCCCATGGCCGCCATCATCGGACGTCGCTTCGGACGCATTCGACTGGTCGCCGGACGCTCTCTGGAAGGCACGTTGGCGTTTGCCACCGCTGGCACACTCGGAGCCTTGACCACCCTCGTGGTGTTTTATCCTGAGCTGGCCCTGCGTGACGCTGCCAGCATCGCCGCCTCCGGTGCCGTCGCTGGAGCCCTGGCCGAGCTCTTCAGCCGACGGGTGGATGACAACTTCACCATTCCGCTGGCCACCGCACTGGGTGTCGCCGCCGCCCGTTTTGTTTTGGGCGTCTGAACAGCCCCTCCAGACGGATGGGCTTGCACGCATCACGCCTACGCATCACGCGCACGCACGCCTCACGCACGCCTCACGCACGCCTACGCCTCACGCACGCCCCCGCATCACGCACGCCCACGCATCACGCACGCACGCATGCGAGGCATCATGTGGTCGGAGCATCACGGGCGGGGGGCCGACAGATCTTCTAAGTCTCGGGAGAGAAGTGCCCGCACGTCGGGGGGAATCAGGGTGCCAGCGTGGGTGTCCATGTCCATACAGGCGGTGATGATCTTGGCCTCGGCGCAGAGGATGCGCTCCTGTTGAGTGCCGGTCTTAAACATGCGATATCGGTAGGTCAACGAGGTGCCTCCCAGCTTGAGGAGCTGAAGCTCCACCTCGCAGACATCGCCATAACGGAGGGGGCTCTTAAAGTCGCACTCGACCCGGACGATGGGAAAGCCGATGCGTCGTTCGCCAATCAGGGTGTGGAGGGCGATCACACGAGTGCGCAGGTAGTCTTCATAGATCATGTGGCAATAATTAAAAAAGCGGGGAAAGTAGACAATCCCCGCTTGATCGATATCTCCAAAACGAACAATCACCTGTCCGGTATACATGCGGCCTCGCGCTTAGGGGCCAATCTTGAGCACCATGCCTTCACGCGCGCCAATGACCTCAATGGGGCGCTCACGGTGCTGGATATAACGTTTGACCTCGCCCACCATCACATCCACCACCCGGTCGCCATGCATGGGCTCATGGTGAAAGAGCGCCAAACGTTTCACATCGGCACGGCAGGCCACTTCCGCCACGGCTGAGGTAGAGGCATGACCCCACCCCACTTTGGTATAATATTCGTCGTCTGTATACTGACAGTCGGCAATCATCAGGTCCGCACCCTGAAAAAAGGGCAATAGATGCGGACGCAGGGTAAAAGCCGGATCCAACCAGCCCGAGCTGAAATCACGCTCGCGCATCAGCTTCAGGCCCGCGTTGAGCTCGTTGTCGGTGGCATAGACGATCTTAAAGCCCTGGTAGGTGAGGGCAAAGCCGTAAGAGGTGCCCGGATGATAGAGCTCCGCGATCTCCACCTTGAGGCCCCCGCCGAGGTCTACCACGTCACGGAAAGCCCGATAGTGAAAGCTGGCCTCCATATCGTCCAGCCGAGCAGGAAAATATTCGGGCTGCATCTGGCCGGACAAGAGCTGGTTGATGGACTCACGCCGAGCAGCGGCCCCATACAGATAAAAGGTGTTGCCTCGACGGAAGGCAGGCATAAAAAACGGAAACCCCTGGATATGATCCCAGTGGGTGTGGCTCAAGAAGAGATGGGCTTCGATGCCGGTGCCACCAAACTCCTTGAGGAACTGAAGGCCGAGCTCACGCAAGCCGGTGCCACAGTCGAAGATGAGAATTTTGTCGGCGACCCTGACTTCGACGCAGGAGGTGTTGCCGCCATACTTCTCGGTCAGTCGGCCCGGCGTGGGAATCGAGCCGCGCGTTCCCCAGAATTTTATCAACATGACTCAATCCTCACACGGATGTGGTACGAACCGGCTCAAAGAGGAACTGAAGCCTGTGATTGCCGACGGTGATTTCATCACCCGTGTGAAGCGGGCATTCGTGAATGCGCATTTCGTTGAGGAAGGTGCCGTTTTTGGAGTCCATGTCCATCAAGACAAAGAGCTCGTTGGCGCAGACGACGCGAGCATGCAAGCGCGAGATTTGGTCATCCACGAGGGGGATGGCAACCTCGGTACTGCGTCCGATGATATGCTCTTCTTGGCAGGATAAATAGAAACGCTTCCCAAAAGAAGCACCGGCCACCACTTCGAGATAAGCTCGAAAGGTGACTTTGGTCTCCAAGGGGGAGGGGGCGATATGAGGTGCGCTCGGTCGGACGATGGTATCATCGGGTCCGGGCGTAAAGTCTTCCTCCGGGGGCGCTTCATTCATAGCCAGCGGCTCCGCTCACAGGTCACAGGGCATCTTATGTTCAATCTCAGGCTGAGATATAATCTAATCATTCTAAGAGGATGTCGGGAGGGGGTCAAATAAAAAAGAAGAGATAACGCGGGTCTTGGCAGGTTTGAGCGCCTGTGTCGCCGTCAGGCAATACGCTCAAGCGGCGCTACGTGAAGCTGATCCAGCAAGGAAGTAAGATCAGAAAAAGGCAAGGGTTTGTAAGCACAGCGCAGGCGCGGATGGCCCAGCTTCTCGGCACGCTCTTGATCCAGCTCGGAAGAAACAAAGAGCACCACGGGGAGCTGCTGAAGCAGCGGATGAAGGCTCAGGTCGGCCAATACCTCTAGTCCATTCCGGCGGGGCAAGTTTAGATCCAGGAGCAGCAAGGCCACTCCCTCCAGAGACGTCAAGGCCGATAAGTATGACCACGCCTCGTCGCCGTCCCGCAAGAGCTTCACTGGATGGGCCACTTTCGCCCGACTTAACACCCGTTGCATGATCTCCGCGTCGAGTGGACTGTCCTCCACCAGAATCAAGACAGGCCGTGTACTCATGGCTGCTCCCTGTTAAAATCGGAATCTTCATTCTGGTGAGAAGGCAAACAATATGGCCAATTTTGGTCGGTATGGGATAAAAAACCCCGTCGCCGCTTCGTTCAGCAGAGCCTCATGGGTGCCAGCCGGAGGAGATTTCAGCGGCCTCCCCGCACCTGGTAGGCGGAATATTCATCGATCATCTTGGCGCGGCGCTTGAGCAAGGGCATGCTGACCTCCAAGTCCACCACCTGCTTTGAGGGAAGCCAGAGCCCCGGCTGCACTTCGGTCAAGGCCAGATCGGCTTGTACCCGCTCTGTGACCCACACTTTCGGGAAAGAACCTTCGGCGCGCACCACGCCGCAAGAAGCCTGATCGATCCACACGTGGCCCCGCTGGAGCTCCTGAGAGCCTTCGGTCTTGACCTTAAAGGCCAGCTTCCAGGCCGCCCGCCCTTTGAGGGTCTCCGGCCCTTTGAGCACATAATCGTAGCGGCCTTTATTCTCTTTAGAGAAAAGATTCATGGCCTCGGGGTTGTATTTTTTGCTCATGCCGAGCTTTTCCATCCAAAAGTCGTCTACGTCGGCGGTTTTGCCGTTCTTCTCGCCTTTCTCAAACTTCTCATTGCGGCTGGTGGGGGTGATGGTCACGGTCTTTACAATGCGGTAGTCTTCTTCGAGCTTGCCTTCTAAGCTATACCCTTGACGCTGAGAGGAGATGCGAACCGAATATCCTTTGACGGTGGCGAGGGTGTGTGCAGTGCGGGCCTCGGCGCAGGAGACGATCTGATGGACGGCGGCGGTGGCAGGAGGCGGGGTAGGGCCTCCCGCCGAAGAGGTCACGGGTGTGGTACTGGTCGTGACGGTACTGGTCGTGACGGTATTGGTCGTGACGGTATTGGTCGTGCTCGTATTAGCAGAAGTAAGACTTGGCAAGAGGGTCAAGAGCAGCGTCAGAATTGGCACCCAACCCCAGGTAACGGGAGATGAGACCTTCACGCTCCGCACCTGGGGCAATGCGCTCTGCACTCCCCCTCGGTGTGAAACTCGATGGGGTTGAGCCTGCCCCTCCAATGACGTGGCATCCCGATGATCCCAGCGCAACATGGCGTACCTCAGAATATAGGGTCGGTTGATAACTTCACCCGTAGAACTGTCACGTTTGACGGATGTGATCTGAAAATATTGGCGGACTGACGACGGTGACAGAATCTACTGTGCGACTCGAGCGTGTGTCAGTATAATACCCGATTGAGACTTCACGTCTACAGAACTGTAGACGTTTCATCCGACAACCTTGACAGGCGTCTGCTGGCGCCTGGACCGAGAGGAGACCCCCCGTGATGTCCCATCCCGATAAGACGAGCCTCCACCGTCCTGCGCTCTGGATATCGCCGCGTTTTGTCTCGCCCAGCTCCTGGCTGGCGGGCGCTGCGCTCTTCGCCCTGAGTGTAGGCATGGTCGGTTGTGGCAATAACTGCGAGGAAAACCCCGAAGCCTGCACCATCGATGATGATACCCCCACGCTGCCCCCCACCGGCCCCTGCGCCAGTGATGAGTTCCTCAGCAATGTGCCCACCACTTGGGCGATGGTGCGCCACCTCGACCAAGAGGTCTACGTCTACGGCAGCCCCGCGACGGTGGAAGGCTGGTATCCTCAGTATACGGATTCCTATTTCCTCGTCACCCTCTCCAATAAGGGAGATGGTACGTATGACTTCTCCGAGGATCTGTGCGCCGTCTCTGTCTCAAATATTGAGATTGATATGCCAGATGGTGGGACAACCATCCAGTCCACCGAGTTTCCCAAGGATCCCGGCTCATGGGTCATCAGCGCCACCTGGAAGCTCAGCTTGACCGGAGACGCCAGTGGTGGCTCGGAGTGCTCCATCTCTGCCGCACTCACCTCAGACTTGTCTACGGGGGAGGTTTATTCAGGCTGGGGTGCCACTTTCACCGACTATCTCGCACAAACCTGCCCCACCAGCACCAGTGACTCCCGCTGGCGCGACGAAGATGGCGATGCCAAAAACGGCTTCACCACCACCACCGTCATCGATGGGGATCCGTTTGTGGACACCTATATCTGCCAACGTCTGCTCTTGGGGCATGAGCCTTCGGCAGTCTCCACCAACGAAGGTGGTGAGTACGTGATCACCGGCGGCTACTCGTCGCTCACCAACGATCAGAGTCTCTTCGGTGACAACTCCATTGTTTTTCCCAACAGCGATCCCGAAGTGCGCTTTGAGCCCGATCAGTATGCTGCATCGTACTATTATATGGTGGCGCTGCCCGCCAGTGCTTCCTGCTCGGATGTGGTGTCGAAGCTGGCCTCCAACTGAAACACGCCCTCTCGCGAGTGCTCGCCTCTCCCAAACGCTCACCGATATTTCCGACCCTCCACGCGCAGATGTATGCCTTCCACGTCTCAACAGAGCTTGAAATAACCACAGCTTGGATTTTATCTGCGTCACATGGACTGGCGAGGGTTTATTAAGCAGTGTGGCTTGGCACTCCAAGTCGGCATCAACTTCGACAAGCAGCTTGGATTCCAGACGCTGAGCCCGAAAATCGAGCAGGCAGGGGCATCACATATGCCATACGTCCATGTGCTCCACCTCTCAGATCTCCACTTTACCGAGCCCACTCAGGCCGAAGTCTGGAGCCATCAGCTCATGGCGGATCTGGAGGAAATGTCGATCTCTCGCGTGGATGCGCTGGTGCTCTCGGGAGACCTGACGCAGCAGGCCACCGACTGGCAGTTTAAGGCTGCCCATCAATCTGCTGCGCATCAGTCAGACAGAAGTCATCATTGAGACACGGCGTCGAGAGGAGCCCAACGGCGCCTGGCAGCCCGACGCCCGCTGGCTGACAGGAAAAGGCAAAGATCCCCTGCCACGTTACTCCATACCACTGTAAATCCCCCCTAAGGCATAGGCTCCACCGGAGGCGCATCGGGCAGGAGCGCCAAGCTCAGCTCCGGCACATAGCTGATCACCAGTACGGCCAGAAACATCAGCAGCAGGAAGGGCAGGATCGGCCTATAGAGCGAAATCAACGGACGCTCGAAGCGGATCGAAGACAGAAACAGGTTCAGTCCCAGCGGGGGCAACAGGAATCCCACCTCCAGATTGGCCAAAAACAACACCCCAAGATGCACCGGGTGAAAACCAAAGGCCAGCCCAATCGGCGCAATCAGCGGCACCAAGATCACAATCGCCGAGAGCCCCTCCATCAGCGAGCCCACCACCAACAGCACCACGTTGAGGGCCAAGATGAACAACCACCGCTCCTGCACATGCGTCTGAACCCAGCTCGTCAGCAGAGAAGGAATCTCGGCATCCACCATGTAGTTGGTCAGGCCCAACGCCGCCCCAAAGATGATCAGCAACGAGCCCACCACCGTCACACACTCACGCATGACCGGCGGCAGATCCCGCGAGAGCACCAGCTCCCGGGTGATCAAGGTCTCCACGATCAAGATGTAGAGCACCGTGAGCGCCGCTGCTTCCCCCAAGTTCACCAGCCCAAAAAAGATCCCACTGAACAGCAACATCGGCATCGCCAGCTCAAAACGAGCATGCCAAAGGGAAGCCCGCGCCTCGCTCCACTCAAAAGGCGTTCGTGTGGCATTGCTGCGATACCCTTCAAAGATGCCGTATGCAATCACCACCCCCATGAGGAAAAAGCCCGGCAGAATACCCCCCAAAAAGAGCTGATCAATGGGCGTGGCCGCACGCACCCCGTATAAGATCACCGGCAAACTCGGCGGAAACAACATGCCCAGACTGCCCGCCGTGGTGATGAGCCCCACCGCAAACGCCTCACGATAACCCGCCTTGAGCAACATGGGCATCATCAGGCCACCCAGCCCCAAGATGGTGATGCCCGAGGCACCGGTGAAGGTGGTAAAAAAAGCACAGACGAGCGCCGTGACCACCGCCACCCCCCCCGGCATCCACGCAAACCACGCATTAAAGAGCCGGATCAGCCGCTTGGAAGCACCACCTTTGGCCAACAAATAGCCCGCAAAGGTAAAGACCGGAATCACCGGCAAGGTCGGAGAAGCCACAATGTGATAGATCTCCGCCGGAACCGCCGCCAGCGGCACGTCGTCCACAAAAAAGAACAACATGCCCGCCCCCGCCATCACCACAAACATCGGCGCACCCAACAGGCTGGAGAACAATAGCAGCCCAAAAAGAGGCCACAAGAGCCCGCCGCGTGACTCCGTCACCACCGTGCTCAGCCCATACAGCAGCCCCAACGAGAGCCCCAGCGCCAGCACCCCTTGCCACACCTTGAGCTTACGAAAGTAAAACCGGAGGGCGATCAGAATAAACCCGACCGGCATGGCCATCTGGAACATCCAGATCTTAAGACCCCCGGGAAGCGCCGCGTCCGAGCCCTGCTCCGCCAGCGCCAGCTCGTAGGAGGCATAAGCCAGCGTCAGCGACATCAACCCGCCGACGGCATCCCCGACCATGCCCCCGAGCCGTCCCAGCAGCGTATCTCCCAGCGTGTGGGTGGTCGAGAGTGTCAGATGCCGCCCCAGCCGGGTGGCCATCAACGCCCCCACAAAGGTCAGCAGCAGGTTAAAATGCTGAAGATAGACCTGCACCGAAGGCACTTCGATGCCACTCACCATGCGCGCCACCGCGTTGATGATCGAGAGCACCACCATACAGCCCAGCAGCAGCATGGCCAGCCCGTGCTCGGTCTGCGCAAAAAAACGGGCCACTGGAGAGGTGGGAAGCCCTGCCTCCTGAGAAATCTGAACCTCCTGGGACATACTCGATCTGCCTTTATGGTGAGGAATGGCATGGGGGAATACCTGGGCGAGCTCAAATCCCGCTGTGTATCAGATCAATCCCCGACGGTGCAAGCGTGGTATTCTGTCGTCAAGTGTGCTGCGGATCAATGCAAAAGGTTGGGCCATCGGTCTCAATTGTGTTTACACGCCTCGACCTGCCCTTCAAATGTGGCACCACATCGGATATATACAGTCACCTCTTCTCTTGCAGACGTATAAGGAGCACATGATGGATGTCGTCGCCCTGACCCGCGAGCTGGTCGGTCATAATACCGTCAGCCACCTGAGTAATGCCCCCCTTGCCAATAAGCTGATCGAAGTGCTCCAGAACCTGGATTTTACCATTGAGCAGCAGCTCATGCCCGACCGTCCCGGGACACTGAAGCTCAACCTGATCGGACGGCGCGC
>JBJTQF010000098.1:0-11708 GCA_046075485.1 Myxococcota bacterium | reverse complement strand
CGCGCGTGGGCGGAGGTGAGCATATGAATCAGGTGCTTCAGACCGGACGTTATTATATCAAGATTGAGGGTTTTGTAGAGGCGGTCTTCACCGAAGTGACCGGCCTGCAAGTGGAGATTACCACCCAAGACTACGAAGAGGGTGGCAACAACAGCTACGTCCATCGGCTTCCCGGGCGGGCTAAGTACTCCAACTTGACCCTCAAAAAAGGCATGACCGTCTCCAGTGACTTTTTGAGCTGGTGTATGAAGATCGTCAACGGTCAGGTGGAGCGTAAAAACGTCACCATTGTGCTCTGCAACGTGCAGGGCAAGGAAAAATACCGCTGGGATTTCCAGGGTGCTTATCCAGTCAAGTGGGTGGGCCCTTCGTTTAACTCCACCCAGAGCGCCGCCGCCATCGAGACGTTGGAGCTGGCGCATCAGGGCATCAGTAGCTGGAGCGTTCAATCGTGATCCTGCCTCGGCTTGTTCAGCGACTCAAACGCCACCACAACCGCGCTCTGGAGATGATTCAGAGCACCGGTGAGCTGCGTGTGGGGAGTCCGCTGTTACAGGTGGATGCGCGTGGCACGATGCAGCGTCGGCTGGCCATGCGTTTTATTCCGGCACAACCGGCTAATGCAGGGGCCGGAACCCTTTCGTATGCACCTCCCCCCGAGGCTTCCCCGTCGTTTGGGTGGACTGCGCCGTCTGATGTTGCCGCAACATATCCTCCGGATGCCGGATTTTTCAGCTCCTCACCGATGGGAAATGGGCTGATACCGGGCGCAGGTGTGCCGACAGGAGGATACGAGGGTCCAGCTCCGGTGCGCATGCCAGCGCCCCTTCAGCATCCCACACCGACGTACTCGGAATCCTACCCACCGAGTGCCCCGTTCTCCCCACCAGCGGCTCCGATGGCGGCCCCCCGCACCCGCGAGCTGCCTAAATATCCAGCATCGCCGGTGCAAAACGTTCCCGATGGGGAGGCTCCAGCCGCGCGCACGGTGACGCCTGCGCAACAGGTGTCTGCACGAACGGCTCCACCTGCTGCATCTCCAGGGGCTCCAGCGCCTGCGTTGCCTGGACCGGGGGCGCGTCCGACTCCAGCGCCCGCTCCACCCAAAAACAGCCCTCAAGCGTGGGCACAACGCCTGAGACGCCATGCGCTCGCCGAGCTGGGCATCTTTGAGCCGCTGCCGCCTCCGCCTGAGCCTGAGCCGGTGAGCATCCATGCGCCGATAGCTCCTGCCGTGGCTCCCGCCGAGGCTCCTGCCGAGGCTCCTGCCGTGGTTTCCTTCCATGTGCCGCCCCATCATCCGGCGAGAACGGCACCGTCGGAAGGAGCTGCCCCGCTCACCGTGGAGCCATCCAGTTCAGCCTCAACCCTCGGTCCTGTCACCGCTCCTGCTGGATCGGAGCTGGCACCGTCGCAGACATGGGAGACCCCTTCTTTCCCCGCAGAGCTCACCGCCACTCCCTCAGCGCGAGCTTCTTTTCGGGAAACAAAACCGGCAGAGCAAGAACTTGAACCTGTGACAGCCCTCTCTCCAACCCTGGAAACAGTCACTCGTCGAGCCGCTCCGCCAGAGCTGAGCGTCGATGCGTCGGCAGCCGAGACTTTCACTCCTCAGCCGGGCGCCCCTCAGCCGGGCGCCCCCATCGAGATGCGCGTGGCACGCCGCCCCGCACATCTTCAGCGTCCAGCCCCTGCACCACGAGCAGCGGAAGCTCCTTCGACGAGCGCCGCAGCGCCCGTATCACCTGCTCAGGGAGCGCCTCAACCGGTTGAAATGCCAACGTCTTCCAGCACGGCCAGCTCGCCAACACCTCACGTGTCGAGCGTCCCCCTCCCCTCGGTGAGCCCTTCCGAAGCACCGTCGGATATGGCCTTGCCGGAAATGCCCGGGGAGTTGTCAAGCGAGGCAGCCCCGGACCTCGCGCCGCTCATCCCGGAGGCCACATCGCCCACGTCCAAGAACTTGGCGGCACTCGCCCGTCGGCTCTTTGCCGCTGTTCCGGCATTAACGGAGACGGAAGCACCCACCTCGGCAGCTCCGGCTGAAGCGCAGTATGCCCACTCTCCAGCCGCATCCACTGCACCTGTTGAGCCGACACCGGCTCCTCAGCAGTCTGCCGCTCCAGCGTCACCCACGGCATCTGTCGAGTCGGCATCCGCATCGGCTCCGCAGCGACCCGCAGCGACTCAACAGCGTCCTGTTACACCAGAACCGCGCACGGCCCCCGTTGAGCAGCGTTCGGCATCCGCTGGAAATCGTCCAGCCCCGAGTGATAGATCCCCTCAGAGCTGGCTGGAGCGCATCAAAAACAGCATCAGAGCCGAAGAAGCGCGACTCGCCGCGCAACGTCAAGGGCCCACAACAGCACGTCTCCCACAGTCTCCTGCAATGCCGGAGACCGCAGCGGCAGCACGTCCCGTACCCCTCGAGCGAACCGCTCCCGTCACGCCGGAGAGGTTCCCCGCAAGCCAAGCGGTGCAGCAGACTGCGAGCTTCTCCAGCCCACTTTCAACGCCCCGTGTGCTGGCAGCAGAACCTTCAGCTCTCTCGGGCGGCAATCCGAGTGGGGCCACGTCCTCCCCCAGTGCGACGCTGGCGGCGTTTCTTGCGGGTGCTCCTCGTCCTTTTGCAGCGCCACTTCCTCAAGCCGCGCTTGGGGAAACAACGCCACGTCCGGCGATGGGACTTTCATCGGTTCAAGCCGCAGGGGTTTTAAACCTCGATCCCCGTGGGCGCGAGCTCAGCCCAGCGTTGACGGGTGTGCAGGCACCACAAGTTGAGGCGACTTCTCGCGTGCAGCTCTCGGAAGCCACCCGTCGGAGTTTGGGCCTGCCGGTCTCCGCGCCGAGCATGCCGAGCTTACAGACGGAGCCCTTGAAGCCGCAGCCGGTGCGTTCAGAAGCAATGGATGCCGCTGGGAATTCACCAGAAGCCTTTTTAAATCAATCAGCTTTAGTACCCACCGCCTATGTTCAGCCTACTTTATCCACTCCGCCCTCCGCCGATGTCCTCTCCCCGGCTCAGACCGCTGCCCCCCTGCTCTCACCGGAGGTCCGACTTCAGCTTGAGCAGCTCACGGGTGTTGATCCGTGGACTGTGCCGATCATTGCGGGGTCCGAAGGGGCTGCAATGGCCGCCGCATATGGCGCCGAAGCCGTCAGCGTTCACGGTGCGGTTTATGTCGGGATCCAGGAGTCGCTGAATTCTCCGCGTGGGCTGAGCCTGTTGGCCCATGAGCTGACCCATGTGGCTCGAGCGCGTCAAGCGGAGCAGCAAGCAGCCTCGTCGGGGTCACATTCCTTTGTTCCGCCCTCCAGGGGAGGACTTCCGACCGCTCCGCGCCAGCCTGCGATTTCCCCCGCGACGCCCACCATTTTGTCTGCCTCAGCGCCCATGATTGCGGCTGAGAAGGGCTCAGAGGGGCTGACGTCATCGGCCTTGCCAGCGTTTTTGTCGAATCCCGGCTCGTTCCCTGCTTCCGCGCCAAGTGTCTCCGCTCAGGCCACCTTGAGCGGTGGAGAAGCGGGCATATTCTCCGCTTCTACCGGAGGCGTAAGCGCCTTGCCTCCCGTGGAGCAAGATCCGGTTGAAGAAGGTTTTGCCCGTCGATCTGAACAGTTGGCTCGACGTCTGGCGGAGCGTACTTCTCGGCGAACACAGCGGGCTCCCCTGGTGGGTCTCGAAGGCGAGCAGCTCTTTTTGCCCGGCCAAGCAGGAGCCCTGGTGGGAGCCCCTGCCCTCTCCCCGGAAGCACTGGCGTGGCTGGAAGATGATGGCAGCAGCTCGGCGGAGGAAAAGTCGGCACCCGGCGCTTCGTCTTCAAACCTCCCTGCTGGCGCGTGGAGCCGACAAGAGACGTTCAGCCCTTCTCAGTCCGGCACTTATTCGGAGCCTGCCACGGGCTCTGCGGAGCTCAGGGGGCCAGGGCTCTTGTCACGCACCACTCGGCAGCAAGATGCGTGGGGAGGATTGCCAGCCCCGTGGGAGCCACTGCCCACCTGGGTGACAACGCCCTCAACGCTCCCCACGATGGAGCTCTCCCAGGCCGGTATTCGTTCGTTTGGCCAAGCGGAGCCCGCGAGCGCAGGGCCTGTTTCGGCGCATGTGGGAATGCGGACCTCGGCAGCCACGAGCCCAGCAGCACCGTTTTCGTCTCCCACCGGAGCAGGTAGTGTGGTCTCCCCTTCACCAGCGCCCTCATCGGCGGGTGCAAATTTCGGGAGCTTTACGAGCGCAGGTACGAGCGCAGGTACGAGCGCCAGTGCAGGGGTTGCTCGGCTCGCAGAACCTGCGGCACAGGAAGCCGACAGCGGCGGTGGAGAGCCTGCCGCGTCTTCAGCCTCTCCTCCCGAAGAGGCAGGAGGGGCGGAGCCCAATATAGATGCCATCGCCCGGCAGGTCTATGAGCGGATCAAACGTCGGCTTCAAGAAGAAGTCCGTCGCTCGCGCTAAACAGGATAACTCAGCGGAAGTGCAGCGGCATCAGCATGAAGATGCCACCAGGAGGGATGATCATGTCGAGCAACAATCGGCCCACCAAGGCCCTGATCATCAACTACGATAAAGATCCCGAAGGACGTAGCCCCATTCAGTGTCACTTTAACCCCAAAGAGTATTCGGTGGCGCGTCAGGTGCAGTGGCAGAAGCAGCAGCAGTCGGGCAGCAATCAGGCACCGCTGGAGTTTGCGGGCGGTAATCCGGCGACCCTGACGGTGGAGCTGTTTTTTGACACCTACGGCACGAGTAGCTGCGTGAGAGAGAAATATATCCTGCCGCTCTGGAATCTCACCATCATCGATGCGGATCTCAAAGACAGTAAGAACAAGATTGGCCGTCCTCCGAAGGTGAAGTTCGTCTGGGGCCGGAACTGGAGCTTCGTGGCGGCCATCACCAACCTCACCGTCAAGTTTACCCTCTTTGATGTGGATGGCACCCCCAAGCGGGCAACCGCCAATGTCACCATGACTCAGCTAGAAGATGACAGCTCCAAGCCTCGACAGAATCCCACCTCCGGCGGTGAAGGGGGGGAGCGGCTCTGGACGGTCAGTGAAGGGGACACACTCGGCTTTATTGCCCACAAGGAGCTGGGTCACACCCGCTACTGGCGAAACATTGCGGAGTTCAACAATCTCTCCCAGGTGCGAGATCTTCCCCCTGGCATGGTGCTGGTGATTCCAAATGTCTGATCGCAACTCTCATGTCAGCCATTTTTATGTCTCCATTGATGGCACCAATGCCAACGAAGACTTTATGGCGTCTGTGTTGGAAATCTGCGTCGAAAACAGCCTGCACATGCCCGATATGTGTACCATCCAGCTCCAAGATGCCTCCTTACGCTGGGTGGACGATGCCAGCCTCATGCCCGGTAAAGCCCTGGTGATCAAAGCCAAAGATGATCAAGGCACAGACGTGCTCATCTTTGATGGGGAGCTGGTGGAGCTCGAGCCAGAGTTTCAGCAAGGCTCTCAGCGTCTGGTGATGCGTGCTTTTGATCGACTGCATCGTCTGGACCGTGGAAAACAAGTGCGCAGCTTTCAGAATGTGACGGACGGCGACTTGGTCAATAAGCTGGCGCAAGAGGTGGGATTAAAAGCCCGCTGCGGGACCACCTCTGCGGTGCATGAGTATGTGCTTCAGGCCAATGAGACCAACCTACAATTTCTGCAAGGACGAGCGGGGCGGCTGGGATTTTTGCTCTACGTGTCGGAGTCCACCCTGGTCTTTGAACCGCCCGAAGGTGCGGGAAGTGAGCAAGAGCTGACGTGGGGTGAGCAGGTGACTCAGTTTCGCCCGCGCCTCTCGACCCTTCAACAGATCAACAAGGTGACCGCGCTGGGATGGGATCCCGAAAAAAAAGAGCAGCTCGTTGGAAAAGCCGAAAAAGGCAAATATACGCCAGAGATTGGTGTCAATCAGTCGGCCAGCGACTTGGCCAAGTCCGCCTTTAATCTGGAAGCCTTAGATCTGGTCTCCACCCCCGCTCGAGTGCAGAAGGTAGCCGATGAGCTGGCCCAAGCAGCGGCCAACCGGCACGCCGCCAAAGGCATCACCGCCGAAGGTCTCTTAGGTGGGACACCCGGGGTAAAGGCAGGCTCCGCCGTTCAGATCAAAAACGTCGGAGAACGCTTCAGCGGCAAATACTTTGTCACCGGCTCTCAGCACATCTTTCGTCCATCCGAAGGCTACACCACGGCGTTTTCAGTCTCTGGTCTGCAAGCACTCTCGATCAGCGATCTGATCAAGTCTGAGACACATCCCGGACGTATTCCAAGCCTTGCCATTGGAGTGGTGACCGACAATCAGGATCCCAAAGGACAAGGACGGGTGAAGGTGATGTTTCCCTGGCTGTCTGCCGATCACACCAGCGACTGGGCCCGCACCATCGCGCTGGGAGCAGGTGCCGAACGTGGCATTCAGTTTCTCCCTGAAGTCGGAGATGAAGTGCTGGTGGGCTTTGAGATGGGCGACATCAACTATCCCTATGTGTTGGGAGGACTGTGGAATGGAAAAGACGCACCTCCCGAAAAGAGTGATAGTATCGTCTCCAGTGGCAAAGTCAATAAGCGCATCATTCGTTCGTCGTCAGGACACATCATCACCCTGGATGATACCTCCGGCTCGGAGAATGTGACCATCACCGATAAGGGTGGCAATCAGATCGTGCTGACCTCCAGCGGAAATGAGATCCTCATCGAGTCCAAGGGTCCGATGAAGTTCAAAGCGGGTCAGACATTTGATGTCGAAGCCACCGGTAAAGTCACCATCAAAGGTGCCGGTGTGGTGGTGGATGGAGGCGCGGCCACGGTGGATGTCAAGGGCTCTCTGATCAACCTGAACTGAGCAAAGAGGGTGCGTCAATAGCGCCGTGAAGGGGCGGATATCGCGCTGGAAGAGGAGGGATTATATGGGTCAACCCGGAGCAAAACAGGGCGATCAAGTGATGGGAACAGACATTCACATCATCATGATTCCATCGCCGAGTGGTGCGGTGCCCACCCCCATTCCACATCCCTTTACAGGCATCATCAGTGGTGGCCTGAGCAGTGATGTGAAGATCCAAGGAATGGCAGCGGCGACACTCAACAGTACCGCTGACAATACCCCTCCGCATATTCCCCAGGGAGGTCCATTTCAGAAGCCTCCCACGAACAAGGCCACCATCATTCAGGGCAGCACGAAGGTGATGATCAATGGTAAACCTGCGGCCCGAAACGGAGATCCCGCCAATACGTGTAACGATCCAGCGGATGCACCTGTTGGAACGGTGATCGCCGTCTCCACTGTGATGGTGGGTTGAGTGAGAAGAAGGAGCAGCTCATGAGTGCGGATTTTCTCGGAACAGGTTGGGCTTTTCCGCCTCACGTAGACGGACGCGGACGCATCGCGCTCGCCCGTCGTGAGCGCGACATCGAAGAGGCCATGCAGGTCATCTTACTCACCCCCAAAGGTCAGCGGGTGATGCGCCCGGAGTTCGGCTGTGAGATCCACAGTCTGCTCTTTGCACCCAACGATGCCAATACCTTTAACTTGGCCAGCTTTTTTGTACGAGACGCCCTCGAGATGTGGGAACCCCGCATCGAAGTGCAAGACGTACAGACTCAACCCGATCCCGAATATGCTGAGCGTATGCTGATCACCATCCACTATAAGGTCAAATCGACCTACGATCAGCGCACCCTCGTCTTTCCTTTTTATCGAATTCCCGGGGAAGGAGCGGCTGGTTAAGCTCGCTTCTGACGATCTCGATATCCCTGTGCCTGCGTTTCTCAAGGAGATAGTATGGCGTTGCCAACTCCCAAGCTCGACGACCGAACCTTTCAAGAGATCGTGGATCAAGCCAAGCGCATGATCCCCCGCTATTGTCCAGAGTGGACCGATCACAACGTCAGCGATCCAGGGGTGACGTTGATTGAGTTGTTCGCCTGGATGACCGATCTGCTCCTGTATCGGGTCAATCAAGTGCCCGACAAGATGTATGTGAAGTTCTTAGAGCTGATTGGGGTGAAGCTCTCACCGCCCAGAGCTGCCACTGTGCCCGTGACCTTCTATCTGTCTGCCGCATGGCATACCGATATCACCATTCCGCGTGGCACCGAAGTGGCCACCGTGCGCACCGAAACCAGCCCGGCCATCATCTTCACCACCGAGCGCGATCTGATCGTGCGTCCTCCCACCGTGCAAGCCCTCATGACCCGCACCGCTCGATTTCAGGACGCTCGAGCTTGGTTGGTGCATGACATGAAACGTCTCGATATGGAAGGTCAGAAAGCCTTCATCTTTCCATCCAATCCGGTCCCGGGTGATGCCTTCTATATTGGCTTGGAAAAGGATCATTCTCACCATGTGATGGCCCTCAAGTTTACCTGCTCACTGGCCTCGGGTGCCGGTATCAATCCCGATGCCCCGCCAATTGAATGGCAAGTTTGGCAGGGGCCTCATGTGCGCTGGATCACCTGCGAAGTGGAGTATGATGGGACCCGTGGCTTCAACAAAGATGGTGAAGTGATTCTGCATCTCCCCGAGATGGAGCGGGATAACATCAACGGTCAGAAAGCCTACTGGATTCGCTGTCGTCTCACCGACGAGCAAGGTGGTCCCAACCGATACGAAGTCTCGCCAGAGATCGAAGCGGTCACGGTAGAGTCTCGCGGCGGCACCGCACCTGCTCGGAATGCAGTGGCCATCTCTCATGAGCGTTTGGGTTCCAGTGATGGCACGCCGGGTCAGAGATTTCGCCTCGCCAACACCCCGATCTTGGATCTCGATCCGAATGAGGGTGTGCTGATCGTGGAGACACCCGGCTTTCCCATCGAACGCTGGACGTATGTTGAAGACTTTGCCGACGCAGGCCCCCACGATAAAGTATTCTCCTTGGATCATCTGGATGGCACCCTGACCCTCGGACCCAGCTTGCTTCAGCCCGATGGCAATCTGTACCACTTTGGAGCGGTCCCACCTCGGGGCAGCCATATCAAGTTTAACCGTTATCAGTTCGGCGGGGGCGTCATTGGCAACTTGCCTCGGGGAGCCCTGACGGTGCTCAAGAGCTCCATCCCCTTCGTCGCCCGCGTGACCAATCGTTTTGGTGCCGCCGGAGGCATGGATGCCCAGACCCTCGACGATGCACGCTTGAGAGCCCCTCAGGTGTTGCGCACCCGAACCCGCGCCGTCACCGCCGATGACTACGAATATTTGGCCACCCAGGTCGGAGGGGTGGCTCGAGCAGTCTGCATTGCTCCGGGCGCTCAGCCGCCTCAGCCCGGTGATCCCAAACCGGGAGAGGTCTTTGTCGCCGTGTTGCCTGAAGCCGACCCCACCCTCGACCGTTATGCTCCAGAGCTGTTGACCCTCTCCACTGAGCTGAAGCAGAAGGTGCAGAGTGCAGTGGACGAGCGCCGTCCGCTGGGCATCGCGCTGGAGGTGATCCAGCCGCGTTATCTGTGGGTGTCGGTGCAAGCTCGGCTCCGGGCTGGCCAGAAAGCGGATCCGATCCTGCTGGCGGAAGTTCAGCAGAAGGCGGAGCAGACACTCTACAAGTATCTTCATCCCTTTGTGGGAGGGCCCGAAGGTCGTGGCTGGCCCTTTGGTCGAGACCTTCATCAGTCGGAGGTCATGGGGCTCCTCATGCGGGTGCCCGGCGTGGAGTTTGTGGAAGGACTGGTGATTCAAAGTGCGGAGACCTCTGGCGGGACCGCCAACACCATTCCCAATCGTTTGCAGGTTCCACGACATGCCGTCATCTGTTCGCTGCAACATCGGGTCATCGTTCAGCGGCTGGAGGAATAACCTATGACTCCGCTTGGCTCCCTGGTGGTGGAGATCGAAGGCACGGTAGAGCGTGAGCTCACCTTGACCCCCAACATGCGGCTGCGCATCGGGCGTTCACCTGATAGTGAGCTGGTGCTGCCTCGACCCTATATCTCGAAGAATCATGCCGAGCTGACGGTGACGCCTCAAGGGGTGTTCATCACGGATGTGGGCAGCTCGATGGGCACCACGGTCTCGGGGCAGTCGCTGGCCCGACACCAGCCGACCCGGATTGCCCCCGGGACGGTGATTGAGCTCGGTGCCATTCGCTTGTTCTGGAAGCCTCCCGTTTCACGACCGGGACCGGTGGATCCCGATGCCACCTTCAACACCCCCACGCCAGAGGTGGAAGAACAGCCAACACCGGTGCCCGGCCTCCGCGTGGAGCCTCGACCGACGGCTGCAAGCTCAACCCCTCAGCCCGTCGTTCCGCCGATGGGCGGAAGTGCCGCCTCGACGAGCCCCATCGGCAGGGCCCCCACAGGCGCTGTCTCACCCTCGGGAGCCGCAGGGGTTGCACCGCCCCCCACGAGACCCGTTGTCCCGCCAGCAGGCGGAAATGCCACAGCCAGCGGCAGCTCGGCGTCACAACTGCCACAGGGAAGCGCAGGAACTCCCGTCGGCACTTCTTCTCACGCAGGAGTCAGCTCCACGGGGGCTGCTTCCACGGGAGCCGCTTCCACGGGGGCTGCTTCCACGGGAGGAACGCCCACTCAACCCGTTCGGGTCGAGTCTTTGATGACACCGCCTCGACCTCCGACACCTCCGACATCAGCCTCGACAGGAACTCCAGCGGCTTCGGCGGCTTCGGCGGGTGCTTCGGCGGCTTCGGCGGGTGTACCCGTCACCGGCGGCACACCTTCTGGTATCGCCGGAGCGAGTTCTGGCGCAGGGCGTATCTCACTGAACCCTCAACCGTCTGAGGTTGTTCCGAGCTCCACCTCTGGCGCGCTTCAAGTGGAGTCTCTGCTTGGTGGGAGTCGTGCGCCGACCGGCGAGCAGGTGGTGCAAGATCCCCTGGCCGCCTCGGTGCAGCGTCGGCCTGAGCCTTCTCGAGCGGACGGTGCAGCGCGGGGGGTAAATTTGGCAGAAGAGACCCTCCGCCCGTTGAACATCACCCCTTCGGAGCTTCCGCCTGCCCGGGTGGTGACGCCGCCGGTGCCACCTCCGCCGCCTTCGTCCTCGGGAAGCTCGGGCTGGAGTCGTCGCCCCACCTTTCCCAGCTTGCCCACCCACGAGGTGCGCAGCCGTTATCTGAAGTATCTGCCCATCATTTATCAGGAGCAGGATTTTTTGGCACGTTTCCTGCTCATTTTTGAGTCCATGTGGGAACCCTTAGAGCGGCGGCAGGATCATGTGCCGTTTTATTTTGATCCGCACACGGCTCCGGCGGAATTTTTGGGATGGTTGGCAAGCTGGCTGGCGATCTCGTACAATGAACGGTGGCCCGAGAAGCGCAAACGAAGGCTCTTGGCAGAAGCAATGGATCTGTATCGGTGGCGAGGCACCTGTTACGGTCTACGCCGCATGATTGAGGTGTGTACCGAGCTGACCCCGGTCATCACCGAAAATCCGAAGGAGCCCTTTCTGTTTCGTGTGCGCCTCTACATTCCGCATGACAGCGAGATCACCCCGGAGCTGGTGGAAGAGCTGATTCGACTGCATAAACCTGCCCACGCAGGGTATCACCTGGAGCTGCTGAGATGAAAAACCTCACCGGACAGACCTTCGCCGGATACACCCTCGAGACCTATCTGGGGCTGAGCACTTCTGGCCAGACCTACCGCGCCCGTCAAGGCCAGGCCCGCCGCACGGTGGTGATCAAGCTCCTTCATTCCTCCTTAACCGGAGAACCGGGATTTCTGGAGCGTTTTAAGTCCCACTTCCAGCTTCAGCAGAG
>JBJTQF010000097.1:0-55664 GCA_046075485.1 Myxococcota bacterium | reverse complement strand
GGTCAACGGCGACAACGTCGTGCCCTCAAGTGTAGAGCTGCTCTCACCCTCCGAGGGGGAGGAAGTGGGGCGGGTGCTGACCCTCGTAAGCAGTGTGAGCAGCGACTCGGACAGTGACTTTCTCACCTACTATTTCCAGGCGGACACCCGGAGCAGCTTCGACTCTCCAGACCTCCTGGAGGCGGAGGTGGAGGTTTCCACGGCGGACAGCAGCGTCACCACCATCTCGGCGTTGCTGGGCGAGGGCCTTGAAAACGCCATCTACAGCGCGCGGGTGCAGGTGGACGATGGCCTGAGTGTCTCGCCCTGGAGCTCGGTGGTGCAGTTCCGGGTCAACGCCCTGGATGAAGCGCCCCCGGTGCCGACCCTTCAGAATCCCTCCTCGGGGGAGGTGCTCTACAGCCGTGCGGTGCAGCTCAGCCTGGTGAATGTGGTGGATCCCGACGGAGATGACGTCACCTATACCTTCCGCATCCTGGATCTGAACGGCAAGGAGCTGGAGAAGCGCGATTATGTGACGGCGGGTGATAACGGCCTGACCTCGGTGACGGTGGATATGAGCGCCTACGACAGTGCCTCCTATCGCTGGACGGCCTCAGCGCGAGATGAGGAGGGGCTGGAGAGTGCGGAAGCGGCCCCGCAGGACTTCATCTTGACCCAGGACCAGACCCCCACGCCGGAGCCGGAGCCGGAAGGGTGTGCCTGTACGCAGCTCGAGCCGTCCGAATTGCCCCGTCTGTCGTGGAGCTTGCTGCTCCTGCTGGGCTTGGGAAGGGTGGTGTTGCGTCGGAATGCTCGCCGGGAGCACTGATCGCTCGGGACTCATGCTTGTGCCTGCCTGCCTTTTGTGACGGTGCCGCCGTTCCCTTCATTTTTTGCATGCCGATTGAATACCCCGCTCCCCTGCATCGTCATCGTTTTATGGCCCTCGTGTGTCCTATATCGGGAGCGCATGGCCAGATTGACGCACGCCCCGGCCCTGAGTAGTATAGAAGAGAGATCCATGACCCCTACCAGCCCCACATTAAGCGGTTGGAAACGCTCTTCCCTCCCAGGAGCCTGCATGCCTTTGTCTGCCCGCTCACCCTCCCTGCTCCAGGAAGTGATCGACGTTGAGCTTCTGGCCTTTACGGCTGGATGTCACTGTGTGCCCTTTGAGCTGGGGCGGGTGGTGACACATCCGGCCTTTTACATCTTGTATGACGCGAATTTGAGCATCCTGGAGCGGCTTCCTCCGACCCTTCAGCCTCACGCGCTGGAGGTGAACGCCCTGGAGCAGCAGACCCGTGCGCTGATGGCCCTGCCCTCTCAGACACATCTGCGTTTTATGGTGGTGGAGCCTCGGCTCCAGGAGCTGCTGGGCCCGCTTTTTCTGGCCGCTGGATATCGGCATAACCGGTATCGGGTGATGGTGCATCACAATCCGCCGCAACGAGAACCGAACCCGGAGATCAAGCTCTCCCCGGTGCTCAAGATGGTGGACCATGTGCGGCTGGACCAGATCGAAAACGAGGCCATGAAAGAAGTGCGTTATAACAGCCCGCTGATCCGGGCGATCCTGCGCTCGCGGCGGCGGGAGCTGTGTCAGCTCTTGCCCCTTCAGCTCTACTGGTCGGAGCTGTTGGGCGTGCCAGCGGGAAGTGTGGGCCTGCTTCATCAAGGGCGAGTGGCCAGCATTCAGTCGGTGAGCACCCGTCCTCACATGCGTCGGAGAGGCGTGGCCACCACGATGGTGCTACGGCTGCTCGAGCTGGCGCAGCAGGCAGGCGCGATGACCGTCTCATTGTTGACCGACGCCGACGATTTTCCGCAGCGCCTTTACGAACACCTGGGATTTGTGTCCGTGGCGCTGATCGACTCGTATATTAAGGACGAAGCCTAAACTTCGATAAGATGGTGCGGATTGTGTCTTGAGGAGTTCTCATGTCAACCCTTCGAGTATTTTCTCCGGTTTTGCTGGGATGTGTGCTGAGTGTGACGGCTTGTGTGCGTGCGCCGGTTCAGCCGGATGAAGCACCGGTGCCGCCTGCGATGCAACCGCAACCGGCCTCCGCGTCTACCAGTGAGTTTGTCGAACCTGTGGATGCTCCGCCCAGCATAGCGGCTCCTGCTGATGAGCCTTCGCGTTCTGCTTCGATGGCCAGTGCTGCCGGAGCGGGTGCGCCCCCTTCTGTCGGGAGGGCCGAGCCGGATCAGGGTCTCGGTGAGCCTCCTCCCCCAATTCCTTCTTTTGGAGCCGGCGCGGAGCTGGCCCGTCGAGAAGAGACTGCCTCGCCGATGATGGCCCCGGGTTCTGTGCCTCCGGGAGCTATGTCTCCTGCTGCTCCGGTGGAGGGTGCAGCGCCTTCTTTTGGAGCCGGCGCCGAGCTCTACCGGGCGGGTGAAGGGGAGCGTCTGCCGGTCCCCGAGCGGCCACGCCCTCCGCGCCTGGAGGGAGATGCCCTCGAGCCCATAACGCCGCCGGTGGTACTTGCTGTTCCGGTGCCGCCTCCTGCACGCTCTGATGCTTTAACCTTGAGCACGTATCAGCTTCAGACCGAGGTATATGGCCTTCAGACGGCTTTGATGGGGCGTCCACTCTTGCCGCGTATGATTGTGCGCATCGACGCGATGGCCCTTCAGAGCCAGAACCTGCCGGACTTGGCGCTGGGGAAGCCGCGTCATCAGCAGGTCGCACAGGAGGTCCGGGCGGAGCTCCAGAAGCTCCAGGGCGCTGCTCGCCTTCGTGACCGGGAGACGGTGGATCTGACCCTGGTCCGTTTGCAAGCACTGCTGATGCGGCTCCGCGCCGCCTGAGGAAGGACGATGCATGCTCCTAACCCCTGACGAGCTGCGCTTTGATTTTGGTGGTGCCCGCTTTAAGCTCCCCGAAGACCGGGAGCTGCTGGGCTGGATCTTCTCTCAGAGTCTCTTCGGAGAAGCCACCGGCTGTTATTGTGGGGCCGCTTTGTATGCAGCACCCGACATCGAAGCCGCCACCTTTCTCTCTAAACAAGCGGTGGAGGAGTTCAGTCATTTTCGTCAGTTCTTGCGCATCTTCCAGCTCTTGCGGGTCCAGCCTCAAGCGCCTCATCCCATCATGCGTTTTTTGACCAGCCACGAGACGCTGTGGGATCACCATGTGGCGCTGGAGATGGCCGTGGGTGAAGGGCTGGTCTTGGCGGTCTTTTACGCCTTGATCGACACCCTCGACGAGCCGGAGATCGTGCGGCTCTTGACCACCATTGCCCGTCAAGAAGCGGGGCATGTGGCTTTTGGAGAGACCCAAACCATGAAGGCGATCCAGGGGCGGCCTCGGCTGGCGCGGCAGCTTTTGGGGCTGAATGTGCTCTCGCTGGAGGCAGCGCGGAGGCTGGCTGGGGTGGTGATCTCTCGCAGTGGGAAAGCCGATCATCCCGTGGTGAAGCAGATCCCCACCTTTGTGACCCATGCCATCCAAACCACCGAGCTGCGCTTGCAGCGAATGGGGCTCACCGACCGTCCGCTCTCGGCCTACTCACGCCGAGAGAAGCTGGCACTGGTGCTCGAAGGGCTGGCCGCTCGCCAAGTGCGGCAATTCCTGGAGCCGGAAAAGCCGCGCATTCCCTCCACCTACCTTCAAGATCCGGTTCTGCTGGAGATGATGAAGGGCATCGCCTGAGTGGAACCGCTCGCGCGTCTCGGCGAAGAATAAGCTGGAGCCTCTACTCTTCTTCTTCCAGCTCGGCGAGGGCGTTTTTGGCGAGGGCGGCACGTTCTTTGTCTCGCAGGCGTGAGATCTCCCGCAGGGCCCCTTCCGCCTGTTTTCCCCCCACTTCCGTCAAGGACAGAATGGCTTCTTTAGCCAGCTCTGCATCGTCTCCGCGCGCCACGGCGAGCAGCCGCGAGACCCCGGTTCGGAGCCCCTGCTCACCCACGGAGCGCACGGCTTCAATCCGCACCAGTCGAGACGGATCTTCCAGCAGCTTGAGCAGCGGACGTGCGAAGGCGTCGATGTCGGCCCGTCCCATCGCAAAGGCGGCGGACTTACGCATCAGCTCATCGGTGGCTCGAGACCAAGCGTCGATGGTGCTCTCAATGGTGGGATCTTCAAAGGTGGCGAGGGCTTCCAGGGCCCGCCGTCGCAGGAGAGAGGGGGTGGTTTCATCGCGGAGCATCCGGCGGAGCAGGGCTTCGGCTTGGCCTACCAGGAGACCTTCCGGGGAGAGTCGCCACGCCTCATCCATCAAGCGGGCTTCGGAGACCACTTGACCGAGGACAAAAACAGCAGCAGCCCGCACCGCTTCGTCGGGGTCACGTTCGGCAAGCTGTACCAAGACCGCACAGCCACGAACGGCTTCCCGTTCCAGCAGGCCCCAAATAGCAGCCTCTCGCACACGCGCGTGCGCATGCTGGAGATGCACCAGGAAGACGTCGAGATGTTCTCCTTCTTCCCGTGCTAATGTTTCGAGATGCTGGCGTAGAAGCTCCGGATCTTGAAGGCTCATGTTCTGCTTCCTTCTTGTACGGTAGGATTCAAATCGAACAGCATGGCCTGCGGTGGGACATCAACACTTATTTCGGAGCCGCCGCTGGAGCCGGTGCCGCTGGAGCCGGTGCTGCTGGATCCGCTGGTGCAGGAGCAGGAGCCGGTGCCGGTGCGGGCTTCTTCACCGCCGTCAGGGTCTCAATGCCCGGCATTTCTTTCCGTGTGGCGGTGAGGGCCTTCGGAATCTCCACCTTGAGCAGCTTCATGTCGGCTTTGCTGAGCCAGACGTGCTCAATGAGCTTACCGCCGCCCACGTCCAACACAAAATGGCGCACCTCGAGGGTGGTGCCGTTGGAGTCCACCACTTCGGGCTCGACCTCTTTGATGATGAGGGCGGCATTTCCGAAGAGGGTATAGTTGGCGGGCTCCAGCTTGCCACTCTCCGCATAGGCGCGCGCGAGCAGGCCCGCGTGATGCCAGAGCTGATCGCCCATAAACAGGTCGAAGTTGCCGGTGAGGTTTTGGCTATTTTCGGGATTTTCGCCCTGCTTGGCGGTGACGGTGGCGGACCCTTCTCCAAAGGAGATGAAGATCTTCAGCGGGGTGGGGCCTGTGGCGTCTTCAGAGTAGTTCATGGGCTTAAAGTTTGGATGGAGCTCCAACCGCACGTCGCGCATGTTCTGACTGGGCTGAGCAGGTTTGACCTGTGCCGATGAGACCCAAGTGCCATCACTGCCTTTTTCGAGGGTAAACGTCTCTTCTGCGTAGGGATTTTTCCCCGCCATGACGTTCAGCGAGGCGCTGTCAACGGTGGAGTAGGTAATCATGGCGGATGCTTCGACCTTCACCGACTGAGTCATGGTGCAGGCCGGAGAAAGGGCCAGAAGGGCTCCCCCCACGAGTGAGAGCATCCAACGAGAGCGTGCGCGTGCGTTGATCATCCAAGGGCCTCCAGAGGTATTTTCAGGGCATGAGCGACGAGCGGGTGCCAGGACTGGGACGGTTGCGAAGGGGTCGCTGACCGACTGACGCAGCCAGAAACCGTCCGGCACTCCCGGAATCCATCCAAAAACCGATCTCAGCTTAAACCGACAGGCGCATCAACAAAAGAAAAAAGTGACCCTCTTTGTAATTTCTCGCCACTCTTGGCCATAAATTTAGGGGCGATAGTCAAGCTCCGGCAAGAGTTTATACGCCCACTTGTCGGCTGGAACTTCCTTCTGGAGTCGGGCAAGAAATCCTTCCAGCCGCTGCTGACGGGCTGAGCGCTCATAGCTTTTGTAGTTTTGCTCCCACATCCAGTTATTTATCTCGGGGGTCTCATCGCGTAAACCCACCACCAACGCTTGAATTTTCCCCGCCTGCTTGTCGCGCACCGTAATCTTGAGGGGCGGAATATGACGAATGGCCAGCTCCGGGGTATAAATTCGAGAGATCCGCATCTGATCGTTGCTGCCCATGACAATATAATAGAGCCACTTCCGCTGCCGTCCCCGCGAGACCAGGGTCAAATAATCACCGGACTCCAACAGGGTGTCTTTGTCCGCCTCGGGAGGGCGCGTATCCGCCGCGTCGTGATACTGATAGGCTTGCACAAAAATCGGGCCTGCAGGCTCCGGCTGAGGTGGCGCTGGGGTTGGAGTCGGTGCCTGTGCCGCTTTGATCGCCGCCCGCTCCGCCTCTCGCACCCGCTCCTGACTCGCCAAGTAGTCGAGCACCAGCACAGTCCCACTCACCACCAGCAACAGAAACAACATGACCAGCGGACGTGCGCCCCTCGCGAGCTGATAACGCTCTCCAGAGGCGGAGGGCACGGGCACTAAGGGCCTGCCATCCTGCAAGGTACGAATGGTCCGGCCAAACACCGGCTTAGCCGGAATAATAGGCGGCTTTTCCCCCAAAGGGGGCTGCGGATTGGACTCGTCTGCCATGTTCTGTCTGATTGCCTCCGCCGCTCAATGAATGGACCCAACACCTCGCGCTCACACATCGTCACCCGAGCGCGCATCGGCAAATCCCTGCTCGTGTGCATGATGATAAAGGGATGCCACCAAGAGATCCAGCGCCCGCTGTTGTGCCTGCTGGGAAACGCCCGGCTGAGCATAGGTCGCAATAAACCGGCCTCCACGACCGGGACGCGCCCGTCGTGGGTTCTGCTCTCGACCATCTGCCGCGTGGAGCCGCTGGGCATCGGCCTCCTGAGCCCGCACCAAGACACTCAAGGCGGCTTGAGCCCAGCGTGAGTCGGTCGGCAGTTGACCCTCCACCCGTGAGACCAGGGCCAGCGGTCCTTCGTGCTGAAGCTGCTGTGCCAGCTCGTCTTCCATCCACTCCGGCGCGGAGGCCAGCCACGGGATGGGCAGGCTACACAAGACCTCTTTGTCGAGCTGGAGCAATCCCCCGAGCTGCTTTCGTTGGCTCAACCACTCCCCCACACACCGGGCATGCAGGAGTGCCAATAATAAGGCCCCCTGCTCTTCACGTTCAGGGATGACGATATTATATCCTTGGTCCACGAAGAGGGGTTGCCAAGCGCGGGCTGCCCGTACTTCTCGCGCCTTTCGCACCACCAGGAGCCGCCCGGGGGTCTCAAAGACCTCTCGTGTGCGCGCACGATGGAGCCCAAAAGGACCGGCTGCGCTGGTGATCGCTGGAGCAAAACGGCTCAGATGGGCCACCAACGCCGGAAATTGAGCCGGATATTGCTCAAGGGCCTGACGTGCTGGTCCATCCAGATAGAGCAGCGAGCCCGAGGGAGCGCCCACATGATAGCCACTCACCGATGCAACCGGAAGATACGGCCCCAAAAGTGCCTGCTCCGCCGGATTCAGCCCCAGTTTTGCCACTTCTTCGTCGCGCAACCAGAAGATCCCATCGCCGACCTGAGCTTCTCCCACCGGAAGCCTTGCCAGTCCCACCCGGTTGAGCACCGCTTGAGGCATCACCACCCCCTGCGTCACCCAAGCCGACGGAATCCGTCCCGGACAACGTAACTTCACGTCACCTTGCTGGAGGGGCTGAGGCTCCACTTTGGGCGGATTTTGGTCCCCTTCTTGTCCAGCGGGACTCAGGCTCTCAGCGGTGAGGGCCTGCATGAGTGTCTGCTCATCCTGCTCTGGTCTCCAGACCATCACCATCAGCGGCGGAGCGGCTCCTGCTTGCCAGACCACGAGCTCTGAGTGATGACCCGGTGCTTCTGTGAAGAGTCGCTGATTGCCAAACTCGATCCGTATCACTTCTTGCACACGCGCGGCGAGCACCTGACGCAGGGTTGAAGCACTGGATCGGCTCCGCCAATAGGGTGGCACCAGCAGGCCCAGGCGTCCTCCCGGAGAGAGTAGGCGACTGCCGATGCTCAAAAAAGGATAAAAAAGATCACCTCGAGGCTGATATTCTGCCGCAATTCTCGGACTGTGTTTAAGCTGATGCACCACCCCGGTGCCTCCCCGCGCTTCACTCAGATAGGGGGGATTGCCCACCACCGCATCAAACTGTCCTCCCCGTCCCAGCCAGGTGAGGGAGCTATATTTCTCGGCCTGCGCACGCGCCCGCACACGCTCGAGCAGACCGAGCTGCTCCAGCCACTGCCACGCCTGCGTTGCTCGACCCTGTTGATGGAGCCCCTTCGTACCGAGTGGGTTATTCTTACTCCCTCGGCGATCCTCCGCCTGACGATCCGGGAGCCCTTGTTCAAACCCTTCCAGCGCCTCGAGGGTCCAGGCATGACACAGAAGCTGCTGCTGCTCTGACGAAAGGAGCCCGACATCCGGCCAGGGAAGCTGCGAAGGCTCGGTGCCCACCAGGGTATTGGCCACTCGAAGCCGCTCTGTCAGCAGTGGCTCCAGCCAGGGGGCTCGAGCGCGCCAGATCAGTCCCCAGGTTGCCAGCTTCACCGCCACCGGATCAATGTCGAGTCCCCAGAGGCAGGTGCTGGCCACCCGCTCCAGCCATTCCCGCTGAGTGCCACCTCGGAGGAGCTGGAGCCGCTCCGCGAGACACAGGGCGGTCTCATGCAGAAAAACCCCCGTGCCGAGGGCTGGATCCAAAACCTGAAGCGCCAGGAGCTGCTCGGGATCTTTTTGCTCGAGCCAGGGCCGGAGGGTCAGCCGCACCAGCAAACGAGCCCAACGGGGTGCCGTATAATATCGTCCCACCTGCCGACGGGCTTGTCGAGCCGCCACCTGAAGGCGCCGCTGGAGATGTGCGCGTGCCTCCGGGGAGGAATTTTCTTGCTCAGTCGGATTTTTCTCCTCCGCCCCCGAGGGCTGAAGCGGCTGAAGCAGTGCATAGACCTCCGCCGGATCGCGGTGAAGCAGCGGCTCTAAGCGGCTCCGCTCCAGGAGAGAGAGGGTCTGAGTGCCGAGCTGAGCGCACAAGAGCCGATGCGTCCAGCCGAGGGCAGGATCCGCCGTGTATGCATCGGGTGGGTCATGCAGCAGCGTCCGCAGGCCCGGTAAACTCGAAGGGGGGAGGCTCGGACGCTCCGATGGGTGTGGAGTCGAGCGGCGACGGCTCATCGTTTGACATCAAAAGCCAAGTTGAGGCTGGTTAAGGAGGTTAAGGCGTACCCATCGCAGAGGGTGCTGTTGGTGGTTCCGGCGAGGCATTCGTCGGCACTCACCTGCTGGCGGAAGCTCATGTCTCGCACAAATCGCAGCTCCTGACGCACACTGAGACGGCTGGTGAGGCGTATATGCAGGCTCAACACATTGCGAAAGATCGACTGAGTGTCCAGCGCCGCACTCAATGGGGTGACGGTCTGGCCCTCGTTGACTGCGGGCTGCGTGTCCGGGGTGAGGTTGGGCTGATACTCGAGCAGGTCGCTGAGGGTGAAGGGTCCGAGGGTGTACTCGGCGCGGGCGCGTAGAGATCCTCGGAAATAGCTGGTGCTGGTGTCTTGCCCGATGGCGCAATCTCCCGCCACACCGGATTCAGAGGGTGTACACACTGAACGGTAGTTCCAGACGGGGGCAAAGCTCATATCCATCGTAAAGGGGGGATTGGGCGCGAGCTGGAATTTTGCCCCGACCGGTGCCAGGGTCAAGTCCACGTTGAGGTTGGCAATGGGGTTACGCTCGAGGTTGGTGAACACAAAAAAGGTGGTGCGAGGCAGGAGATAGTGATAATCAACCCCGAAGTTCATCAAGAGCTGGTTGTTGGTCAGCACTCCTTTGGAGCGGCTCAGACGATAGGAACCCGCCACCCCTACCTCGAGCGGATCGGCTCCAAACTTCTTGATGGGAGGCCGCCGCCGGATCTCAAAGCCCGCCGAGAGCTCCTGAAGGTCCACATCGGTCTGGAGGTTGGCACCGACACTGACGCCCAAGGTGATCGGTACGGTGGGACGCGGGATCTCCACCTGCTCGACGAGCTGAAGCACGCCCTCCGGCCCTCGTGTCTCGGTGTACACCTTGTTGCCATACAGATCATACGCATACGTGGTCACTTGGGTTTTGCCCGCTGCATCGGTGAGCTCCACCCGTGTGAGGCCCGCCTCTCCGTACTCGTACCGCTGACGACGGGTACACGTGCCGTTGACAAAAGTCTCCACCAGGGTCGGCCCCGCACTGGAGAACTGACGGCGGATTTCAGTGAAGGTCTCACCCTCCCGGGAGACCTCCAAGATCGGACGGCCTGCCGCGTCATATTCGTAACGGACCTCACTCAGGATCTGCTGCCCCTGAAGGGTGAGCGTCCGCGATACTCGGCCCAAGACATCCCAGGTGGTGCGCACCTGCCGGACATGATCCGGGATTTTCTCCCGCAGGTTGAGCCTGTCGAGAGGCGGCGCTTCGACCTTCGTGGGAGTAGATTCCGGCTTCGCGGGAGAAGGCTCCGGCTTCGAGGGTGCAGATTCCACCTTCGCGGGAGCAGATTCCGGCTTCGCGGGAGCAGATTCCATCGGTGCAGGTGTGGATTCCGGCTTCACGGGAGTTGATTCCGTCGGTGCAGGTGTGGTGTCAGATGGCAAACTCTCTTCCGCCGCAAGAGGCTGGCTCAGCACACCACTGAGACCCAGACTCCACCCAACCAGATGCTGTTTCAGACGTGCCTTCATGGATGATTTCCTCCTGCCAAGCGGACAGAGCCGAACCCCTCGACGTTGGCGCAAGTGCTCCAACCTCTGCGTGCAGCACTATAACCGCTCAGCCGCCAGACTCAAGCACAGGATGAAGTCCATACGAGCCAATCCTGCCACATCGAACCTGTGCTCCATCCTCCTCCATCCTCCTCTCCCCTCCCCTCCTCTTAAAATCGCTTGAGATGTTCCAGAAGCTGAGCCTTCTCCGCCTCCTCCAGCCCCTCAAAGAGCTGCTCATGCCCACGGTTTGAGCGTCCCAGCGTGCGGGTATCAAATACCTCTGACTGAGTCCAGGGCCGGAAGTTCTTCGGATAACGATACACCCCCGTTTCCGCCTCCAGCGCCCCCTTGATGCCGAGCTTTTCATAATCCAGCGCATGACCCCCCACCTCAAACTGTGTCGGACGCGCCTCGGGGTGCATCAGATGCCACAACGTGGGCACCGAGCCATTGTGCAGATAAGGCGCCGTCGCCCAGAGCCCATTGAGCGGAATGGCCATATATCCATCGGTCGCCTGCGCTGAGAGAATCTTGCCAAGCGGCGTATCATTGATCCGACGGGCCATATCCTCCGTCACCAGCGCCGTGCGTACTGGATCCGACTCGATCTCATCGAGCGGCACCCGCTTCTCGGGATACCGCACCAGACGCCAGGGCAGTCCTCCAGCGGGATCCGGCTCATACTGTCCGTGGCAGCGTTGGCACTGCGCCTCATAGACCTGAGCCCCTGCATCGGCCTTGCCCTTATCCAGCGTTCCCGGAAAAGGCGGAGTCCGATGCGTTTCCACCAGATACGTCACCACCTCCTGCATGCGCGGCTGATTTTGCACCGCCACCTCCGGCGACACCCCCAGCGTCCCGAGCGTGACCATCGACGCCATACTCGCCAGCGCCTCACGGTGGAGCGGACTGCCCAGGGGTGCATCCTGAGCTTCACGCAGGCGAGCGGGTGCCTCATACACCCCATCACAGAGCAGCATGCGCTTATGGCCCAGCCCTCCGAAGCTGGGAACCGAGGTATAACCAGCTTGTTCGGGATGCACAGCATCCAATCCCAGCCAGCCCAGATAATACTGAAGGGTGCCCGCACCGTTGGTCAGCCCCACCCCACCATTAGAGTATGGGGTAAACCGCCCCAGCTTCTCCAGCTCCTGAAATCGCGCACGCGCGGGCGGCAGCACAAAGCGGCGAATGGTGGAGAGCTCCGCCGCGCTCACCTCGGGAAAAGCCTGCTGGAGCGTGTTCATCAGCCGCTCTTCCTGTTCCAGCCCCTCCGTCAAGCTGGCATAGAGCTCCTGGACATACCGCTCGAGGTGGATATCCGACGAAGGAAGCCCCACCCACACCTTGTTGGTAGGCGCACCCCGTTCATCTCGCAAGCTGGCACTGTGGCAAGTGCTACAGCCGGTATTGACCACCTCCAGCTCGAGGGTGGGCAGCGAGCGTTGCACCGTCCCCCCTACCAGCCCCAGCGGATACTGAAACGACGGCTGCTTGGGCTGAGGCACATTTGCCACCGTCTCCGGGATGACAAAACCATATCGTTCCTGCAAGAGCTGTTGAAACGCCGTGCGGGAGGGCTCCGCCGTCTGATGGTGCAGCATCAACGCCGCCCCCACCACCTTGTAGGGGAGCGCACTGCGTTGAAGGGTCTCCGTGCTCAGCCCTTGGAAATCATCAAAGAGCAGCCGATAAAAGCCGGGCTGAGGCTCCGTTTGATGCGCCATAAGCTGCGAAGAAGGACCATCCGCATATCCCGAGAGAAAACGACAGCCGGTCCACATCGTCATATAAGAAAGGAGAAGCGCTCGTCTCAACCACATAAAAGGGGCCTCCGCTGCATGATAAAGAGGGCAATCATCTGCTGACCACAGCTCCCCCGGTGCAGGTTTTGTGCCCAATCGCGCGGGCGAGCAAGAACGGCACACCGAACGCCTCCACAGCCGGAATCGAGCCCTTCCATCCGCAATTTCCTGCTACGCCGAATGGTTTTGACTGCGAAGTGGGCTTTACACCTCCCCCGCTGGCTGAGCACTTTACTTCGCTGCGCACACCTAAACGTGGCACTTCAAGGTAGACAAGCGCCTCCCCGACATTTCTCCTCACATGCGCATGCGCGAGGTGTCAACATAACTACATGACAATACTAACTTTTTACTCAATACCATCTTATATTTGTGGCGTTTAAGCCCTCCATTCCCAAGCTGGCACAGGATTTGCCATATCTCAGGCAAGACACGGAGGTTAAAGGATGAATACCAACATGTTAGAAGGTCTTGCCCATCTCAGCGCGGGATTGGGTGCGCTGATGTACGGGAGCTGGCTGTGTCAGCCCGCCCTTCAGACCCCGGTGTATGCAGCCTTTGCCCGCCTGCTCGTCGGTGTGGGACTGGCCGTGGCCCTCAAGGGCGCTGCTTGGCTGCTTGGCGATCAGTCTCCGGCGTGGCTCATGCAAGGCGCACTGGTGGGGCTCTCGCTCTTTCCGCTCTTGGCCGCTCTGTTTGTTGAGCAGCTTCGGCATCGCCATCTGCCCGTGTGGGCCAAGCTCTACTTCCTGCTGGGTGGCGTGAGTTTTGCCCTCATGAGCCTGCTGCCGTCCTGTGTGGCCCTGCGGAGCTGGAATCTGGCCTTAACCTTCTATCTGGTGGGAGGGGTGCTGATCCTGCTGGTCTGGCTCCTGCGGGGCTGGCTCAAGACGGAGCCCGGCCCTCGACGCGCCCTGCTGGGAGGGGTGCTGGTGGCCTGCCTGGTGGCACCACTCTTTATTGTGTCCGATCTGAGGACCGAGCTGGGGCTTGACGTTCCCCGCATGGCAAGTGTGCCCCTGCTGCTGCTGCTTTTTTATGGAAGTGAAGGGCTGCATCGGGTGGGTGTTTTCCAGCTTCGCCGGGCGAGTTATCGCCTGCTGCTGCTCCTGAGTCTGGCCGGTGCGACGAGCCTGCTCTGTCGAGAAGTGGCTGCACTGGACTTCCCTCAGACTTGGTGTTGTGCGGTGGTCCTGGCGCTGGTCCTGCTGCTCCTGGAGCCGATGCGGGGCCTGCTCCGCCAGCAGCAGGTGCAGCGTTCCGATCTGCTCTTTGAGCGCCTGAGCCTGCTGCCTTCTCATCCGCCCGAGGCGTTGTTGCGAGCCCTTCAAGGCTGGCCGGAGCTCTCCCGCGTGACCCTGCTCTCATTGGCGGAGTGCTCCTGGAGTGAGCGGCAGCGGCTCCACGACTGGCGGCTGGCCCACGGCGGCCTGATCGAGAAGTCGGTGGTGGCTCGGGAACAACTGCTGACCCGCGAGCCGGAGCGCCTGCTGACCCTGGAGCAGCTCCAGCTCTTGCTGGACAGTCACGGGGTGGACTATGCGGTGCCCTGGGATGACGACCGACTGCTGGGCGTGGAGCTGGAGACCGGCGCGGATCGTCGGCTGTATGGACCGGTGCTGAAGGTGATCGGAGGACTGGCCCAACATGGGGCGCAGGCCCTCTCTCTTGCTCGGAGAATATCATGAAGTTTTGGTATGCCCTCAAAGAGTCCTGGACGGCCTTAACCTCACACGATGCGCTGAACTTGCACTTTCCGATCTCGGACGCCTTTACCGTGGCCCTGTGGGAGAGGCCGGGGCGTTGGGCCTCCGATGCACAGCTTTCGACGTGGGTGGAGGAGCTGCGGCAAGTCGCCCTCGCCGGACAAGAAGGCAAGGAGCTCCCGGAATATGGTGTGCTGTTGGGCACCCGCGAGGAGCTGGCCCAGCGGGTGATCGTGATGGTGTATGACACACGAGAAAACCCTCCCAAGCCGGTGGGATTTAACGCCCTGACCTTTTTTGACATTCCGGTGGGGGAGCGGGTGGAGCCGGTCCTACATCTGGGACTGACCTTTATCGATCCGGGGTATCAGCGGCAAGGGCTGCCGGGACTGCTGTATGGACTGGCGGCTTTTATGCTGCTGTTTAAGAACCGACTCCAGGGTTACTGGATCTCCAACGTAACCCAAGTTCCGGCGGTGGTGGGGTTGGTCTCCGACAACTACGCCGAGGTCTTTCCGCACTACAGCGGGCGCACACGACAGACCTGGCTGCACTTGGTCTTGGCTCGAGCCATCATGCGCAGCCATCGGGCGGCGTTTGGCGTGGCCGACGATGCCCCGTTTGAGCCCAGCCTTCAGATCATCCGGGATGCCTATACGGGTGGCTCCGACCACCTCAAAAAACGCTGGGAGGATGCCCCCAAACATCGGAAGCCCCAGGTGAACCAGTTCTGTCAGCAGCAGCTCGACTATCAGCGTGGAGACGATGTGCTCCAGCTTGGACGTTGCACGGTGGGCTCGACCCTCGGATTCTTGCGGAGCCGGTTGCCGCCGGGAAGTCCTCAGCGGCTGCTGGTGCAGGCCCTGATGCTCTTCAGCTTGGCCCTGGTGATGCCCCTGGTGCAGTGGCTTTTTCCTCAGCAACGAGATTTCCGGTGGCAGAGGGCATGAGCCTTCCCCCCTTCATCCATAAAGGAATGATGATATGACACTTACACTTCGTGAACAACATTTTGAGTCGTTTTTTGAGCTGCCGTTTCAGATCTACGGCAACCGTTATCCTTTTGTCTCCCCGCTCAAGGGCGATCTGAAGGCCATGCTCGAGTTTGAGAAGAACCCGTTTTTTGGAGGCAAACACGGCACGTATTATACGGCCTCTCGGGATGGTGTGCCGGTCGGTCGGATCTGTGCGCATGTCCACCCCCGCGCGCAGGAGCGGTTTGGCAAGCAGGAGGGCAGCTTCGGCTTTATGGACTGCATCGACGACCCGCAGGTGGCGCAGGTCTTGCTCGAAGCGGCGGAAGCCTTCGTGCGCGCTCAGGGCTGCACCCGCATCCGAGGCAACATGAACCTCACCGCCAACCAAGAGATTGGCATCCTCACCAAAGGAGAGGGAAATCCCCCCTTTTTAGCTCAGATCTACAACCCGGAGTACTTGCCAAAGCTCCTCGAAGGAGCCGGATATCAGGCCGTATATCCGATGAAGACCTGGATCAATGATCGGGTTCAAGACTTCGACGCCGACGCCATGCTGGGCGAAAAACAGAGGGCCATTCTCCAGGATCGCCGGTATGAGTTCCGGGCGCTCAACCCACGCCAGTTTGAGCAGGAGGTGGAGCATGTCCGGCAGGTGCTCAACGGCTCGATGGAACACAATCATCTGTTTGTGCCGATGACCGAAGCGGAGGCTCAGTTCCAGCTCGGCCCGCTGAAGCTGGTGATGGATCCCAACTTGCTCCAGCTCGCCTTTTTTGAGGGCCAGCCGGTGGGGGTGACGCTGTGTGTGCCGGATCTGGTGCCCTTGCTGCACAAGATGCGGAGCCGCTTGGCACCCTGGGGCTGGTGGCACTTCCTGACCGGTCGGAAGCAGCTCCGCAGTGCCAGCATCATCATCATCTTGACCTTACCGGCGCATCAGTCGCGAGGGGTGACGCGGGTGCTCTTTCACCTGCTCATGAAGGCGCTTCAACAAGGTGCTTATACCCGAGTGGGTGGCACCTGGATCAGCGATGACAATGTGGCCAGCCTGCGCTCGGCTCAGGCCATCGGCATGCGTCCGTATCATCACCTGAGCCTGTTTGAGAAGGAGCTGTCATGACCCCCTCGAGCTTTTCATATGAGCAGATGACCAGTCGCAACCTGGGTTTTGTCTCCACCACGGAGCAGCATGCCCTACAAAACAGCGCAGTGCTGGTCACCGGCGTCGGAGGCATGGGCGGAGCAGCGGTGATGTGCCTGGCACGAACGGGCATCGGACGCATCTTCCTGGCCGACATCGACACGTTTGAGCTGTCCAACCTCAACCGTCAGATGGTGGCCACCCTCGACACCCTGGGGCAAGACAAAGCGGAGGCCACGGTGAAGGCCATTCTCGCCATCAACCCGACCTGTGAGGTGGTCAACCTCGGGGCACACTGGCTGGAGAAGCTCGACGAGGTGCTGCCGCAGGTGCAGGTGGTCATCAACGGCTGTGACGACGCCTGCGCCACCATCACCCTGATGAGGCGGGCCAAAGTGTACGGCAAGACGGTGGTGGATGCTTTTGCCTCACCCTTACCCAACGTGTATGTGGTGGGACCGACGGATCCACGTCCAGAGGAGACCTTCGGGTATCCCACGGTGGGGATCGCCACGGAAGCCCTCAGCGCAGCGGTGGGTCCAGCTTGCCTTGCTCGGGAGCTCGAGTATGTGATGATCCACTCCAGCAGCGCCGAACATGTGGAGCTGGATCTGGCTGCGGAGCTTCTCGCCGGACGGCGTAAACGTTTCTCCTTTGCCCCGATGGTGTGGAGCACCGGCTGTCTGATGAGCTATGAAGCCATTCGAGTGATCTTGGGTAAAAAGGGAGGTCCAGGGCCTCGTGGCATCTTCTTCAACCCCTGGACGCACCGGGTGGAGCATCCCCACGGCTGGCTGATGACCCAACTTCGCCGCTGGCTGGTGCGTCGATTTATGCAGAAGCTGAGCGCTTCCGTGTGAGCTGGAAAAATTCAACCATTTCTGCCGGAAAACCCCTGCCGAATGAACCGCTTCCCGTGTCAACGGTATACATCAAGACCTCGCCTGCGATGAGACGCCAGCTCAACATGCAGTGTTTTGCCTTCTTATGTCGTTGAGTGCATAAACCTGGCCTGCGGAGTGGCGCAAGGCTGGATCTCCGCCGCATGCGATGCTATACACCCGCTTTCTCATGTGACCCACCGACCCCACGAGCGGGCGGAGCTTCAAGCAGGCCCGTTATGTGGCTGTTGTCGGTTTGCAAGGAGCCTCCCTTTATGCGTCATCTGGTGCGTGCTGGACTGCTGGTGAGCCTATTGGCCCTCACCGGCTCTCTTTTGGGAGCGGAGGGTATGTGGATGCCCTCCCAAATTCCCGACCTCCAAACGTCTCTCGAGGCGCATCAGATCCGGGTGCCAGCAGAGACCCTGGCGGATCTCCAACGCGGTCCAGCGGCAGCGGTCTTTTACCTGATGGGCGGCACCGGCTCTTTTGTCAGCCCACAAGGGTTGATCATGACCAACCATCATATCGCTTACGATGCCCTTCAGATGGTGAGCATGGTGGATCGGGATCTGCTGGCGAAGGGCTTTTTAGCACGCACGCGCGCGGAGGAGCTCTCGGCTCCGGGTTATCGCCTCCAGATTCTGCACCGGCAGGAGGAGATCACCCGGGAAGTACAAGATGCCCTCCAGGGTGAAGAGACGCCCACCGGACGGGCCAAGCGGCTGGAGCGGGTGATCAAGGAGCGCGTGGCAGCCTGCGAACAACGCTCGGGGCTCCGCTGTGAAGTGAAGTCGTTTGATCATGGACTGCGTTATTACGAGCTCCAGGAGCTCGAGCTGCGAGATCTGCGGCTGGTTCAAGCGCCTCCGTCCAGTGTGGGCGACTATGGCGGTGAGATTGACAACTTTGAGTGGCCACGGCACTCTGGGGATTTTGCCTTCTTGCGGGCTTATGTGGGTCCAGACGGCAAACCGGCGGATTTTGCGCCGCAGAATGTGCCCTACCAGCCTCCGGTGTGGCTGAAACAAGCCTCCGCTGGGGTGCAGGAGGGGGATGCTCTGATGATCTTTGGTTATCCCTGGACCACCTCCCGCTACCAAACCGCTGCCCGCATGTCCCTGGAGCAGACCTTGAGCCTGCCACAGTCCGAAGCCTGGCTCCGCGAGCGGGTGCGCACGCTGGAAGAAGCGGGTCGTCAAGATCGAGAGCGGGCGTTGCTGCTGGCCTCAGAACTGGCCAACCTGGGCAACGGTCTGAAGCTGATCTCCGGCAAGCGGGTGGCGATGGCGCAGACCCAGATTGTGCAGCGCCGCACCCAAGAAGAAGCTGCCCTCCAGCAGTGGATCGAAGCCGATCTGGAGCGGAAGCAGAAATATGGTGCGGTGTTGCCTGCGCTCAACGCACTGGTGGAGGAGGAACAAAAGACCTTCGCCCAAGACACACAACTTCGGCGACTCTTCCAGGTGAGTCCGCTGCTGGATGCCGCTGAGACCTTATTAGAAGCCGCAGAAGAGCGCGCCAAACCCGACCTCGAGCGCCGTCCGGGATTTCAGTCGCGAGATCTGGCGGAGGTTCGGGCATGGCTGGAGTATCTCCGCCCCGATGTCAGCCTGGAACAAAAATCGCTCGCGCTGGAGCTGATCCGCGCGCTGGAGCTGCCCAAAGCGTCTCAGCTCGAGGGGGTGGCGTCCTATTTCCCTCAGCTCCGCCCGGGTCAGAAGCTCACCCCCGCCCAGGTGCAGCAGGTGGAGCGTCAAGTGGCCCACTTTTATGCCCAGAGCCGACTGGATGAGGCTGCCCATCGGCTGGCCCTCTTTGACGGAGGCCCCACCGCACTCAAGAAGGTCAAAGACCCTCTGATGCAGCTTGCCCGGAGCTTGCGCGCGGAACAGCGACGGGTGCGAGAAGCCCGCGAGCTGCACCGCATCCGCGAGCAGACCTTGTTGCCTCGGCTGCTGGCCGCTCGGCAGGCCCGGGAGGGAGGCCCGCACTATGCCGATGCCAACGGCACTCTACGTTTTACCCTCGGACGGGTCGAGGGGATGTCCCCCGCAGATGGGGTGCAACACGCCGCATTTACCTATGCTCGAGGCATTACGGAGAAACACACAGGAGAGGAGCCCTACAACGCACCCACTCGGCTGCTGCAAGCCGCTCAAGCGCAGCCGGATCAGCGGGTCAACTTCATTGGAACGGTGGACACGACGGGGGGAAACTCTGGCAGCCCGGTCATGAACACTCAAGGCGCTCTGGTGGGTTTACTTTTTGATGGCAATCGCCAGAGCACCGCCGACGAGTTTGTCTTCTGGCCCGAAAAGCAGCGCTCGGTGATGGTGGATCTCCGGTATATTCAGTGGTATCTGGATCGGGTGGACGGGGCACAAGAGCTGCTGAAGGAGCTGGCCTGGAAACTGCTGCCCTAACCGGCGCACGTTAAAAAAAAGCCCCTCACGTCGTATGGGCGAGGGGCTTGTGAAGCGTCACTTCAGGCTGGATTACTCAGGCGTACCGCACTGAACCCAGTTATAGAAGGACTGCTTCTCTTCATCGGTGGCGGTGGGAGCGCCGGGCAGCGGCATCGCGCCCTCTTCCACTTCTTCCATGCCGAGCTTTGCATATTGCTTGGCAGAAGCATAGACGTCATAATTGATGCCTGGAGGAGCGCCAGCCCGATCCCCGCCCGAGAGAGTCGAGGCGTGGCACGAGATACACTTCGGCCAGATGGAGACTTCGGCGAAGGTGGGCACGGTCACGGTGGTGCAATCAACGGAGGGAGTGGGGCTCGTGGTATCGTCATCGTCACCGCCTGAGCAGGCAGAGATGAGGGCCAGAGGAGCCAGCAGTAGGCTCAAACGAGCAAACGTGGTAACGGTCATTGAGAGAGTCCTCCAGAATGATGATGTCTACTTGAGCGTCACTCAAGCGTTTTAAATGTATCATTCTTTACAAAGAAAAGGAAGCCTCGATGCATGTCTGGCAAGAAGTTGAGCCTTCCGGCAATCGCTGGGCTCAGATAGATCCTACCGATCCAGATCTGGTTGTTACGTTTCCAGTGATATCAAATTCAGAGCTGCGAATTCGGATCCACTGGCCCGTAGCATGGGCCCAGCGGGTGCTTCACAAGGCTCCTCAGCTCCAGCTTCTGACCACTTCTGAAGGAGATCGGCTGGAGATCACCCTCGGCCTCTCGCGCATCCATCAGCTTTTTGGGTCTCGGCTGGATCTGTGGCTTCGGCGGCTGGTAAGGGTTGAGCAGCGTCCAGTATTGCTCTCAGCTCCGTCTCTGACACTTTCGGCATATAGCCCGATCAGGCTTCACTATTCAAGCTCGATTTTGAGCCCCAGACGACTTGACAAGGATGTCACCTAATCACCGACTTTTAACTGGATCTCAACGTGTCTCCGGGAGCCCTTGCGCATGCTGAAACCACGCCCTCACCCGCTGAGCCCTCTGCTGCGACACCCCCTGCTGAAAGACAGCCGCTTTATGGGCCTGCTCAGCCTGCTCCTGCCCGGCGGGAGTCTGTTGGCCTACGCCCACTTCATCGAGACCCGCTGGCTGGAGCTCACCCACCACCGGATCGCCCTACGAGGGCTGAAAGCACCCCTTCGTGTGCTCCACCTCAGCGATCTGCACCTCACTCGAGAAGATCCCTGGCACCGCGCCATGCTCGCCCAGCTCCAGGAGGTATCCTGTGATCTGGCGGTCATCACCGGCGATGTCACCATGCCGGGTTATGATCCCGAGGTCTTACGCTCCATGTTGCGCAGCCTCCCCCATCCTCGGCTCGGACGATACCTCTCACCGGGTAACTGGGAGTATTGGAGCGGCCTTCGTGGGGAGAGCCTTCAGCGCCTGGCGGACGATACCGACTTGACCTTGCTGATCGACCGAGCGGTCTCCCTCGAAGCGGGGTTGGTGCTCGCCGGTGCCGACAGTGAGCTTGGGGGTGAGCCGGATGTGGAAAAACTCTTGTCCAGCCTGCCTGTTGAAGGGGCAGCCGTGGTGCTCAGTCACTGTCCTTCGTTGTTTAAGCGGCTGGATCGGGCTCCGGTGCAGCTTGTGCTCTCCGGTCATACCCACGGTGGACAGCTTCGCCTGCCAGGATTTGGCGCTTTGTGGCTGCCTGCGGGATCGGATCACTTTGATCAAGGCTTTTTTCAAGGTCAACATGCCCGGCTTTTTGTGCATCGAGGCTTCGGAACCTCGCTGGCCCGCCTGCGATTTGCATGTCGGCCTGAAGCGGCCCTGCTGGAGCTGATCCCCTCGCCTTGAGCATATTCATGTTGCAGAATATAAGAAATCAGAGATATAACGAGACGTGATCCACCATGTCGCTTCATCTTTTGAGGAGTGCTTATGTCTCATCCTGCTTGGCCATCGTTGTCCATCCTCCGACCCGCTTGGAGTGCCCCCTTACTCAGCCTCTCGCTGCTGGCCTGCGCACCTTCCACACCTCCAGCACCCGCTTCGGGCGCCACGCTGAGCAGCCCTGGAGAAAATACCACCACCAGCTCCACCGCTCCAGCCAGCCTGAGCAGCATCGACATCACCGCCCTTCAGCAGAAGCTCAAGGAACAGCCCAACCTTAACCTGATCGACGTTCGCACCCCAGAAGAGTTTGCCAGTGGCCACGTGCAGGGCGCTCGGAATATCCCGCTGGATCAGCTCGAGGCACGGCTGGAAGAAGTTGGCGCAGCGCCACTTTATCTGATCTGTCGCTCGGGTAATCGCTCTCGTCAGGCCGGTCAGCTCTTGGTGGCACGCGGACGTAGCGCCATCAACGTTGAAGGTGGCACCTCCGCCTGGATCTCTGCCGGAAATCCAGTTCAGTAAAACATGAGCACCCGCACCGGCTGAGGAGAGACGCCCATGTTATCCACGCTCAAGTCTAAGCTGCCCGGTCTGTTGGCGGCAGCAGCCGTGGCGTTGTTGGCCCAGCCCCTGGCAAGCTGGCTCGGGGAGCTGATGCTGCGCCTGAGAGGGCTGGATCCTGTCGGACGCGCCAGCCCGGTCTCCGCCATTCCGGTCGCGGTGGTGCTGGGTCTGGCCATCGCCAATCTGCTGGGCACACCTCCCGCCCTCAAAGAAGGACTTAACCTGGCGGTGAAGAAGGCCCTACGCCTGGGCATCATCCTGGTGGGGCTCAAGCTCTCCGTGCTGGATGTGCTCAGGGTGGGTGCGGTGGGTGTGCCGGTGGTGATGCTCTTGGTGGGCTCTGCCGTCCTGATCGCCCTGATGCTGGCCAAACGGCTCCACGTGAGTGAGAAGCTCGGTTATCTGGCTGCGGCTTCCACCGCCATCTGTGGCATCACCGCGACCCTCGCAGTCGCCCCCAGCATCGAAGCCGATGAAAAAGAGGTGGCGTATACGGTGGCCAATGTCACCCTCTTCGGGCTGGCGGCCATGCTGTTTTATCCGTACTTGGCGCACGCACTGTTTGAACGCCAGCCCGGTGCGGCAGGACTCTTTCTCGGTGCCGCCATTCACGATACCTCACAGGTGATGGGGGCGGCCATCGCCTATAAAGAGGTGTACGGCAGCGAAAAAGCCCTCGAAGTGGCCACCGTGGTCAAGCTCACCCGGAACGCGCTGCTGGTGGTGGTCGTGCCCCTCCTGAGCTGGCTTTATGCCCGAAATCACCAGCACAGCGGGAAATCCAGCTCCCTCCGCGAGCTCTTCCCCACCTTCGTGCTCGGGTTTATCCTGCTGGCGATGGTGCGAAGTCTCGGAGATTATGGGCTCTCCAGCGGAGGGCTGGCGCTGGGTCTGCTCGACGCCAGCCAGTGGAAGACACTGGTCAGCTTGTTGGGTGAAAAGGCGGCGGCACTCTGCCTGGCCACGGCCCTGGCAGGCGTTGGGTTAACCACCCAGCTCTCGGTGCTCAAAGGACTGGGGCCTCGCCCCTTTTTGGTGGGCCTCTCGGCGGCGGTGATGGTGGGAATGATGGCGCTGCTGCTGGCGGCGCTGGTGGGTCCGCTGCTTACTTCCAGCTAAATCGGAAATCGCACACCTTACCACCGTGGATTAAGGTCTGCTGCCGCTCCAGCTTCACCTCGGGCTCAAAGATCGGGAAGTAGATAAAATCGACTTCACAGAAGATCGAGGCCAGACGCGACGCCCCGACCATCCCCAACGTGGCCGGAATTCGACAATGCACCACATCAAAGGATGCCTTCTCGGGGGTCATCTCAATCACCCGGGTGTCGGCGAAGGCAAAATCAGCCCCCAGCCGGGCTTCGGCTCGCCCTGCGTCTCCCTGAGCCAAACCCAAGAAGTTCCGCCCCTTAAAGTCGGGATAGATCGAGCGCAGATGCAACAAGCTGGAGTTTAAGATCACTCGACGCGCCACCTGATAGGCACGCTCTTCGTCGATACGCTCCCGCAGCACATCGTAGAGGTTGACAGCAGGCACCAGCTCCGCCCGCGTGTCACGCTCGCGCTCGTCAGCAGGTGGTGGGCAGGACTTAAAGGGAGCCCCTTGAGCATTTCGTTTGCCCACCTCAGCCAGCACCGAGAGGGCTTGAAGGCGTCCCAGCTCGCGGGAGACCTCATCAAAAGCAATCTGGGTAGAACGGAAAAGGACCGAGAGCTTGGCGGCCATGCAGACTCCTTGTGGATACGGGACGAGAGGTCGGGGTGTCTCGTGGATCAAAACGACAGGCTGGAGCATGGCCGAAGTCGGCGGGCTCTGTCAAGTCTCACCCCTTTCGAGGTGCAGCGGTGCTGAGGTGCGGCCATAAACGCACGCAGGCAGGCAAAAAAGGGGTCTTCGGTTGGGAGGGCACGCGGGCGGGCTGATTTTGTGTGGTGGCCCTCCCGTGGCCAGCGGAGTGTTGTCGGATGACGGCCCCGATGCTATATCCAGCAGCGTCGTCGGCATCCATCGCGGACGCCTAGATTGTGTCCCAACCCTTAGTTTAGGAGAGCATCTCTTATGCGTGCATTGGTAACGGGCGGCACCGGCTTCGTAGGCAGCCATCTGGTGGACCGATTATTGGCTCAAGGATATGAGGTACGGTGCATCGTGCGCCCGACCAGCAATCTCCAGTGGCTGGTGGATCCACGCATCGAGCTGTTTTTTTCGGGATTGTTGGAGCCCGAGAAGCTCAAGGCAGCCCTCAAAGACGTCGATGTGGTCTTCCATGTGGCAGGCTCGCTGATCGAAAAAGACTGGGACGGCTTTTATGCGGCGAACGTAAAACCCGTGCATCTGCTCCTGGATGCGGCGGTGAAGGTCGGCGGGCTCAAGCGTTTTGTGCTGGTGAGCTCCACCGGTGCGGCAGGCCCGAGCTTTGATGGTGCGCCGCTTCGCGAAACCGACCCGGAACACCCTGTCAGTGCGTATGGCCGCTCCAAGCTCGAAGGGGAGAAGGTCGCCAAAGCCTATTTTGGACGCTTGCCCATCGCCATCGTGCGTCCTTCGGCGGTCTATGGCCCGCGTGATCCCAACCTGCTGCGGGTGTTTAAGCAGGTCCGAGGTGGCATTACCCCCCTCTTGGGTGCCGATGAGCACTATATCAGCTTGGTCCACGCCGAAGAGCTCGCCGATGGCATCATCTTGGCGGGAGAGCGTCCCGAAGCGATTGGACAGACCTTCACCCTCTCGAGCGAGCGCCCCTATACCCGCACGGAGATCCTGGATACGGTGGGGGATGTGGTGGGCAAACGTTCGCTGCGTCCGGTCCTGCCCAAAGGTCCAGCCCTGGCCGTGGCCAAAGCCTACGCCAACTTCATCACGAAGGTGCTCAAGCGCCAGACCTTACTCGACGCAGAGCGCCTCGAGACCGTGGGCCAACGTTACTGGAGCTTCGACGTCAGCAAGGCCATGCAACAGCTTGGTTATCGCCAGAAGTATCCGCTCATGGACGGCATGCGCCAGACTTATCAGTGGTATCTGGAGCGCGACTGGCTCAACCGAGACACCGGACGCTGAGCCAGCCTGCCCGTGTTGTTGCCCCCTTCACGCGCTTGTGCATATCCCTGCGCCTGTATGGGTTGCAGGTGCGTTGTTTTGCGCCCTCCCCGCTCATTTTTTCAGGCATCACCTGCCTCGGCCCCCTTGAAGATTCCATCCAGACAAAAAAATAGGGCCTACCGAAGTAGACCCTCATGTATAAGCCTCAGTCTGTGCGCTTTCAAAAACTCGGTGTTTCGTTACGGCACATAGGGCGAGGGCACACCGGACACCTCTTCGGCGGCGATCACCGAGGTAAACAGGTTGAGCCGTCCACCCGTGGCGCACACCGTCGAGAGGGCAGCTTTGGTATCGACCGTGTCGATCAGGGCATCGCGCACGTCTGCGTAGGTGAGCACGGGACGTCCGGCCCACATAAACGCAGCGGCGGCACTGACATGTGGCGCGGCCATCGAGGTGCCACTCATCAGCCCATAATAGGGACGGGCCATCGTCGAGTAGATATCCAGTCCCGGTGCCACCAGATCCACCGAGACCGCTCCATAATTGGAGAAGTCCGCCAGGGTATCGGTGCGGGTCGAAGCGCCCACGGTGATCAGGTTTGGCAAGTTGTAGGAGGCGGGATACACCGGATTGGTGTCGATGTTTTTGCCATCGTTGCCAGCGGACACCACCACCAGCGTGCCCTGAGTCTCGGCGGCTTGCAGGGCTTCTTGCAGGAGCTTCGAGTCTCGCCGTCCGCTCAAGCTGGCGTTGATGATGTTGGCACCACTCTCGACGGCATAGTTCATGCCTGCGATCACGCTGGAGGTGCTTCCGTAAAAGCGCCCCAGGGCTTTGATGGGGATGAGCTGCGCTTTCCAGCAGACGCCGACCATGCCTTCTTCGGCCAGCTCGGTCATGGTCTCGGTCTTGTTGTTGCCTTTGGCTGCCATGATGCCGGAGACATGAGTTCCATGACTGTCGGTATCGTTGGGGTTATTGTTATTATCGATGAAGTTCCAGCCGTTGACATCATCGATGAAGCCATTGGCGTCGTCGTCGATGCCGTTGCCCGCTTTTTCGTCGCGATTGATCCAGATGGACTCTCGGAGCTCGGGATGGGTCAAGGCGATACCGGAATCCACCACGGCCACCACGATGGCGGAGCAGTCCCGCATATGCTCCCAGGCTTCGGGGGCGTCTACGTCGGCGTCGAGCAGGCCCTGCATCTGGCCGGAGTTCTCCAGGTTCCATTGCAGGGTGCGCAAGTCATCCGGCACAATGTCGGGGAAAAAGGGCGCATCGGGCTCCACCCGCTGGACGGCGGGCTCTTGCTCTAGCTGAGCTTTCACGCGGAGGGTATCGCCCCATGAGCTGAGGTTGACCGCTTCGGCGTTGAGTCGGCGAAAGCTATGCAAGAGCTTGAGGCCATATCGCTGTCGAATCCGGCTCTGTTCGGTGGCGTCTTGACTCTTCCAGTCGATGAGAAGCTGACCTTGAATGTAGGGCAAACCATCGGGGGCGGTCATGAGACGCGCGGGGGTTAAACGGTCCAACCCGTCTGGGGACTGAGCAGCGGCTTTCTGCACGCGCCCCTCAAGTGATGACGGATTGAATGCTTCATCTGAGGCGCCCTCACACCCCACCAAGAGGCTGCCCAAGAGCAGGCTTCCGGTCAGGGGGCTGACGATAGAGCGAAGCAGGGGGATGCTTTTTGGGGCAGTCAGCATCAGCATGGTGGTCTCCAGCGGCGCAAGTTTCAGGGATCCGCAACAACACGCGCAGTCATATGAACGCCAGTATAACGCGCTCAGGCGTATCTGAAAAGTGGAGTGCGAGCCAATTAATAAGGGTTTTGCCTTCGATAATAGAAGATCGGCAATAAGAATCTTTTTTAGAGACTCAGAATTTTCCGAAAGTAGGCAATCGTAAGATCAAGGCCATCACTTAAGGCGACTGTTGGCTGCCAGCCAAGCCTCTGTTGGGCGAGAGAGATGTCGGGACGACGACGGGTGGGATCATCCTGCGGGAGCGGACGGAAGACCAAGCGGGAAGCAGAACCGGTCTTGGTGATCACCAGCTCGGCCAGCTCTCGAATGGTAAACTCTCCGGGATTTCCCAAATTCACCGGTCCCAAAAATCCATCACAGCGCATCATGCTCACCAGCCCTTCTACCAAGTCGGAGACATAGCAGAATGAGCGGGTCTGAGTCCCTTCTCCATAGATCGTAATGTCATGGCCTTTCAGGGCCTGCACGATGAAGTTGCTGACCACGCGGCCATCATCGGGGTGCATATTCGGGCCATATGTATTAAAAATACGCACCAATCGAATATCCACCTGATTCTGCCGATGGTAATCAAGACACAGGGCTTCGGCCACCCGCTTTCCCTCATCATAACAAGAGCGGATGCCAATGGGATTTACATTGCCTCTGTAATCCTCACGCTGCGGATGAACTTCAGGATCACCATATACTTCAGAAGTCGATGCCTGAAGAATGCGGACGCGGTGTTTCTTGGCAAGTCCCAGCATATTGATCATGCCAATGGTATTAGCCTTGATGGTACGAATGGCATTAAACTGATAATGAGGGGGTGAAGCTGGACATGCCAGATTGAAGATTCCGTCTACGTGATCCAGAAAGTATGGATCAATAATGTCGTGAATGACGAGCTTAAAGCGGGGATCGTTTCTCAGAGGTGCCACATTTCGCTTATCACCTGTGAAGAGATTGTCAAGACACCAGACTTCATGATCCAGCTCCAACAACCGCCGACATAGGTGTGAACCAATGAATCCTGCTCCGCCCGTGACCAAAAATCGCTGTCGCATGTCCACGTCCTCCGCACTCTTTCGCTCAAACCATCCACATCCAAGCTGCCCACATTCAAGCTGCTTCCAGAGGCGGGTTGTCCAGTACCCACCCCAAATCATCGTTAGCATAGGCTGCCGGGTCGCTCAAGTCCGACCCGGTCTGACAACCTCAATACTGCTCAGACCAAAATCCTGTCTCCCCTGAAGAAGTTGCTTCTCCCACACGGCTCCTGAAGTCTTAGGGTGTTCCCAAGAGCACGTACACCCGCCCTCCCGATGGGTATTGATTCCCTCGATCATCCCGTGCGGTCGCCAGAGGTGCGCCGATCACCAGGTCTGAGGCACCGTCTTTGTTCACGTCCCCGCTGGCCAAGGAGAGCCCGAGCTGGTCCTTCTCCGCCTCGCCCATCAAGATGCCGTCGGCTTCGTCGAGCGACACCGTTGCAGGCCAAGCGGCCCGTCCACTGCGTCCGAGGAACAGATACACGGTGCCACTGTCCAGCGCATTCCGGTTCGACTTGGCAACCCCGATGGCCACATCCCCCAGACCATCCCCGTTAAAGTCTTCAAGGGCTGAGACCACACACGGACATTCATCTCCAGCAGCCCGCAGAAACCGCAAAGGTGCCACTTTCTCCAACATGCCGGAGATAGGCGGATTGGCCCCTCCAAAAAACACGTAGGCAGCGGCATCTGTGCTGGCACCATCGGTCGAACGTCCCATCACATGGTCGGCAAACCCATCTCCATCCACATCCGCGCCCGATGAGACGGTGGCACCCACCCGCTCATTGGCGTTTTCTCCTTGATAATAACGTGCGTTGAGGTTGCCCACGTTGGTCTGTACCGCGCCTCGTAAGCTGGCGCTTCCCGGCACCCAGTAGATGATGCCCGGTGGGCTGGTGGTAGCACCCAGACCTCCGATGATCAGATCGTCAAAGGTATCCCCTGAATCGGGTGCCACGGCCAGCGAGGTGCCAATGGCATAACTCTCAACCCCCAACAGGCGGGTGATGCTGTTGACACTGGTCTTGGTGGACCAGCCAAAGCTGCGGGCGCTGAGCACTGCGACCAAGCCCGTGGGCGTCGGCCTGCGGGAAGTCCAAGGGCCTCCGATGGCCACGTCCAGGATCCCATCCCCATTGACATCCCCTCCCCCACTCAGCGAAAAACCGAGGGCCATCGATGCGCTGCTTCCTTCCACCAGGGTTAAGGCCACGGTGCTGGCTTCGCCGTTGCTCCACTCTTTACGACCAGCCAGCACGTAAGCGCCTCCCGCGTCGGTGGCATTGTTCACCATATGCCCGGGAATGCCGGTCACCACATCGGCATACCCGTCGCCGTTCATGTCTCCCGGGATGGACACGCTGGTGCCCATCCGCCCATTTGACTCATCACTGTGGATGATGATGCCGCGTGCCAGGGTGGATGCCTCCACCGCTCGCCAGCCTTCAGTCCGTCCGAGGATCAAGAAGACGCCCCCTCGGTTGTTGGCCGTGCCAGAGTTGCTGAAACGAGGGGCCCCCACCACCAAGTCCCCCACCCCATCGCCGTTGATGTCTCCCCCCATGCCCACCGCAAATCCAGCTTGGGCGTCGGTCTGAATGCCATCGAAGCGACCCATCGCGGCACGGGCGGTCAGCGCACTCTCGGGATATCCATCACAGTCGTTATCCTGGAAATCCAGACGCTCGGGCGCACCGGGCCAGGTGTAGAAGGACGCATCGTTACAGTCGCCTTCGCAGATCAACACGTCGTCTTTGTCATCGTCTTTTTCGTCCGATTGAAGCTGACCATCGCAGTCGGTGTCAAATCCGTCGCATGCTTCCGGTAAGCCCGGATTTACCAGGGCGCGGGTGTCGTCGCAGTCCGGCTCCAGCCCTCCTTGAGCGCAGCCTCGGTAGCCATCTCCGTCGGTGTCCAGCTCCTCGGCGGGTAGGATCGTGTTGCAGTCGTTGTCGCGTCCGTCGCACACTTCCCGAGCGCCGCTGTAGGTGCCTGCGTCGCTGTCGTTGCAGTCGCCTTCACAGGGGGCTTGGCCATCAAAATCCACATCTTCTTCGTCTACCAGCTTGGTGCCATCGCAGTTGGTGTCGAGACCGTCACAGACTTCGGCAGCGCCGGGGTTCACCAGCCGCTCGGCATCGTTGCAGTCGGCGGGGAGGCCATCTCGGGGGCAGGCAAAAAAACCATCTCCGTCTTGATCCAGACAAGGCTTGATGATCAGGGGAAGGCTGGCGAGGGCTTCACCACCAAACTGATCCCGCACGCGCGCGCTGAGGTCAAAAGATCCTTCACTGGAGGGCACAAAGGAGTAGGAGACCAGCCCTTGTTCGTCGCTTAAGGTCGAGCCCAGCTCAACACCGCCCAAGCTGAAAAATACCTCAAACGGCAGTCCCACCGGCTGATCCACGTCGGAGATCTCCAGTGCAACCAACACCTCCACCCCTTGATCCAACGAGGCATTACTCAAGGGTGCCAAAAAGAGGGCGGTGGGGAGCTGATTCTCAACGGAAAAGCTGGCGACGCTGGAGCCAAGCTGTCCATCCGAATCGACCACTTCGAGGGTGAGATCGTAGTCCGCTTCTTCCAGAAACGGAATGGTCAGGCGCACCGTGCCATCAAACTCGGGAATGGCCACCGCCTGACTGACGATGGTATCGCCCTTTTTGAGGGTCCAGGTGGAGACCAGGGTCACGGGATCCGCATCTTCGTCTGAGACACGCCCTGAAAATAAAAAGGGGGTATTCCCCGGATACAGCAGCGCCCCCACCTGCGGCGATAAAATCTCGACCACCGGAAGTGGATCGGGCGACGGTGACGGGATAGGCTCTTCTGAGGAGCAGGCTGTGACCCAAACGGCACCGGTCACGAGGCTCAACAGCTTACGATTTGTCCGCGTGCTCATAACTTTCCTCAAGGTCTGAAGTGGCTTATAGTTCACACGATTGGACTGTCAAACGATGTCAGATGGGCAATTCAGCGTGAGAGGAGCGGGCAGCGCAGGCAATTCACACGGTCCTGCCAAGCCGTGCATTTTTGCTACACTAGCATCGGTCAATGAGGCTGTAAAGCACCTCGCTCCAAAGGGGCTCAAGTCTGCTCCGATATGCGCACGCGGAAGGGTTGACCCGGTGCCCTTCCTGCGCTACGATTCGCGGCATACTCGACACTTGCGGCAGGATGTGACTGCCCTATGTGTTAGCACTTCCCCGGGTTCTAGCCCTCTTTGCAGGAAGTACATCGCTGTGCCTGATTCATCCGAGCATCTCCCGGGCCCACAGTCCTCCGACGCGCAGCCCGCGCCTGCCACCTCCCCTTCAGCGTGGGTGGAGCCCCCTCTCTCCAGTCTCGCAGAGGACGAGCCGGAAGGGGAAAGTCGCGCAGGATTTGCTCCCTTCCAGGGTGCGGCACCTTTCCCACTCTTGGGGGATCTGATGTCGGAGGCCATGATCTTGGTCGGGCCTCACGGGGAGGTCCAGCATGCCAATGAGCGGGTCAAACGCCTCACGGGGCTCACGGCGTCGATGTTGGTGCGAGACTATGGCCTGCGCTATACCCTCTCGAACACTGCCGGAGAGCTGACCCGGGCGCAACTTCCCCTGGCTCGCGCCCTGCAAGGAGAGACCGTTCGGGGTGCCGAGTTCCATCTCCACCTGCCAGACCGGGAGATCATCATCACCACCAATGCAGCACCGGTATATGACGCGCACGGAAACCGCTCGGGTGCGCTGCTGGTCTTTGAGGACATCACCCGTCGCGCGCGGGCGGAGCGTCGGCAGGAGCTGCTGGCGGAGCTCACCGATCTCTTGGCCGACGAAGACCCTGGCCCCGCCATCTTTGAAAAAGTCACCCGCATGACCGGTGAGGTGATGGGTGCCTGGACGGTGATGGCCCTGGTCCAGCCAGGACAGCCAAACCTCGAGGGCGTGGGGTCATTTCATCCGGTCGTGACACTCGACGAACAATTGCGGGCAGCCCTGCGTGAGCTGCGGATTCCTCGGGCCACCGATCCCGGCATGGGTTATGTGAGCCGAACTGGGAAGAGCATCCTGCTCACGGATCTGTCTCCTCTCCCTCGTATGTCGCAGGTGGATCGGCGCATCATTGAGCTCTTTGCTCAGTTTGGCTCCAGCTCGTTGATCATTGTGCCCCTGGAAGCACGGGAAACCATCCTGGGGGTGCTGATGCTCGTCTCGCTGCCACGTCGCTCTCGCTTTACCGAAGCGGACCTGGAGTACACGCAGCAGCTCGTGGGTCGGATTGCGGTGCATCTCGACAATGCCCGCTTGGTGGCGGAGATGAAGTCCCAGCGCGAGCGCCTGCACATGCTCTCGGAGCTGACCCGTCAGTTTTCATCGACCCTGGAGCTTCAGCAGGTGCTGCGCACGGTGGCGGCGCATGTGGCCAATGCCTTCGGTGATTGGTGTACCCTGGGACTCTACGACGAGGCGAACCAGACCTTGAGGCCGGTGGTCTCCTATCATCGCTTGTCGGTGCGTCAGCCCATGTTGGATCGGCTGATGGATCCAGCCATCTCCAAAGCCTCTCACGCCTTGCCCATGCGTGCGCTTACCCAACATGCGCCGTTGATGCTCAGTGCCCTTCAGACTTCCGTGTCGTTGCCGGACAAGTCGCTCCAGACCTTGCTGGAACACTGGGAGGGGCTACAACCTGAAGTCTATCTGTGTGTGCCCCTGGTTGCACCGGGCCGAACGTTGGGATATCTCGAGGTGGTCAGCAGTCAAGACAGCGCCCAGCCTCTCAAGGAGTCCGCCGTGGAGCTGATCCATGAGATCTGCGACCGGGCTTCAACCGCCATCCACAACGCCCGCCTCTACGAAGAGCTTCATGAGCAAATTCAGGCCAAAGATGACTGGCTCTCGGTGGCTTCTCATGAGCTCAAGACCCCCCTAACTCCGCTCCAGCTCAGCCTGGATCTGATGTGGCGCCGGATTCACCGTGGTCAGCCCATCGGCGCGGAGCAGATCGAGCGTGCCATTGGCCAAGTGCGGACCTTGATTCAGCTCATCAATGAGCTGCTGGATGCCTCGCGGATGGAGCTGGGTCAGCTCCAGCTTCATCGAGAGCCTGTGAACCTCAAAGGGGTGGTGGAGCAGGTGGTCCAGAAGCTGGCCACAACCGCTCCGGCTCACCTGCTTCGGCTGGACTGCGAGGACGGCAGCTACCAAGTGCTGGGGGATGGGGCTCGACTGGAGCAGATGGTGCAGTCCCTGGTTCACAATGCCATCAAGTACTCGCCGGAGGGTGGACCGGTCAATCTGGTGCTGGCCCATACCCTCCTGCGGGACCGCCCCGGCCATGTGTTGGTGGTGGAGGACCGAGGGGTAGGAATTCCCAGTCGCGACATGCCACGGCTCTTTCAGCGTTATTTTCGAGCTTCTAACGTCTCGGAGCGCAACTATGGAGGGTTGGGATTGGGTCTGTGGATGACCCGTGAGCTGACGTTGGGCCACGGCGGAACGTTGACGGCGGACAGCACCGAAGGTCAAGGCTCGCGGTTTTATCTATCCCTTCCCGATGCACACCAGCAGCAGCGGAGCCTGCCACGGCCTACGGTGATGCTCTTGGTCCAGCAGGGCTCTCTCTTGGCGAGTGCCCTCACCGCTCTGAAGCAAGCGGGCTGTGAGGTGTTGATGGTCCACGATGCAAACGCGGCTCAGCCGTTGATCTCGCGGCAGAAGCTGGCCGCCATCGTGCTGGACCTGACATTTTCTCGGGGAACCTTGCTGGAGGTGTTGAGGACCGAACGTGCGACCCAGGGGCATCTGATCCCGGCCCTCATCGGGGTGGGGATCGGTCTGGAAGCGGCGGGGCTGGCGCGGGAGCTGGATGCGGCAGCCTTTGTGCCCTTGACCCCTGATTTTGTGCCCCTCGTGCAAGCGGTGCAGCAGGTCTTGGGCTCCGACACCCTCAAGCTGAATCCCTAACCTTCAAGATGCTGAAGGAAACTTCCTGCCTAATCAAAATCCTTCCGTTGATTCCGTGTTCCCTTTTCTGCGGATCTGCTTAATCTTCCAGCGGGAGCGCCATCACCCCCAGATGATTGGCCACCGGGCGCTCGCGCAGGGGAATGCGCGTGTGAATGGGTGCGTTGATCAGCGCCGGATAGAGCCATCGTTCGCGCACCATCGTGCTGGAGCCGCCTCCATCTAAGTTGAGGGCCGTATAGAGACCCAGCTCCGCGCAGAGATCCGCCAGCTCCTGCATCGAGAGTCCTTCAGAATACCCTGCCTGTCGGCCATCCACCACCACCAGCGAGAGCCGTTTTCCCGAGCGGTCGATGCCCACCACCGTGCGGGGCTCGGGATCAAAGTCTTTGGGTTTGGCGACCTTTCCTTCATCTACCAGCAGCAGATGGCCGGCGAGGGCTTGCTCAACCCCTTCCGGGCAGGTGCCTCTCACAAAAATGGCCTGATTTCCCTTCAGGATGCAGAGGGTGCCCCGTTTTCCGTCGCTGTTGGAGTACGTAACCCCATCGGAGGTAGACTGGCCCATCACGTTGACCGGATCCCCGCTGTGGGGATAGTAGTTGAAGAGCCCCCCGGGGATAAACGGATCAAAAAAACTGCCGTTGATGGCAAGCTGGAGGTCGTAGCGGCGCAAAAACTCGCGGGTGGTCGAAGCACGCAGCTCTCGCCCCTCCGCCGGATCCGGGGGCGTGACCTTGAGCTGGATGCCGGGTGCGGTGAGGTCGATTTCCGCCACATGGATCACCACCGGGCGGGGGCTGTCTTTGATCAACCGACGATAAGAGACCCCTTGAAAGAGCGGCTCCTCTACGGGTACACGGGCGGGACGCGCCAGCCACATCCCTCCGAAGAGCGTGGAGAGCACCAGCACCACCCCCAGCACCACCTTGCCCACAAACCGGAAGCCTGCCCGGAGCCAACGTAAAAACACCTGAGCTTCTCCGTGGTGCGTATCAAGCGCGCCTATTGGACGGCCACAATCTCAAAGGTTTGTGAGCTTCGTTCTCCCAAGACCTCCACCGAATCACCGACGGTTTTGCTGAGCAGCGCCTCCCCGAGAGGAGAGCCGGGTGTCACCAGCACCACCGTCTTACCCTCCGCCACCACCTTGAGCCCTCCGGCGGAAGGCCCCAGCAGGACATGGCGTTTTTCCCCTTCCTCACTTTCCAGTGTCACCAGTGCCGAGAGACCAATGGGGGTCTCCTCTTGATAGCTGCGCAGGGGCAAGCTCAAGTATCGTGCGAGGGCAGCCTTCAGCTCTTCAACTCGTTTGGACTGCCCGTGGGCCAGATATGACGCCTCCAGCGCGAAGGTATCATACTGACTGCGTGCCTGAGACTCTGGATGTGTGTGCCGTTCGTGGGCTTCTCGGGCCGCCTGAAGTGCCGCCTCCATCTCTGCACGAAGTTTCTCAACCACCAACGACACCACTCGAGCCTTGTTCATGCAGCGGGCCTCACTCAAGACGACCGGGGAGAGAGATGGGAACCTGTGGAAATTGCCACCAGCTTGGACTAAACTGGGCATTCTAGTGTGCCCTGACCGGGCCAGCAAGCGGAAAATCTTCAGCTAAGGGCGTCATTCATGCCATTGAGCCCCGAACCACTTCTGAACGGCGCGCGAGATCACACATCCCGTCTGTCGCGGACGCTGCTGTGTGCGCTGCTGACCAGCCTTCCGGTGTGGAGCGCGTGTCAGCCCGAGAGCTCCGAGAGTCCCGTGCCAAACCAGCCCCCCCGCCTGAGCATGCTGGCGACCTCCTCCCTCTCCGTGACCGTGGGCAGCTCGGTTTCCCTGCGCGTTCAAGCCGTCGATCCCGAAGGAGGGCCCCTCACCCTTCGCTGGGAAGCGCCGGTCGGTGTTTTTTCGGTGCCGGGCGGCTCCGAGACCACTTGGAGCAGCGTTGAGCTGGGGGCAGTGCTCTTGACCTGCGTAGTGACCGATGACGCCGGAGCCCGTGCATCCCTCTCGCTGGCCGTGAGTGTGGTGCCCGAGCCCTCCGACCTGGATGGAGACGGCTTTCCCCTCGAAGCTGGAGACTGCAACGACCGAGATCCCACGGTGTTTCCGGGTGCCGAAGAGCAGCTCGACGGCCTGGACAACAACTGCAATGGGCAAGTGGACGAAGGCACGGCCTCCGACGATCAAGACGGCGACGGATTTTCTCCCCAGAACGGAGACTGTAACGACCTCGACCCTCAGATCTATCCAGGTGTGGGGGATCCCAGTGACGGCATCGACAACGACTGTGATGGCCGTGTGGATGAAGGCTCAACCCTCGCCGACGACGACTTGGATGGCTGGAGCGAAGCCGAAGGCGACTGCGACGATGCAGTCTCCGACGTGTACCCGGACGCGGTGGAGCTGCCCGATCAGCGCGACAACAACTGCAATGGTGTTATCGACGAAAACACCGTGCTTTTTGACGACGATGGGGATGGTTTTTCCGAGCTGGAAGGAGACTGTGACGACACCCGCCCGCTCCAGTATCCAGCAGCGCCAGAAACAGCCGATGGCCTGGACAACAACTGCAACGGCCAAGTGGATGAAGGCACCCCCACCCAAGACCTCGACCAAGATGGTTTTTCCGTTGGCGCCGGAGACTGTGACGACACCCATGCCAACACCTACCCTCAAGCCCCCGAGCTGGCCGATGGCATCGACAACGACTGTGATGGCCGCATCGACGAAGGCACCGCCGTCAGCGACGACGACAAAGACGGCTACAGCGAAGCGCAAGGGGACTGTGACGACATCCGGGTGGCCATTCATCCAGCCGCTCAGGAAGTTGCCGACGGCGTTGACAACAACTGCAATGGGGTCATCGACGAAGGCACCGAGCTCTTCGATGATGATCGGGACGGCTGGAACGAGCTTCAAGGAGACTGCGCCGACGACGACTACCGCCGCAACCCCGATATGCCCGAGTTGCCCGACGGACTCGATAACAACTGTGATGGTTACATCGATGAAGGCACTTCCTACATCGACGCTGACGGAGATGGTTTCACCCTCGAAGAAGGTGACTGTCAAGACAACGATCCTTCTACGTATCCAGGCGCTGTCGATGTGCCGGGGGATGGGGTGGTCAACGACTGCTCAAACGCCGAGCCCGACCTTGCGCCGGTGGCCATCGTCCAGCTTGTGGGGGCAGGTCCAGGATGCCAGTCCTTTAATTTAGATGGGCGTCAGAGTTACGATCCTGAAGGCCGCTCCCTTCGGTATCATTGGTTTGTGTCCAGTCCTCCCAGCACTGAGGGTCAAACCGGCAGTATTCTCAACAACTTAAGCGCACAGACCCCGTTTGAGTGGAGCCAAGAAGGGATCTACCAAGTGGGTTTGGCGGTCTCCGACGACAGCTTAACCGGTCCCGCCGCTTTTTTGACCCTGGATACCCTCCAGCTTCGAGCGACGCTGTGTGAGCGAGACCAGGACGGTGATGGATTTACCCCAGAAAACGGCGACTGCAATGACGATGACGCTTCGATTCGCCCCGACGCGGTCGAAGTCTGTGACGGGGTGGATCAAAACTGTGACGGCTCCGAGCGGCTCTTCTTGGAGCCTTTTGAGCCCTTCGACCCCCGCGTGTGGAGCCTGTACGGGGATGCTTCGGCGGGCATCGATGAGGTCTTACTCACCGAAAATCTGCGCAATCAGACGGGGAGTGTCTTTTACAATCAGCTTCTCGACCTCGATTCATTTACGCTCGACTTTGAGTTTTGGATCGAAGGAGGCACCAGCGGCAATGGCTTGACCGTGGTCTTTCTCGACCCAGACACCAGCAGCTTCTTGGGCGCGGGCGGCGGTGGAAACGGCGTACTCGGTCTGCCCGGCTGGGGCGTGGAGTTTGATACCAACCGCGACACGGACTACGATGGAGACGTCAGCAGTGATCACATTGCCGTCGTTCGCACGGATGATCTGAGCGTCGCGGGGGTTTATCCAAGAGCCAATAGCCGCACCAATCCGATGATCGGTCAAATTCGGGTGGATCGTGGCAAAGTCCAGGTATACCTTAACAGTGTCAACGTGTTGACCGTGACTCCCAGCTTTGACCTGCCCACACAAGGCTGGCTCGGGGTCGCCGCTGCCACGGGCACAGATACCGATCACCATCACCTGCTTCAGATGTCCTATTGGTGCCCGTAAAGAGACAGAGATTTCAGTAAATGGCGTCTTCCGTCTCACGCTGAGCCAGCGGCTGAGAAGCGGAGCGAGGCGGTGGTGGTGCTTGACGAGGCGAACGCAGCTTCACCGGCGCTTCTGGCAAAAGCGCAGCGGGGCCACTCTCGGAAAAAGCCACTTCCTCTAGGCCCTGACATTGTGAACGCTGACCTCGAAGCTGTCGCTCCAGACGCATGAGCTGGTACAATAGCTCGAGATCTTGGCTTAACACCACGCCATGCACGTCGGTCACATCCCGCAGCATACGCTCGTGGGTTTGAGTGGATGCCTCCAAGAGCTGTTGAGCGCGGCGCTCGTGGGGCAGAAGGCAGCCTGCCAGCACCATATCGCGCATCTCGAGGGCTGCTTGTTGAACCATGCGGGTCTCACGGACCACCACCTTGAGCCGCTCGCGGAGCCGATCAGCCTGATCAAGCTGCTCAGCCAGACCGGGGCTTCGCGGAGAGGTCTGTGTCACCCCCTCTTGGGTGGTGATGGAAGCCGGTCGCTGAAAGAAATGGGACAGTCCCGACTTTTCACCGGCATGAACGGAAGTAGGCATGATGATAAACGCGGCGCTCGCCACTCCCAGCAGGAGTGTCAACGAAGCGAAGGTGCCAACAGTGGCCTGCCAACGCGCTAAATTTATGATATTTCTCATATTTTTCTCCAGGAATGAGCGGTTGACCCCTCTCTCTTTCACCTTCGGTACGGAAGAAAAATTCCTCAAGCGTTTTTCTGGAAAGAGAGCGGATTCTGTCGTATTGACGCTGGCATGCACCCTCCTGAGTGCGGCCCACCGTGATCATAAGGACTGCAATGGCTGAACAACATCCCCCCAGACGTCCCACGCGGTCTCCCGGCGGAAGAGACTTGCCCGTTCCACCGGAGGAGCAGGAAAAAAAACGGGACCTCTTTCGCACAGCGGGCCTGCTCATGATCCTGGCTCAAATCCCAGCGGTCGCCACCTTAAGCGTGGCCCTCCAGAAGCTGTGGGAGCTCCTGCCTCAGACTCGGCCCATCACCTGGCTGGAAGCCCTCGGACTGCTTCTCCCATTCCTGCTATGGTGGAATCTGGGGATGTTCATCTATCTGAGCGCAGCACTCCCCGAGCGTCCGCTCTCGCGACCAGTGCTGTATGGGCTGATCCTGCCCTTTTTTTGCTGGTTTGTGACCACTGCGCTTTTGCTTCCGGCGGGACCACTCCTGCTGCTCAGTGGATGGCTCCTAGAGCTCCTGCTGCCCAGCCACCTGCTGGTGCCGTGGCTTCAGCATGTGGTGCTGGGGGTCGGGGTGGGAGCGCTGTGCATGGGTTTTTACGCCGTTCATGTTCGGCGGCACTGGGTTCAAGTCACCACCTTACCCATCGAAATTCCGGGCTTGCCTGCCAGTTTTGACGGCTATCGTATCGTTCAGCTCTCCGACCTGCATATTGGGAACTTTGCGCGTCTGAAGACCCTCGAGAAGTGGGTGCGTCTGGCCCACGCTCAGAAGCCCGATCTGATCGTGCTCACCGGGGATCTGCTGGCCAGCGGAGACGACTTTATTCCCACCCTCACGGCGGGTCTCCAGCAGCTTCATGCGCCCGATGGGGTGGCATACTGTCCGGGCAATCATGACTACTGGTCTAGCGCGGTCCTCTTTCCGGCCCTCGAGCGTGCGGGGGTGCAGGTATTACGAAACGCGGGACGTTATCTGGTGCGACGGGATGAGCTGATCTACTTGGCAGGGGTGGACGATACTTGGACGCGGCAGCACGATCTCAAAGCGGCACTGGCAGCGCGGTTTGAGCCGGTCCCGACGGTGCTGCTCGCCCACGATCCGGCTCTTTTTCCGCAGGCCACCCGGCAAGGCATTGCCCTCACCCTCTCGGGACACACCCACGGAGGCCAGTGGGCCATTCCCTTTGTGCCTGCGTGGAACTTGTCAGCGCGGGTTTTTCCGTATACCGTGGGCCTCTATCAGCAGGCAGGTTCTAAATTGTATGTCAACCGTGGTTTGGGAACGACGGGGCCTCCAGCGAGAATTGGAGCCGCTCCCGAGTTGTCGGTTTTTGTGCTGCGGCCTGCTCCAGCCTTGCCTGCGCCGGATCGTCCTCCCCGTGAAAAAGTGGGCAGCACCACCTCCACCACTTGAGAGGCTTTGATGCAGTTTTCTCTAGCTGACAGGCAAACAGCGAGTGATTTTGGTGGTGCCCCTTCTTGTGTTGGATCGGCCAACGTTTAACCCCTCTTAAGCTGAATTTTGTGGGTATTTTGCCTTAAAATCCGCTCGAAGGAGAACAAGATGATCGTTGTTTCCTCCCCCGCCGGTTCCAGAGCGCCCGTGGCGGCCTTGCTGCTGGGGGTTGTGCTCTTGGGTGCCGCACTGGGGTATCAGCTCACCCGGCCTGTCCCCCCTCCCCCTCCGCTTGAGCAGGAGTGGACTTTTCGTTCGGTGCGTCTCAACGAAGATCCTGCCAATCCCGCCAACCATCGAGAGCTGGCAAGTGGAGACCGACTCTTGGCCTTCGCCCCAGAGGGCCCTGAGAGCTGTGCCCTCTTCTTGCAGGACAAGACGAAGCTGGAGACCACCTTTACCGATGCTCAGCTCTTTGATAATGGGGGGGTCTTTCAGCGGGTGGGAGGGATTCAACTTGGCGCGGGTAAAGGGGAAGTGCGGCTGGTGCTGCTCTGTACGCCGGTGCCGCTCAGGAGCCTCGAGGCGGTGCTGGTGGCCAACAACGAAGGCCAAATCTCACCCGATCAACGTTTGGTAGGGGTGCTCAAAGAGGTGCAGGACATTCCGGGGATGAAGTCTGCACGTCTGCTGCCGTCTCCGTGGTATGTGCTCTCGCCGACCACACCTCCGATTGCACCGGATGGCACCGGAAACTCGGAGCCCTTAATTCAAGGGGCTCCCCGCTTAGACTCATCCCTTCAGCCTTCTCCTGCAACACCGGCTTCTCCTGCAACACAGGCTTCTCCTGCAACACCGGCTCCGTCGTCCACCCCTTCCACCCGGCAATGAAGCACACCTTCGTAGACTCTCACCTTTAATCCGGCACCCAGGGGGGCTTGAGAAGCCCGTGTCACCACCGCCCCACCCTCCGCGAGCTGCGCAATCGCATATCCTCGACCCAGCACCGCCAGCGGGCTGAGGGCATGCAACTTTCCAGCCACCTGCTGGAGCTGGAATTGCCGTCGCTGCAACATCCGCTGGATCGCCCGTGACAGCCGCTCGTTAAAACCGTCCACACCTTTTTGAGCGGCTTTGAGCTTCAGGGCCGGTGAGCGGAGCCACAGTCGCTGCTCGAGCTGCTCCAGCCTCTTGTGCCGCTGCTGTACCGAGCGGTTGAGGGCGGCTCGCAGTCGTTCCTCCAATCCTTGCAGGCGGGTACGCTGATCTTGGAGCTTTCGGCGGGGATCGCGCAGGCGTTCGGTCAGGCCCAACACCTGCCGCTGACGCTGGAGAAGCTGAAGACGCATGGCCCGCTCGAGGCGCTGAGCTTGGCTGGCCAGTCCTTCTTCGAGCTCCACGCGCTCTCGGACCACCAGCTCAGCCGCCGCCGAGGGGGTGGGAGCACGCAGGTCGGCCACAAAATCGGCGATGGTGATGTCTACTTCGTGTCCCACCGCCGACACAACCGGAATTTTTGAAGCGGCGATGGCCCGTGCCACCACCTCCTCGTTAAAACAGAAGAGATCTTCGTAAGAGCCTCCTCCACGTCCCACGATCAGCACCTGCACACGTCCAAAGCGGTTGAGCCGCTCGATGCCTCGGGCGATTTCTTCTGCTGCACCTTGCCCTTGTACACGAGCGGAGGCCAAAATCACCTCCACGCCGGGATTCCGCCGATGAATGATCTGGAGCATGTCGCGCAGGGCCGCGCCGGTCGGTGAGGTGACGATGCCAATCCGGTTGACCAAAAAAGGCAGCGGACGCTTACGGGTGCGCTCAAAGAGCCCCTCGGCCATGAGGCGGGCCTTGAGCTGCTCAAAGGCGAGCTGGAGCTCTCCCACACCCCGAGGTTCAAGCTGACTCACGGTGAGGCTATACGTCCCGCGTGGTTCGTAGACGCTGATGGTGCCACGCGCGAGCACTTTCTGGCCATCTTGAGGCTTAAACTTGAGGCGTGCGAGGGAGCTACGCCAGAGGTTGCAGGAGATCTGAGCGCCCGCGTCCTTGAGTGAAAAATAGCAGTGACCGGAGCTGTGGATTTTGACCCCGGTCAGCTCACCTTCGACCCAGACATCGGAAAAACTGGCTTCCAGCTCTCCTTTGATCAGACTGGTTAAGGCGGAGACCGAGAGGGGGCGCAGGTCGGATTGACGCAGCGGCAGCGGCATAATACCTCACCATGGACAGTTCTTGGGGTTCGATCAGGACAGGACACACGCGCGAGCACCCACACACGCAGGCACTCGCCCCTACACACGCGGGCATGCGCGCCTCCCTCCACGCGCATCCGCAGTCAGGCACGCACGCACGATGGCTCAGTCGTGGCCGGGCGGAAGTGGGGTGCTGCTCACCGCTTTTTTATCGATCTTGCCATTGGGAAGCTGTGGCAATTGTTCCCAAAACTCGATGATACGTGGCATCTGATAAACGGCGAGGGTCTGACGGCAGTGCACGCGCAGGGCTTTTTCGGTCAGGGCGGAGCCGGGACGTCGGACCACCACCGCACGGGCCTGTTCACCGCGCACTTTGTCATAGGCACCCACCACCACCACCGCATGCACCTCATCGTGGCCCTTAATGGCAAGCTCGATCTCCGACGGATACACCCGAATCCCGCCAATCTTGAGCATCTCGGAGCGGCGTCCGACAAACTTAAAGTAACCGTCGGCGTCACGTTGGACCAGATCTTGGGTGTGATACCAACCATCCCGGAAAAGACGGGCGGTCTCTTCGGGCGCGTTGAGGTATCCTGAGACAACCGCTGGTCCTTTGACCAACATCTCACCCACTTCGTCCACCCCCACGTCTTGCCCTTCGTCGTTGACCACCCGAAACTCGTAGAACGCACACGGCTTGCCGATGGTGCCTGCTTTTCGCTCCGGTCCTTTGACCAGTGCCAAGCCCACCCCAGTGGTTTCGGTGGAGCCCCAGACGGGCATGAGGGTGGTGTTGAAGCGACTCTCCATGTCGGTGAGGGTCTGAGCGTCGATAAAAGCGCCTCCGGCCTCAAGCACTCGTAAGCTGCTCAGGTCAAGGTGTCCATGTTCGGCTTGCTGGAAGAGCATCTCATAAAAGGTGGGCACGCCCATCATCCAGGTAACTCGGTGCTCCTGAATGGCACGACCAATGATCCGAGGGTTAAGACTGTCCACCAAGACGGCGGTGCATCCCAGACAGATCGCGCGATGGAACAGCTCATGGGGATGGCTAAACGTGGAGAACATGCCCAAGAAGACATCGTCTTCGTACATGAGAAAGGTTGCCAAGTTTGAGAGGCAGTTCCAGATGATGTTGGCGTGGCTGGTGATGGCACCCTTCGGACGTCCGGTGGAGCCGGAGGTATAGTTGAGATATACCGTATCTTCGGGTTTGGCCTGATGCGCCGGATCGTCTGGGCTGTGCTGGAGAAGTTTCTCCCAAACGTTGAAATCCGCGTGGACATCCGCACCCGCCGGAGGGGTCAAGAAGATCGCCCGCTGCGGATCCGGCATCAGATCTTTCACTGCTTCGTAGATGGGCTGATGCTCTTTTTCGATGAGGGCGGCCTTCATCGAGATATGTTCAAACTGATAACGAATCCGGTCATGAGTCAGCTTGAAGTTGATGGGGGTGGCAATGGCTCCCATGCGCGCACAGGCCAGAAACATGATCACCAGCTCGGGGCGTTTGTTGATCAGCAGGCCCACCGGCTCTCCCGGCTGAATTCCTGCGGCAATCAATCCATGCGCCACCCGATTGACCTGCTCGTCGAGCTGACGCCAGGTGAGCTTCTGCTGCTCCCAAATAATGGCCACACGATCCGGCACTCGCAATGCGGTTCGACGCAGCAGCGCGCCGAGGGTGAGCTTGGCATCTTCAAGGCTGAGCTGCATAAGATCCTCATAGATGAAGTTCAGGTGAGGAAGTTCAAGAAGGTTGGATGATAGATGGAGGGCGACGCGAATGTCAACCAGCTTCGGCCTGCGAGGGCTTGGGCACACGCTCTGAAGCTGAACCCGCTCGCCGCTCAAGGGCGCTCAGATGAGGTGGCCTGTGTGCTCAGCGATGGGTCACGGCCATCGAGAGTTTTTCCGCTGTATCTTGGGCAATCATGGCACCGGTGGCATCCCATCGGCTCGAGAGTTTGATGCCCAGCTTCGATTGTCGATGGACGAGTGCATCCGGATCGGGGGAGTTAAACATCATGGTATCTTCGCTGATCTTCCCCGCTCTAAACAGCTCCACCAGCGCCATATCCAACGAACGAGTGCCGGTGTGAGGGGCATACCATTCGAGCAGCTCTCGCATGGTCAACTGTCGATCTTTGTCCTGCTGATCGAGCAGCAGCAGCTTAATCTCTTGATTGGTCTTCATCACCTCGAGCACCAGCTCTGTCTGGCCTTGAGTACCTTTCACCAGGATCTGAGCCATTCCCAGCCGATACTGAGCAGCCAACATCTCCCGGATCTTCTTCTCTTGATCGGCGGGATACATGTCCACAATACGCCGCACGGACTCCCCCACGGAGCCCGCATGCACGGTGGCAAAGATCAAGTGGCCGGACTGTGCCAGCTCCAGGGCCATCGACGCATCTTCCGCGTTTCGGATCTCTCCCACCATCGCCATGTTGAGGGTCTGACGTACCGCACTCTCCAGCCCCCGATGCAGGTTGGAGGTATGTTTCCCCAGCTCCCGCTGACTGATGATCGAGCGGGGATACAATCGAGCAGGAAACATGGTCTCAATCGGATTTTCAATGGTGAGAAAGTTAACACTCTTACTCTTGAGTAGATAATCGATGAGCACGCACATGGTCGTAGACTTACCCGAGCCGGTGGTGCCTGCGATCAACACCAGTCCCATGCGGGTGTTCATCACAGTATCGAGCACCACTTTGGGCAGTGGCAGCTCAGCGGTGGTCCAGGGTTTTTCGGGCAGGATACGCATGGTGATCAGCGGCCCGTGATCACTCTCCATGTCAAAGCTGTCGGCGATGTTGACACGGAAGCGACGTCCGGCACGTGTCTTGTATGCCAAGTCCAGATCCAATCCCTGCAAGATACCCTGATTTTTTTTGATGCGATCATTGACCAGTGGGTTGTTGGCCAGCCGGATCATTGTCCAGGCAATCCGCTGAGTCGAGCGCCCTCCCCCACTCAGATAGACATCTTCAATAGGCTTGAGTCCTCCCGTCACCGTGACATAAGGATTCTCTTTGTTGGGACTGAGCACCACATCTTTGGGGGTGGGATTTTTCTTTTGGGTCAAACGAGTGGCGAACTCATCGAGCCATGTTTCCAGCTCCGCATCATCAAAATGGGTGGGATCGGTGAGCTCTTCATAACCCAGGGTAAAGAGTGGCTCCAGCTCCAGCTCCAATGCCACCCCTTTGGGGTGTGGGATCAGCTTTCCCTTAAGAGAACGTGCCACCAGCCCTTGTGGTAGACTCAATACGACATCGTATTGCAGCTTCTGACCCATCGAGATGCGCAGATCTGTTTCGTCCAGCTCCTCATAGGGTTTGGCCAGATGCACACTCAACACCCGTCGCACGAAGGCATCCACGGCCACCAAAGGCAGCATCACCCGCTCCAGCACCTGCTGCTGACCTTGACGCCCCACCTTTAATGGCATCCCAGGCTCAAAGAGAAAATAGTCAATATTCTGAGCAAGATATCCATTGACCAGAGACTCAAAATACTCAAAGAGCTTCTCCGGTCGAATGGCCGGTGCCGAAGCACTCGCATTGCCCGCAGGCTGAGCATTCTGACCCGTGGTTTTTGCTGGTGAAGCCGTGGACATCATACCTCCCTCATCCCGCGCGACGTGCAGGCTCCAGATTGCCCGGCATGAAGAGCTTCTTGTCTTCTGCAATGGTCAGTGCATCCTCGGGCAGAATCTTTTTCTGCATCACCAGATCCATCAAGGCTTGATCCATCGTCTGCATGCCAAACTGTTTCCCGGTCTGAAGCGCACTGCGGATCTGAAAAGTCTTGTTCTCTCGGATCAGGTTGGAGATGGCCGGTGTCACATGCATGATCTCCAGCGTGGCACACCGTCCGGGTTTGTCGCGTCGCTTGAGCAACATCTGCGAGACCACGCCTCGCAAGGACTCGCTGAGCATCATCCGAATCTGCTCCTGCCGATCCGCAGGAAAGACGTTGATGATACGATCCACCGTCTTCGGGGCGGAGTTGGTGTGTAAGGTGCCAAAGACTAAGTGGCCAGTCTCTGCCGCAGAGATTGCCAGCTCGATGGTCTCCAGATCGCGCATCTCTCCCACCAAGATCACATCGGGATCTTCACGTAAGGCGGCTCTGAGGGCCGTGGCAAAGGTGCGGGTATGACTCTCCACTTCGCGCTGATTCACCAAGCTGAGCTTGTTTGGATGTACAAACTCGATGGGATCTTCCACCGTAAGGATATGCTCCCGACGTTTGGAGTTGATAAAATCGACCATCGCGGCCAGCGTGGTAGACTTGCCGGAACCCGTTGGACCCGTCACCAAGACCAGCCCCTTTTTATGCTCCGTCATCCGCAAGACCGCCGAAGGCAAACCGAGCTGCTCCGCCGACAGAATCTTGGTGGGAATCATACGAAAGACGGCTCCAATACCGTTCCGATCTGTAAAGATATTGGCACGGAATCGTCCTACTTCGTCTACTTCATAGGCGTAGTCCAGATCCCCCGTCTTCTCAAACCGTTCGCGCTGAGTCTCCGACATGATCTCAAACAGCAATGCCCGCAAGTAGTCATCGGTGAGCGCCCGATACTTCATCGGCATCATCTCTCCGTGCAGGCGCAGGATGGGCGGCGCAGACACACTCATGTGAAGGTCTGAAGCGCCCTGCTCCACCATAAACTTAAAGAAGACATCGATCTTTGCCATATTGTTTCCTCACCCCATCGGCTACTGGATTCAGTGTACAGAGAGAGATCCGCCATGAGGCGAAGGCTTCCCAAACTGCGCTTGAATGATGGTGCGCTGTTCCCCCGATGTTGGAAACAGACCCTGCTTCAGCGCCTGGAGAGCCCCCTTCAGATCCCCCTGCTCCAGACATGATTGTGCGCTGGGTGTTACCTCCCAGCCCGTCAAGATGGGGACTTGATGCCCCATACTGCTCTGCCACTCGACTCGAATGAATCCTCGTAAGTGTTGCGCCATGAGCACCGGATATAACCCCGCACTGTGGAGAAGCGCTAGCCCCCGTCGCGGATCTGGCAAGGCAAGCTGAAGCAGCAAGGTCTGCTCCACACTCTCCTCCTTCAGCAGCGCCGCGACCGCTTCCAGCCCTCGGCCAGAGACCGCCAGCAGCTCCGGGCAGAGGGCAAAACGGGCGCGTAAGATGGGCTCCAGCACCTGCACGGTGTCATGCTCACGCCCGCGCACGACCTCCACCCGCTGGCCACGGGCTTCTCGATCCAAGCGCATGCCTTCGGCGAAGCTGCGCCAAGCCCAGCCTTCGGAGACCAGAACACACCAGAGTCCGGGCTTGAGTTCATGGCGCAAGACCTGGCGAACCCGTTCCGGTATCATCGGAAATCGAATGGGATTCTCGAGCTGAATGACGGCCACGCCTCCATTTGAGTGCGGCTCCAGTGCCACCACTGCTCGAATGCCCGACAGTTCCAGGTGAAAGAGCTGGGTCATCGGCGCATGTGCAAAATCGGAGCGTGGCTCTCCCACGCGAAGCTGCAAGGCGGCCAACAAGGCGGGCGCTCGAAGTGGCCCTTCGTACTTTTCCCAGGACTCTCGCCGAAAGAGCCGGATCTGCTCCTGCCCTTCTCGGGTATCCAGCCGAATGCGCAGCACCCCCTCGCGGGCTTGATCCAATAAAAAACTGGTCAGTACCTCTTGTTGAGCGGGGGACACGGGGGTGGGGGTTGGCCGTAGACACTCCAGCTCCGGGCCATACAGCTTCTCCAGCGACTCGCGGATCAGAGAGGGGGGCGCGATGGCCACATTGATCACCAACCCCGTGCGACGTGAGAGGTCTTCGAGGCCCACTCGGTCCAAGGGGTCATCGGTGGCCACCGAGAGCTCTCCGTCGCTGAGTAGCATGGGCATCAGGTGATGGCGCCACGCCAGGGAGGCTGGCACTTGAGCCACCGCCTCGGGGCCGATCAGCTCTCGCCGAGTTTCCAGGGATGCCACACATGGTAAATTGAGCTGGTTGGCAAGACACCATACCAGCATCTCTTCGGTGATAAGCTGATCTTTGAGGAGCAGCTCCCCCAGCCGTTCGCCGGTCTCCCGCTGCTTTTGAAGAGTGACCTCCAAGACGTTTGGCTCCACCATGCCAAACCGGAGTAGGATCGTGCCCAACGACTCTTGTGGATGTGCTGCCATGCCAAGACCTCCTCATGATCCCCGTGATGTTTTTAAGTGATCGGCTGCACGTGAAGGAGGTTTGAGCATATTTCTCTGGGAAAAGGAGGGAGAAGTCAGATTCCTGGCAAGTACGACTTTAGGCGCTGGAATCTACGGTTGAGCCCAGGTCATATCAGGTGTTACTTGCTCAAAGAGAGGGGGTGTGATATTACTCCTTCGCCATACGCGAGTGAATGGCAACATGTTGTAAGCTCAACCCTAAACCTTGTAAGAGGGCTGGCAATGCAGTCGAACACGATTGAAACCTCCTGGATCGAGTTTAAAACGGAAGACGGGCTGAGCCCCCGTGGATATCTGGCGCGCCCCGTCGGTGAGGGCCCTTTTCCAGCCCTCTTGGTCTTGCAGGAGATTTTTGGCATCAACCCCCACATCCAGGATCTGTGCGAGCGCTTCGCACGCGAAGGGTATGTGGCAATGGCACCTGAATTATTCCACCGGCGTCATCCGGGATTTGTCGGCAGCTACCAAGAGATTGGGCATGCCATCCAGATCTCGATGCAGGCCAAACCAGAGGAGCTGATCGCGGACATGCAGGCGGCAGTGGCCTATCTGAGAGGCCGCGCCGAGGTGGCATCCCAAAAAGTAGGGGCCATCGGCTATTGCATGGGCGGGCGCATGACGTGGCTGATCAATGCCCATGCGGAGCTGGCGGTGGCGGTCAGTTATTATGGTGGACTCATCGCTCAAACGGCGCTTCCCCTGGCTGAAAAACAGCACGCTCCCCTGCTGTTGGTGTGGGCTGGCAATGATCCCTATATTCCGGCGGAGTCCGAACAGGCGGTGGAGCATGCCCTCAAGCTGGCTGGCAAGCGTTTTGCCTCCTTCCATTTCTCCAACGCCAATCATGGGTTCTTCTGTGATGCGCGCGAAGACTACCATCCCGATGCAGCGGCGGTGGCATGGCCGCTCACCCTGGCGTATCTGAAGACTTATATGGATCAGGCATAAGCCGGACCCAAACAGCTCTGATGGTCGTGACTTCGACGATTCCAGCCAACACTTCACATCAGCCCTTCACATCGGCACTTCACATCGGCACTTCACATCCGCACTTCACATCAACACTTCACATCGGCACTCAGCGGTTTGGGGCGGGGGTTTTGTCGGCGGTGTCGTGGTGAGAGGATTCATCACTTTCCCATGAAAATGGCAGCTCAATGTCTTCGACGTCTCCCCGAGTAGCGGCCAGTGCATCCAGCAGACCGGGCTCGATGATATCGTCGGGTGCCAAGTCCATCGTGTTATCATCGTCGTCGTGATAGATGATCTCGGGAGGCTCTTCGGAGATCGGCTCGTCGAGCAACATCACATCTTCGAGTGAGAGAGGCTCCACTTCGTCAGCGTCGGCTCCTGTCTCGGCACGCGCTGCGAGGGAGGGGGGCGGGCTGGGCAGTCGTTCCTCCTGCGAGTCTGGATGATGAGGCTCCGCAGCAGGCCGCTTTTTGGAGGCGACCCGATCCGCCAGCTTGAGCTCGTCGGTGGATTCTGCACCTTGATGCAAGACGGGCTCGGAGGGCTCCTGCGAAAAGCGCTGAAAGGAACGGCCCAGTCGATCTTCCAGCTTAAGCTCGTCGGTGGGCTCACGCACACTGTGATCGATCAAGGTCTCGTCGGGGCGGGTCTCGGAGAGCATGCGGAGGCCCTCCCGCATACTGACCGGATCGAGGTTGGGGAGGGCTCTCACCACCGCAGGAAGTGAGCGGTCGGGGGAAACGTCTGCCAACCTCACCAGTGCAGCCGGAAGCTGAGGGGTGGTGGTATCGGCTCGAAGGGGCAGAAGTGGGGCTTCGGAAGGCCGGGGAAAAGGATTAAGCTGTCCTCGCTCCAGCACCACCAAACTGGCCAAGAGCTCACGCCACTGGGCTTCGGAAACTGCCTCCACAAGCGGCGGCTCTACCGGCGACGGACGCAGCTCATAGTAGGCGTTCTCCCAGAGCAGCAGCTCGGTGAACACCTCGGTGCCTTCGAGCCAGCCAGAGCGGGCGCTGATCAGCCGGCCTTCGAGAAATCGAGAGGTGGCCTGTTGTTTACGATCCGAGGTCCAGATGGAGAGCTGTCCAGAGCGTCGATAGCGGGTGATCACCCCCAGCAGATCGGGCAGGCTCAGGTCTAAAAAACTTCCAGAAAAATGTTCAATATTTCCGAAGGCTTCGATGCGATCAATGCGGCGAAGGGTGGGCTGGAGATGCTCTCCCATCCGACGTGCGGTAAAGGGTTTGCGCAAGACTGCGCGCGGATCCAAAGGCACGCCTCGCATGATCTCCAGAGGATGCCCACCGCGACAGGTGAAGAGCACAGGCACATGGGCCGAGTGGGACAGTTCACGCACGGTCTTAAACAGCTCGCTGCCGCGCCCGGGCACATTCAGATCGGCGACGATCAGATCGGGCGTCCAGACCTCCAGCAGCTTAAGTGCCTCGGCCACATCACGGGCCACCTGCACGGCGTGTCCAAGCTGAACCAACACCGTGCGGGTCTTGCGGCGATAGGGGTCTTCGGCATCCACCACCAGCACTTCGCGGGGCTGGTAGGGAACGGCTTCCATGAGCAGCTCCACATCGGAATCGGGGGCTGCTCCGGTCGAGCGGAGACCACGAGGTGCGGAGCTGTTCGGGGCTTGAGTGTCCATGATCCTACTGGCTTCAGGTATTGGATAGACTGCGTTGAGCATGAACCATTGTGGCTGAATTCTCAAGCAATTTTATCGGTTCACCGGTGGAAGCCTATGCAGGTTGAGCTGGACAAATACAGGCGGGGGCTTATATCATCCCCAAGCTCAAGGCGTGACTCAAGCCCTCATTGGGTCGCATAGTCATTGTGTCTGGTGTAGGAGTTCTCATGTTAAAGGATGTTTTTCGGGAGCGTTCGACGCAAGCCCTGCGCAATAAAGATGCGGAAACCCGCCGCATCATGAATGCCATTCACTCCAAGTTTTTGGAGGTGGAAAAATCGGAAGGTTTTGCAGGCTGGACGGAGCGGTTGGAGCTGGACACCATTCGGTCGTATATCAAGAGCTTGCAGAAGGCGCTGGAGCAGCTCAAAACAGGGCCGGTGCATGAGCAGTATGTGAGAGAGATCACCATGCTCAACGAATATTTGCCAAAGACGCTGGATGAGGCAGGCACCCGTGCGCTGCTGGAGCCGCTGATGGGCCAAGTGAAGAGCATCGGCCAGCTCATGGGGCTGGTGATGAAGGAGCACCGGGATCAGGTGGATGCGGTGCTGGTGCGTAAAGTGGCTGCCGACTTGGGCCTGAAATAAGCGCTGCACTTTCGCACAGACGGTCGTATCGAACGGAAAAAGGGCCGATGCACCTCTTGTCGGAGGATACACCGGCCCTTTTGTAAGCTCGCCTCAGCGAAGCGTCCCGAGCGGCGTAAATGCAGGACCGCTACAGGTGTGACGTCAGCGACATGAGCATGCGTCGTGCCACTTCTATCTCGTTAAACCGCAGTGTGCCATCCAGGTATTGCTGACGCAGTTGTTGAATACGAAGGCGCTTTTGCTGCATCGCCTCTTGGGTTTGCTGACGGGAGGCAAGGTCATCCCCTGCCCGACTGCGCAGCTCCACATGAGGTCTTGCCCAGCCTTTGGCGCAAGTACCCGCCGTATAGTTCATAGGTTGTCTCCAGTGTATACTCGACTCCAGCCGCCCTCACAGACGAGCTCGAGTGATGGCCTTCTTCAACCTCGACAGCGCCTTAGTATGGAGCTGCGAGACCCGCGACTCGGTCACGCCCATCACTCCACCGATCTCCTTGAGGGAGAGATCTTGATAATAGTAGAGTGAAATCATCATCTTTTCACGGTGTGGCAGCTCGGCAATCGCCTGAGCCAGTGTGTTCTCGACCTCCCGCGTGCGCAGGATGGTATCGGGATCGGGAACATCACCCTTGAGGGCTTCGAGCAGATCCTTTTGCTCGTCGTCCTGAATACCCAAGTCTTCCAGGCTCAAGAAGGCCCCACTGGAGACACGCCCCGAGACCTTTTGCAGCCGCTCCAGCTTGATGCCCAGCGCACGTGCGACATCGGCGTCGGTGATGGTGAGCCCTTGCTCACGTTGCAGCTCTTCCCGTTTTCGATCAATGAGATCGATCTTTTTGCGGGTGGAGCGGGGAACCCAGTCACTGCCTCGAAGCTCATCGAGGATTTCACCGCGAATGCGCAGCTCTGCGTAGAAGCGGAACGGTTTGCCAAACGCAGGATTAAAGCGTTCAGCCGCATCCATAAGGCCAATGACCCCTACATTGACGAGATCATCCAGCTCCACATTGGCGGGACAGCGGGCGCTGATCTGCATGGCGACCGAACGAACCACCGGCATAAATGCCTTGATGAGCTGGTCTGGGGTCAGCGAATGGATCTGGGCATCGGAATATTGAACTGTCTGTGCATTCATGATGTGCTCCCTTCATGGACAAGTTGACCGTGCGTTCATAAGGGAAGAGAGCAAGACGAATGCCAGTAGCCGCGTTGGATAAAAAAATAATGGACTATTTTTTTACACTTTTTAAAAGTGTAACGAAGCTCAGAGGTTACACGCACACGCGGGCGCACACCTCCAAGAAGACGGGCCAACAATCACCTCCCCTTAACATTCGGCACCACGAATAAATAAAAAATCGTATATTTTTGTATATGCACAAAATAAGAATTCCTGACGAAACACTTGCGCTCTTCAAGGCTCGAGCGTAAAAACTCTTCGTGAATCCGTACATCTCGGACACGGAAGGCGCTGAGGGGGCCTTAGCTCGTCCCGATTCGGTCGTTCTTCAAAAAATTATACCCGGTTATTTTTATACCCTGGAGGCTTCATGAAGTTGCATCGTAAGACCTTTGTTGCAGGCGGGGCTCACACTTCCTACCTCGGGAAGTTCCATCCCGACTTCATCTGGAAGGGGCATCCCGAGTTCGGCAAGAAGGATAACCCCACCATCGAGCAGTACTTGAAGACCATCACGGATGCGACGTTGGCCTCCACAGGGGTGGATCCCGAGCTGATCGATAAGGCGTATGTGGCCAACTTTGCGGGTGAGTGTTTTATCAACCAGGGACATCTGGGAGCGGCGCTCGCGGGCTCTCATCCGGCCCTCGCGCACAAGCCCATCATGCGGGTGGAAGGGGCATGTGCATCTGGTGGTCTGGCCCTGGTCAGTGCCATCGATGCCATTCAGGCAGGATTTGATGCCGTGCTGGTGGTGGGTGCCGAGATCCAAAACAGCGCCAATGCCAAGGTCGGTGCCGATTATTTGGCTCGGGCCGCTCACTATGCTTCGGAGCGCAGCATCGATCCGTTCACCTTCCCGTGCCTGTTTGCCAAGCGTGCCAAAGCGCTCTATGCGGCCTTCGGCATCACCGAAGAAGACGTGGCTCAACTGGCAGTAAAGGCGTACAACAACGCAAACAGGAACCCCTTCGCCCACATGCGCACGGTCAAGATGAGCTTGGCGGATGCGCTCAGCTCCCCCAAGTTCCTGGAGAACCCCGAGTATAAGGACTTCCTGCGGGTCAGCGGTTGCTCTCAGGTCTCGGATGGGGCTTCGGCGGTGATCCTGCTGTCGGAAGAAGGCGCTCGTAAGGCCGGGCTTTTGCGTGACCAGCTCGTGGAAGTGCTCGGGTATGGCCATGCCACCGGCTCCCTTTATCAGCTTGAAGACGAGCTGGAGCTGACCAACACCCGCAAGGCCGCCGAGCGACTCTACGCCGACACGGGCATCTCCGCCCAGGATGTCCAAGTGGCCGAGGTGCATGACTGTTTCTCCGTGACCGAGATCATGATGTACGAAGCGCTGGGTTTTGCTGCTCGTGGTCAAGGGGTGGGGTTGGTGCGTGAAGGTGCCACTCAGATCGATGGGAAGATCCCCGTCAACACCGGAGGGGGCCTGGTGGCCTTCGGTCATCCGGTCGGGGCCACGGGTGTTAAACAGGCCCTCGAGCTCTACCGTCAGCTCAAGGGTCAGGCGGGGGCGTATCAGGTGGCTGGTAATCCCAATATTGGTGTGGCCGCCAACATGGGCGGAAATGATCGCACCGCGGTGGTCACGGCGTATCGCGCCTGACACTTTGGGAATGCTCACCTGCGCGCGCCTCCTCAGTGCCCTGCCCTTGTCGGTTTTTCTTTTTGTCATACATTTTTTCGCAATCCGCCCGTGAACCTGATTTTTTCATGCGGGCGCTGAGGGTATGTACCCACGCTGCTTGAACACTCGCCGCTGAGACTTCACCGTGTTATATAATGTCTGACCAACACTGTGCAGGACACTTGCGCCGCTCCACTTGGGCTCAAGTGCCGCTCCACCCTTTGTCATGTGATGAGGACGATGCATGCCATCCCGTTCTGGCCGGAAGATCGAGCTGGGCTTCAGCCACTTTTATGAGCTTCGTAAGGAGAACCTGTTCTTCGTGGACAAGTCCATGCTCATCGAACATGTCCTGCGCTGCGAATATCGCTCAGCCCTCATTCCCCGTCCTCGAAGGTTTGGCAAGACCCTCAACATGTCGATGCTGAAGGACTTTTTCAGTATCAGTCCCATCAACATGACGCCGTATTTTGAGGATCTCCAGATCTGGCAGGTGCCGGAAGCCAGAGAACACTTCCAAAAACACCCGGTGATCTTCATCACGTTTAAGGACTGCAAGGACCGAACGTGGGAGGCGGTCACGATCAAGCTGAAGAGTGCGTTGGGGAGACTGTTCGGTGAACATCGCGTGATTCGTGAGATTCCAGGTTTACTCGACCCGAAACAAGTAGCCTGGTTTGATGCGGCGTGTGTGGATACGTTGCCGCTGGCCGCTTATGGCGAGACGTTAAGGATGTTCTCTCGGGCGCTGGCGAGCCTTCACAACGCGCCGGTGGTGATCCTCATCGATGAGTATGACACCCCCATCCACAATGCACTGGAGCACGGCTTCTACGAGGAGGCCATCAGCTTTTTTAAGAGCTTTCTCGGTGCCGGGTTTAAGGACAATTCCTACCTCTTCCGAGGGGTGATGACCGGCATTCTCCGCGTCAGCAAAGAAAATATGTTCAGCGATCTCAACAATGTGGGGGTGTATTCGCTGCTCAACGATGCCTTTAAGAGTGACTTTGGGTTCACCGAGGATGAAGTCCAAGCCGTCACCGAAGAACAGGGCTGTCCCGAGCTGATGCCCGCGCTCAAGGCCATGTACAACGGCTATCGCTTCGGGGCCCGAGAGCCCGTGGAGATCTATAAT
>JBJTQF010000096.1:0-19024 GCA_046075485.1 Myxococcota bacterium | reverse complement strand
ACCAGCTCGGGCGGCGCGTCGAGCAAAGGTAAGGTGAGCTTTTCTTTTTTGGCCACCTCCACCATCTTGGTCTTGCCTTCGTCATCCTTTTCAGCAGTCAACAAGACGATCTGGAGCTTCCCTTGATACTGCGCTTGGAGCGCCTCGAGGGTCGGATATGAGGCTTTACACCTTCCGCACCAAGAGGCGGTGAAGGCCACAATCGCCCCCTCCAACCCCGCCTTATTTTCCGGCCCCACGAGAGAGCGCAGGCTGAGCTTGCCCTTCCCATTGGCCAGCACCGGCAGGTCAAAATCCGGTGGCACGTCCTTTTGCTCAAAGCCAGCATAGGCTTCGGAAGCTGGCACTCGTCGCTCCGTCACCGGTGCTGCTGGTGCCGCTGGTGCCGCTGGTGCCGCTGGTGCTACCGGAGCGGCCACCGCTGCGGACTCCGCCTGAACTGGCTCCTGTGGTGCGTTCTGACAGCCCAACGTTAGGCTCAAGAGTGCCGTTGTCACCCACCTCTTCATGGCAAGATTCCTCATGCATCCACCTTCTCAGTCAGAGACGCCGTGCATTCATGCCCGACGCCTGCTTCTGTTTATCTCTCACAAAACGCCGTAATATGACTCAGCCTGCGCAGGTCCGCACGAACTTTAAACACACCTTCCACAGTTCTTGCCCACGCTTCTCAGACCGGCTATAAAACACCCAAACTTCACGCTGAGGTATTCGCATGCAGAACTCGCATCCCTCCCACATTCAATGGGTGGAACTCGACGGTCAGACCCTCACCGTTGAGCAGCTCGTGGCGGTGGCGCGCCATCGTGTCCCCGTGCGGCTCGCCGCTCAGGCTCGCCAGAACGTGCGCCGCTGTCGTGCAATGGTAGATTATATGGTCCAGCGTGGCATCAAAGTCTATGGGTTGACCACCGGCTTTGGCTCCAAACGTGACATTTTTATCGATCCCAAAGAGACCCTTCAGCTCCAAGCCAACCTGATCCAGTCTCATGCGGCAGGCGTGGGGGATCCCCTGCCTGAAGATGTCACACGCGCGGCCATGCTCCTGCGCGCCAACACGCTCGCACGCGGGAACTCCGGCATTCGACTGGAAGTGCTCGAGCTGCTGATGGGCCTGCTCAATCAAGGCGTTTATCCGTATATTCCCAACAAAGGCAGCGTGGGGGCCTCGGGAGACCTCGCGCCCCTCTCACACCTGACGCTGGTCTTGATGGGGCATCCGGCAGGACTGATCTTTCAAGGCAGCCGTCCTCATCCCGAGGGCTTGGAGCTCCGACGCGGACAACCCTATGTCGCTCAACCCCGTCGCGAAGACTTTTATCCGGTCTCGGCGACGCTGCTTCAGTCCAGCTTTGCTCTGTCGCCCGTGGTGCTCGAAGCCAAAGAGGGCCTCGCCCTCAACAACGGCACTCAGATCATGACCGCTTGCGGCGCACTCACCCTCTACGATGCCGAAGTCGCCATCAAAAGTGCCGAGATCATCTGTGCAGCCTCCATCGAAGCCCTCAAAGGTGTCACCCGCGCCTTCGACCGCCGCATCCACGAAGCGCGTCCCCATCCCGGCCAGATCGAATGTGCCGCCAACCTCCGCCAGCTCATGGAAGGCTCCGAGATCTTGAGCACCTCCCTCAACACCGCCATGTTGCACAAGGCCCTCAAACAGCTCGAGCAGGTGCTGCTCTATCTCAGCCAGTCCGCCGATCCAAGCCTAGAGACCATTCGAGAAGCCACCCTAGAGACCCAACAGCAAGTGCGCACCCTCCTGGATGATCCATTTCCGGTAATACAAGATGGAATGGCGCTCCTGCCTGCCACGACCCGCGAAAACCTCGACGCCACCACCCTGGAGCTGCTCGGCGCTCAACGATCCCTCCAGCCCATCAAAGCCAGCCTGTACGAGCTCGCCCGTGCTCTGGTGTTTGGTGAGCTGCCGACGGAAGTGCTCCCAGCCCGGGATCTGGCCACTCAAGCCCTGGCCACGCTGGAACAGGCCGTGCCCAGCCGCCCTCGTGTGCAGGATGACTACTCCATTCGCTGTACGCCCCAGGTGTTGGGGAGTGCTCGAGATGCCCTCTCCCATGCCTGGAAGGTCGTCGAGCGTGAGTTTAATGCCGCCACCGACAACCCACTGCTCTTCCCTCCCGAGGAGCTGCTCTCGCTGGACTCGGATCAGGCGTTTGAAGCACACTTGACCGAAAAAAGCTGCGTGGAGTCGGTCTTCTCAGGGGGGAACTTTCACGGCGAGCCCATCGGCATGGTCATGGACTACGTTAAGGTAGCGTTGGCGGAAGTGGCCAGCATCTCCGAGCGGCGCACCGCGCATCTGGTAGATGGACATCTCAATCAAGGGTTACCTTCGCTGCTCGTGGAGCGCAGTGGCCTCAACAGCGGCTTGATGATTCCTCAATATACGGCGGCAGCCCTGGTGAGCGAAAATAAGGTGCTGGCGCATCCTGCCACGGTGGACTCGATCCCCACCTGCGAAAACACCGAGGATCACGTCTCGATGGGCACCATTGCCGCACGTCAAGCGCGAGAAATCCTCCACAACGTCGAGCTGGTGCTGGGCATCGAGTGTTTGACCGCCTTTCAAGCACTGCATTTTCGGCGGCCTCTGAAGCCAGGGGTGGGCAGCAAGGCCCTGCTGAAGACCCTCGAGCAGGCGGGCATGCGTTTTCTGGAGGAAGATCGGGTGCTGTATCCCGAGCTGGAGCGGGCCACCCGGCTGTTACGCCATGAGGTGCTGGTGGATGGGGTGGAGGAGGCTCTCGATGAGCCGTTGCGTGGGCTTCGTCCTTAGACCAGTGGAGGCGCAGCGGATGATGTGGGCAGCTCGGCGGCAACAGATGAAGGCAGGAATCGAGCATTCCGGTCTCATAAAGAACGGAAACTCTCAGCTTTTAATGCTTGTGGAGGAGAGCACGCTCGAGTCAGCCTGGGCCACAAGATAGCAGATACCATCGCATTCGTCATGTTGTTCCGACGCACCATGCGTATTTGCTCCAAAACAAGTGTCTGATCTTGAACTCTTCCCAGCAGCGGATCTGTGTGGATGACGACTGGTCAAGGAGCTCGGATCTCGTCGAGAACAGGAGACGGACGCAACATGCCTGAGCCTCTGCACTTGCCCTCCTCCCAGCTAGAGCCCCTGCTTCGTGAGGTCTTGCGGCGACTGGATCAGGCCCATGAGCAGCGCCAGCCCCTCTGGTTGGAGGTGCCTGCCGCCTGTCGATGTGGCGAGACCCTCCGGCTGGATCTGGCGAGCCTCTTTCCGGTCGGGCTCCTACGACAGAGTGAGCAGGGCCTGCCGATGTTGGTCTTTCATGCGCCTCAGACCGCCCATCGGCTGGAGTGGCGTCTTCGGCTGGCCTCGGAGCCGGGACTCTCTCCTGAAGGGCAAGATGCGCCGGGCCTGACCCTGGTGGAGACGGTCTTGGAGACCTGGGAGCTCAGCGCCTTAAAGGAGGTGCTCAGCGACGAAGTGCTCAAGGGCTCTGTGGCGTTTTCCTCCTGGCGCCTGCCGTGTGAGCATGCGGTGCAAGTGCCGCTGCTTCAGCTCGGAAAGCGGCGAGTGCCCCTCGCGTGTGCGCGCACGCGCCTGGAAGGAGATGCATCCTTGGCGCTGCTTCCCTCGTGGCCGGGGCTTGAGGCGTGTGAGCGTTGTCCGTATTATACACCGGGCAAGACGGCGGATTGTATCGGCTGCTCAGCCCCTCGAGCCGCTGAAGGTACGGCAGGGCTGAGTGTCGAGCTGGACATCTACCGAGAGAATGGGCGTAAACGTCGATTTTTCCTGGCCTGTGGGCTGGACTTGGCGGCGCGGATTCGAGCCCATTCCCGCTTTCCGGGTGCCACACGCGCTGCACGGGTGGATGTGAAGTTTGTGGAAGGCGAAGCGTCCTGGCTGGAGCGCCAAACCGACGCTTATATGGAGCGCTGGCGCTGTTACTGGAACGGAGAGCGGTGGATCCGTAAGCCCCGTAATACCTCCCTGCATGACTGGAACAAGTGGGGAAGACGGCTGGAGTATGCCTCGACCGCCGAAGTGGGGAGTCTTCCACCAGAGGGAGGCTGGCCGCCCATCCTGGATCTGCCCCCCGGGAAGTATCGCCTGCGGGTGGAGCAGCTCCAGTGGAAAGTGGGCCGCAAAGGTGAGCCTGAGCTGGAGTGGGTGTTTGAAGTGCTCTCGGGAAAAATGCGGGGGCGGAGGGTTTTTCGTCGCGCTCCCGTGCGCACCTCACGCATGCGCGCGCTGGTGCGTCAAGACGTGGGCTTGCTGCTGGAGCGTCCAGCGGAGACCCTTCCAGAACCGGGCACACCGGAGTTTGAGGCGCTCATGCCCTCCCTGGGAGGCATTTTGACCGTGGGGCGGATCGCCCTACGAGATGATTTTGTGAATCTGTATCTCAATCGACGCCCAACAGGGGCGGCTCGACGGCACGAAAAAGGGAGCTGAAGCATGCGACGAATGAACATCGACACGGTCTTTCGCCTTCGTCTGGCGTATCGACCCGGACAGCTTGCAAAGGTGGCGACGGTGGTTGCAGAAGAGGGCGGCCTGTTGGGAGAGATCTCCTCGGTGCGTCTGGGCGACGATCACACCATCCGCGACGTGACGGTGGAGACCGAAGACGAAGAGCAGACCCGCAAGATTGAAGGTCGGATCCGCCAGCTTGAGGGGGTGGAGATCCTCTCAGTAGTGGATGCGGTCTTTGATTGTCATGTGGGTGGCAAGCTGAAGATCAGCTCCATTCGGCCTCTCTCGAACTTGTCGGAGCTGCGCAAAGCCTATACGCCGGGTGTTGCGCGGGTCTCGATGGCGGTCAAACAAGATCCGGCCCTGGCTTGGAAATATACCGGCTTGAGCAACTCGGTGGGGATCTTCACCAACGGCACGCGCGTTTTAGGGCTGGGAGACATCGGCCCGGTGGCTTCTTTGCCGGTGATGGAGGGCAAAGCGGTGCTGTATGACCGTTTTATTGGCATCTCCGCCTTTCCGGTGCTGATCAACACCAAAGATCCCGATGAGTTTATCGAGACGGTGATCCGAGTTTCGCCCTCCTTTGGCGGCATTCACTTAGAAGACATCCGCAGCCCGGATTGTTTCCGCATTGAAGCGGAGCTCATCCGACGCCTTCAGAAGCCGGTGATGCACGACGATCAACATGGGACTGCGGTGGTGGCCCTCGCCGCTGTGATCAACGCCTGTAAGATCGCCAACTTGCCCCTCTCTGAAGCACGGGTGGCTCAGATCGGATTGGGTGCGGCTGGAGCGGCCATCGCCCGCTTGGTGATGGCCTACGGGGTGCGTCAGATGATGGTGGCCGACCGCAGCGACGAAGCGGTCTCCTGGATGGAGAGCCTGGGGGCTCAGCGGGCCACCCTCGACGAGATCATGCGCAAAGCCGACATTGTGCTCTCGGCGACCGGACGTCCGGGCCTGATCAGCCCGAGTATGATCCGGCGTGGTCAGGTGATCTTTGCCCTCTCCAACCCGAACCCGGAGATCGACTCTCAGGTGGCGGTGGCAGCGGGTGCCGCGTTTGCTTCAGACGGCAAGTCCATCAACAATGCCCTGGCTTTTCCGGGCATCTTCCGGGGCGCATTGGCCTGTCGCGCCTCCAGCATCAGCAACGAGATGAAGATCGCGGCAGCCAAAGCCATCGCGGAGCTGGCCGACGACGGCGAAGTGGTGCCGGATCCACTCAACCCAGCGGTTCATCAAGCTGTGGCCACCGCCGTGGAGACCACCGCCCGCGCTCAGAACTTAGCCGACCGAGCGGTGTTGTGTTAAGGTGTTGTGCTGAAAAGTGCTCTCTGCGTCTCTTCCTCCCTCGGGACTCAGCACGCTTGAATTCTGTCGTGTAAGATGCTAGAGTTCAGCGCCTTTTTTGGAGGTTTGGCCTGAGCAGCCTCCGACAAAGCCATCACCACCGTCACCTCTGAAGACACCCATGATCAGCGTCTCCAGCGTAGAATTCCTGTCCAGCGAAGGCCCCCTCGATCACGCGGCTCGTGCCTCCGACACGGTGGCTGCCCGGTGGGTACACGCGCTGACCCCAGCAGACCGGCACGATCTGATCAGAGGCTTTTACATGGCGGAGACCCTCGCAGGCATGGCCATCGAGCAAGCCCGCACCCAGCTTCCCGCTCAATATCAGGCGGGACTGGAAACACAAGCGGCGGATGAAGCCCGTCACATTGAGGTCTTTACGCGGTGGTTGGGCGCACCTCCCGCCCTGCCGACGCCAAAAATGCGACAGCGGCAGCATATTCAGTGGCTGATGGTGTTACTGGTCAATGAGCTGACCGGATTTTGTCAATTTCATCTCCTCGCACGGTTACTTGAGGAGCCCGCCGCCATCCAAGCAGTGCAAGAGATCGCTGCCGATGAGCGGACGCATATCAAGCGCCTGCTGGACTGGCTGGAGCCCCTGTGGAATACCCGCTCCGCCCAGCCCGTTGGAGAGTTTGTAGATCGATTTCGACGCGACCTTCCCGGTCGTATGTGTCAGTTTTTTCCGCGAGCCGCCTTGCAGCCCTTGCGCGAAGAGCTGGTAAATGTGATTGACGCCCTGCTACAGCCCTTCTCGGCGCACGATCTCCGCGCGTGAAGCGGCCCAGGGCCGGAGAGCCCCTGCCTCTCCGTTGCCGTCCGAAGGTATCCGATGTCTAAAGAGCGCATTCGTAAGCTCGCCAAGCGGCTGGAACGCACCCCCGAAGAGGTCTTTGAGACCCTCCACCGGCTTGGAGAGACCCGCTACAAAAATCTCGACGATACCTTGCCCGACGACGTGGTCAGCCGCGTCGAGAAGGCCATCAAGAGCCTGCCCCGCGCTCAGAAGCCCGTCAAAGTCACCGTGCAGTCCGAGCGTTTTGTCTTTGACGAGCGCACCCCCGTTTATCCCAAAGTGCCGCACGAGATCCACGACGATCCGACCCTCAACGCGGCCCTCAAAGACTACTTGGCGGCCAAACCCCTGGAAGCCCTCAAGCAGAACCTCAAGCGGAAGGAAGAAGCGGCTGCAACTCCAGCTAAGCCGGTTATTTCGCCCACCGCTCAGACCGAGGCCATGTTACGCGACTCGTTGGGCGCTGAGATCCGGCGGCGACGTGAAGCCCAAGAAGCCTACGAACGGGCCATGTCCGAGCTGACCCAGCTCCGCTCCCTCGCCGCTCAGTCCTCCACCCTCCAGGCTCAGCTTCAGGAGCTCCAGCAGCGAGAGCAGCAGCTCAGTCGCTCTCTCCTCTCACTGCTGGAGGATAAACGTAACCTAGAGAACACATTTCAGCAGCTTGAGCGGGCGCATGCTCAGCTCCAGACGGCACATGCTCAGGTTCAGCAGGATGCCTTGACCCTCAAGAGCCACGGAGAAGCCACCCGCATTTTTCTCTCCGGTGAGGCTGAAAAGGCGCGTGAAGAAACCCGCCAGCTCAAAGAACAACTCCTGCTCGCACGCGAGCGCGCAACCCTCGCCGAAGCGCGGGTGGTGGAGCTGACCTATCGTTTGGATGCCGTGGCTTCTGCCCCAAAACCTGCTGCGCCGGAGCCTCGGGAGCCTCGAAAGGAGGCTCGGCCCTCCACGGAGTCCGCAGAGTCCCCCAAAAATGCCCCCGCCAGCCTCTTTAATGCCATGCAAGCCGTGCCTCAGACGGGACGAGAAGAGGCAGTGCGTGCATTTAAGCAGGTGTGTCAGAAATATCAGGTGCAGCGGCTGAATGTGGTGGGAGGCTCTCCGCAATATCACCGACAGCTTGAGGAGCTGCTGGCCCCCGAGCTCGACGTGCGGGCCATCGACGGCACCGCCGCCAACAACAGCCAGCGCGCTCGGCATCAGGTGGAAGGAGCAGACTTGACGATGGTGTGGGCAGGCTCTCAGCTCCTCCATCGGGTCTCGGAGCTGTATACCTCCCTGCGTGACAAGCGGGTGGTGATCATCGCCCATCGTGGGCTGGAGGGCATGTTGCGTCAGCTCACCGAGCACGTCCGCAAAGTCCACGGAGAAGAGACCGGTCCAGCCTGACGTGGTGTGTGTGGCGAGCGCCAAGCGTCTACGCCAGCTCCGCCTCGAGACTGCGCGCACGGCTCTGAAGCTCCGCTGCTTTTCGTCGATCTCCTTCCGCAAAACTCAGCGCCGCGAGGTTGTGCAGGGCGGTGGCCAGCATGCGCTGACTTCCCGGCGTGTGTTCCCAGATGTGCAGGGCCCGCTCGAGGGGTGCTCGTGCCGCCTCTAAATGCTCCAGCTCCAGCGCATTGAGCCCCAGATCATTGAGCACCGCTGCCAGCTCCGGCGTGGAGGTCATGCCACGTTTCTCGAGGATTTCCAGCGCCCGGTTTAAAAAAGAACCTGCCCCCACCAGATCGTTGAGCTCCCGAGCCACCCGAGCTTGATGATAGAGCGCCTCAGCGATCAGCGGATCATCCGGCCCTAAGAGCTGCTCCTTGAGCATGCGCGCTCGGTCGATGAGCTTATACGATGCGGTGGCTTCTCCCATCAGAAACGAGACCGCCGCCAGCGCATCGAGAGGCTCCGCCAGCCGGACATCTTGACTGCCGAGTTTGCCCTCCAGCGCATCCACTAAGCCGTTGAGCAGATGCCAAGCCGTGGGCAGATCCCCTTGAGCCCTCACCACCCGCGCCAAGTGCTCCCGAGCCTTGAGGGTCTTCTCGTGGGTAGGCGAGAGCTTCTGTGCCCGGATGGTATAGGCCCGCTCGAGAAACTCACGCGCCTGATCGAGCAGTCCTCGGGCGAAGGCCACCGCTCCAAGTGCCTCATGAGAATCCGCCGTGTCTGGATGATCCGGCCCCAGTGACGCCTCACGAAGCTCGAGCGCCCGGGCGTGCGCACTGCGGGCCAGCTCATAGTCTCGCATCGCCGCTGCAATCGTGCCGAGCCGGTGAAAATGAGGCGCAAGCTGAGGATGATCCAACCCGAGGAGCTGAATGGCGGCGGCCACGGCCTCTTCTTGCATGATGCGGGCGGCTTGGAGCTCTCCAGCCTCCTGGAGAATGGCCGCCAAGTTGGAGCGCACATCCACCACCACCTTATGCAGTGGTCCCAAAGTGGCCTGTAAAAAGGGGAGATGTTCTTCCAGCAGGGTGCGGGCGCGAATGCCTTGACCTCGCTCCAGCTCAACCATCGCCAAGTTGTTGACCGCTGCACCGGTGCGCGCGTGACCGGGGCCGAAGTGTTCTTTGGCTTTCTCCAGCCCTTGCTCAAAATACGAGCGGGCTTCATCCAAGCGTCCTCGGCGATAGCAGTAGAGTCCTTCCGACTGGAGATTGGCGACCTCCTCCTCGGGGTTGCTGGCGGGGGGAGGCACTTTGACCCCTTCTCCGCTGGAGGCTGCACCAAAGGGTGCCTGGGCCGGAGGCTTTTGGCGCAACAGCTCCGAAAAAGGATCGTGCATGCTGTGGTTGGGCTCGGGCAAGCGGTTGAGGGCGTCTCCCAGCCGTTGAACCTCCACTTTTCGAGCGGGGCCTTCTCGCAGATCGAAGCTCTGGAGTCCGCGCAGAGGGCCGGGCAGATCCTCGGGGGAGAGGGTGGCGGTCACCACCAGCAGCTCGGGGGGTGGATTCATGGTCCAGCTCAGGTCATCCACCGCACGTTTGAGCACATCCCAGCTCGCGGCGAGCACACGAGCGGTCACCAGGAGCACCACTCGTTGAACTTGAGGCAGATAGTCATCCAGGGCGATGCCAGCTTTCTCTCCGGGCCGGAAATTCCAGCCATCGAGCTGCACCCGATACGAGCTGGGCACCAGCGGCTCCAGCGCCTCGAGCATCAAAAACACCCACTTCCGATCTTCTTCGTGATGTGAGACCAGCAGATCCCAGCGCACCGCATTGGACATGACGACAAGGCTCCTCTTCAGCTAAGATGTGCCCGGCTTGGGGCACGCGCGCCGCTCCGCATCCGCCAGGGGGTGGATGAGCTGGGGGCATTATAGCGCAAGCCTTCAAAGCCTCGAGAGGAGTTGAGCATGTGGGATCCAATTCAGTATGCCCAGTTCAGCGACGAGCGTTCGCGGCCCTTCTACGACCTGTTTGGCCGGATTTCTGGACTGACCCCTCGTCATGCGGTGGATCTGGGCTGTGGGAGCGGCGAGCTGACCCGCTTGATCCTCAAGCGATGGAGAGGCTGTCAGGTGTTGGGCTTGGACAGCTCACCGTCGATGCTGGCCCTGGCCGCTGAGTACGCGGTGCCCGGACAGCTCCGGTTTGAGCAACGAGACTTGGCAACGTGGCAGGCTCAGACGCCGCTGGACTTGGTGTTGAGCAACGCTGCGCTTCAGTGGGTGCCCTCTCACGAGCGGTTGATCCCGCAGCTTGCTTCTCAAGTGGCTCCCAAAGGAGTGCTGGCGGTGCAGATGCCCGATAACTTTGACGCGCCGTCGCATCGTTTGGTGCGTGCGGTCGCTCAGGATGGCCCGTGGGCCACCACCCTGGCAGAGTTTAACGAGCGCCGGTTTGTGAAGCCCCTAAGCTGGTATATGGAGACCCTCCAGCAGCTTGGTTTTTCGGTCGATGCCTGGAGCACGGAGTATTTTCATGTGCTGCAAGGCGCGGATCCAGTCCTGGAGTGGATTCGAGGTACGGCGCTCCGCCCGTATCTCCAGCGACTGGAGGGCACTCCGTGGCGCACGGCGTTTGAGACGACCCTCGCCGAGACCTTACGAGAAGCGTATCCGGCCACCACGCATGGGACGGTCTTTCCGTTTCGACGTCTGTTTTTTGTGGCGGTCAAGCGGTAAGGGGTCAAACATCGGCCTGCTCGCCCGAAAAACACGGGGTGAAAATCCGCCTTCACCTTGACGCATCCCCCCGGATTCAGCATTATATCCCACCGTTTTAAGGCTCATGCGCGTGCGTGCGTGTGATGCGTCCAGCCCTCTTGTTGAGAGCCCCTTGCCATGACCACATCCTCGCTGCTTCCTGCTCAACTGCGTCCTCAGCATTGGCTGTTGGCGATCTCCTCGCTGACGTGGCTGTCGGCCTGCCAACCAGACGTCGTGCCAGTGCCGGAGCGTCGGCCACCGGCTCCCGCCAAAGCCACCGACAGCTTGTATTCTAGTGTAGCCGGTGCGAAGCTGGAGGGTGAAGCGGCCATCGCCGCCGCCAATACCGCTGAAACCGAAGTGCGCACCCTGCTCAAGCTCGACTTTGAGGATGGGGTGATGACCGGACTCTCACCCGTCTCCAACGATAAAGAGGCGGAGAAAAAACTCAAGGGCTTGGTTCAGGTGATCGATGCACCCGACGGGGCTGGAAAGGTGCTCAAGATCCCAGGAGGACTGGCGGCAGCGGCCAGTGTGCGCACCCCGCCGATTCCAGTAGAGCCTCGTGCCAGTTATACCCTCACCTATTCCGTGCGCACAGAGGGGCTCGAGGGCCCCACGGGGGCTCGTTTCCGGCTGGGCACGGCGGAGCCGCTCTTTTATTCGATTCCCCCCTATAATCATAATCCCGCCGACGCCATCAACAACGAGGAGAAGCGGCAGCGTAACGGGGTGAGAGGGAGCAATACCGCTCGAGGGCCCGAAAAACAAGGGACCACCGCTTGGTCTACGCATACCATCCAGTTTACAGCCCCCGCCAAAGCCACCTACATGACCCTCTCGTTTGACCATACGCGCACCGCCGAGGACAAGGGCGTTGGCAAACCCACTCAGGGGGAGGTCTATTTTGACAATCTCACCTTAACCGCCACAGATCGCCCTCTCAACCGGCGTTATGGCAACCCCGACGATCTGAATGCCACACCACATCCGCTCCAGCTCCGGGTGGAGCAGCCCGCCGAAGACCGAGGGGCGGAAACCCGCTACGCCCTCTTTGCGCCCGCCCCCAGCCAGCTCCGTTTTGAGCGCACGCTGCCTGAAAATGCTACCTTGAGCCTCGGAGCTGCGGTGCTGAGGGAAGGGTGGCTCGGCGGGCGAGGGACCGTCACCTTTAAGGTGAATGTGCTGGAGGCGGACGGCAAACGAGAGACGGTGTGGGAAAAGTCACTCCAGCCGGGGGTGCGCGACAAAGAGCGCATGTGGCAGGACGCGCTGATCGATTTATCCGGCTGGGCAGGAAAAAAAGTGAAGCTCGAGCTGGAGACGTTGCTGCCGGAAGGGGCGAAGGCAGGTGATTATCCCGGTGCCGCAGCGGTGTGGGGAGATCCCGTGCTGTATTCTCAAGGAGAGGGCGGACGACTGGTGGTGCTGACGGTGATCGATACGGCCAGCGCAAACCGGATGTCCACCTATGGCGCTCCGCGTGATACGACGCCGAACTTAACCCGTATCGGACAAGGGGGGGTGATCTTTGAGCAAGCGTACTCGGCGGCACCCTGGACCCTGCCGTCGTTTGCGTCGATCTTTACGGGGGTGGATGCGGTGCGGCATGGGGCCGGTGAGCGTGCCTGGGGCGAGGTGGTCTGGCGTCGTCCGCTCCCCGAACGTTTTGTGACCCTGGCCGAGAAGTTCCGAGCACAAGGTTTCCAGACCGTGGGGTTTGTGAACAATCCCTATCTGACCAGCACCTTCGGGCTGGGACAAGGTTTTACCACCTATCTGGACTACGGCTTAGGAACCCGCACCGGCGCGGGTGAGACCGGCGTCAACCACGCGCTGGAGTGGCTCAAGACTCATCGAGGGTATGATCGTTTTGTGCTGGTGCATCTGATGGATGCGCATGGTCCGTATCGGCCTCCGTCGGCGTGGGCCAAGAAGTATTCGGCATGGTTCTATAAAGGCCAGTTTGAAGGGGAAATGGGCGGACAAGACTACCTCGACCTCGCGGAAGGCAAGCTCAAGCCCAAAGATAAGGCGGCCCAAGAACAGGTCAAGGCCCTCTACGATGGAGGTCTGGCATACACCGACTTTCAAACCGGACGGCTCTACGATGAGGTTCAGAAGCTGGCAGGGACGCAGGATGTGACGTTTGTCATCACCTCGGACCACGGCGAGGAGCTCTTCGATCACGGCGGCTTTGATCACGGGCATCAAGCGTATCAGGAGCTGCTGTGGGTGCCGCTGATCATGCAGGCTCCCGCTTATTTTGACGGGGGCAAACGTATCGCAGAACCGGTGCGGCTGGTGGATGTGCTGCCCACCCTGGCCGATCAGTTCCAGCTCGGGGCAACAGAAGGCATCGATGGGCTGAGCCTCATGCCACTGCTGGAAGGCAAAGGTCCAGCCTGGCCGGTCCCACGGGATATTTTTGCCGAGAACCAGCTCTACGGCTCGGCACAGAATACGGTTCGGCGAGGCCCCTGGAAATACCTCTATAATATGGAGAACACCAACCGCGCGGAGCGACGGCCCAAGTCGGCGGATCGCCATGAGCTCTATCAGCTCGAGCAGGATCCGACGGAGCAAAAAAATGTGGCGACCGGAAACGCGGAGACCCTCCAGCAGCTCCATACGTCGCTGGATAAACATCTCCGCCCGATGATGGCAGGACGTTATGTGTTTGCGCTGGACGGTGGCGGACAGGAGAAGACCTTCACGGGTACGATCAAACTCCCGGTGGGCGCTTCATGGTTCCGCCACTACGAAGACCTGATCGCGCCGCTGGCGGATGGCAAAGCAGGTGCGCTCCAGGTGGTGATGCGAGGGCAGCAGCTCCAGTTTTCGGTGAAGACCTCTCGGGCGCTGCTGGCCTTTACGCCTCAGACTATGCCGGAAGCAGGGGCGGGCATCGAGCTGGCCCTGGCGGTAGATGGCACGGTGTGGACGGAAGGCATCCTCACCGGGAACGGTCAGCCGGTAGGCACTGGTTTGTCGGCCATGAAGCTCGCCGATGAACAACTGAAGGTGGCTCCCGAGGCACTGCCGGATCCCATGCAGGGGAAGGTTTCGCTCTACGTGGCGCGCACGACGGAACGAGCCATCAGCGCCAGTCAGCAGGAGGCGCTCCCGGCAGAGACGGAGGAGCGGCTGAGGGCGCTGGGTTATATCCAGTAAGAGCAGAAACGGAGGCGCGGCGTCAGGCAGGAACGGAGCAGATTTCACTCGGCGGCGAGCTGAGTCCAGGCCATATCGATGTTGCGGGTGGCGTCTCCCACGTCGGAGATGAACTCGAGCTTGGACAGCACCTCGGGCGGAGGATAGAGCATCGGGTCGTTGAGCAGCTCAGGCCGGATGAAGGGCCGGGCGGCTTTGTTGGGGTTGGAGCCGCAGGTCAAGTTGGAGACCATCGCGCTGGCTTCGCCGTCCAGGAAGTAGTTGATGAAGGTGTAGGCGGCCTCTTTATGAGGAGCCGTGCTGGGAATGGCGAAGGTGTCCATGTAGATCACCCCTCCTTCTTTGGGGATGATATACCGTACATTCTCCTGCTTGAGGGTATATCGCACCAGCGCGATCATGCTGGACCAGCCATGTGTCATCCATAGCTCCCCTTTTCCGAGCAGATCGCGGTAGTTTTCGGAGTTGTAGAGGGTCTTTGCGGCGGCTTTTTGGGCGATCATCATGTCGAGGGCCTGCTTGAGCGAGGCTTCATCGGTGGTATTGATGCTCTTGCCCTGGAGCTTAAAGGCGACACCAAACACTTCGCGGGGATCCTTGAGCAGCGAGATGCGCCCCACGTAGGCTGGGTTGGGGTTGATGAGAGCATTCCAGCTATCGACGGGCTCGGTGATCTTGTCGTTTAAGTAACCGATGCCGGTGGTCCCCCACATAAAGGGCACAGAATACACCAAATCCGGATCGTAGCTCGGGTTGGTGAACTGCTCTTCCAGGTTGACGAGGTTGGGGAGCTTGGCCTTGTCCAGCTTCATCAGCTTGCCTTGTTTGCCCAGAATGGTGACGGTGTAGTCCGACGGAAGGATCACATCGTAACCGCTGGCGCCCGCCCGCAGCTTGCCCATCAGGGCTTCGTTGGAGTCGTAGGTGTCCACTTGCACTCGAATGCCGGTCTTTTTGGTGAAGGCATCGATCACCTCCGGCGTAAAGTAGTCCGCCCAAGTGTAAAGATTGACAACCTTCTCTTCTTCTTGAGGTTTACTGCATGCGGTGGACATCACGAGCATTCCGAGGGTGGCCAGCAGCCCGAGTTTCTTCATGTGGATTCCTTTCAAGTGCTCTGCACACTACCAAAATAGAGCGGTCAAACATGACAGTAGGGGGAAGTATGCGACCGCTGAGGGGAGGGGCTGTCTCATCCGTGCGGTTGACGACAGCGATGGCTCAAGAGTACACTCTCACCTCTGCAAAGGGTAGGTTTTTTTGCGGCGACTGTCGAAGTGGTGTGTCATCAACCGACCGAGGAAGCTGTGGCGCGAGCGCAGAATCAAACGACACTGGAATTCTGGGGGTGGGTGTTGGGGGCGTTGGTGCTCCGCCTGCTTCGGGTGCCGCTGCGTCTGAATCAGATTGCGTTTGCTTATGCTGCGTATTACGAGCCCTGGGTGGCAGCGGTGCAGCACGATCCGATGAGAGGCTGGCTGCACTTTGTGGGGCTGCATCCTCCGCTCTATTCTGCGGTGGCCAGTGTGTTGATACAAGCGGGAGGGGCTCCGCTGGGGCTCCTGCTCTTTTCGGGGCTGTGCTCCAGCTTGGCGGTGGGATTGCTTTTTCGGCTGGGTCTGACCCTCGAAGGACGAGGTTTGGGCAGGCGGCTGGCCTTGTTGGGGCTGGTCTCGGTGTATCTGCTGCACTATGGGCTGGAGATCAACAACTATCCACTCCTGCTGTTGTTGGGGACGTGGCAGCAGCTCAGCTTTGTAAAGTGGTGGTTTAAGAAAGAGGATGTAAACTCTGTTTTTTTAATCATTTCTAGTATTTTATGCGCCTACACCCATATCCTGGCGGGAGGACTGATCGCCCTTCAGCTCGCCTGGAGCCTGCTCGTTCTACCCGTGGGAGAAGGGGGAGGGCGCTGGAAACGGCGACTGCTTCAGCTCTCACCCTTTGGAGCCATTGGGGTGGCCTGTGTGCCGCTGCTGGTGCAGATCTTCTCGCTGGTGGGTCGAAGCTCCACCTATCAAAATGGAGAGCAGCCGGTGTGGAGCCTGCTGCTTCAACATCTCAGCGGAGGCTCTACGCGGTTCGGAGGAGGCTTGGTGCTGCTCCTGGCGGGTGTGCTGGCAGGGGTGGGGCTCCTGCGGGTGCTGGTGGAGCCGGTTCTTCGGCGGCGAGGGCTGGCGCTCTTGCCGTCGGTGGGGCTCCTGCCGCTGCTGTGGATGCTGATGGGCAAGGGGGTGGCGGCGGCGCATCAATATCCCTATTATCTGCTGCCGCTGCCGGGGCTGCTGGCGCTGGTGGCCCTGGGGGTCTCGGGAGGGCGGAGCGTGTTTCAAGCGGGCGCTTCGCTCAATGTCCACGCTTGGCGGCGCGTGGGGGTTGCGGGGGGGATGGGGCTGGCATTTGGGCTGCTGATCTCCGCTCAGACCGTGTATGGGATGGCGGAGCTCCGGGATGCCTGGGGGACATGGCGACAGTTTCATGCACAGGCGCACGGGATGCACACGCTCATGCATACGCGCGCGAAGCCGGAGGTGTTGTGGCTGATCGCGCCGCCTCGTTATGAAGACGATGACAAACGTGCCTTTGATCCGGTGTACACCGAGCTCTCGTGGTTCACGCCATGTTACTACTATCAGCCTGCCGATTGGACCTTTGAGTACGTTGACTATCGATTTGGCCAGCCTTATACCTGCGGCAACCAGGTCTTATATACGTTCACCGAGGTATATTCGACCACCCTGCCGCAGCTCCTGGCGCATCATCGGCGGCTTCATCAGACGGTGACGATCTTACTGTACGACGTGGCGGATGCGGCAGAATATCCCCGCAGGCTGAAGCTGATGCTGGAAGGGCTCCCCCATCACTGTGAGACCATCCATCAGACCCTGCTGTGTGAGGTAAAACCCTAAATGGATGGTGCAGCTTGGCTAAATGCAGTGGCGGATGAAGTGGCGCGGCAAGCAGGAACGCTCTCGGCGCTGCATACGCTGGTATTGGTGCTGCTGCTGGGTCTTGGAGCGCGGGGGCTGCTCGAGCCGCTCTGTCGTGCCGCTCCGCTGGAACAACTCTGGTTGAGCTTGGCCATGCTCGCCGCTGGCGCATTGCGCACGTTTTATATACCGGCACTGTCTCGACACGTCTTTGATGGCCACGAGGCCGACTATTATGACGTCTGGCGAGGGGTGCAGAGTGGCCTGGGGGACGGCTATCGAGCCTCCGAGTGGATGCGCTTTTTGTATGCCCAGCTCGGCCCCTGGCTGGGAGGGCAGGGGCAATGGTTGGTGCTGCTCACCCTGCTCTTGAGTGTGCTGACCCTCCCGCTGGTGTGGGTGTGGGCGCGAGAGCTGACCGGACGAGAGGCAGTCTCCCGATGGGTCTTGCTCCTGCTGGTGCTGGATCCGGTGCACGCTTTTTGGGCGTCGTCGGCGTATAACATCCAGCTTCCCTTCAGCATGAGTGTCTTGAGCTTGGCGGCGCTGGAGCGTGGGATTCGTCGAGGTTCGCCGCTCCTGCTGGCGTTGAGCACGGTGGCGCTCGGGGCAGCGGTGGCGGCTCGCGGTGAGGCGCTGCTGATCGGTGTGGTGTGGGGGCTGCGTATCGTGCTGCAATTTCGCCGCACGCTGCTTCCGAGTGCGGCAAGGCTGGCGCTGCTGCTGCCGCTTCCGTTTCTTGCTTGGCCGGTTCTGGCAGGCATGCAGGGACTGGGAGGCCAGACCTCTCGTGCGTATATGCTCGAGCTCTTTGGGCAGCAGTGGTGGTTGTTAGACTATCTCGCGCCCTATGATCGAGGCTTCTTTTTGGTCCTGCTGGGGACGATGTTGCTGCGGGTGGGGTGGGTCCAGGTATCACTCAGGGCGGTGTTTGGGGTGCTGTTGGTGGGTATTTTGAGCCATCACTTGGCGTATGCGCTGTTTGATGACTACGATTTTCGGCATACCCTCTTTCCGAGGCTGGGGATAGCGGTGCTGGTCGGCAGTGTGCTGGCCTTTCAGCGGGACGTGTGGTCGTTAATATTTGAGAAAGTGTTTAAAAACGATAACTTAAGTGATAATTTTAAAGGTCGATTCGAGCTTCTGGCGCGCGTGGGAAGTGTGTCATTGTTGCTGGTTCCGCTGCTCTGGGGGCTCAGCGTCGGCATGCAGGACATGGCCTCCCGCTATTATGCCCGTCCCGAAGACTATTTTGCACAGGAAAGCCGTCTCCAGCAGGGGCCGTTTGTGAACCTCGACGATCATAAAGGCTGCATCTTTGTGGTAGAAGACAGCTACTATGGTCGCTTTGCCCGCGCTTCTCACTTCGAGCTCTATACGCAGAAGGAATATGAGAAGCTGCTCAGCCGCTCCGAGGGCTGTATCTTGTTTGTGTTAGACTTGGAGAACTACCAAGCCTCGAGCCGCTCCATCGACGGAAGGGCGCTGAAGCTCCAGCGTTGGTATCGTTTGACCCCGCTGGGTCGGCGGATTGATCGGCAAGCGGAGCATTATTCACTGATTTTTCGGGTAGAAGGGCGGCAGGAATGAGACTTGCAACTTGGGGTGGATGTAACACCTGAGTACGGTCTCTCAGGCCCCCACACGGTCCCAGAAAAGGACTCCCAGAAAAAAATTCCCAGAGACAGATTCCCAGAGAAGGAGATGTGAGCTCGATGAACCATTCAGAAGAACTGGCAAATTCCCCCGAGCCTTCGACGGCTCCGCGTTCTCCTTCTCCGGCAGGGCTGGAGTGGGCGGCGCTGGGGGCGCTCTCGGTGGGCTTGGCGGTGGCGCTCGGGGCTTTTGGAGCCCACGCGCTCAAGGCTCGGCTGCCCGCCGACTTGCTGGTCGTCTTTGAAACAGGGAATCGATATCACGTCTATCATGGGCTGGGTCTGCTCTTGCTGGGTCTCTTAGGGCCCTCGCTCTCGGCGGAAGCCCTCAAGCGGGTGGGTCTGTGTTTTGCGGGGGGCACGCTCCTGTTTTCGGGGAGTCTGTATCTGGTGGCCGTCACGGGTGTGCGAAAGATGGGGATGATCACCCAACTGGGGGGTGTCTTGTTTATCCTCGGATGGATGTTGTTGGCCGGAGCACTCTGG
>JBJTQF010000095.1:0-1375 GCA_046075485.1 Myxococcota bacterium | reverse complement strand
TTTCGTGCTGACTGGTTGCTTACATATCGGTTTCTGTTCCATGTATAATTTAAGCCCATTGTAATCGAAGAATCTTTGCTGGCTATCCCTGATTTGACGCTCATCGCCGATATCTTGCTGAGAACCGCTGTCTGCTGTGCGCGACTGCGGTATTGCCAGCCACTTCTCCAGCTTATCGGCCAGCTTGCTACGTTTGATGAGGGTGTACTGCTGCCCCTTTTCCAGCTCAAAGCGGTTGGCTTCGGGTTGAAAGTGCTGACGTTCGGCGTTCCACATGCGGGGGTAGAAGTGGATGCCTTCTGCGTGGAGGCGCATCCAGGCGTAGGCGTGTTTGCCGCCTTCTTGTGCTGCCTCGTGTCCCGCGCCGGCCACAAAACGGAGCAGCCCTCCGGTATGCAGCGGATGAGACACGAGCCCTCCCTGCTGATGCACATGCCCCACCAGCAGCACATGGGGGTGTTTTTGTAAAAAGGTGCTCAGCGCATGTTCGGCGCGGGTGCTGTTGCCGGGGTTTCCATCGAGCAGCCACTCGGGGGGATGGTGGAGCAGGGCCAAGACCAGGGCATCCTCGGGCAGCTTCTCGAAGGCTCGCTGAAGCTGTCCCAAGCCGAGGGCCAGGTTGGAGGGGGCATCCGTGCCGTCAAAACTCAGCAGACAGGTGTTGAGCCCGAGGGCCACCACCGGCTTACCGAAGGGATTGGTAAGCTCAGCTCGCCAGAAGGGATGCTCCGCCGTGATGGAGGGGGCTTCCAGCGAAGTGGCAAAGCTGGCATAGGCTTGGAGTTTGGGCCAGACGGACATCTCAAGCTCTTTGTGATGCTCCAGGTAATAGTCCAGCTCAGCTTGAGGAGCCTTTCTTGCCTCTTGATGAGCATGTTTCGCAGCTCGGGTCTCAAGCACCTTCTTCCGGTCTACGTCGTGGTTTCCAGGAACCATCAGCAAGCGGGAGGTCTCCAGTCCACACTCGCGGCACAGCTCCCGAAGCCACGCGGAGGCCGCTTTGTACTCCTCCGGCTGAGCCGAAAATGCCACATCCCCGGTCAAGACGATATGGTCGGGCTTCAGCCCTTCTTTCACCAATTGCTGCACATCCTCCAGCAAGGCTCGAGTCACCAGCTTTTGATCAAACCGGGCGGTGGCTTCTCCTCGATCCTGCCCAAAGTGCAGGTCGGAGAGGTGGAGGAGGGTAAACGAAGGTGTGTCAGCGGAAGTCATACACGTATCTCCTGAAACATGTTCGGAGACATACCCTAACACACAACAGCAGGCTCAGGTAGATGCGAGGTTAGACGGCGCGGATGCGAGACGCGCAGGGATGGGGAAGAACAGAGTGGGTGAGTGTTGGAGGTCGTCTCCAAGCGCGCATCTCACTGCA
>JBJTQF010000094.1:0-26543 GCA_046075485.1 Myxococcota bacterium | reverse complement strand
ATCAGCAGGGGGGTGAGCAGGAGCTGCACCACCAGCAGCACCGTGACGCCAGAGGAGATGTGAAACGCATTCCGGTAGTAGTTGGTGGGCCTTAAGCTGGGCACATGGATATCGTGTAGCTTGAGGCTGGCTGCCAGTGCTTCGTAGGCGGGATACGCACGACGACGGAAGCGTCTCCAGGCTTTGGCGCTGGAGATGGCGGTATCCTGAAACAGAGGCTGCGTCTCGATCAGCACGCGCCGGAGCTCTTGCAGGCGCTGAGAGACCCCTCCACTAAAGGCGGAGGCATTTTCTTGTGCGGCTGGCAAACTTTCGAGCCGTGAGCGAAGATCTTGAAGCACCGCCCGTCCACGCGCGTCGGTGTCTTCTTGGCGGCGAGAAGGGTCTAAGGACTGAAGCAGGGCGTAAAGCTCCTCGGCAATCAGCTTGCCCTCGAGGGTCATCACATCGTTCATAAAACTCCCGCAGCGAGCAGCGCAGCAGACGCGCTGGAGCACCGCAGAAGCCTCACCAACGACACACTGACTGCTTGGATGGTCTTTTCAGTTTCTCATTTTGCCGAATCCGGCACCATCCGTAAAGCACAATATGAGGGATTCGGGGAAAACTCAGCCGATTGCCTAGATAAACGTGAGTGCGGAGCGGGTATTTCGACCCTTTCCGACCGGATCCACCCCTGCCAGCTTGAGGGCCGTGGCATACACATGACCGGCATCCGGCACAAATCCTTGTGAAGACGGCGTGCGGAGCTGTTTCCCCGTCACCGGATCAAAAGCTGGATCCAGACTACCATCCGGTAGAATCGGAATCGCCTCAAACGTGCTGGTGCCCACCCCTCCATATTGTCGGCCTCCGCGCACGCTGCCTCCCAAAAATCCCACGCCGTTGACATGCCAGTGCTGACACACATCCTGCTCAATCACCTGGGTATATTTCTCTGAGTCGGTGTTGGTGCTCTCGAGGATCTCCGTAACGTCTCCGCTGAGGGTCCGTCCCATCTCGGAGCACAATACAATGGTGGTCTGATCCCACAAGCTCTTGCCTGCCATGCCCGGCATCTCCGTGCTCTTGAGCTTGGAGACAAAGGCAATCAACGGATTCCACAGCTCATCTTTGATGGTGGCGAGCTGGTCGGAGTTCGAATCTTTCTCGAGCACCTCTTTTCGAGAACGATGAGCGTCAAAACGGCGCACATTACGACTCTCGATCCAGTAGGCACAGCCCAAGAGGGCTCGCATGCACTCGTAGGTCATCATCGCCTGCACCCGCACATGGGGAGACTCTTTTGAGCGAGCAGGGTTGCCATTGACCGAGGTCTCGGTGGGGCTCTCATCCGCCGAGCTGACACCAAAATGAGCCCGCAGGTCTGGATCGGTAAACAGAGTGCTGGGATCCACCGTCAGCTCTCCACTCTTGAGCGAGCGATAGATCTCCACCGCCGAGGCGAAGGCTTTGACGCTGGCCCCATCTCGGCCTCGCAGGAAATTGTCCTGGAGATTGTCCGTGTACTGCCGGATGCGCTCCGCTCGAGCGGCATCGGCCACGTTTCCAATCGCCATCAGGCGTTGCCGGAAATACTCCGGGGTCTTGCCGTAGATCGTATGAGCATAGGCCGGGCCGAGCTTCTCGTAATATCCCGTGCCTTCGGGATAGTTGGACAGCGCCAGCTCACCATCCGCCAGCCAACGATGCCACGAGATATGCGGCAGCAGAAAGCTCGAGCCTTTGGCTTCGCAGAACGCCTGCATCACCGACCGTTCGTCTGCTTGACGATATCCCGTTAAGGAGCGGTCATAACGCCCATAGTGATAGTCAAAACGCCCTCCCGAGTGGAAGGTATTTCCGTAATGGCTGGAGAGCAGACACAGATCGGGAAAGAGCGCCTGTCCAGGCAAGGCCAAATAACCCACCCTCAGCCCGTTCACCGTCGAAGCATAGGGATAGGGCGATGTCCCAAAACCTTTCACCCGATACCGCTGATCACTCCAGCTCGGCGTGGGGTAGAGCTCCCCCGCAGGCACCACGATGCTCGAGTCATTGGCACTGTCCACCGGCGCAAAGAGGGCATACGAATCCCAGCCACCCTCTTGGAACCAGTAGATCAAGAAGCGGGTCTCCTCAGCGCCTCCGGTGGAGCTGTCCTCGGCGGCTCGAGCAGTGGACAGCTCCCACAGCTTGCGTGTACCGGGCACCCCTTCGCGCGCGAAGAGCCCCAGCCAATCCATCACGGAAAGCGCCCCCAGAGTACCCGCCCCTGCCAGCAGCCCACGACGGCTCAGCCCCCCTGACTTGACGTTGGATGGCTTCATGGCGCACCTCCGTAGTTGATCTGATCTTCAGGACGTGATCCCACCGGCTGCACATAACTCTCAGACTGAAGGATGGTCTCCAGCATGCTCAAGAAGCCCCCTTGCTGATCGTGGGCGATCTCCCACAGCTCGGCGTAGAGTGCGCGCTCATCTGCATCGACCCGGATCGGTCGGGCAAAATAGAGCTGGAACTGCGCATTGGCCATCGTGCGATAGTAACGCTCCTTTCGCACTGCCTGGGCCGAGAAGCTGGCCATGCCCGAGCCCTTAAACGGATAGGCATCCACCATGCCTCGGTCGCTGTCGTCGAGTGGCTGACCGTCCTCGTCCACATCTCGATAGAGTCCCTCGTCGTCCCAGCGCAGCCGCTGATGGGCCAGCGGCGTTAACAAGTAGTGACACGAATAACACACACTCCCCTCTTCCACCGTAGACGACGGAGAGCTCCCCGCGCGAGAGTCCACAATCTCCGGGGGCACCTCAAACACGTACCCCAGGAAATCGCTGAGCACCCGCGCCGAGTAGTTATAGTGTGGCAGGCCCGGCTTATGCTCGATATACCCTTCCATCGTCAGCACGCCGGTGGGACCATGCACCGCTGAGCGTGCCATCGCCTCCCATTGTTGATCCACCGAAAACTCAGCGATCAACAGCTCGTGAATGGGACGGTCGTTGAGCATCATCCAGGTCCACAGTCGGGCTGGCTCATCCATCTGGGGCGAGCCATCGGACTCCAGCCGCAGGCGCATCCAGTGGAAATAGGCTTCACGCGCTTCTTCAGAGAGCAACCACTCCCGGAGCAGCTCTCGATAGGTCGCGCCTCGGTCATACCGATCCAGCTCCGTCTGCGTGGGAGGGCGGTTGAGCACATCCAGGGCCAGCTTCACCAGCAGGAGCCGGTCTTGCTCCGCCGGAGAAGCGGTGTCGTGTGAGGGTGGCCGGGTAAAGATGAAGTCGGGATGTTTGACCAGCCCTTCACAGACCCCTGCCCACGCATCGGCGCGATCTCCCAGCATCGCCTCTAGGTCCAGCAGCAGCTCGTAGAGCGGCAGCAGCTCGTCGGTCTCGGGGCGTTCGTCGGGGAGCCGCAGCAGGAGGTGTTCAAAGAGCTGCGCCAAGCGGCCATAGGTGGCCAGCTCCGCACCGGGCGCTCCAGGGGTAGATCCGGCAGCCGGTCCCTGCATGGAGAAGGCATCCAGGAGCAGGTTTCGGTCCTTCTTGTTGACCGTGTCGTTATAGTCGTTCAAAAACAAGATCGAAAAGAAGCGCGAGCCCTCTTTAATGTGAACCGTCTTGGAGTAGGTCACCCAGCTTGTTCCGGGCACATTAAACCGCGCCACCTCCAGCCCATCGATAAAAAAGCCCATGATGGGGAGGTCCGTGCCCGCCTCCTGACCCTTCGCCAGCGCCGAGAGCAGATAGTCTCCGTCTTGCGGCACCTGAACCGTCACCCCCAGCCCGTTGTTGGTGGTGCAGATGTTCACCCCTCCCGTGAACGGATACAGACAAGTGCCCACCGGGGTGATGCCCGTGGCCTCCGCCTGCCAAGTCTGAGCACTGCTCGGCACTTCGTCCTCGAGCGCCGCTTCCGTGTCCAGCTCGGCGAAAGGCCCACGCGCTTCCGCCACCGCTTCCCGACAGACATCCGTGGCCAACAGATCCAGGCCCAGCAGATAGTCTGCCGTCGGCTGCCGATTGGCCACAAAGGTGGTCTCAAAATCGACGCCCCCGAAGAGTCCAATATTTTTGGCAAAAAGATCTTCGCCGTCGCGCACCCAGTCATCCTCAAACTGAACCGCAATACGCCCCTTGAGCTGCTCAAAGGTCAGCAAGGTGTTGTCGTACTCCGATGAGGCTGGACCGGTATAAGGCTCGAGCAGCTCCGGAGGGAAGGACTCGTCGGCGGGCGCATTGGCCTCCGACTCAAAAAAGGCCAGTTGTTCGACAAAACAAGCGGTCTCATCGAGCTCACGCTGAGTCCAGTATGGGCCACCCTGCGGCATGGCGGTGTCATCCGTGCGGGAGACCCGATCCAATAAGCTGTTGGCCACATTTTGCACCAGATAGCCTCCCGCACGCAGGCGATAGAAGGTATCCGTTCCACTGGGGCCCATCGTCAGCAGCCGCCCGGACTCCGCAGCATGACAGCTCACACAGCCCCCTTCGGCCCGGACCATCAGCGGGTAGAGGGTGGCTTGGAAGTGATTGGCCATGTCCTCCAGGGTCCAGGTGGGCTCGGCAGGAGGACAGACAAACGGAATCGGGGTCGGCTCCGGTGTGGGCGTCGGGAGCGGCGTTGGGATCGGGGTCGCTGTGGGCTCTGGTTTGGGTGTCGCGGTCGGCTCTGGCTTCGGCGTGGCGGTGGCATCTGGCTTCGGCGTGGCGTTGCTGCCCGGCGCTTCCGTCGGTGTCTCCGTCGCCGACGTAGGCGTCTCCACCACGGGCGTGGGGCTGGCGGGGAGCGTGACTTCTTCCCCTTGACAGCCCACCAGGATCACCCCCTGAAACAAGCTCAGCAAGGCAAGCGGCCCGAGAGCCCCTCTCAAAAACATGTGTGAAGGCTGACTGTGCATGGACACCTCACCGGAGGGAGAAATTTCCTACGATTGGGTCAGTTTATCGGGAATTTGAGTCTCTTCAAACATTCTCGTGTGACTTTTTTTCAGACGCGCTCCTACCACCCTCTGCCGCTCAGCTCGACGCACTGGTGTAATAACGTAAGGCCCACTTCCAGAATCCCCGTGAAATCAGCAGCAGCACTGCCGCGACCGCCAGGGTCTGGAGCGGCAAGGTCCAGCCGCCTCGACCCAAGACCACTTCGGCAGGCACGGTGGTCATAAAGGTCACCGGCACCACAAACGTAAAAAAGTAACGAAACGCCACCGGGTAGGCCGAGGCTGGATATCGTCCCGCCTCCAGCAGCCCGTTTAACACTTCGGTGGCATTATAAACGCGCACAAACCAGATGCTGGTGGCCGCCACCATAAACCATAAGGCATACAGAATCAGCCAGGAGGTCAGCACCATCGGGAGAGCCAACAGCCAAGCCGAGAGTGGGACGTCCAGCTTCACGCCCGCGTAGGCGAGAATGCCCAAGCCCAGCAGCAGATCAGGCAGGCCCGAGGGCGAAAAGGCCCGTAAGCTCACCATAAACTGGCTGTCTACCGGCTTCAGGAGCACAAAATCCAGGGTTCCACGCTGCACCAGGGACACGATCCGGCTGAGGTTCGGTGCCAAGATGCTGTCTCGAAACCCCACCAGCAGGCAGAGGGTGCCCATCACCAGCAGGGCCTGCTCCCAGCTCCAGCCTTGAAAACGATAGCCAGTGCGAAAAAAAAGGTAGAGTCCAAAAAGACCCGCCAGCGCATTTCCGACACTCGTGAGGGCCACAAAAAAAAAGTTGAGCCGATATTCCAGCTCCAAAAGAAGGGTATTACGCCAGAAGAGCCGCAGCAGGTTCAGATGGTATCGCATCACGCCCCCTGACCCGAGTATCGCTGAAGTCCTCGCCGCCACAAGAGCCGCCCCATCCCCCAGAAAAACAGGGTCCAGAGCACCATCACCCCCAGCCCCTTGAGCACCTCGGCGTCTCCTCCCGCCAACACCTGGCTGGGAAGATAGACCACATACGGAAAAGGGGTGTAGGCCAGCACCGTGCGCACCTCCGCCGGATACAGCTCCAGCGGGGCCATGATGCCCGATCCAAACAGATAGAGCAGAAACCACGTATTTTCGATGGCACCCGCCCGCTCCGTCCAGAAGGTGATCATGGCAAAACAATATTGGGTCACAAAACGAAGCACAAAAGCCAGGAAACACAAGCCCAGATAAGCAAGCCCTTCACGCCAGCTCGGCACCCACGCCGCCGCAGGATATAAGGCCAAGCAGATGCCCACCGGGAAGACCATAAAAGGCAGGCGCGCTCCCCGCTCCGCCACATGCGAAAAAAAATGACGCCACCCCGGATCCAAGGGCTGCAAGAGCTGCGGCGAGAGTTTGCCCTCCACCACCTGCCCTTCAAATTCCCAGATCACCCAGACGACGGTGAGCTGACGGGTCACGAACACACACAAAAAATAACGCACAAAGTCTTCGGGGGTCTGCTCCAGCTTGCCACTGCGGGCCGCCTCCATCCACACACCCATCAGGATAAAGGGCAAGGAGCCCGAGAGCATCCACAAGATCAGCTCGGAGCGATACTCCATCATCATATAATAGTAGACCCGCAGCAGGGTGCGGACCTTGTGCAGGGTCAGCATTCAGCCCACCTTTCCGGCGTCAAAGACCTTCCCGATGATCTCCTCCAGCGGCGGATCGGCCACGGTCAGATCCATCACCGGGAGCTCCGCCAGCAGCCGAGACACCACCGCCGTCAGCGAATGGCGCTCCAGCAGCAGCCGTGCTTGACGGGCCGAACACTCGGCCAGCTCCCCATAGACTTTCAACCGCTCCGGCTCCACCGGTTCGCTCAGCTCCAGGCGCACTTCACGATACGGCGCAAACTGCCCAATCAGACCACTCAACGCACCGTCATAGATCAACATACCTTCGTGAATCAGCAGCACTCGGGAGCATAAGGCAGCAATGTCGGCCATATAATGGCTGGTCAAGATGATGGTGGCACCGGTCTCCTGGTTATACTCCCGCAAGAACTCGCGGATGGCGCTCTGAGCGTTGACATCCAATCCCAGGGTGGGCTCATCCAAAAACAGCACTTGGGGCGCATGCAACAAGGCGGCGAGCAGCTCACACTTCATGCGCTCACCCAGGGAGAGCTTCCGAATCGGCTGGTTGAGCTTATCCCGCAGGTCGAGCTGAGCCACCAGCTTCTCCAGGCGCTGCTGAAACACCGGCTCGGGCAGCTCATAGATGGCGGCGTTGATCTGGAGGGCGTCGAGGGCTGGCAAATCCCACAGGAGCTGCTCTTTTTGGCCCATGACCAGGGTGATGCGCTTGAGAAAATCGGCCTTCCGATCAAATGGAGTATGTCCGGCAACCCGCACCTCGCCTCCGGTGGGTTTGATGAGCCCGGTGAGCATCTTGAGGGTGGTGGTTTTTCCAGCACCGTTGGGGCCCAAAAAACCCACCACTTCACCGGGCTGGATTTCAAAGCTGACCCCTTTGACGGCCTCCACGGTCTTAAAGCGGCGGTCGAAGAAGTGGCGCACAACCCCCATGATCCCTGGCTCTCGCACGGGGACTTGATACGCGCGGGAAAGGGCTCTGACCTCGATCATGGCCATGCGAGTCACTCCATCGGCTCAAAACAGCTCATACCAGCGGCTGAAAAAAAGAAAGGGGAGCCGAAACTCCCCTTTCATGCAACACGCTGGATTTTACGCTCATGCCAGCGCTTTGTCCACCAGGGCCGTCAGCTTGCCCTTCACGGAGCTGCCTGCGCCCACATGCTGACCCACCACCTTGCCCCCTTTAAACATCAACAAGGTGGGGATGCTCATGATCTGAAACTTGGCGGCCACTTGCTGGCTCTCGTCGGTGTTTACCTTGACGATCTTGGCACGCCCTGCATAATTATTGGAGAGCTCAGACACCACCGGCGCGATGGCTCGACACGGCCCACACCACGGTGCCCAAAAATCGACCAATACAGGCACTTCGCTCTCAAGCACCACTTTTTGAAAGGTAGAATCGTTTGCCACGACCACCTGATCATTTGCACCAGCCATGAAAGAGACTCCTTTTCTGGATGCCGACCCCATCGCTATGCTACCATGCTTACGATGAGCTCAGACAACGCTCTCAGCATCATAATCATTGAATGGGCGATTTCAACCAGACCTTCCCGCTCTCGCAAAAAAATCCGCGAGAGGAAAGCGTCCATTCCAGCATGCAGGAAAATACCATGCCCCAGGTTTTGATTCTTGCTGGTGATAGCATCGCCATCCGTTCGGTTCAGATGTCCCTTCAGATGGAGGGTTACGAGCCAGTGCGGGTGGGAAACGGTGACGAGCTGCTCTCCCGCTTTAATGCGCAGACGCCCGCTGCGGTTTTGTGTGATCTCGGAACGCCGTGGGCCGGACTTCAGGGCCTGCTGCGACGCTTGCGCGCTCACGGAGGTGGGAAAAAGTACCGGCTGTTGTTGCTCGGCGAGCGCCCAGCGGTGACCAATGACGCAGCGTTATCACCCCTCTATTTGACCGATGCGGACATCTTTCCTCATCCGGTGGACATGGTGGCCCTGGTCAAGCGGCTCAAGGAGACCCCTCAAGAAGTCCCGGTGGCCAAAGCGGCTGCGGCATCCTCCGCCGGAAAGGTGACGGCAGCGCCTCCCCTCGCGGCGTTTTTGGGCGATATCGTGCTCAAAAAGAGCACGGGCCTGCTCGAGGTGGAGGGCTCTCCTTGTGGGCTGATCAGCTTTATCTTTCGGGAGGGCAGCTTGTTGGGGGTGCAGGTGCCCACCGGTCGCCTCTCCATTCCCGATCTGATGATGGCGCGAGGACGGCTCAACGAGGCGCAGCGCAGCAGTCTCTCCAAGCAGGGGGCCATTACCTTTGATCTGCTGGCGGCGCAGAGCCTGATTGCCTCCCACGAGATCCTCGAGTTTGGGCGTGAGCAGAGCCGAGAGGCGCTCCGGGTGTCTCTGGCGGACTCTAAAGTCACCTGTCGCTGGCATGAGGGACGGCTGCCCGGCGGTCAACATTTTCCCACCGAGCTGGGGATCTTCAGAGCCATCTTTGATGCCTACAAACAGCATCAGGGTCAGGCGCTGCATCCTGACATCCGCGAGCTCTCCCCCAGCCTCGCCCCCGAAGATCGAGAGAAGATCGCGGGCTTGGGGCTCCTGCCGTTTGAGCTCCGGCTGACCAAAGAGCTCAACGGACGGCCTCTTCAGAGTGTGGTGGACAGCCTCGCCAATGGAAATGCGGATAAGACCCGTGATATTACGGGTTTTTTTAATGCGCTCCACGTGCTGCGTTTTTTGGGGCCGCCTCAAGCCTCACTCGAAGCCCCTCAAGCGGAGGGCCCCATCGACTGGGATGTGCGAAAAACACAGCTCGAGGCGGAGCTGGAGCGCATGAAATCCGCCTCTCCTTTTGACGTGCTGGGGATTCAGGAGAAGACCTCGACAGCGGATGCCAAGACGCGCTTTTTTGCCCTCTCCAAGCAGTATCATCCGGATCGCGCCTTTGATGCGCCGCCGGAGGTGCGTAAGCTGATGGAGCTGATCTTCCAGAAGGTGGGGGAAGCCTACGAGGTGGTCTCCGATCCCAAAAAGCGGGAGGAGATGGCCAGCAAAAAGGAGCAGGAGGAGGGCATTGACGCGCGCCAGCTCATCCAGGCGGAGATCTCCTTTAATCAGGGTGCCCTCTTTCTTAAGAACCAGAACGCGGCCAAAGCCCGGCCGTTTTTTGAAGAAGCCATGAAGCTCAACCCGCACGCGGTGGAGCATAAGGTGTATTACGCCTGGACCTTGTTTCAGGAAGATCCGAGCCGGTTCAGCGAAGCGGCCAAACTGATCCACGACGTGACAAAAACGGCTCCGAATTTTGACAAAGGCTTCTACTTCCTCGGCTGCATCTTTAAAGCTCGCAACGAGCATACCCAAGCGGAGAACGCCTTCAAAAAAGCGGTGGGCCTCAACGCCAGCAACATCGAGGCGCAGCGTGAACTCCGGCTATACCAGATGCGACGCGAAAAAACCGCCCCCGAACCTGCCGCCACCAAGTCGAAGGGCCTCTTCGGACTCTTCAAAAAGTGAAAAATCGCCCTCAGCCCGCCGGAGAGTCAACGCCGTGATGACAGCCCGCCGCATCCTGCGCTATAAAGTGGTCGAGACCAGCACCGTACATGATATCTCGTTGGAAGAGATCATCAACCAGTGGGTCCATGAAGGCTGGCGTCTGGAGAGCATTCAGTTCGCCATGAATCCCACCGCACGCCGACCCAGCATGGCCTTCGTGCTCTTCACCCGCGAAGAGCTGGAGCCCCCGGAGGCGGACGCGCTGGACCCCTCATAACGCGGGCGCTCAACCTATTCAGCAGCCCTTATTAATACTGTCTCGGAGATGCCTGCTTATGCCGCGCAGCATGGTTCTGATCGATGGCACCAACTATGCCTTTCGAGCTTTTTTTGCAGTGCCCCCGCTCAGCAACTCGAAGGGATTTTCCACCAATGCGCTCCAGGGTTTTACTTATAACCTGCTGCTCGATCTGATCCGTCGCGAGAAGCCGGATTATATGGTGGTGGCCTTCGATGCGGCGGGGCCGACCTTCCGCAAGGACCAGTACGAAGACTATAAGGCCCACCGAAAGCCCGCCCCGCCGGAGCTCGTGCAGCAGCTCCCCTTTTTTCGCAAGGTCTGTGAGGCGCTCAGTGTGCCCTACTTCGAGCTGTCGGGGTACGAAGCGGACGACATCATTGCCACCCTCGTCACCCGCCACCGTCACGAAGACGTGGAGATCCGCATCCTCAGCATGGACAAGGATCTGATGCAGCTCGTCGGAGGCAATGTCATCCTGGAGGACACCCTCCGTCACAAGGTCTACGATCCGGCAGCGGTGGAAGAGAAGTGGGGCGTGCCGCCGCATCAGCTCCGGGATCTGCTGGCGTTGGTGGGGGATGCGTCCGACAACGTGCCCGGAGTGCCCAGCATTGGTCCCAAAAAAGCGCGGGATCTCCTGCTGGAGTTTGGCACCGTGGATCATCTGCTCGCCCATCTGGACCAGGTGCGCAATCAGAAGGTGCGCGAAGCCCTCCAAAACCACGTCGCGGAGGCTCGCTTGAGCCTCGAGCTGGTGACGCTCCACCTGGATGTGCCCTTGTCGATGCCCCTTGAGTCGCTGGTGGTGGGCAAACCCGATCCGGCCCTCGCCTATTCGCTCTTCAAGGAGCTCGAGTTTAAGCGCCTGATGAAAGAATTTGAAGCCGCTGCCAGCCAGCTCCCGCCCGTCTCGAGCGTGCGTGGCACGGTTGTTGCCGCCGAGGTATCCGGGGGCTTGTCGGCTCCGCCCTCTTCCGCTGTGTCCGGTGTGGATCCGAGTGTTTTGGCGGCGGCCTCAGCCGGTTTGACCGGTGATTTGGCCGGTGACGGGGCTGCTGACGGGGCCGCTGCTGCCACTGCTCCGGCCATTCCTTCTGCCTCAACGCCTGCTACATCGGAGCCCGAGAGACCCCGTACCATCACCCTGGTGGAGACTCCGGCGACACTGGCGGCGTTGGCGGGCGCGCTCAAGCTGGCCTCCCGTGTGGGCGTGCGCACGCTCACGATGGATGCCGACGAAGGCTGTGCAGCGGTGGCCCTGGCGGTGAGTCCTCACGAAGCCTACGTGGTGCCCTTTTCGGGGGATTCTCCGGGCTGGCAGGAGTCTTTCAAACACGTCTTACGGGCCCGTTTTCTGGATCGGAACCTGCCCAAGCTCGGCCACAACCTCAAAAAAGACATGCACCTGCTCGCCAAGCGTGGGCTGGAGCTGCGCGGGGTGGGGGGTGATACGGAGCTGGCGGGCTATCTGCTCAAGTCCTCCAGTCGTGAGCCGACCTTGCCGGATCTGGTGTTGGAGCATTTAAGTCGGTCTCTTCAGGCGGCTCAGCCGGTGCAGCAGGTGGGAGAAGAAGCCTCGGCGCTCCTGGCGCTGCATGATCAGCTCAAGAACGGGCTGGCGCTGGCGGAGATGACCGCACTCTACACCGAGCTGGAGCTGCCGCTGGTGGAGATTCTTTTTAAGCTGGAGCGGCGGGGCATTCAGGTGGAGACCTCTCAGCTCGGGCAGATCAGCCTGGAGCTGGAGAAGCGCATCGCCGAAGGAGAGCAGCGCATCCACACCCTGGCGGGCGAGAAGTTTAATCCGGGCTCACCGAAGCAGCTTCAGGTGATCCTGTTTGAGAAGCTCAAGCTACCGGTGCAGAAAAAGACCAAGACGGGGCCTTCCACCGATCAGGAGGTGCTCGAGGCGCTGGCGGAAATCCACGATCTCCCCGCCGAGATCCTGGCCTATCGTTCGTTGGTGAAGCTCAAGGGCACCTATGTCGATGCCCTGCCCAAGCTGGTGGATGGGCAGACATCCAGGATTCATACCACCTTTAACCAAGTGGTGGCGGCGACGGGACGGCTGAGCTCGATGGATCCGAACCTCCAGAATATTCCGATCAGGACGGAGGAGGGACGACGGATTCGAGAAGCGTTTGTGGCACCTCCGGGCCATGTGCTGCTGAGTGCGGACTATTCGCAGATCGAACTTCGGCTGCTGGCGCATTTCTGCGAAGATGAGACGTTGATCTACGCCTTCACGCATGGGCTGGACATTCACGCGGCGACGGCAGCCGATATGTTTGGGGTGTCCCTGGCGCAGGTGAGCTCAGAGATGAGGCGCTCGGCGAAGGCCATCAACTTTGGCATCTTGTATGGCATGGGGGCTCATCGGCTGGCCCGCGAGCTCAAGATCACCCGCAAAGAAGCAGAAAAGTTCATTGAGCAGTATTTTGGGCGCTACAAACGGGTGAAAGCGTACCTTGAGACGATTCTCAACGATGCACGGGTCAACGGATACGTGACAACATGGTATAAACGACGACGTTACCTGCCGGATCTGAAGGCGAGCAACTTCAACGTGCGGCAAGGGGCGGAGCGAATGGCGATCAACACCCCGATTCAGGGGTCGGCAGCGGACATCATCAAAGTGGCGATGTTGCGGGTAGAAGAAGCCCTCACGCGCGCGGGACTGCGCACGCGCATGCTGTTGCAGGTACACGACGAGCTGGTGTTTGAAGTGCCGCAGGCGGAGCTGGAGCAGGTCCAGCCGCTGATCAAGGCCGAGATGGAAGGGGTGGCCAACCTACGGGTGCCGCTGACCGTCGAGGTGGGATCAGGACAGAGCTGGGCAGGTGCGCACTGACGATCAGCAGGAGCGATGGGATGGAGACTCAAATCCTCGAGCTGCAACCACGTTTTGGGTGGGATTTGGCGCTGGACGACCTCACGGGAGCCTGGCAGCGCTGGATCCTGGATGTGCGAAGTTTTCTTCGCAGCCCCCTGAATATCTGGATGGCGGTGTCGTCAGACCCTACAGAGCGACGCCGAGCCCGGCTGGACCGACTGAAGCAGGGCGACGAAACAGGCTTGGCGGGAGGTCCGCTCCATACGGGTTCGCCGTCCGAGCGTGATCAGCACTTGGTGGATCGGGTGCTGGCCGGAGACAAACGCGCCTATCATCAGCTCGTGCTTGCGTATCAAGAGCGGGTGTTTATGGTGGTGCGTGGCATTGTCCACAACCAAGAAGATGCACAAGACATCACTCAGGAAGTGTTCATTAAGGCGTTCAACTCGTTGGATTCCTTCAAGGGACAAGCCTCATTTTATACCTGGGTGTATCGGATTGCGGTCAACCTGTGTATTGACCATCGGCGGCGTCGAGGCCGACGTCCCGAGGTGTCCTTTGACGAGAAGTTCGACCCGGACACCGCCGAAGGGGCCGAGCTACCCGATCCACACACGTACTCCCCTCAGCGGGCCTATCTGGATAAGGAGCTGGGGCAGAAGATTCGACAGGCGATGGAGGGTTTGCCCGAAGAGCAGCGCAGTGCGTTGGTATTGCGTGAGCTCGAGGGGCTCTCCTACAAAGAGATTGCAGATGTCATGGACTGTCAGCAGGGCACGGTGATGTCTCGTCTCTTTTATGGCCGGAAAAAATTGCAGGAGCTGCTGAAAGATCTCCTCTGAAGTGCGTATGGGCCTTCTTACTCGACATTTTTTCAGATCGCTCTGAAGAATGGCGCGGCAAAGTCGTCCATACAAGCAAGCAGAAGAGGGAAAGGGGACACTGTGGCAACCCAACATATTACAAGCAAAGATCCGGGTTTTGCGGAGCTTCTCAGCCGCTATCTCGACGATGAGCTCAGCGGGACGCAGCTCGAGGCAATGGAGCATTGTCTGGACGCAGAGCCGGAAGCAGAGGAGCAGCTTCAGCGTCTGATGCATACACGCGCGCTGATGCGTCACGCCTATCGAGCGGAGCTGGAGCAGGTTGATTTTTCGGTCATGCTCCAGAAGATCGACGATGCGGTGGCGGTGCAGCAGCCTGCCTGGGCAGGAAAATTGCGCGCGACGGAGTCTCCGGGGATCGTCGAGCGGTTGCGGGGCTGGTTCTCGAGCCTGGGGTGGCAGCCGCTGGCGTTGGGGGGAGCTACCGCTGCGGCGCTGCTGCTGGCGGTGCAGTGGATGCCTTCGAGTGGGCCTGCGGATGGAGTGGCTCAAAACGAAGGGGGAGCGACGCCCGGTGTGACGGATGTGCAGTCCGGGGGTGGAGCAGATGCCGTGGCGCAGGCGGAAGGGTTGATCACCTCGGGTACGGAAGTCAACGACGTGGCGGGAGGTGAAGCCTCCACGGTGACGGTGATCAGCTCACCGGACAACGCGACCATTATTTGGGTGCAGGAGTCGGAAGGGCAAGGGGGTACTTCGATATGAGCGGGCTTGGAAAAATGCTGAAGACTGGAATGAGGCTCCTGTGTGCGGGCCTTCTGCTGGGGGGATTGTTGGGAGCAGCCCCAGCACAGGCTCAGCCTCGTCCGCTGGGAGGACCGGGGTTGCCGGCACCGGGGACTCTGGCACCGAGCATGCGGACCTTGCCGCATCGAGGGCCGGTGGACATCCGCATGATGGTGATCCAGGCCAGCAATACGGTGGAGGGATATGCGCCTGAGATTCAGCATCTTCAGCGTCACCTGGCGTTTTTGAACTACAAGGGTTTTCGGCTGATGTTTCGCAACGACATGCAGCTCATGCCGGCGGCCACCCGGAGCTTGGGGTTGTTTGACGGGAAGGTGATTGAAGTCACCCTCAACTCAGCGACACAGGAAAAGGCGGTCTTGCGGGTGCGGATGTACAACCCGCAGCAGCCGAGTGGGGTTGCACTCGACACCACGGTCTCGGTGGTGCGCAAAGGAACCTTCTTTATTGGTGGGCCTCGTTATGAAGACGGGGTGCTGCTCCTGCCCATTACGGCTTGGTACTGAGCCGAAATCTCGCCTGAGACGCTGCGCCTTCGTTATAATGCCAGCATGTTGAGACTGAAATCCCCTCTAATCTGTATGTGTCTGCTGTGCCTGAGCCTGTTGGGGCTGATGGGGTGTGGGGTGTTGGTGCGCTCGAGTGAGCCTCCGGTGCCGCGTCATCCGCTGACCCGCTGGCACAAGACGGACTGGTTGGCGACCCCCTGGCGTCTGACGGTGCAGGGGGTGGAGATCCGTCGGGCGGGGGTGGAGCGCACGGAGGGCAAACCTCGCACGGCCTTATGGATCTGGGATACCTGGCATCGGCCTCTGAATCGCTGGTCTCAGCATTATCAGGTGCCGGTGGAGCTGTTGATTGCCTTGATTGCGACGGAATCGGCACCCGCGAAGGGTCAGCCTTTTTATACCCGCGATCCACGCAGCTTGAGGCGCGAGAAGGGGTTTATTTCGCTGGAGCGCACGCCACATCGCATCTCGGTGGGCTTGACGCAGGTGAGTGTGGCCACGGCGCGGGCGGTGTTGAAGCTGGAGGGGATTGATCCGGCGTTGGTGGATGACCAGTGGTTGATGAGTGCGGAGAACGGGATTCGCACGGGTGCGGCGTTGGTGGCGCGTCAGGCTCGGGGGGAGCTCAGCAACGTGGCGACGTATTACGATCCGCCGGTGGTGTTTGCGGCCTATAATGCGGGAGGTCTTTACCGGATGGGGGGCTGGCAAAACCGTTGGAAGATGCGTCAATATCCGGCTCGTACTGGAAAACACGTAGATCGTGCCGTACACTTCTATAATGATGCCGTGGCCATGCTGCGGACCCATCCGATTGCGCCGGTGTTTAGCCATCGGCAGTATCTCTATCAGCTTGCCCCCTGGCATCGGTGAAGGCGAGACGTACAGGGCCTCCCGATATCGTGTTTGGGTCTCAGGAGGTGAGAATGTCTGTGACGTCGGCAGCTTTTTTCGATTTGGACCGGACTTTGTTGACCATCAACAGTGCTTCTGCGTGGATTCGGTATGAGCGGCGGCATGGGCGTGTTTCTCGCCGGGTGTTGGTGGAGGGTTTGGTGTGGCTGACGGGGTATGAGCTTGGGGTGGTGGCGATGGAGCGGGCGTTGGCTCGCGCGGTGCGCACGCTGGAGGGCTTGCCTGAGCGGGAAATGGCGGAGCGGGTGGGTCAGTGGTATCGTGCGGAGATTGCGCCGCATGTGGCGGAGAAAGCGCGGGAGGCGTTGGCGTTGCATCGAGCGCGAGGGGAAGCGTTGGTGTTGTTGACGTCCTCCTCGCCGTATATCAGCCGTCCGGTGGTGGAAGAGCTGGGGATGGATGATTATTTGTGCAGTCGGTTTGAGGTGGTGGAGGGGGTTTTTACGGGGAAGCCGGTCTTGCCGTTTTGTTTTGGTGAGGGGAAGGTGAAGCTGGCGAGCGCGTGGGCGGCGGAACGGGGGATTTTGTTGGAGAGGTGTACGTTTTATACGGATTCACATTCGGATGTGCCGATGCTGGAGGTCGTGGGGTATCCGGTGGTGGTGAACCCGGATATGAGGCTGAGACGTTTGGCGAAAAAACGAGGCTGGCCACAGCACCAATGGGCACGTCGCGGGTGAATGCAGCGTCCTCTCAGCAAAAACAATACACGGGTCAAGGGATGGAATCCCTTGCTGGAGAGTCTGAGAGGACAGCGCGCTCTCAGCTCAAAAAGCCGCTTTCCAAGCGGCTTTTCTTTTTTATTGAAAGGGCTTTGCCCTTTCAAACTTTCCCAGCAGGGGTGGATCTCACCCCTGCACCCCATTTGTTTTGTTGGGTTAGGGCGCTTCGTCGCGTTGGCTGACGGGTACGGGCAGCGTATAGCGGGCCACAAATGCCTCACGACTGCTCGCGCTCCCCCCCGTATCTCCCCCGCTCAAGCTCATCGACGACGTACTCCCCACCACCACCGGCTGTCCTTCCTTATCCAACCCCAGCCCAATCCCATAATCATACGCGCTTCCCCCCACATACCCACCATACAGCACCGTCCCACCGGTCGCGCTCACCCGGCTCAGGAACCCATCAAACTCTCCCCCTTGATAGCTCTTCACGGCACCGTCACTGGACGTCGGAAAGTTCTTCGACTGAGTCCCCCCTGTCAAAAACGCGGTATTATACCGATCCACTCGCACCTGTCGGCTCATATCCTGTCCACTTCCCCCCAAGTACGTGCTAAACACCAGTCCTGCCGAGCCATTCTTGCTGGTATCCAGCCGCGTCAGCAGTACATCATACGTCCCACCCGCGTGAGCCTTCTGAAACGCGGTGCTGCTCACCGGCGCATCGGTCGAAGTGGTCGATCCCACCACCCAAGCCCCAGCGCCCTTATCCACCGCCAGGCCCGAGATCACCTCCATCCCGGTCCCACCCAAATAGGTCGAGTACAGCAGCGTGTCCCCTCCCCCATTCAATTTTGCCAAAAATCCGTCATACGATCCGCGTCGGGTGAGCTGATAAGCCCCACTGCTGACGGGAAAATCCGTGCTGAGGGTATGTCCAGCCACATAGATGCTGCCATCTGCCCCCACCGCTACGGCCTTGCCAAAATCTCCGTAACTTCCACCACTGCCAGCACTCCCCCCCAAATACGTCGAAAAGATCACCGACGCACCGGTGCTGGCCAGTCGTGTCACCACCGCATCCGCCCAGCCTCGGTTGGTCTTCTGATACGCCGTCGAGCTCACCGGATAGTTTGTCGAGTACGTGTAGCCCGTCACCACCACCGAACCATCCGCCGCCAGCGCCACCCCTTCTGCGGCATCCGAGTCACTCCCCCCCAAGTAGGTAGAGAAGCTGAGCTTTGCCCCGGTTGCGTCCAGCCGCGTCACAAATCCATCTGTATTGCCACCTCCCTGTTTACTCTGAAATGCGCCCGACGTGACCGGAAAATTGGTCGCATACGTATAACCGGAGAGCACCACCCCCCCCGTGCCATCCACCACCAGCCCGGTGACGGTATCCCAGCCGACATAGCCGGAGCTTCCCCCGGTGCTCCCGCCCAAATACGTCGAGTAGATCCGCTGCGATCCGGTAGGGTCGAGTTTGGTCACAAAGGCATCCACCGTCGAGCCATTAAACGAGGTATCATAAGCGCCCGTTGTGGTGGGGAAATTAGCAGACCAGCTCTGGCCCGCCACATATAAATTGCCTGCGGCATCCAACCCGACGGCGGTGGCGGAGTCATCCGCCGTGCCCCCCAGCGTAGCCGAAAAGCTCAAGGTAGACTCCGCCCTCGTCGGAAGTTGGGCATTAAATGACGCCGTCGAGAGTCGCACCTTACCATCCGCTCCGGCGACAAAAGCGCCCAACACCTGAGAACGTTGCCCTTCCACCTGCTGCGTCAGCTCCGGCGGCGAGAGCTTGATCAAGCCTCCCGGACCCGCCAGCTCCAGCCCCCCAAGGTGATCCGTGCGCAGGCGTGTAAGTGCCGCCCGCCCATCCGCGTGACGCGCTCCCTGCACTGGGCGCTCGAGCCCCGAAAAAAGCAACGACAGCTCCGCCGGGTCCACCCCAGGCTGGAGCTCAAAGCGCAGCCGAAGCTGTCCAGGCTCCACACTCACCACCAAGTCTACCCCTGGACGGAGCCCACGATAACGCACCGCCTGCGACTGAGGCACCCCTGTCATCCAACCCGCCGGATGAGCGCCGATCAGATAGTGGCTCACCGATGCCAGCGCCGACTCGGCCACCGGCTCCACCGGCGTTGCGTGCTCCACCGCCATGCGCAACCACGCGGGCAGGAGCACATCCGTACCCTCCTCACCTTCCACCTTTTGAGCCATGCCGAGCACCAGCTCCTGCGGAGTCAAAAAGACCCCGTAGCTGGCACCCCGCGCGAGAAAGCGCACTTCCTGAGCCGCTTGGCCTCGATTGGGCTCAAACGGAGCGGGCAATCGTTCAGTCTCCATCATCCAGCCATCGGTATCCCCCGGCGCTTGCTCCACCGGAAGCTGCGAAGCACGAGTGGAGAGACTGGCCACCTGAGCTGCTGGATCCGCGTCCTCGACCCCCATGTCGGCCCGGGTTGATTGAGGCGTCATGCCGAGCAGGAACACTCCGGGCATCAGCTTCCAGAGCAGACGTGACCGCTCGAGCGTGTGCGCGCGTGTGTGTGAGCGGCCCTGCGAGAAGGGCGATTTTGACATCAGCTTGCCCAACAGAGCATGAGAAGTGCGGATGGATTTCATGGCCAGTGCTCCAAAAGCTTGGGTTAGACTGACCATGTATCGGCAGGGAATATCAGAGCCTAAAGTAGTTTTCCAGATCCCGTAGCAAGAATTTCCGACCATGCAAGATATCAATTACGGCGACGTGCAGCCGGTATCAGGTGAGCAAGATTCCATCTCTGTCATGAGCAGCATTTATTAAAATTCAGGGGTTAAGAAGCAGAAGGCTGGATATTCTCTCGTGCTTCGAGCACCGTTGTCACGATCATCTCGGTCAAACGCTCGTAGGTCCAGTGGCCTTCCTCGAGGGTTGCCAAGGCGGGAGCACCAAAATATGCCTGAGTAGCCCCTGCCCCTTCAAAACGTTTGACGCCCGCTTGCATGGCGGCGGTCAGATCGATGGGCAGCTCCGGGAGCTCCTGGCGGATATTGTCCCGTACCCACTCCGGTCGATCCACCAGCACCAGAGAGGTCTCGTAACTTCCGGCATGGCAGGCCGAACGTTGAAACTCCTCGGTGAGTGTTCCCACCCAACGTTTGCGGGTCTTATCAGGAAAGACAATGTGGAGACCGGTCAGTGCCAGCCCATCTTTGGCCAAGCTGCGCAAGATGGCAATCTGTCCGGGCTCGAGGTGGCTGTTGACGAGCACCAACATCTCCACCCCCTGCCGCTGTACAGCCCGGGCGATGTCCAGCAGCAGAGCGCGCACCACCTCCGGGGAGATGCTGAGGGTTCCCGCAAACGACGATGCATACTCGGTGACCGCATAGGCCAGCGTGGGCAAGATCACCGTCGAGATTCCCTGCGCGTGGAGGGCCTCCGCCGCACGAACCGCCATGCCTTCCGAGATGATGACATCCGTTCCCAGCGGAAGATGGGGTCCATGCGCTTCCGTCGATCCCAGCGGCAGCAGGGCGATGGGCTTTTGAGCGAGCAGCGCCTCCGCCTCTTTCCAGCTTAACCGGTCAAGGTGGACTGCTTTTGCGACATCTGCCATGATTGCTCCTTGTTTCAAGCGGCGTACCGACGCGAGGTTCCGGCACCTGCGCGTTTCATTCGGCGAGCTCCGCGTGCGCACCGACTGAGCGGCTAGGTAGCGCCCTCCATTCCGGTCCTACCCACTCAGACCCAGGACTTGATCACCTTGCGGTCTACCTTGCCTCGGTCGTTTTTGGGCAATTGTTCTACAAAGCGCCAGCTCCGGGGGTATTTGTATGGCGCGAGGTGCTGCTTGGTCCATCCCTTGAGGTGCTCCTCCAGCGTCTCCCCTTTGAGCGTCACCTCCTCCTTGAGCACCACCCAAGCTCGAGCCTTCACCAGCCCCGCTTCATCCTCATAACCGACCACACAGACCTCGGCGACCTCCGGCGCTTTGAGCAGACAGTTTTCGATTTCCAGCGGGCTCACCCAGATGCCAGAGACCTTGAGCATGTCATCGGAGCGGCCTTCGTACCAGAAGTAGCCGTGGTCATCGCGGCGGAAGAGGTCTTGCGTAAAGCACCAGTCTCCTGCAAAAGTGGCCTTCGACTTCTCATGGTCCTGCCAATAACAGAGTGCGGCGCTGTCACCTTTGATGTGGAGCACCCCTGCTTCTCCGGGAGGTACATCATTTCCTTCGGGGCTGACAACTCTTGCCTCATATCCGGGGACGAGCTTGCCAAGACTTCCCAGTTTGACATCTCCTGGGGCATTGGAGATGTAGATGTGGAACATTTCCGCCGAGCCGATCCCGTCCAGGATCTCCACTCCAAAACGAGAGACCCAGCGTTGATACAGCTCCGCTGGCAGTGCTTCCCCTGCCGAGAGCACAAAACGCAGCCGGTCCAGCTTGGCGGATGCAGCTCGAGGACTGTGCAACATGGCATTGATCATGGTGGGCACACTGGTCAAGATGGTGGGCTGGAATCGCTCCAGGTGGTCGTAGAGGGTGTCGGGGGTCGAACGTTCCGAGAAGAGTACGGTGGCCGCGCCCACCGCGAAGGGAAACATCATATTGGTGCCGGTCGCATAACCAAAGAAGAGCTTCGGAACACCCAGCGTCAGATCATCCTCACGAATGCCCAATACCCCTTTGGCATACCGCTCCGTGTTGAAGGCAAAGTCGTGATGCATATGCACCGCCGCCTTCGGCTTCCCGGTGGAGCCTGAAGTAAAGAGCCAGATGGCGATGTCGTCTCGGCTGCTGTCAAACAGCGGATATTCCGTCGGCTGCCCCATCACCTCCGCCCACGGGATGAGCGTTACCGCCCCCACCTGCTCCCGCTGCTCCAGCCCCACCACCACCAGCCCTCTCAAAGACGATGCTTCCGAGAGCACCGGGCGAAGTCGAGGCAAGGTCTCCACATCGGTGATGGCCAGGGCTGCCCGCGTATACTGGAGATAATAGGCAAAATCCTCCGAAGGCAGGAGTGGATTGACCATCGCGATCACCGAGCCCGCCCGCAGGATCCCAAACCACGCCGGGACAAACTCCGGGATATCGGGCAGGATCATCAGCACTCGCTGCTCTGGCTGCACCCCCTCAGCGCGCATCAGATGCGAAAACTGACACGACAGTGCGTATATCTGCGCATACGTGAGGGTGCGCTCGCGATAATATACCGCCACCTTCTCACCACGTCCCGCACGCAGGTTGTGATCCAAATAATAGTCTGCCAGGTTAAATCGAGCGGGGATCTCAAACATGGGGCCTCCAAAGCAGTGCGTCTGAGCCAAAATTCTGGGCCATTCTGAAGGCATTGTGGAGCGCGGAATGCGCACGAGCGTTGTCAAATTCGAGGAGCAAACGCAGCCGGGCTCAGCTCTGCTGCTGACGCCAGCTCTTGATCAGGTCCGCTGCAATCACGATGTGCTGGATTTCAGAGGTGCCTTCGTAGATGCGTAAGGCGCGGACTTCTCGATAGAGTCGCTCCACCACCGAGCCTTTCACCACCCCATTTCCGCCATGAAGCTGAAGGGCGGAGTCGATGATGCGCTGTGCCGCTTCGGTGGCAAAGAGCTTGCCCATCGCTGCTTCCCGACTTGCTCGACTCGAGGTCTTATCTTTGGTCCACGCCGCTTGATACACCAGGAGCCGCGCCGCTTCCAGCTCGGTGGCCATCTCTGCCAGCCGCGCTTTGGTGAGCTGCTGCTCCACCAGTGGTTGCCCAAACTGCACACGCTTGTGGGTGTAACTCAGCGCCTCGTCGAGCGCACGCCGTGCCATCCCCAGCGCCGCCGCGCCCACGGTCGGACGAAACCGATCCAGGGTCTGCATGGCCAGCGAAAACCCTTCACCCTCCGCGCCCAAGCGGTGAGTCACCGGAATGCGCACGTTCTCCAGGCGAACCTCTCCAATGGGATGCGCTGCCATCAGCTCGATGGGCTCCACCGTGAGCCCCGGACGGTGCGCTTCCACCAAAAAGGCGGAGATGCCTTTGCTGCCGGAGCCTCCGGTGCGGGCAAAGAGGGTGTAAAAGTCGGCAATTCCGGCATTGGAGATGAACCGCTTCAGTCCGTTGAGCACATAATGATCACCCTCCAACACAGCGGTGGTGCTCAAGCTGGACACATCCGAGCCTGCCTCTGGCTCTGTAATGGCAAATGCTGCCAGTGCCTTCCCTTCTTGAACTCTTGGAAGCCAATGCTGCTGAAGTGCTTTTTGTCCTGCCAACGCCAGCGGATGGCTTCCCAGCCCTTGCATGGCAAAGGCCGTATCCACCAGGGAGGACTCATACCCGAGCACCTCACGCGCCAGACACAGCGCCCGCGAGTCCAGCGGCGAAAAACGTCCCCCAAATGCAGCCGGCACGGTGAGGCTCAGCAGGCCACTCATGCCCATGCGTCGCACCACCTCGCGGGTGAGGGTGTGATCGTCGAGCCCTTGCTCCAGCAGCAGTGGCAGGACCAGGCGCTGGAAGGTCTCTAAAACGTTGAGGATTTCTTCGTGGACGGGCTCAAAATAGAAGGCGTGTTGCATAAGACCTCCGCGCAGACTCATGATTTAAACTGAGCGGGGCGCTTCTGAACGAAGGCTTCGTAGGCTTCGCGGAAGTCCGGGTGCATCATGCAGAGGGTCTGGGCCTGGGCTTCCGCCTCGAGTGCCGTCACCAGATCCATTGCCGCCTCTTTGTTGAGCATCTCTTTGGTCATGGCCAGGCCAAAAGAGGGGCCTTTCGCCAGCTTCTCCGCCAGGGTTTGAGTGGCAGAAACCAGCTCTTCTGGCGGAACCACTCGGTTATAGAGCCCCATGCGCTCCGCTTCGTGGGCCGAGACAAAATCCCCGGTCATGAGGATTTCCGTGGCTTTAGCGGTCCCGACCACACGCGGGAGAAGCCATGCTGCACCCATATCGGCTCCACACAGCCCCACTTTGGTAAACAAAAATGCAATGCGGGCCTTCTCGGATGCCACCCGGAGATCACTGGCCAGGGCCATCACCGCCCCTGCTCCGGCCACCGTGCCGTTGAGTGAGGCAATGATCGGCTTACGCAGCAGCCGCATGTTTTTGATGAGGTCACAGGTCATGCGGGTAAAATCCAGCAGCCCTTCCATGTCGCGGCTGAAGAGGGCTCCGATGATGTCTCGCACATCCCCGCCGGTACAGAAGGCACGGTCACCGGCACCGGTGAGCACCACCACCTTCACCTCGGCCACGCTCTGAAGGGCCGCGAAGAGATCGGTCAGCTCGCGGTAAACTTCAAAAGTCAAGGCATTGAGCACATCTGGACGGTCTAGGGTGATGGTGGCAATATGCTCTCGCACCTCAAAACGAACGCTGCGAGGCGAAAAGACAGGGTTGCTGGCCAGAGCTGAGGGGGTCATGTCGGCTGCTCCTTGCTGAGTTGGGCCGGGGCGGGCACGCTCACGCCTCCGGTCGGGCAAAAACTGAGGCACTCTGGAGAATCTCTCGGGGTCAAGGACGGAGCCGTCTTACCTCGGGCTAAGGGCTCGGGATAAGGGCTCGGCACATAAGCTCGGCTTATGAACCCGGTAAGGCAGCGGTGGCTTCGATCTCCACCCACACATCGGGCTCGAGCAGATCGGCGACTTGAACCAGGGCCATCGCGGGAAAGTGGCGGCCCAAGACCTCGCGGTAGACCTTTCCGACGTCTCGGATGCGGGCATTGTAGAGCTGTTTGTCGGTGACATAGATCGTGAGGCGGGCGATATGTTCGGGCGTTCCTCCGGCGGCTTCCACGATGGCCCGCACGTTTTTGAGCGCCTGCTCAAACTGGGCCACAAAGTCGCCTCGGCCTACCAGCTCTTGCCGTTCATTCCAGGCAATTTGCCCTGCCACAAACAAGAGTCGCGCACCGGCAGGCGCGAGCATTCCGTTGGAGTACCCTTTTGCGGGCACCCAGCCTTCCGGTTGAATGGGGGTCAGAAACGGCATAGGGCCTCCCTCAGCACATCCATCCAGGGGGGATTACGACTGAACCGTGCCCCCATCGAGCGGAATCGACTGACCATGAATGCCTCGAGCGCCTTCGGTGGAGAGGAAAAGTGCCATCGCCGCCACTTCTTCCGGCATAAAGAGACGGTTCTGAGGGCTGAGACTCTCCAGGTAAGCGCGGGCCTGCTCCGGGGTCTTGCGCGACTTGAGCACGATGTTGTCGATGCTCTGCCATGCCATCGGGGTTTCGACAAAACCGGGACAGATGGCATTGACGGTGATGCCTCGCTGCGCGACCTCCAGGGCCAAAGAACGCACCAAGCCTATCACCCCATGCTTGGAAGCACAATAGGCAGCCGTATACTGGAAGCCGACTTTACCGGCATCGGAGGCCACCACGATGATCCGGCCCCAACCAGACTTGAGCATGTCCGGCAAAACCGCTCGCATACAGTAGAAGGAGCCCGAGAGATTGGTGGCGATGATCCGATCCCACATGGCATTGTCGGTCTTCACCACCGGCGCGGAGGCTGCGATCCCCGCATTGGCGATCAGAATGTCGATGGGGCCGAGGGTCTCACGCACCGTCTGGACCATTTTATCGACCTGATCTGAGTCCGTCACATCACAGGCCACCGGCAAACACTCCGCGCCTTTTGCCCGAAGTGACGCAGCGACTTCTTCGAGCTTCTCGATGCTTCGAGCCGAGACGGCAATACGGGCCCCTTGCTCCGCAAAAAGCTGAGCACATGATGCGCCAATGCCCTGACCGCCACCGGTGATCAACACCACCTTACCCACGAGTGACATATTTCCTCCATAGCAGGAAAAACCGCGTTTTTGACTTACGTCTCTCCTGCGGAAATCGATGGATAAGAAAGGAATTCCCGCCAAGCAGGAGTTCTCTTTTTATAGACCTCATCAAGCAGGAGACCACCCATGTCTATCCATAGCGCACCCTCTGCCCTTGCACCCAAACCTGCCATTGATGTAAAGGCGTTTGCCAATGAACTCCGTCAAGCTCTACAATCTTCTGAGCAACAACAGGCAGCCAAGGCGGCAGCGTCACAAGCCGCCGCTCCGCAACGAAGTCATCGCGAAGGGGGCGGCTTCTACGTGGTGGCCTAAGAAAGCGCCCGGAACGCGGCAACAGCCGACACTTTCAGCACGTTAAGGCGAGAACGGCGAGGCCAGAGCGGTGAGGCTCAGGTCTCGTCGTCTCCCGAAGGACGACGACCGAGGGTCTTTGCCACCAGCTCGCCCATCTCCGCTTCGAGGGCATCGAGCTTTTTGAGATGCTCGCGGCGAAGCTGACGCGGATCGACCGTAGGAGGTCTCACCAGGCGGCGAGGTGCTGCGGCCTGAGCGTCGGACTCCTCCCACCCAGAGCGTTGGTCACGAGGCGCAGGCGTTGAGGAGGTTGTGGGGCGCACAATCGGAGTCGGACGGCGGCGCGGACTGGTCGGGGAGACCCCCTCTTCCGCCTGAGCCGGAGCCCGCAGCGGAGCCGAAGTGGGCTCATCGTCCAACAGCGGGCCTCGCTCGTACACCACTTCCTGACGTCCAGCTCGAGACATGCGAGCGTCAGCCGGACGTTCGCGGCGATCTCCCCCGTCGAAGCTGCGGGCCGGGCCTTCGCGGCGATCTCCACCGTCGAAGCTGCGGGCCGGGCGCTCTCGGCGATCTCCACCGTCGAAGC
>JBJTQF010000093.1:0-10822 GCA_046075485.1 Myxococcota bacterium | reverse complement strand
ATCCCTTGACCCGTGTTTTGTTTTTTGTGTGTTAGGGTGTTTTGATACACAACTGTGCGTACATAGGCTCCGAGAAGAGGTAAACACTGCCCTCCATCCCCGGCAGTAAGACCTCTTGGCTCACGCACTCTTTTTCTTCAGCCCACGCGCGTGTCCTCATCTTCAGCACCAGCTTTCCCGGACGCAGCACCTCCTCCTCCTTCACCTCCCAGCTCATGGCCTCCGGGAGCTGCTCCGCTCGCCGCGTCAGTCCCAGCCCATCCGTGAGGAGCACACCCTGACCCTCCAGCGTTCTCATGCCCACCGCCGGACGCGCCAAGTTCGCCTGTCCCTCATGTACACGCGCAGGCGCAGAAAGGCTCAACACCCGATACACACCCGCAGGAAGTGCTCCGCGTATCATCCCCTTCCGATCTGAGGTCAGGACGACCACCCCCGGCGAAGCATCTCCTCCAAGCCCGGTCTCCACGGTCGGCGTTCCGTCCTTCTCCGGCCCATGCTCTCTCTGGCGTAACAAGATCAGCTCCAGGCCGTCCCGGAGCCGCTCAAGCGGCAGACGATACACATCCGGGCTCTCCAGCACCACCACCTCCGCTTGAAGCTCCAGGTTGATTGCAGGCCCCCCCGGAATTTTGGACGGCTTCGGCGAGCTCCCACAGCCCAGCAGCATGAACGCACACCCGAGATACACCGCCATGCTCGCCACGGTCCTCATGTATGCCTCCGCACACACTCCAGCAATAAACGGCCACTGTGCGCCTGAAGAGGCTGACCAAAGTAGTCACCGTAGAGCATCTTCACCTCGAGGCCAACGTCCTCCGCCCAAGCACAGAGCTCCTCGGGCTCCAGCAGCATCAACGTAAAAACAATCACCTGCTCGCGGAGGGTCTTCTCGCCGTAATAGTCCTTCTCCACAAAAAAATAGCGGACCTCCAGCCACCTATGATCCGGGTCATAACGCTCCTGAATAAACTTGTCTACCATATGACCATAAGAGGGAAGCCGGAAAGAATAGAGCAGCCGAGGAGACTCATCCCGAGCTTGGCGCGTGCGCTCCGAAGCGGCAAACACATCCGCCACAAAGAGCCCACCCGGCGCAAGGACCGAAGCACTCCGCGCCAAACACTGCCGGACCTGCTCCCGAGAAGGCAGCAAACATAACACCGAAAAAGGCGCCAACACCGCCCCCATCGGAGAAGAAAATGCCAGCTTGGTGATGTCCCTCTTGTAGAATCGGAGCCGAGCTTGAAGCTCCTCGGGCTGCTGCTTCAGCCGCTGACGCGCGCGCCGCAACATCGGGTCGGAGACGTCCACCCCGACCACCGAGTGGCCCGCCTGCACCAGCGGAAACGAAACACGACCCGTCCCACACCCCAAATCCAGGATCGGACCCCTTGGGGGATATGTGTGGAGCAAGTTCAGATAAAATGGAATATCGTCCACATAGCTCTTATACTCTTGGTCGTAGAGCCATGCTTGAGCACCATAAGGCTGAGGAGACGATTCAGGCTTCATCCAGATCCTCGACTTGGGCCATTGTTCAGCAACATCCGCGCTGCAATTCCAACGTCAGCAGCGCCCGAAGCAGGTGCTCACCAGCACCCGTACCCTAAAGATGCCAACTTTCGCACGAGAGGACTTCACCATGAGCTTCAAAATTTTAGCCCCAACCGACCACTCCGCCTACGCTCGACCCGCGATGTCCCTGGCAGCCACCTGGGCCACCGCTCTCAACGGAAGCCTGGAGCTGCTCCACGTCGTGGATGTGCGTATGCTGGCAGAAATGCCCCTGCCCGACAAGGTCGATCCCCAAAGAGAACAGCAAACCCTGCTGGCTCAAGCCCATGACGCCCTGCTACAAGTACAAGCAGAACATGGCGTCCGCCTCCCCGTGCATCTGCATACCCGCGCCGGCCTCCCCTGGGACGAGATCAACCACCTCGCCAACATGCTCAACACCGACTTGACGGTGATGACCACCCACGGACGCTCCGGACTCTCCCACCTGTTTATGGGCAGCGTCGCCGAGCGCGTGCTGCGAAGCACCCTCAACCCCCTGCTCACCCTCCGCACCGGGACAGAATTCAGGAGCCTCGAGCAAGCCCACACCTTTACGGAAAAGCTCCCCCATCGCATCCTGGTGGCCGCCGACCTTAGCTACGGCACCCTGCGCGTGCTCCAGCTCGCCAGCAAACTCGCCGACCAGTTTGACGCCGAAGTGACCCTGGTCCACGTCATGGATATGTCGTATACCAGCCTCGCCCTGCTCAACGCAAAATCAGATGACGACAACCTGCAACAGCGGTTAATTCAAACCGCCGCTGAGACCCTCAGAACGTACCTTCAGGCCCACAGCGACACCCTCAGCCCCCGTATCGAGCAAGCCCCGCTGATGCTGCGTATGGGCGAAGCCGCCGCCGAGCTGCTCAACGCCGCCGATGAGACCAACGCCGACCTGATCATGCTCGGACGCCATACCTACTCCGGCCTGCGACGTCTGCTCATGGGCAGCACCGCTGAGCAGGTGGTTCGCGCAGCCGAAGTGCCGGTGCTCGTGGTTCCCCTGGGGCTCAACGACGAAGAAGAAGCGGTCTGAAACGCAAAGGTCCAGCTCCCGCCCTGGTATCCGATTGGAGGCGTTATGCTCAGCACTGTGCTCTGTCCCATCGACTTTTCACCCTTGACGGAGTCCGCTCTGGCGTGGACTCAGAGGATGGCATCGCAGCTCAAACTTCCGGTGAGGCTTGTGCATGTGGTGCCACCCGCCCCTGTTTTTGCCGCCGATCCCGAAGTGGCCGTCGCACTCGCCCCCATTCCACTGCCCAGTGAAGCGCAACGCGAAGCCTGCGCCGCCGATATGCTCAAACCCTTGGCCGAAACGCTGCTCGCCTCGGGGCTCGAGGTCCGAACCGAGCTGCTCCACGGTGACCCCGAGCGCGTCCTGGGAGAGCTGCTGGCACAAGAACCGACCGTGCTGACCGTGATGGGCACTCATGGATATGGCGCCATTCCACGCTTTTTGCTCGGCAGTGTCACCGTGGAAGTGCTCCGACGAGCGGCGGGGCCCGTGCTGGCCGTGCGTGCCTCTCAGCCGCCCGAGCGAGTCGAGCGCATCGGCGTGGCCGTCGATTTTTCGGCTGCCTGTGAGCCCGCCATCGCCCTGGGTGCTGCACTCGCCCGCATCTGCGATGCGGAGCTGCATCTCATCCACGTCGGACTGATCATGGAGATGCTCGGCACCGCCGAGGCAGAGCTGCCCACCTACTTGGCGCGTATCGATGCCGCCACCCGCCAAGCCGCTCATCAAGAGCTGGCCGAGATCGCTGGACGTCTCCAGGGCGTGCGGGTACAAACGCGCGTGCGAATGGGCTCCACCCCCTACCGTGAGCTGGTGGTCGATGCGCAAGAGCAAGCCCTCCAGATGCTGGTGATGGGAACACATGGCCGCACCGGACTCCAGCGGCTCTTCCTGGGCAGTGTGACCGAACGAACCCTGCAAGTGGCAGCGTGTCCTGTGTTGGCGGTGAAGCTCCCCGCCGACGTGCCCGCCCAGCTCTCGTGGCGTGATGTGGCAGACGATCTCCAGGGAAGCTGAGTGGGAAGCTGAGTGGAAAGGTGAGTGGGAAGCTGAGTGGAAAACACGCAGAAGGCAGGAAAAAAAGAACCTCCGCGAGACAAGGCAGGCAGGTTCAGACAGCAGGCAGGCTCAGCAAAACACCCACAAAAGGCGGGAGGCCAGCGCACGATGCCTCCCGTTTGGTACTCCGTCAAAGCCCTTGGTGAGCAACATCCTCAGCCGCCGAAGCCAAAGAACACAAAGACGCGCCCCGCGTCCGTGTTGGAGCCCGCATCGTAGAGCGGAGATCCAATCACCAGATCATCAAAGCCGTCCTTGTTGACATCCACGCCACCGCCGAGCCCAATCCCCGCTTGTTCTCCAGCACTGCCGTAGAAGACCACATCCGCTGCGTTGAGGTCGAGCGCACCTGCAAATCCGGTCTCCGCGCCGTAGAAGAGGTAGACCGCGCCGCTGTCGGTGCCGCCCATATCGCTCTTGGTGACGCCGATGGCCACATCATCGAAGGTGTCGCCGTTGATGTCTCCCACCCCCGCGACCGAGCAGGGGCATCCATACGAGTCCCCGAGGAACCAGGCATCCGCCGCAGACTGAGGATTGCCCGCCGGTGGGATGATGCCACCCAGCATCAGATAGGCTTGGCCCTGCGTGGTGGTGCTCTGGAGCCCTCGCCCGATCAGGAAGTCGGAGAGCCCGTCGCCGTTGACATCCCCCGCATTGGCCACCGAGTAGCCGATCAGCTCATCGTTGGTGTCTCCGCGCCAGGCGATGGCCCCGAGACCTTCCAGGCTGGTGCTCTGAGTGGGGGTGAACTTGGAAGAGCCGGGCAAGAAATAGGTCACCCCTGGGTTGGTCTTCTGGTTGGGAGGGGTGGTGATGCTGCCATATCCGGCCACCAGCATATCCGCCAAGCCATCCCCGTTGGCGTCGGGCATGAGCGCCATCGCCGTGCCGAGGGCATCCCCGTTTCCGCCATCGACCTTAAACAGGTCACTGACCGCGATGGTGCGTGAGTAGCGGGTGGACTTTCCGGGCAGTACCATCAGATAACCACGCGCGGTTCCGGTGGGCCAGGGTCCACCGAGCCCGAGGTCATCGAAGCCATCTCCGTTGAGGTCTCCACCGCCGGACAAGCTGTAGCCCAAGAGCACGTTGGACTGGATGCCTTCTGCGACCGCTTCTGCCACGCTGGGGAGGGCGCCATTGGACCAAGACGTGCGTCCGTAGAGCAGGTACATGCGCCCGGCGTTGCTCAGACCTCCGGGGTTGACGGTGCGATACGGAGCACCCACGATGAAGTCATCCTTTCCATCGCGGTCTACGTCACCGGCGGCGGCCACTGCCCAGCCTGCTTTGGACTCCGCCGTGTCATCGTCGAGTGCCAAGCCGACGCTGGTGATGGTCTGGTTGCTCCAGCCTGACGAGCGCCCGAGCACCAAGAAGGCGGAGCCACGATTTTGGCCCAGCGTATCCCGCTGAGGTGCGCCGATGCCGAGGTCTCCGAAGCCGTCGCCGTTGACGTCTCCGAGTCCTGCCACCGAATAACCGAGCCGACCGTTTTTGAGGTCACCGGTGAAGATCACCGTATGGTTGTTGAGGCTGATGTCTCCGTCGATGGTGCCATCGCAGTTATCATCTTTGCCGTTAAAGCGCTCGGGTGCGCCGGGGTAGATGGTGGCCACGGCGTCGTTGCAGTCGTTTCCGCCGGGGATGGTGGAGCCATAGGCTCCTTTGCTGTAGCCGGGGCAGCTTGTGGCGGAGGCGTTTTCGATGAAGCCGTCTTTGTCGTCATCCCAGCAGACGGTTTTATCATCGATGATGCTGTTGCAGTTATTATCCACACCGTCGGGGGTGGTCGGTTCGGAGGCACCAGGATTGATGCTGGCATCGGCGTCGTTGCAGTCGCCTTGTTTTTCGGTATAGCCATCCTTATCGTCGTCGAAGCACTCGGTGCCTTCGTCTTTGGTGCCATCGCAGTCATCGTCTTCGCCGTCGCAGGTCTCGGGCGCACCGGGGTAGGTGGTGTTGTTGCTGTCGTTGCAGTCGGTGTTGGAGGCCGAGTAGTCGGGGGGGGCGGCGCAGGCGCTGACGGTGGTGGTGGTGCCGCCATAGGTGTCATTGTCGGCGTCTTTGTAGAAGGTCTTGGCGGTGAGCCCTTCGTCGAGCGTGTTATCGCAGTCATTGTCGAGCCCATCACACAGCTCGGTAGCACCGGGATAGACCTTATTGCTGTTGTCGTTGCAGTCGGTCTTATTGACCACGTACCCGGAGGGCGCGGTGCAGCCGGTGCCGGGGTTGTTGGGGTTGCCGTAGCCGTCGCCGTCTGCGTCTCGATAGTAGGTGTTTTTGACCCCTTCATCGGTGAGCCCGGAGCAGTTATTGTCGAGTCCATCGCAGATCTCGGGCACACCGGGGTTGATATCGGCGCGTGCGTCGTTGCAGTCACCGGGGACGGGGCAATAGCCGGAGGGTTGTGAGCAGGCGACTTTTGTTGTGTTGGTGTCGCCGTACTTGTCGTTGTCGGAGTCCTTATAATAGGTCTGAGTGGTGACGTTGTCGTCGATCTGGCTGTTGCAGTTGTTGTCGAGCCCGTCACACTGCTCAACGGCACCGGGGTTGATGGCGGCGTTATCGTCCTTGCAATCTCCGCCTTGGCTGGCGTAGCCGGTGGGGGCGGAGCATCCGGTCTTCTTGTCAGAGTCGATGCCGTAACCATCCTGATCGACGTCTTTGTAGTAGGTTTTGATCACCCCTTCATCCACTTGGGCGTCGCAGTCGTTGTCTTTGCTGTCGCAGACCTCGGGGTTGGTGGGGAAGATGCTGGCGTCGGCGTCGTTGCAGTCTCCGGCGAGCTCGGCATATCCCAGGGGTGTGACACAGCCGCTCTGAGTGGCTCCGCCGCTGACGCCGTAGCCGTCGCCGTCGCTGTCGGGATAGAAGGTCTTGGGGGTGGTATCTTCGTCGAGTGCGCCGTCGCAGTCGTCATCGAGGCCGTTGCAGGCTTCGAGGCTGCTGGGGTTGATGCTGGCGAGGGTATCGTTGCAGTCTCCGGCGTTGGTGACGGTGCCGAGGGGGGCGGCGCAGGCGGAGATGGTATTGAGTGGATCGCCGTAGCTGTCTCCGTCTACGTCGTAGAAGTAGATGCTCTGAGCGCCATCGTCTACCAAGCCGTTGCAGTTGTTGTCGAAGGTATCGCAGATCTCGGCGGCTCCGGGGTTGATGGTATTGTCGAAGTCATCGCAGTCGGTGCCGGTCTCGGGGCAGCGGCTGAGGTCGTTGTAGCCGTCTCGGTCGGTATCATATCCTTCGTCGGTGCCGAGCACGCAGTTATTATCGACGCCATCGCAGGTTTCAAACTGGAGGGGATTGACGTCGGGCCGGGCGTCATCGCAGTCGCCGGTGCATTCGGTGAAGGTGTCGGCGTCGGCGTCTGGGGCGTTATCGACGGTGCCGTCGCAGTTGTTATCTTTGCGGTCGCAGAGCTCTGGCGCGCCGGGGTAGACGGTGGCGTCGGAGTCGTTGCAGTCGCCATCACACTCGAGGCTCTTGCCATCGGCGTCGAGGTCGGTGCAGCTCTTGATGGGGAGTGAGATGCTGTCTTTGCCTTCTTTGCCGCCGGGGTCGGTGGCGGTCATGGTCAAGACGTGGACGCCTCGTGAGAGGGTGACGGTGATGCTGCAACGACCGGTGCTGGTGTCTACGCTGGCGGTGCCGAGGGCTCCGCTGAGGTCGCTGCTGAGGGCGCAGAGGAGCTGGGCATCATCGGGGTCGGTGACTTTGCCCACCACGGTCACCGGTGTGCGCTCGGAGTAGTCGAGGGCGCTATCGGCGGGAGATTCGATCTCGAGGGTGGGTTTTTGGTTGGCGAAGGTGACTTGGATTTCTGCACTTCCTTGCAGACCTTCGGTATCGGCCACATAGAGTCCGACGACGTAGTCTCCTTCGTTGGAGAAGGTGAGGGTGCAGCTTACCAAGCCTGTGGCGTCAGGGATGGCATTACACGACGTCACGGTTCCGCCGGTGAGGGTGCTGATTGAGAAGGAGGCGCTCAGCATGCTCGCATCCGTCTCGAGGTCGGCGACTTTGCCCTCGAGGGTGATGGAGCCGGGTTTGAGGGGTGTTCCGCCGGTGGGGGCGATGAGCTGAGCGCTGGGGCTGGTGTTAGGGGTTTCGCAGCCGGAGATCAAAAATCCGTTGAGCAGCAGCGGCGTCAGGAGCCAACAGCGAGCAAGAGCGCGGGACAGGTGCGGCATAACCACTTCTCCTTTGGGTTGAGCGGTCGAGGTGTGCGGGTGGATGGGGGAGGTTCATCCGAGAGAGCACACACAGACCGGACGTGCGTCCGTCATTCCACAGGCAGAAGAAAATCCGCTTTCGCTGCTGCTTCCGGGCCCACATGGGGGGCCAAACCATCCGCTGTTCAGAGCACATTCCGCTGTTCGCAAGCGCTACCGGGGAATCACGGGCACCCGGGTGTCATAAAGGTAATCATCATATCGGGGGATGTCATGGCTGTCAATTGAAGCGCATGAGCGGCTGCATGTATGGTGAGAAGTATGGGTGTTAACATCACAAAGTAGCTGGGTATGCTGTCAGCCTGCCATGTGTGACGGGAATGTGGGCGTGCGTGTGGTGCTTTGCTTTCTGGCGTGGGCGGGTATGGGCGTGGGCGGGTATGGGCGTGGGCGGAGGGGAGCAGATTTATGAGGCGGAGGCTGGTTCACGGGGTGGGATATGGTGTGCTTCAAAAAGGAACTGTTCGACTTCTTTGAGAAAGCGGGTGCGGCTGTCGCCGTGTCGGATATCTTCCCGGGTGATCTCAAAGACCTTCACGTCGAGCCCATACTTTTGTGAGCAGACGACGGGGAACGACGAATAATATCCGTTGAGTCCAGCGAGAAACTGTGCGGGAATATTACGTTCTTCGACGCGGCCTCGGCTGCGGATGCGTTCTTGGAGCAGGGACACCTCGGGCGCGTGGAGGTAGATGATCTTGGTGGGGTGGTGCAGCTCTTTGGTGAGCCGTCGATAATAGTCGAAGTAGAGCTCCAGCTCTTGGTCGGTCATATTGCCGAGACCGTGGAGGTATTTGGCGAAGATCTCGGGGTCTTCGAGCAGGGTTCTATCTTGGATGCAGTGTTTGCCGATGCTTCCGATGAGGTGGTGGTGTTCGACACGCTTGATGAGAAACTCCATCTGGAGGGTGAACGACCATCGTTTCATATCTCCGTAGTAGTGTTTGAGAAACCGGTTATCGATGACGGGTTCATCAAACAGCTCGAAGCCGAAGGTTTGGCTGATCATTTTGGCCACAGTGGTCTTGCCAGCCCCGATGTTACCGGCCATTGCAACGAATAGCTTGTTCTGTGTCATAGCTCCTCAGTGTTCAGTGCCACGAGTCGTTGAGCGTTCCCGGGCGGATGTTTGTTTTACAATACCCTCAGCTCCGTTCTTTTTCCAGCCGCCCTGCGCGTGGATGTGGCCAGATTTTACCACTCGCGCTATAAAGGGGCTCACCTGTGTGCGCTCGAGCTTGTTTCGCTGGCCCACCCGGCAGGATCATTTTTTTAAAAGAGAAGTGAGGATATGAGACAGTATCGCGTTGGTCAGGACATCATGACTTCCTGCGGCAAGTGCAAGATCAAGACTTGGCACGTTGTCTTTGCTATGGACGGAGAGGTCGTCAAGCGTGTGCAGTGTAAGATCTGTGCCAGCTATCACAACTACAAACCGGAGCCGGAACCGGAGGCCGCTCGTCAGCGGGCCAGCGGCTCTGGGGTCTTGCGCCGTCGAGAGGGACAAGAGCAGCCGGTGGAGGTCAATGCTGCGCCGCGCACGCCTCCGTTGGTGGTGCTTGATGGGGGCTCGGAGGCAGCGGAGTCTGGCACCCCTGCGGCTCGAAAGCCTGCTCGTCCGGCTCGGAAGGAGGGGGGGACGTCTCGTCGTTCGGCGCCCGAGGTGGATTACGAGGCTCAGTGGAACGAGGCGCTGAAGGGTCAAGATCTGACTCAGATGCGGCCTTACCGGGCGGATCAGGACTACGACGACCACACGGTGTTGAGCCATCCGCTCTTTGGGGTGGGTTTGATCACCAAGGTGAGCCCTCTGCCTGAGAAGCGTATGACGGTGCTTTTTAAGGACGGCATTCGTCAGCTTGCCTGCCGTCTCAAGATGTGAGCGCGTGAGAGCCGCTGCCTTCGCGTGCGTGCGTGTGAGTGCCTGCCTACGTGAGTGTGTGTGATTGCCTCCCTGCGTGCGTCCCTGCCTGCGTGAGTGCGCGTGCGTCCCTGCCTGCGTGAGTGTGTGTGATTGCCTACCTGCCTACCTAAACTGTCGATGGGCATCCTTCCACTCAGAATGGGGAAATCACGGCTTTAAGCTGAGCGGCGAGCTTTGGATTGATGGGCTCGAGGGCGCGAGCTTGGTCCAGTGCTTTTCCGGGTTGTCCGGCTTCGAGGTAAGCCATGCCCAGTCCGACTCGGGCTTCTGCGTTTAGAGGTTCGAGGGCGACGGCTTGTTCAAAGGCTTTGACGGCACCTCCGGCGTCTCCTTGCCCTGAGCGGGCGAGTCCCAATCCCGTCCAGCCGCGTACGGAGCGGGGGTTGAGCTCCACCACTTCCTTGAAGTGGATTTCGGCGTCCGCATCCCGGTTTTGTCGGATGAGGGTGGCACCCAATCCCAGCAGGGCTTCTTGATGGGTGGGATCTTGTGCCAGGGCTGCTTGGAAGTGTTGTTCGGCCTGCTCGAGTTTTTGTTCGGTGTAGGCGTTGAGTCCGGCTTGTGTCAGCTCACGGGCGCGGAGCTGTTGTGGTGAGGGCCGGGAATGTGCCAAACATCCCACCAGCAGGTGTGCGCTCAGCAGGAGGCTCCAAGTCAGGATCAGGCTGCGGTGTTTCCAGCGTTGGATGCTGCCTGCGTAAAAGTCGTGGATCATGCTCAGCTCCTTGTGAACGAGAGTCATTGAGATCGTTGCTCGATGGGTATGTCGTGGTGATTTCACCATAACCTGGAGCGAAATGCATCGCATATCATCGGGGCTCTCTCCTGGTGATGCGCGTCACAACTGCCAAAACCGTCGAGACGTCATAAATTGCGGTCTCTTGTGTGATCAGATATCCTGCGAGAGTGTGTTATCCGTCGTCATATTCCCTCAATGACAGGTTCCGAGAATGCTTTCGCTGGGCATGGTTCCGGAGGAGATCCGTCGTCGTCGGATTGACCCGATGGTGGATTATGTGTTTAAGA
>JBJTQF010000092.1:0-13504 GCA_046075485.1 Myxococcota bacterium | reverse complement strand
GTTTGAGAAGGCGAAGAACTACCTGCGCAACCACTGGAAAGCATTGACGTTATTCCTGAGTGAGCCGTCGTTGGACCTCGACAATAACCGGTCAGAACGCAGCCTGAGAGGTCCGGTCGTAAGCCGTAAGAACTCCTACGGCAGCCACTCGGAGCGGGGGCTGCTGGTAACCGCAGTGTTTTATTCGCTCTTTGAGTCCGCAAAGCTCTCGGGGGTGGAGCCTGTCGGATACGTGAAGGCCTGCCTGACGGAGGCCCTTCGTCGGCCCGGTCATGTCCTGCTGCCCTGGGACTACGCGGCAAGACCGGAAGCCGCCCTTCCAGACGCCGCGACCCCCCTGGCCGCCTGAACCCGCCATTCTCCCTGCCGAAATCTTCAATCCAACATCTCACCTGAGCCCCCTGTGACGCAACTCTCGCACCGCGTCAGGCAGTATGCCTCAGCTTAAGGTCGTGGAGCCCGGTGTAGGGCGGGATGTTACCTTTCTTCCCCCCTCACTCCTTCACCCCTCTTCCCCTCTCCTCAGCTCCCTCCACAACCTCGGCAGCCTCCCAAAAATCACCGCAGCTCTCCTCCACTCTCCGTGCTCGATGGCTGGAGTGCCTCCCAGCACTTTGCCTGCCTCCACTTTGCCATGTACCCCCGATTGTGCCGCCACCTGTACCCCCGCCCCTACCCGCGCGTGATCCGCTACCCCCACTTGACCGGCCAGCACCACCCCTTGTTCCAGCCTCACACTCCCACTCACCCCTACTTGTGCCATCAGCAAACAGTGCTCGCCAATCTGAGCCTGATGCCCAATCTGCACCAAATTATCCAGCTTGGCGCCCTTGCCAATTCGAGTTGCCCCCAGCATTCCCCGCGCAATCGTACAGTTTGCCCCGATCACCACATCATCCCCCACCTCAACCCAGCCGCGATGAGCCAGCCTCCGGTGTTGAGCCCCGTCCCATCGATACCCGAAGCCTTCGGCACCGATCACCGCACCTGCTTGCACCTCCACCCGCTCCCCCAGCACACTTCCCGCCATCACGCACACCCGTGCTTCTAAGCGGCAGTGTCCGCCGACCCTTGCCTCTTCGCCGATGTAGACACCAGCCCCTAGAATGCTGTACCCTCCCACCTGCGCACCGGATGCGATCACCACATGAGGGCCGATTTCGACCCCCTTCTCGATCCGTGCGTCTGATGCAATCACCGCTGTGGGATGGATGGACCCCTGAGCCTCGCGAGCCGGAAAGTAGTGATCCAGCAGCAGCCCCATCGCCCCCAACGGGTCCGGATGAAGCAACACCACCGCCTTGAGCCCTTGCACCGGCTCTCGAGCCACCACCGCCGAGGCCCGCGTTTGCATAAGCTGAGCCTTATAGCGGCTGTGCGCATAGAAGCTGAGCTGACCGGCCACTGCCTCCTCGAGAGAACCCAGCCCCTCCACGTCTGGACCCTCCTCTTGGAGCTGGGCCCCCATGAGCATGGCAAGCCTCTCCAGTGGTTGAGGCGTCTGAAATCTTAACCCATTTCCCATACATGCTCCTGAGCGACCATGAGGTCTATCCTGTGACATCCACTTCTCTTTCGAGAGCGACCATGAAGCAACGCGCCGCCAAGCCTGCCCCTGAAGCCCGCATCGCGGGTCCGCTCTCCACGACCTTCGGAACAGTCGCCGAGCGTCATCTTGCCCGAACCTTGGGTCTCAGCCTTGAGCGTTGGAATGCCCTGAACGCTCGCTGGTTGTTTGATCCCCGAGAGCATGCCCTCTTGGAGCCTCTCTTTCATGGTGCCCCGACCACCAGCGCGGGCGCTATCTTGCGGCCCACCGTGCAGCAAGATAAGTCCGAGCAGTACGAAGCCGCCGTTCTGCGTCGAGCCGAGCTGCCCTTCCGGTTTTCGTCCTGGCATGATTGGTTCAACCTCTTGAGCTGGCAAGTATGGCCCCGTGCGAAAGCCGCCTTAAACCTGCGTCAAGTCATACACTACTTGATCCAGCTTGAAAAGCGTTCCCCTGAGCAGTGGAAAGCGGCACCGGGGCGCACTGTGGAGCGTGACCTGTGGATGCAGACACTCGCCATGTTGGACGAAGGCGGCTGCATCGCCACCACCTCCTTTCTGCGTCAGCATACCGAGCTGGATGCCCGCCGCGTGTATCTCCCGCGTGGTCCCATCATGCCCGAAGTGCTCGCCGACGGTGTCTCTTTCTTCGGCCATGCCAGCCTCGAGTTTCTCCAGGGCCGGATTGATGCCGAGCGTCGAGGCCATCCTTGTACCGAGACGGCCCCGGGCCTACGCCTGTTTGTGCTCGAAGTCTCCGATTTGAAGGACGAAGTCGCCGCCTCACGCATTTTAACCTTTGAGCCATCCCTTTACGAGTCGGTTTGGCGTCAGCTACCAGCCCTCGAGCGGATGGAGATTCGACTCTCGCCGGACATGTTACAATTGTTTCGTTTTCAGATGGATGATCCCTTTCGGAAGCCGGTCTATTCACTCTTGGATCCCTGGGAACAAACCACTTCCACTGCGTGTCTTGATATTTGAATGTGAAATACACAAAAACAAGAGGAGCTGAGCATGCCGCAGAACCCCATCTTTTCCCGTCGATTGGCCACGTTTTGGACCACATGCCTGCTCTGTATGTCCTTGATGGCCTGCGCAACCGCGCGCCCGCCTGTGGCCTCGAACAAGCCTACCGCCGAAGCCGCACCCCGTGAAAAGATCGAGCTGGAGAGCCAGAAGATCACCGCCACCCCCGACCCGGCCCTGGGCACTCAGATCTTTGGGGGCGAAGACCTCTTCTTTGAAGGCCAGCGTCGATACGATCAGCAAGACTACGAAGGAGCCCTCGGCCTCTATCGTCGTGTGGCCAGCGAGTTCCCAGACACCCGCTACTTGGCCCCCGCACTTTTGATGGAAGCTCGCGTTCTGTTGGAGCTCAAGCGTCCGGCGGAAGCCATTCCTCCTTATGGGGTCTATTTGAGCCGCTATCCACAAGGTCGGCAGCGTACCCTCGCGTATTCTGGCCTTGCCGAAGCTCACCTGGCCCTAAGCCAGTGGACCGATGCGGAGCGGGCCTATCAGAGCCTCCGGGAGCTGCCTGGCCTCTCCAGTACGTGGAGAGACTATGCCGATGCGGGTGTTGCCCGTGCGCAAGTGGAGCAGGGGAACCTGGAGCCCTCCGAGCCGGTGCTTAAAGCCCTCGCCGAGAAGTATCCGCCTTCCGCGCGGGACCGCGAAGGAGACGTCGATGTTCGTGAGCTGGGGGCCATTGCCCGCCTTTTCCTGGGTGAAGTGCATCGGCGTCGTGCCGAGCTTATCATCTTGACCGAGACCATCGATTTGTCTCGAACCGCTGATCAGTTGAACCGCAAGTCTCAACTGGTGTTGGATGCTCATCATCAGTATTACCGGACCTTTTCTTATTCAGTGCCAGAATATACCTCGATGGCGGCCTACCGGATGGGGTATCTCTACGAGCGTTTCTATGCCGATCTGATGGCTGCTCCTCCACCGCCGGGGCTCGACGCCGAAGATCAAGCCCTCTATCGAGAGATGTTGGATAAGGAGCTGGACAGCGTGGTGAGACAGGCATATGAGCTGTACGGACAAGTGCTGAGACACGCAGAGCGTTTGGAGCTCAAAGGAGAGTGGGTGGAAGCCTGTCGTCAAGGGATTGCTCGGCTGGAAGAGCGCATGGAGCTGAGTCGAGCGCATTCCGCGACCAAACCGAAAGGGGCACCATCCCCCCGCTGACGTCCTCTTGTTGCCCCTCTGCTGCCGCTGTCAGGAGCAGTCGAGCCACATCGCCCCTGTGCCATCTCCCGTTACATTTACTGGACTCAGATCCTTACTTTATATATATAGAAGCGGAGTCCATGCGTGGGAAACTCGCATGGCGGACGCCTCTGCCTGCCTGCCCAGCGCTCTGGACTGGCTTCCAGAGCCTGCCCTTCTTCCACAACGCCCGAGCGCCTCTGCGCCTTGAAAGACTGCATATGAATGGATCGGCTGGTTATACAGCGGCTCAGAAGAACCGCATCATGTGGGTCATCTTTGTTACCATCTTTTTGGACATGATCGGGTTTGGCATGGTGTTTCCCCTCATGCCGTTTTACGTAAAGCAGCTTGGGGGAAACTCGGAAACCTACGGTCTTCTCTTGTCCTCCTTCTCGGTGATGCAGCTCATTGCCACCCCCATGATGGGGAGGCTTTCAGATCGGTTTGGGCGGCGTCCTGTGATCCTGCTCAGCCTCTTCGGCAACGCCTTGAGCATGGTGCTCTTTGCCCTTGCCAATCAGCTCTGGATGATCTTTGTCTCTCGCTTGGTTGCGGGATTGACAGCCGGAAATATTGGGGCTTGCCAAGCCGTCATTGCCGATGTCACCAACAAAGAAGATCGGGCTGCCGCGATGGGCAAGATGGGGGCTGGAATTGGTCTCGGGATGGTGATGGGACCGCTCTTCGGGAGCGCCCTGGCGGGGTTTGGTATTTGGGCACCGGCACTCGTGGCCGCAGGCGCGGCCCTCCTGGATCTCGCACTGGCCTACTTTTTGATGCCCGAGACGCGACCGGCGACGTCCCCGCAAGAGCACACCCGCCGCGCCGAGGCCGCGCCTGAAGAGAGCACCTGGGCGAGAGTGGGAAAAGCCCTTCGGGAGCCCCAGCTCTTGATGGTCATGGGCATCACGTTCTTTTCATTCTTTTGTTTGACCAATATTCAGAGCTCGATGGCCTTGTTGGGCAACGAACGTCTCGGCTGGGGAGAAAAAGAAGTGGGGCGCATCTTCGCCATCTTCGGAGGTATTACCCTCTTGGTGCAAGGTGTCGCCATTGGCAGACTTGTCAAGATGGTGGGTGAGACCACACTGGTACGTTTGGGAGCGGCCCTCTTGGCGACCGGACAAGTGGTGGTGGTGCTTGCGGATTCCACCCCGAACATGCTGAGCGGCATTGCCATCATTGCGATGGGGCTCGCCATGATCAACCCTGTGACCTCTAGCCTTGCTTCGCGTTACGCGCCCGGCGATCTTCAGGGCACTGTTTTGGGTGTGACCCAATCAGCAGGAGGACTTGCGCGAGCGGTAGGCCCGACCATTGGCGGATACCTGTTCCACCGGATGGGCTCCAGCTCCCCCTTTATGTTGGGCGTGGCGATGGCCCTGGCCTCCTTGGGCTTGGGATTGGCCTTACGTCAGCAGAAGTCTCAGCCCTGACCCTTTCGTTCGCTCAGACCTGCCTCACCTTTTGGGCCATATTTGCCTGATGAGCCTCTCCGCCAGATCTTCTACCCTTTTTGAGTCTTCACAATTCTTCACAGCTCAGCAAGAAGACGGCAAAGGACCGGCCCTAATCTATTCCTTGTAAGGCGGTGATGAGAGCGGAGACGGTGTCAATGGTTGACCTGCTCGCCTTCCTTCCGCCCTTCCGTGCAGCCGAGTCGCTGCGAAAGGACACGATCATGAAGCGCTTTTTTGGACGTCGTATGCTGATGGGTTTTTTTGGACTGACCACCATGTTGGCCCTGGTCGGCTGGAGCAGTGGCCGAGGCGGAGCATGCAGCCGAGGGGAATACAATCCGGAGCGCATGAAGGCCATGGCCACTCATTTTGTGGATGAAGCCCTGGACGACCTGGACGCCACCGAAGCACAGCGTACCGCCCTCCACGGCATCAAAGACGACCTGCTGAAGGAGGCTCAGGGCATGCGTGAGAAGAAAAAGGCCATGCGTCAGGAGCTGCTGACCCTGTGGGACAGCCCCAACCCGAACCCTGAAGAAGTGCATGCCCGCATCGACGCACGCATCGAAGAGCTGCGGGTCTTGGCACACAAGGCTGCCGACGCTGGACTTGAAGTGCATCAGACCCTGACCCCCGAGCAGCGAGCTCAGGTCTCTCAGCGTATCAAGTCGCGGATGGAGAAGGAAAAGTAACCACTTCCCGGTGGATTTTGATCAGCGGGGGGTTCTGCGCATGGCCTTCCTGCGGTATCCTGGGGCAAACGGACAGGGACACAATCCGACATCCCAGGCCCCACGCTTCACGGAGAGATTGCCATGAGTTCCCCGCTGATCAACTTACTCCTGATTGAAGACGATCATCGTCTTGCCCAGCTTACCTCCGACTATCTTCAGCGCAACGGCTGTGTGGTGACAGTGGTTCACGATGGAGAGCAGGGCCTACGAGAAGCTCAGCGCCATCCCTACGACCTGCTGTTGCTGGACATTATGCTTCCGGGACGCAGTGGACTGGAGGTCTGTCGAGCCCTGAGAGCCTCCACCGACCTGCCGATCATCCTCTTGACCGCGCGTGGCGAAGAAGCCGACCGCGTCTTGGGCCTGGAGCTCGGAGCCGACGACTACTTGGTGAAGCCATTTTCTCCGCGTGAGCTGTTGGCGCGTATGCAAGCCCTGCTTCGGCGGGTGAGGGGCCAGGCAGGACCGGCGAGTAAAGTCTTACGAGTGGGAAACTTGGTGATCGATCCAGGCGCCCGTCGAGTGTTGATGGAGCATCAAGAAGTGCATCTGACCTCATACGAGTTTACCCTGCTGCGGGTGTTGGCGGAACGTCCGGGGCGGGTGCTCTCGCGGGAGCGTTTGATGGAGCTGGCCCTGGGCAACGCCGAAGACTCCTTTGATCGGTCTATTGACGTTCACGTCTCCCGCCTGAGACAGAAGCTGGGAGACGACCCCAAGCGCCCTCGTTGGATCAAGACCGTTCGAGGGGCCGGTTATCTGCTGGCCAGTGGGGAGGATGAACCGTGAGCCGTTGGTCCTCCGCCGCTCCGTCGCCGTCCTCTGCGGGCGGCTCAGAGACGCCTCGCAGCGAGCTGGAGCCCTGCCTACCGCATCGCGCTGCCCATCATCGCCGTCATCGAGCGCGAGGTATGGAGTCCTCGCATCCTTGGCATTGGCGAGTGCCCATCCTGCGCCTGCTGCATCGGAGCTTGTTTTGGCGCATCTATCTGCATGCGTTAACCTTGTTGGTGGTGGTCGCGCTCTCGGTGGCTCTGACCCTGAGCCTGTTGGGGCAGCGGCCTCAGTGGGTGGACATTCCGCGCCGCGCTGCTGAGCATCTGGGTGAGGTGTGGCCAGAAGCGCTCAAGCCCCATTCAGGATCCTCAGAGATTTCAGCAGCTTCTGCCCCTACGCCATTTGGATCGCCTGCATCTTCTGGCGTGTCCGACGCCGTGACCGTTCCATCCTCACCCTTGCCGTCTGCATCTGAAACCGTGGTGGAGCGAGGCCAGGGTGCTGGAGAGGGGGAAGCACGTCCACTTCCGTACACCGTCTCACAGCTTCAGAACGAGCTGAGGGTGATGAGCCATCTCTCAGGGGTGGATTTGACGCTCTATACCCACACGGGTGTGCTGATCCTGAGCAGTGTGGAGCCTCCCTTGCCTTTTCAAGTGCAGTCGGAGCTTGGACCACCGCAGGTCTCGGGCGGGGTGCTCTCGCATCACCCGCGTGGGCGTATGCGTGTGCTGCCGGTTTTTTCCGAAGGTCGGCTGGTGGGTCAGCTTCTATTTGCGTGGCCTCAAGCCTTTGTGGACCTCCTGACTCGGGCGTTGGGGGTGCTGCTGGCGGTGCTGCTGGCCCTGGCATTGGGCTCCTTGCCGTTGGCTCGAGGCATGGTGGCACCCCTCCGACGGTTGGCCGAGAGTGCGCGCGCTTTAGGCGAGGGCCAGCTCTCGACGCGCACGGGGTTGCAGCGCGGCGATGAAGTGGGTGAAGTGGCCTATGCTTTTGACGATATGGCGGAACGCCTGGAGCGTTTAATCCTGAGTGAAAAAGAGCTCTTAGCCAATATTTCTCATGAGCTTCGCACGCCCTTAGCTCGGATTCGTTTTGCTTTAGAGCTGGCCCATGACGGCAACCCGGAAGAAGCCCAGCGTTATCTGGGAGAAGTGGGCACCGATGTAGCGGAGCTGGAGCGTTTAGTGGAAGACGTGCTGACCGCAGCCCGTTTGGATCACGCACAAGCGCGTGGGCAGGGAATTCCGCTCCGGCGTGCGTCGGTGAGTGTCAACGAGTGGCTGGAGCAGACCGCTCAGCGTTTTGAGGCGCAACATCCGGGGCTGCATTTGCGGGTACAGCCACTGGTGGAAGACGTCTCCGTCGAAGGGGATGCCATGTTGCTCCGGCGGGTTTTGGACAACCTCCTGGAAAATGCTTACAAATACGCCGACCCGAGTGGGCCGATTGAGCTGATGGCCTCTCTAAAACGGCCTTCGGCCATGTCGGAACACGCCGAGCCTGAGGGGGATCAGAGAAAATCTGCGCCAGCGCAGGCAGGAGCAGCGCAGGCAGGAACAGCGCAGGCAGGAGCAGCGCAGGTATCGGGAGTGTGGCTGGCGGTGCGAGATCGAGGACCGGGGATTGCACCCGACGAGCTGCCGCTCTTGTTCACGCCATTTTTTCGCACCGAAAAGAGCCGTAGCCGGGGAGGGGGAGGGGTTGGACTGGGCCTGACCCTGGTCAAGCGGGTGGTTGAAGCACATCAAGGCATCGTGGAAGTAGAAAGTGAGTTAAGTCATGGAACCTGCTTTTATGTGTGGATCCCAACCCTGTGAGATTCTGAATTTCTGTAAAAGTTGTCTGGTGGACCTGTGCTTGTCTCTTTAGAATGAAGCTTCGCTCTAAAGCACCGAACGTAAGGTATGAGCGACTCTTTTTTCTGGAGCGACCCATGCCAAACACCTGGAAAGACTATCCTGTTGAGGATGAGGATGTGCAAGCGCTGATGCCGCTCTACTTTGAGTCCCGCTGGAACGAGATCCCTCGTCTGAGAGAGCTTGTCGCACAAGGCGAGCTGAAATAGGTCGCGCGTATGGGGCACTCCATGCGAGGCAACGGGGCCACCTATGGCGTCCAAGAAATCTGTGGGCTCGGCGAGCAGCTTCAAGAAGCGGCTCACCAGCAGAACACCACGCGCCTGCTGACGGTGATTCAAGAGCTGGAAGATTTCCTGCGCAAGCTCCAGCTTCATTGACCTCAAGTTCCGCCTCGCCTCTGCATCCAAGCCCTGCCGGAACCTTGCCGCGACCTACTGCTGAGTGCATCAGGCATCTTGAGCCCTTATTTTGTCGTCGGACTGCTTCAGCCAGTGATGCAGCACCTCAACGATGCGGGGAGCGGCTTCTCCGTCCATTCGAGCGGGAGGAGGAGGCCCCGGCATAGGCTTCCGCAGCAAGTCCTCCACCGCAGCAGGCATCACCGAAGGATCATCCCCCAGCAGGAGATTGGCACCGGCCTCGACGGTCTCCGGGCGTTCGGTGGTATCCCGGAGTGTCAGGCAAGGAACGCGCAGAAAACAGGCTTCCGACTGAATGCCCCCGGAGTCCGTGAGCACAAAACGCGCGCCTTCGAGCAGCCCCAAAAACTCGAGATAACCCAGCGGCGGCAGCAGGACCAGCTTCGGGAGCCGCTCCAAGCGCGGGAGCAGTCCAAACTTTTCCAGCCGCGCTTGTGTGCGAGGATGTACGGGAAACAGCAGCGTGGAGAGCTCCTCCTTCCTCAAGGAGTCCGGCGAGGTCAACAGCGTCTCAAAAGACTGCACCAGCTTGGTCAGTTGCTCCGGGCGATCCACATTGACGGGGCGGTGGAGGGTGATCATCGCATACGCGCGTGGCGAGAGGGAAGGCCAGCGCTGAGCGGCTGCGTGTCGAGCGCGGGGGAGGCACTGGCGCACCGCGTCGATCATCACATCCCCGACCAAGTGGATGCGCTCTGAAGGGATGCCCTCGCGGGTGAGGTGTTCCAGTCCAGCCGGTTCAGTCACAAAGAGCAAGGTGGAGAGCACATCCGTCACCACTCGGTTGATCTCCTCGGGCATGGAGCGGTCGAAGCTGCGCAGCCCAGCCTCAACGTGTGCCACTGGAATCTGGAGCTTGCTGGCCACCAGCGCAGCCGCCAGCGTGGAGTTCACATCTCCCACCACCAACACCAGCACCGGCTTTTCTTGCTCGAAGACCGGCTCCAGCCGTTTCATCATCTCCCCGGTTTGGCTTCCATGCGAACCGGAGCCCACCTCCAGGTTGAGATCAGGGTCAGGCAGCTCGAGATCCTCAAAAAACTGACGAGAGAGACGGTCATCATAATGTTGCCCCGTGTGGATCAAGCGGGTGCGTAGCCCTGGCAGCCCTTTCAGGCTTCTGAGGATGGGGGCAATTTTCATGAAGTTGGGCCTTGCACCGACGACACAGATAATTGTCTTTGACACCATTGACTCCTGAGGTATAGAGGTGGCTCTATGCTGAAGACTTGCGACTTTTTTGTCAAACATTTGTATAGAACTACTGGAGGACATCCCGTGAATTCTAATCTGGATACGACTCAGCTTTTCCGGCAGCGTCTTGCAGAACACCTCAAGATGGCAGAGCTGTTGCCCGTATTGTCCCAAGAGCTGGCAAGAGCGGGAGCCGCCACCGCGCAGGCATTGGCAGCAGGAGGCAAGCTGCTCCTGTGTGGTAATGGGGGCTCGGCAGCCGATGCTCAGCATTTGGCGGCGGAGCTGGTCAATCGATTTATGCTGGAGCGGCCCGCACTCGCGGCCCTGGCGCTCACCACGGACTCGTCGAATCTGACCGCCATTGCCAACGACTACGCCTACGACTGGATCTTTGCGCGACAGGTGGAGGCCCTGGGACGTCCAGGGGATGTATTGCTGGGGATCTCGACATCTGGCAACTCCAAAAATGTGATCGAAGCGTTGAAAGTGGCCCGAGCGCGTGGCTTGGTCACGATTGCCTTTACCGGTGACACAGGTGGCAGAATTGCGGCGCAAGCTCTGTCTGACTTTTTCCTGCCCGTTCCCTCGAGTGACACCGCCCGCATCCAAGAAGGCCACATCTTTTTGGGCCATCTCCTGTGTGAGATCGTCGAGCGGTTGTTGGCCAGCTCCGATGCGCAGGTCGCGGCTCCGGTGGGAACGGTTGGAGCTTCGACCACACCGGTAATGGCGGCTCCAGCGGCTCCGGCTCCAGCGGCTCCGGCAGATCCAGAAAAGCCCGCCTATTTTGTGCATCCCAGCTCCATCGTGGATGAGGGCTGTACCATCGGAGCAGGGACCAAGATCTGGTTTTTCAACCATGTGCAGACCGGCTCCCGGATTGGGCGTGATTGTATCATCGGGCAGAACGTGAACATCGACCGAGATGCCGTGGTGGGCGACCGGGTCAAGATTCAGAACAACGTCTCTGTCTATAAAGGTGTGGTGGTCGAAGACGATGCTTTCCTGGGCCCCTCGATGGTGTTCACCAATGTGATCAACCCTCGGAGCCACGTCAACCGTAAGAACGAGTTCCTTCCAACCCGGATTGGGAAGGGGGCGAGCTTGGGTGCAAACTCGACCATCGTGTGTGGGCATAACGTCGGCGCGTATGCATTTGTGGGCGCGGGTGCGGTGGTGACACGAGATGTTCCCGACTACGCCCTGGTGACTGGCAATCCTGCGCGTGTGCGCGGTTGGGTGTGTCAGTGTGCGGTAAAGCTCAGCTTTAGCCCCTCGGCGGAGGGCGAGCATGCGACTTGTTCGGCCTGTAGCAAGCGGTATGCAAAAGTGGGAGACCGCATCTCGTGGCTGCCCGAGTCTCCTGCTGGCGCGTGAACTCATCTTATTGGTGAAGCGGAGCCTCATCCGCTGGAAAAGGAGCCTCCCATGCTGGGTATTGCATGTGTTGGAACGGGATACTGGGGAAAAAACCTGGTGCGAAACTTCAGCACCATCAAAGGGGCGCGTCTGGAGTACATCTGTGACCTGAGTCCGGGCACGCTGGAGAAACTTCGGCCTCAATACCCCGAGGTGAAGCTGGAGTCGGATCTGAGCCGTGTGCTGGCCGACGACCGAGTGCAGGCGGTGGTGATTGCGACCCCGGCGCCCAGCCATTATCCCCTGGCGAAGCAGGCGCTGGAAGCAGGCCGCCATGTTTTTGTGGAGAAGCCCTTGTGCCTGGAGCCCGCCCACGCTGCGGAGCTGGTGCAGCTTGCCGAGGCGCGTGGTTTGACCCTGATGGTGGGGCATTTGCTGCTCTACCATCCGAGTTTGCGCTGGATCAAGCAGCGGCTGCCGGAGCTGGGGCGCATCTATTATCTGTATACCCAGCGCCTGAACTTGGGCATCGTGCGGAAGGACGAAAACTGCTGGTGGTCGTTGGCCCCTCATGACATCTCGGTGGCCCTGTATCTGCTTGATCAGTTTCCGGAGTCGGTCTCCGCGCAGGGCGCATGTTATCTTCGGCCCAACATTGAGGACGTGGTCTTTGCAAACCTGCGTTTTGCGGATGGCACGATGGCGCAGCTCCAAGTGAGCTGGTTGGATCCCCACAAGATCCGCAAGCTGACCGTGGTGGGCGACAAAAAGATGATCACCTTTGATGATATGGAAGCCTCCGAAAAGCTGAAGGTCTTCGACAAAGGCGCGGAGCGTGACTATTCCGATCCCACCCAGCGCACGGGTTACGGCGATCACATCAGCTTGCGCTCGGGAGACATCTACCTGCCCCACGTTGACATGGCGGAGCCCCTTCGTCTGGAATGTGAGCAGTTTGTACGAAGCTGTCAGACCGGCGAACGAGCGGTAAATGATGGTCGAAATGGCCTGGAAGTGGTCCAGATCCTGGCCGCTGCGCAGCGTTCGCTCAAAGAAGGAGGCATGCCCATTCCGCTCCAGCGTCTCACCTGATTCAACCTTCACTTGACATTTCAGCAGCCAAAGCCCTATGATTGGGAAGTTTTCACCTTCTCGAAATTGAGGCGACCAGTGGCTGCGCAAACCACCAAGAAGAAAAAATCCACCAAAAAGAAGAGTGCTGCGGCAAAAGCCTCCTCCCTCCGTGCCATTCCGCTGGCTGAGATCGTGGCCGTCTGTGCCGGAACAGGCGGGGTCATCTTGAGCTTGGCCCTGCTTTCCTACTATCCGCCCGTGCCCGCCTCGATGTCCGAGCTGCCGCCCGCGCCTCGCAACTGGATTGGGTCGGTGGGTGCCGAGCTGGGGGGAAGTCTGGTCGGATGGCTGGGAATTCCGGCTCTGATGGTGCCCGTGGCCCTGCTCCTGCTGGCCGTCCATCTCTTTCAGCACCATGCGTTCCAGCCCCGCTGGACTCGGATCCTGGCTGGAGGCGCGTTGACCGGCTTTACCTGCATCCTGCTCTCGATCTATCCCGAGACCGTGCTGAGGGGAGGGGTTCCCATGCGCGCGGGTGGAGGGCTGGGAGACACCATCGCGGGCATGATGATCGCCTCGCTCAACACCCCAGGCACCGTGATCGTGGTGCTGGCCTGTTTGGTCGTGGCCTTGCAGATGACCCTGGCGCTGGAGATTGGACCGGCAGTGTTGCGAGCCGTGGGCGTTATGACCGGTGCCGCTCGTTTGACAGGCTCGGCGGTGGCACTGGGGGCGGGAGCAGCGGCTTCGGGTGCCAGCAGCTTGAGCCAGCGCATGAAAGATGCCCTGGACGCCCGCCGCAAAGAGCTGGAGCGTCGTCGCCAAGAGCTCGACGAAGAAGAGGAAGAAGAGGA
>JBJTQF010000091.1:0-3912 GCA_046075485.1 Myxococcota bacterium | reverse complement strand
TGCTGGGCCTCTTAGTGCCCTCGCTCTCGGCGGAAGCCCTCAAGCGGTTGGGTCTGTGTTTTGCGGTGTGCACGCTCCTTTTTTCGGGGAGTCTGTATCTGTTGGCCGTCACGGGTGTGCGGAAGCTGGGGATGATCACCCCACTGGGGGGTGTCTTGTTTATCCTCGGCTGGATGTTGTTGGCCGGAGCACTCTGGCAAACAAAGAGGCGTTCTTCACCGTAAGAGGTACATCATGGAACAACTTCTTCAAGGCCCGCCCCCGGGCTGGAAATTCAGCATCTTCGACGTCAACAAGCTCCTGAGCGATCCCGCCCGCTTGATGGAGGAAACAGCCACCCAACACGGAGATCCGTTCACCGTCTGGAGCCCCGGGAAATCCGTGACGTTGACCGCTCAACCCGAAGGCATCAAGGAGATCTTCACCGCCGATCCCGACATTTTAGAGCCGTTCGGGAATGACACCATCCGCCCCTTCGTGGGCTCCGGCAGCATTCTGCTCATGTCTGGTGAGCGACACAAGGCGGAGCGTAAGCTGCTCATGCCTCCCTTCCACGGTGCCCGCATGCGGGCTTACGGACGCATCATCGAAGAGACCGCATTGGATCAGCTCCGGCAGTATGCAGTCGGCAACACCTTCCCGGTGATAAATCTGACTCAAGCGACGTCGCTGCTGGTGATCATTCGGGCCATCTTTGGGGTACGCTCTGCCGAGGACATCGAACGAGTGCGAGAGCTGACCCTCCAGAAGATCGATGCCATGTCGCCCTGGCTGGTCTTTTTTCCCCCCATGCGGCAGGAATTTTTTGGCTTAGGTCCGTGGGCACGCTTCAAAAAAGCCTCGGAACAGGCGGATGCGTATCTCATCCAAGAAATGGACCGCAAACGCTCCACCGGTCAGCTCGGAGACGATATCCTCAGCCTGATGCTCCAGGCGCAGTATGAGGACGGGGAGCACATGACCAATGAACATATTGTGTCGGAGCTGACCACACTGCTCTTCGCCGGTCATGAGACCACCGCCATCACCCTGGCATGGGCGATGCACTGGCTTCACGCGCTCCCGCAGGTGCGCGAGCGGGTGCTCGAGGAGCTGGCCAGCCTGGGCGAACATCCCGAGCCAGAAAACATCGCCCGGCTGCCGTATCTCTCCGCCGTGGTGGATGAGACCCTCCGCATCTATCCGATTGTGCCGCTGGCAGCGCGAGAGGTCAAAACCAACTTTAAGCTGAGAGGCTGGGAGCTTCCCGCAGGCTCCGTGGTGGGAGCGGCCATCGCGTTGCTCCACCGAAACCCAGAGCTCTACCCAGAACCGATGACGTTCCGACCCGAGCGGTTTCTGGAGCGCAGCTTCTCGCCCTTTGAGTATATTCCGTTTGGTGGGGGGACTCGACGCTGCATTGGAGCCGCTTTTTCGCTCTATGAGACCAAGCTCGTCCTGGCTACCTGGCTCCGCCATGCCACCTTCGAGCTGAAGAGTACGGTCACGCCCAAGCTCGAGCGTCGTAACGTGACCCTCTCACCGCTGGGAGGGGTGCCGCTGACCCTCACTTCCCTGCGCGCTTAAAGTACACTTCCAGGGCCGGGCCATTCAGCTTGCGTAAGGTCTCGCAGGTCTGAGTGGCCTCCTGCACCACTCCGATCACCCGCGACATGCCAGGAGCCTTCTCTGCCGCCCGCAGGAGAAAGGGCTCCGTCTTCCGATAATCCTCCAGCGAACAGCCCACGGTCAGCCAGGGCAAGAAGGTTGCAAACTCAGGGGAGATGCGACTCATCAAGGTGTCAATATTCTGCTCCAGCCAAGTGCTGACCTGCTGGGCTCGCTCGCGAGAGTTGCGGGCGCTGAAGAGAATGGTGCCCATCTCTTGAGGACGGAGCGGGCCGGTGAGCACATAGGCAAGGGCCTCTTTCAGCAGCATTGGATCTTGAAAACGGGCCAGCGAGGACAGAAAAAGCTGCCGCTCTTGCGGGGTCTGAGGCTGCTCAAAGCGTTTTTTGTAGGCGTCAAAGCGGGCTCTGTCGCCCTTCACCGCCGACAGCTCGATCACCACGTCGCCGAGCTCCGGGGCCAATGTGCTGGGATCTTTCAGCCACACGTCGGCCAAGCGGGTTGCTTCGGCGAGCACTTGTGCATCCCACCCATATCGACCCAACATACGCAGGACCGCCGGACGCAGGCGAGTACGCTCAAATGGCTCATCCGCCGGGACGTTCCAGCCCAGGGCTTTGGCTTGAGGACTCAACAGGCGCCCCAACCATACCCGGAATTGTTGCTCACGCTCAGGAATGCCCAACACATACGCAAAATAAAGCTCTTCGGTCTGCTGCACGAGGGCAATCTGGAGGGCAGGCTCGTCGATCTTCGAGAGTTTCTCCAAGGTGGCCATGAGCTGATCAATAGGATACAGCCCTGCGCGGTTGAGAGCCGCCAGGTGACTCACGAGGGCCACGCGCTCGCGAGGGCTGAGGCCATTCGGCTCGGCAAGCAAGGCTTGGAGCATGTCGGAGGGCACTTGCCAACGATAGTAACCCTGCTCACCATCGCTTAACATCACCCAGGCGAGGCGGTCAACGCCGGGCAGGACCAGCTCTTCAGACGCGGATTTCAGCAGGTGACTGTGTTTGAGCACCTTCTTGCCATCGGAATAGCGGATGCGCAAGGGGACTTGCCAGGGGCCTGCGTTGGGATCTTTCTGGCCCAGAGGCAGGATGCGACTCTGGCTCAGGGTCACACGGTTGCCCTTTCCAGGGGTCAGGGTGATCAAGGGGGAGCCGGGACGCTCCACAAAGGTCTCCATCGGATCTACGACTTGCCGACCGCCCGCTTTTTCAAAGGCTTCAAAGAGCTGCTCGCTGGTGGCGTTGCCCCAGGCATGGGCTTCGAGATGGGTCAAAACGCCTTTGCGGAAGGCGTCGGGGCCCAGCCAGCCTTCAAACATGGAGAGAATGGTCTCGCCTTTGCTGTAATGAAGGCCGATGTCCTGCAATGCTTCTTGTTTTGCTGGGACTTCACGTCGGATGGGGCGGCTGCTCAGGCGTCCGTCCACATCCTGGGCTTCGATGCCGGTCCAGACGGAATGCACCTCCAGGTTGAACTGCGGATAGAGGGCCTGGATGGTCTTGGTGGCCATCCAGCTCGCGAAGGACTCGTTGAGCCACAGGTCATCCCACCAGGCCATCGTCACCCAGTCACCAAACCAGATGTGGGCCAGCTCATGGGCGAGGGTCTCGTAGGTCTGGAGCTTCTCTTGCTCCGAGGTGCGGGCGCTGTCCATCAGCAAGCGGCTCTCGCGGAAGACAATGGCACCGGGATTTTCCATCGCACCGTACATAAACTCGGGTGCGGCGATCAGGTCGAGCTTGGCGTAAGGATATTTTCGATCAAACCAGGTCTCCAGCCACTTCAAAATCTCGGGGGTGACGCGGATGGCGTCGGTGGCAAGCTGGGTATTACCTTTGACGGTGATCACCCGCGCAGGAATGGAGGTGCCAGGGATGGACACACTCTCCAGAGGACCGGAGGCGAAGGCCAGCAGGTAGGAGGGCATCGGGGGGGTCTCCACAAACTTGACCTCTCGGATGCCTTTTTCCACGCGCTCGGATTGGGGTGGATTGTTGCTCACGGCCATGTGCTGCTCGGGCACGCGCATGACGATCTGCCAGGGAATCTTAAAGCTCGGCTCGTCGAAACACGGAAAGGCTTCGCGGGCAAACATGGCTTGAAACTGTGAAAAAACATAGGCTTCTCCACCGGTCTCTACTTTGTAGAGGCTGATGGCTTTGCGGTTAAAATCGTTCTTAAACTGGATCTCAAGCTGGTAGCTGCCGGGGGGGAGGGGCTGGGCGGCGGTAATGGTCACCAGATCACCCTGGCCCTGCTGATAGGTGACGGGCTGAGGGCCTCTGGAGGAGG
>JBJTQF010000090.1:0-30509 GCA_046075485.1 Myxococcota bacterium | reverse complement strand
CGCACGCTCGAATGCACGCATCACACACGCGATCGCACGCTCGAATGCACGCATCACACACGCGAGCGCACGCTCGAATGCACGCATCACACACGCGAGCGCACGCTCGAATGCACGCATCACACACACGAGCGCACTCGAATGCACGCATCACACACACGAGCGCGTGTGACCCTGCGCCTGCCACCGCGCCTGACTCAGCCGATACAGGAGATGGGGCCGCAGCGCATGGCCCTCCGGCATCAGCGGATGCTCAAAAGAACCTGCCTCGTCCTGCTCCATGCCCAGCCGCTCCATCACACGCCGAGAACGCCCATTTGCAGGCACCGTAAAGGAGACAATCTCCTTCAACCCGAGCTGCTCAAAACCAAACTGAAGCGCCGCATGCGCACCCTCCGTTGCATACCCCTTGCCCCAATACGCAGGCGCAAACCTCCAGCCAATTTCCACACATGGGGTAAAAGCCGCCTCAAAACGCGGCACCAGCAGGCCCACCCAGCCGATCAACGGCACCTGCCCCGGCAGCTCCACCGCCCACAACCCAAACCCATGCTTGTCAAAGTGCTGCTCCAAACGACCCAAGAGCGCATCACTCTCCACCCTCGACAGAGGACCGGGCAAAAAAGCCACCACCTGCGGATCCGCGTTGAGCACCGCCAACGCCTCCGCGTCCGAAGCTCGCCAGCGGCGCAGGATGAGCCGCTCCGTGATGAGCCGTGGGCCTCGCCCCCCATCAGGACCAAACTCAACAAGACCAGAAGGTGCGTAGTCTCTCATCATCCCCCACCGCTTATAAGGAGTGTCCAACGTGAGCTGCTGACCCGCCAGACAGCCACAGGGTGCCACATGCCGATGCTCGAGCACCAGGGCAGGCAACCGAATCCGCCCTCCCCCCTCTCGCCAGCGAAAAAAAACCGCCCCCCGATAACAACGCCGACACCCTGGTCTGGCACGCGCGAGCGCCTCAAGCTGCTGCCGTCCCTCTCGCTGATGCCGTGGAGAACAAAAACCCTCCCACGGATTTCCCAACGGGAGGGCCTGATCACACCGCCGACAGCTCATGCCTCAGCAGCCAACGCTCGGAAACGATTGGTGGCCGCCATCAGCAGCTTGGAGATGCCCGACTCCATCGCGGAGTGTCCGGCATCCGGCACAATGTGCAGCGCCGCCTCCGGCCAAGCCCGATGCAGATCCCAAGCAGAGCGCATCGGACACACGATGTCATATCGTCCTTGTACGATCACCGCCGGAATATGCCGAATGCGATGCACATTTTTGATCAACTGCTCCGGCTCAAGAAAGCTGTCATGCTTGAAGTAGTGACACTCAATGCGCGCAAAAGCGAGGGCAAACTTGTCACCGGCATAACGAGACAACAGCTCCTGACTGATGAAGAGCTTTGATGCACATGCCTCCCAAATGCTCCAGCGCCGAGCCGCCTCCAGCCGCACCGCCTCGTCGGAGCCCGTGAGACGTTTATAATAGGCACTCACCATGTCGTGACGCTCCGCCTCCGGGATGAAGCCGATGTAGTCCTCCCAATAGTCGGGGAAGATCTGATCCGCCCCAGACTGATAAAACCAGTGGATCTCTGAGGCACGACACAAAAAGATGCCCCGCAAGACCATCGCCAAGACCCGCTCTGGACACGTCTCTGCATACGCTAAGGCCAGCGTGGAGCCCCAAGAGCCTCCAAACACCACCCACTTTTTAATGCCCAGCGTCTCCCGGAGTTTTTCCATGTCCTCGACGAGGGCTCCCGTGTGGTTGTCTTCGAGCTCCGCAAAGGGCAACGAACGGCCCGCACCCCGCTGATCGAAGAGCACGATGCGGTAGACATTGGGATCAAAAAACTGTCGATGCACCTCGTCGCACCCTGCACCTGGACCGCCATGCACAAAGACCACCGGTAGCCCGTTCGGGTTGCCACACTGCTCATAATAGATGCGATGCAGCGGACTCACCGCCAGCATGCCGGTGTGGTAGGGCTGAATGGGGGGATAAAAGACACTCTCCTGCATGGACGACTCCTAAAATAGAGGGCAACACATCAGCTTCCAATGGCGAAACCATGATGGGGGTTGTATCATTATGCCCACACGATAGGCAACCCCGGATTCATGGATGACGTTTCCCATGAGCTGGCCTCTCCCGGCAGGAACGTCCCACCGGCTTAAGGAGCTGAAGATGTATGCGTTGATTGGTTTTACGGTCTTTTCTGCCCTGTTTTTGTCCGTCTTTGCGGCTTTTTATATCTCGCGGGTCAACCGTGGCTACGACGAACAGAAGCGCCTCAAAGACGCCGCCAAACATGAGAGTGTCTCCTCAACGGTGTCCGAATCCTCCTCATAGCCCCTAAGCCGAGCGCGAACACGCTCCGCTCCACCCACACGAGGACTTCTCATGAGCACAACCTCTCCCCTCACAGTACCTACGCCATCGGGCGAGAACCTGCCAGGGCCTGAGCTGGCCTTTGAGTTCGATGGACGCGCCTTAAGAGGCGTGCTTGGACACTTTGCGACGGGCATCGCGGTGGTGTTGGCACGGGATCAGGAGGCACTGGTGGGCATCACCATCAACTCGTTTACGAGCGTCTCGCTGGAGCCACCGCTGGTGTTGTTTTGTTTGGCACAAAGTGCTCGTTTTGAAGAGAGTATCAAACACACGGGGCAGGTGGGGATCAGCTTCTTGACAGCGGAGCAGGAAGTATACTCGCGATATTTTGCCAAACAGTCGGGTGGAGAAGCTCTGGGCACGCCGCAGACCTGGGGGCCGGAGGGCCTCTTGTTGGACGGGTGCGCAGCCGGTATGCTCTGCACCCTGGAGCAGCGTATTGAAGCAGGGGATCACCTGATCATGCTGTGTCGCGTCAAGGGCATCTGGCAGAATCCAGAAAACGCGGCAGCCCTGCTGTATTATCGAGGACGTTACGCCACGGGTCACGTCTGACGCGCGAGGAGAGTTGTATCGATGACTGAGAAGAAACATTTTTCGATGATCCGCAGCTTTCATCTGGCGGATTTTTTTACCCTGGCCAATGCCTTTTGTGGGCTGGCGGCGGTCTTTTGTGTCATGGATTGGCTGCTGACCCGCGATCTGATGCAGCTCTTGTATGCCTGCGCTTATATCCCGGCGGCGCTCTTTTTTGACGTGATGGATGGACGCATCGCCCGCTGGAGACAAGCTCAGTCGGCGATGGGACGCGAGCTGGATTCACTGTCGGACATCATCTCGTTTGGCGTGGCACCCGCTGCCATTGCATTTGGTGCCGGTATGCAGGGGATGTGGGATCGGCTGATCCTGTTCTACTTCGTGGGATGTGGGGTGAGCCGGTTGGCACGCTTTAACATCACCGCCGAGGCCCTCGCTCAAGGAGAGCCCACCGGCAAGGTGAAATATTTTGAAGGGACACCCATTCCGACCAGTGTTTTTCTGGTCTTTATGCTGGCCTATGCCACCTTTCAGGGGCGAGTCGGCGAGCAGCTCTACGGTGGAATGGTCGAATTTTTGACCTGGGAATTTCATCCTCTGAGCCTGTTGTTTCTGATTTCAGGCTCTCTGATGATCAGCAAGACCCTTCGGATTCCCAAGCTCTAAAGCTCCAAAAAAAGGAGGCGCGGAGAGGAAAACGGAACTTCTGGGACTATGGGACAACAACTCTGCGCCGCACCTGTACATCGGCTCTGAGTGGGGTTCACTTAACCACGATCCTAAAGAATTGTCAGAGAAGCCGACACCGTCTCCTACCACTCCGACCGCTCTTGGCTACAGCGCCCGCGCTCGATCTCTCAGCACAAACTTCTGGATCTTCCCCGTCGAGGTCTTCGGCAAGGCTGTAAACACCACTGTGCGAGGACACTTATAATGTGCCAAGTGCTCTCGACAGTAGGCGATGAGCTCCGTTTCGGAGGTGGTGCTGTTCTCCCGCAAGGTCACAAAAGCACAAGGGGTCTCGCCCCACTTTTCGTCGGGACGGGCCACCACCGCCGCCTCGAGCACCTCTGAATGTCGATACAAGACCGCCTCCACTTCGATGGTGGAGATGTTTTCGCCGCCAGAGATGATGATGTCTTTGGAGCGATCCTTGATCTCGACATAACCATTCTCGTGGGTGACGGCTAGGTCGCCTGTATGAAACCATCCCCCCGCGAAGGCTTCTCGTGTGGCCTTGGGATTCTTGAGATACCCTCGCATGGTGACATTACCACGCATGAAGATCTCCCCCATCGTCTCACCATCCCAGGGCACGGGCTCGAGGGTCTCGGGATTGGCCACCATCATCGACTCTTGCACGACATAAGTGACCCCTTGACGGGCCTTATAGACCGCTCGCTGATCCGGCGGGAGCGCATCCCATGCTTCTTGCCAAGCGCAGACGGCATCAGGGCCATAAACTTCTGTCAGCCCGTAGACGTGGGTGACTTGAAAACCCAGCCGTTCGATCTTCTCGATCACCGCCGCTGGAGGCGCAGCACCCGCCGTCATGATGCGGATGCCGGGCCTGAGCCCTCGCGTGAGGCTCTCCGGCGCATGGGCGAGCATGCCCATCACGATGGGGGCACCACACAGATGGGTGACACCCTGCTGCGCAATGGCCTCATACACCGCCGGAGCGGTGACCGCCCGCAAACACACGTTGGTGCCCGCCATTGCCGTGATTGCCCAGGGAAAACACCAGCCGTTGCAGTGAAACATCGGCAAGGTCCACAGATACACCGGATGATGGGGCATCGACCACGTCAGCACCTGCCCCAAGGCGTTGAGATACGCTCCTCGGTGATGATAGACCACCCCTTTGGGGTTTCCGGTGGTCCCGGAGGTATAGTTGAGGGCAATGGCCTGCCACTCATCCTGCAAAACCGGAAGCAGCGGCTGCGCATCCCCTGTCTCTAAAAACGCTTCGTAGGTCATGATGCCGAGACACACGCCTCCACGCGACTGCGGATCGTCGATGTCGATCACCAGCGGACGAAGGGCCGGATCGATCATGTGCAAGGCCCGATGGATCACCGGAGAAAACTCCCGATCCGTCAGCAGGAGCTTACATTCACCATGCTGGAGCTGGAAGGCAATGGCTTCCGCATCGAGCCGGATGTTGATGGCATGCAGCACCGCTCCCGACATGGGCACACCAAAATGAGCCTCCAGACACTCCGGGATGTTGGGGGCCATGATCGACACGGTATGTCCCACCCCGATGCCCTGCTTGATCAGCGCAGACGCCAAACGCACACACCGCTCATACGTCTGACGCCAAGTGCGTCGAAGGCTCCCGTGGATCACCGCCGTGCGCTCGGGATAGACCTGAGCCGTGCGTTGCAGGAACGAGAGAGGAGAGAGTGGCACAAAATTGGCCGCGTTTTTGTCCAGCTCCAGCTCGTAGATGTTCTCTTGTTTTTGCATTCGGTTCTCCCATCCATGTACGTGTGAGGATATGAGGGTGTGAGTTCACCCTATCACTCTGATAGCCCCTTGGCAATGGGAGCAGCACAACCTTTTCCAGCTTTTCAAACGGAGGTGCTGAGTCTCACCTCGTGTACGCCTCCGCGTGTGTGAGACCAACGGACGGTCGCACTTCCCTGCCCTTGAACCAGCCATTTTTTCACCAGACGCGGCCCCACATTGGCCAACATGGGACTAAAAGGATGAGGTCTAAAACTGCCAGGGGCATCTCCCCAGCCGCTCAGATGGGGCACATGCTGGAGCGGCACCCCTTGAACCAGGCTCAGCCCTTCCAGCTCGAGGGTCAAGCTCGGGGTCTCGGTGAGCTTCTGTTTTTCGGCATGAGGCAAGCCCCAAGTGCCAAGATAACCGTGGTTCCAACACTCCGCTGTCACCTGGAACACCTCGGGGCCCAGTCCTTCGGCGGGCAAAAGTGTTGCCTGGAGCCTGACCTCCGGGAGCGCCTGCCGCATGCGCTCCACCACCGTGTGGGCGCGCTCCAGCTCTTCCCGCAGCTTCGAGGGCGGCGGATTGCGGATGGTAAAGTGCTCACGAAGCCCCCCCACCTCCACCGGGCCGAGCTGTGGATGCTCAACCGCCGTCCAGGGCTTCCAGGTGTCCGGGAGCTTGGAGAACGCTTCGGCCACCTTCCGAATGCCCTCCATGTCGGGATTAAAGAAGGCTCGCGCAGGCTCCTTGAGCTCCACCCCTGCAAAACCATAAGGATCCCACAGCTCGAGGGTATAAGCAGGGATGCCCCACACCGCCGACAGGAAATCCGCCCACGAGCCCGGGATGTTTTTGCCCGGCTCATACTGGAACTCAGGATAAACCCGAAAGATGCGATAACCGGTGCCCCCAATCAGCTCCAGACCCAGCCGATAGAGGGTGTCCAGATCCCAGCCACTCAGCGGGGAGTCAGGACGATACGGCGGGGTCAGCAGCGCCCCCGTGTAGGTGTGGTGGGTGATCACCGCGCAAACATTCGGACGAGCGGCCAGCGCATCCAGGCAGGCCCTGCTCTCGGGCTCCGAGAGGCTGTAAGCTCCACCATCCATGCCAAACTGCGAAAAGGGCACCCAGCTTACGGGGAAGTTCCGGTTGAGATCCAGCCCAAAGGCCGCCGACGCCTGCACCGGTCCACTCAGCTCCGGCTGATGAAAGAGCCCCTCCGAACAAGCAAAATAGGCCGACTCCGGTGCATCGTCGAGGCGACGAGGGCGCAGCAACATCGGCAAATGCTCATCCTGCACCCACGGGCCCGCCGGATGTTTCCAGCGCATCCAGAGCACTTCCCCATCCCCATCGACGTCCTGGGGCTCCAGCCCTGGCCGCATCCACTCCCGCGCAGGACGCAGGCTCGAGCGCACGTAAGGGCCGCCCTCCCACATATACTGAAACCCATCGGGGCTCAGACAGGGCAGCAGATAGGCCGTGTGGGTGGAGAGAAATGCCGTGAGTGTTGGCTCTCCGGCCTGAAGCTGCTCCAGCCAGCGTGAGAGCGAAAACATCACCGCCATCACCCCTGCCCACTCCGACGCATGCGTGCCCGCATCCACCCAAAAAGCAGGACATGCAGCGGGTTCTGGCCCCACGTGCAGGGTCAAGAGCAACAACGGACGCCCGAGCCGACTTCGACCATAATGCTCCAGCCGGAGCCACTGCGGAAAAGCCGCCGCCGCCTGCTCACAAAACTGCTCGAGCTCGTGGTAATCGTGATAGGTGTGGCCCTGATAAGGGCTCCATACAGGCGACATGCGCAGCTCCTTCGTAGGAATAAGAGTAGAAGTAAGGGTAGAAAGAGGGGCAGAGCGTGAGAAAACTGAGGGAAATGTAGACGACCTGAAAAACGAACTCAAGCGAGATCGTCATGCGAGCGCCTCCAGGCGGCTCATGATTCTTGTAAAACTGGAATAATTTACCTAAAATCGAACTCTTGGGTGTCAAGCACTGATGAATGCATACGATTATTATATTGCCAAATTCTATGAATATTTTAGAATGAGTTTAGGATCAGCATATTGCTGCACTCCAACGGAAGATCCATCTGTTCCGAGGTCTTTATGCCTGCAACTCCAGTCGCGTCCCATAAGAGCTTTTTCGCACAGTGGAAACCCTACCTGATCGGAGTAGGGGTCAGCATCGCCATCTGCATCGAAGTGGCGGTGATTGCCTACCTCTCCGAAGGCAACTCCTACTCAGGCCGAGGGAGGCTCAGCCTTCCCAAAACCGCGCAGCAGTCTTCGTCGAGCTTGAGCAAAAGTTCTGATCAACGCATCGAAGATACCACTAACATGAAAGACGAAGTCCCGATCCATGGCAATGTGCTCAACCCGGTGGAGTCGGCGTTTTCGGAGCAAAAGCAGCTCGATCAGGCTCAGAAGGTGGGCCTGGAGTAAAACCAAGCTCCCCATGACCAAAAAGGGCCCCCATGTCCGCGCGCGCACCCTTTACAACCCTACATTCCGGCCATATCATCGCCGGGATGCTGACCAGTCTGCTCCTACTGAGCTGTAGCGGATACTCCTCGGACGACAGCCCCACCCCCGAAGAGACCGTGACCCTGGCACCTCCGACCATGACGCCGACGCTCACACCGACCTTAACCCCGAGTTTGACGCCGACGGTCACACCACCGTGTTGCAGCACCCCCACAGGGACGCCAGAGCCCGGAAGCTCTCCGACGCAGACGGCAGCGCCCTCCCCCGACGTCACCGCCAGCACGACGGCGACCCCCACGAGCACCCCGGCCATCACACCCACCCTGGCACCAACGCCCACACCGCTGGAGCAGGTGGCTGACTTTTCGCTGCGCGATGTCAATCCGGCCTCCAGCCGCTTCAACGACAGTGTCTCGCCGCGAGATTATCTGGATTCGGTCTCCGCGTGGTACTTCGGACACGCCACTTGAAGCTACTGTAGTAGCCAGTTTGGCTACCTCGATCAGCTTCAACATGAGCTGGAGCTCCTGCCGACCGTGTTGCCCATCCAGATCTTAGGGGTCAACGGGGTGGGATATGAGAGCGGAAACGCCTCGATCACCAGCGGACGTGAGCTGCCCTGGCTGCAAGACGTGAGCACCCAAAACGTGTGGGTCTCCTGGGCCGTGGTGTACCGAGATGTGCAGATCCTGGATGAAAACAATCAGCTCGCCGGAGTCTATAACCTCACCGAGCACGACTTGAGCCAGCCCGCCTCCTACGAAGCCCTCAAAAATATACTCATTGAGCTCGCCGGAGGCATTCCCTGAGCAGGGCACGGCTTCACATTGGGTAAAGTCGTTTGCACTTGCCCACGCCATGTGTAAAGTTTTTTACGCACCTGCCCAGAAAAGCCCTAAGATCAGCCCGCTCAACACCCCACTGCGCACACCATGTTGCACCTTTCTGGACGAGCTCGCCCAATTTTCACATCAGTCGCTCCAAACTGAAGGCTGGCATGATGAGTGCATATGTACGGAGCAGACGGTCGCAAGCCCACCCCCCGATGGGCTTCTCATGATACGGAGGACGGTAATGGTGAACATTTTATTCAAGCCTCAGCGTCGGCTCACCCCCTGCTTACTTTTGGGCGCACTGCTGGCCCTCGCTCCCGAGAGCGGAATGGCGCAGTCAGCTCCCCAGAACAATGCGGAGGACTCCCTCTATCAACAATATCAGGTGTCGAACCTCAACTTGACACCCCTGGCACAGATCGATGCGTGGCTGGGTTATCTGCGGATGCATCCCCAGACCCCCCATCGAGACAGCATCCGCTGGCGGCTGCGCTATCTGGCCGCCACCCTCTCGCCGCGTGATGAAGAGCGCCTGCTGGCGATGCTGGCCTATCAGCAGCTTCCCGACCTGCTCGTGGGGCTGGAGAGCCGAGCACTGCAACAACAAGCCGCCGCCGATTATATTCAGCGGCATCCGGCGTTGCTGGAGGTGGACGCACAGGCACGCTCATACGTGCGCCTGCTCGACCGCTTGGGCGTCGAAGATACCGTCACCTTTATTGCCCGCGCTCAAGGCAAGATGCCTGCGGTGGTGGCCTCCAAACCCATCGCCGGATCACAACTTGCCACCGCCGCGACGGGTGCTGCGGGTGCTGCGGGTGCTGCCTCCACGGGGATGGAGACAGGCTCAGCCCCTGCTGCTGCGGTCACAGCCGCTGCGACACCGGAAAACACCTCGGCCACCTCACCTCAGCAGGTGGCAGCCGTCCCCAGCGCCAGCGGAGGCGTTGCGGACTCTTCTGTTACTTCTTCTGTCGCCTCGTCAGCGACCTCTTCTGCGGAAAGTGCGACTCCGGGAATGTCTTCCGTCGGCATCGGAACCGGTGCAGAGGAAACCGCTGTGGCCATGCGTCCGCCGCGTGAGGAACGTCTGACGGACGGTGAAAAGGAAAACCTGCGTTATGCGCGCTGGCAGGTGGCGACGGCTCCGCTCTCTCCCGAGGCTCGCCTTCAGCTCTGGAGCACGTATCTGCTGCTCTACCCCGAGACCGCCCACTTGAAGGAGATCTCGGAGGCGCTCCAGGCGGCTCAGCAGGAGCTGGCAGCCCAAAAACAAGCTCAAGCGGGGATGCAGCAGGCGCTGCAACAACAGCAGACGTTGAATCAGAATCTACAAGATCGGGTGGACATGCTCGAGACGGGGGCTCAGCTCCGCCGAAGCCTTTGGGCGGTGGTGGGAGGCACAATACTGCTGGTCGTGGTGATGGGCATTGTCGGTTCGATTTGACCACCTTTTGAACACATGATGAACGTGAAGGAGATCGTTTATGGTACGCTTTGGAACTTCTTTTGTGTCGGTGTCTGCTCTTCGTCCAGCCCTGCTGGGGCTCCAGCTCTTAACAGCGGCGACCGTTGCGCTGCTCCCTGCTCCTGCTCAAGCAGCCAGTGTGGTGGGCGATACGCGCTTTTATATCCTCTCGGTGGAGGGCGACCGAGTCTTCATCGACATGGGCCGTCAGGATGGGGTGAGCGAAAATCAGCTCCTCCAGATCTTTAAGACCAACGTGAGCTTTGATCATCCGGTCTCGGGCCAGAAGATCGTGGGCACCACCTACTTGGCGGATGTCCAGGTGGTCGAGGTGGGGGATGCCTTCTCCATCGTGAAGGCACAGTCTTCGATGTTGCCGCTGCTCAAGCCGGGATATGAAGTGCGCTTCCGCCCTCAGGATCTCGAGCAAGTGCGCTCCGCCCGCGCGCGCCTGCAAGACATGGCGGCATCGCTGGCCATCGATGCCGAGACCTGGGAACAACGCGCTCGCCGAGAGATGGTGCGCTTCAACAATAACAACAACAAGATCAGCATGTCGGCGGAGTCTGTCTACTTCGATCCCAACGATCACTATACCCGCCTGCAATCGGACTTCACCTATCGGGTGTTTCGAGGGCTCTATGCGGTGCGATTTGGGATTGGCTCGCTCAATGGACGGGGCGAGACCGGCTATGACTATGATCTGGGCACCACGGAGTATGGGGACGTGGCCTTCTATTATGGCTATACCCAGCTCGAGTTCCGCTTCTCGCCGTATTTCTCGCTGATGCCCACCTTACAATTGGGGCTCAACAACGACGGCGTGGGGTATGGATTTGGTGGCAACATGCGCATCGGTCCCGAGCTGGGCACCAACATCGTGGTCAGTGGCAGTGCAGCGGCCTATGTCGGCGGTCAGCTCGGGCTCAGCTACAACCACTATATTAATGAGCGGCTGGTGCTCTCCGGCAAGGCTGCATGGGAAAACTTTGTGACCGGCAGCTCGAGCCCTGGCTCAGTGCGGGTGATGTTGGGGGCACACTACGATCTGACGCCGAAGCTCCAGCTCGATGTGAGCGCCGGCTTGGGTGGACGTGACATCGACAATATGGGCCCCACCGCAATGTTGGGACTCTCCTACAACTTCGCCACCGGCCTGTGGTGGATGCAGGAGCTGGAGTAAATCATGGCTGGCACTTTCATCATGCCGTCCCTTACCTGGGTTCGGTCGGAATGGCCCCTGTTGCCCTGGAGTCTGCCATGAAAAAGACACTGTTCACACGGCTGCTGAGAACACTCTGGAGCCTGCTCCTGCTGGTGCCGGGTCTGAGCACCGCTGCGGAGAGCAGTCCACCAGATGGAGTGGTATTGAATGTTACCGATGGGGTGGCCATCGCCCAGCTTCGGGAGGGCTTAAACACCGGTGACGGCTCGATTGCCTTCATCTACCGGGTCTATCAGCAGGTGCCCGATCAGCTTCGTCAGTCGTCGCTCTCGGGTGAGACCTGGATCGGACGGACCATGCTCCAGCAGGTGGAGAATGGCCAAGCACACATGAACGTGACCCTCTACGACGTGCAACCCGGCGACGTGATCCGGGTGGCGGAGCCGCTGGTGGCCAGCACGGTCGCCAATGACGCCTGGGTGCCCCGTGGCGGAGATCGTTTTTATCTGACCGAGCCCTTTCTGGTGCCACGGCGACAGAATAACCGCATTGCGGTGACGTCCGACTTTGCCCGGATGGGGAAGGCTCAAGACTATTACGCCGGTCTCACGGTGGACTTTACCTACTGGCCCATGATCTTTGGCTCATCGCTCGAGTCGGTGGAGTATATCCGCTTTGGGGTGGGTGGATTTATGGGACAGATGCCGCTGGTCACCGACGAGAGCAGCATCACCGATGTGCGTTTTATCTTCGGGTTTGCCGAGACGGACCTCCGCATGTTTAAGTATATGGGCCTACGCCCTTCGGTGAAGCTGGGCCTGAACAACTCCGGCTTTGGTGCGGGAGGTGGCTTGGCGGTGCGGGTGGGAACGCCTCAAAACTCGCACCTGGTGATGGGGTTTGAGATGACTCGCGGGGTGGGAGGTGCCGCTTATTTTGAGGCTCACCACTTCTTCAGCCGCACCACTCAAGGCTGGGTCAAGAGTGGTATCGAAAACCTCCCCACGGGCGAGCGTAATGCTGGAAAGGTCCAGCTTGGCGTCGAGCGCCAGCTCAACAAGACCCTCTCACTTCAGGCGGCCATTGGGTTGGGGGGGCGTAAATCGACAGAGGAAAAGCAGCGAGGCGTCAACGGCATGGTGGGTTTTTCGTATAACTTCTCGACCGACAAACGCTGAGTCACCAGCTTCCTTCCGGCCCTCCATAAGCACCCATGTCGTTGCGGGTGCCATTCCCATCCTGAGCAGTAGAAGAAGGATCTCCGGCGTCTTTGCAGGGCGAGCCCGGCTTAAGGTGGAGATCCCAGGCGCTCAAGCTCATGCTTCCCGTCGCACTCACGAAGAGCGGATCCAGTCCCAAGTTGGAGTTGTCCGGGGTAAATCCCGAGGCTTTATCGTCGAACAGGTCATTGTAGCGGAAAAGGCTGGCAAAGGTGCTGGGGGCTTCGATCCCCAGATCGCCGTTGGTGTCGGTCCCTCGGCTGAAGATCGAGCTGCTCACGCTGGGCAAGCTCGAGCCGACCAGCTTCAGATGACTGGCCCGCTCTCGGGCGCTCTGGCGCTCGAAGGTCAGGTTGATGAGCTGGCCGGCGCACTCCTCGAGGTAAAATCCGGCACCTTGCCGTCCCTGGTTGAGCAGCACAATGGTGTTATGCGCCGTGAGGTGAGCACTCTGACCCATGAGCGCACCTCCAAACTCACCGCTGATATTCTCAAAGAAGGTGCAGTGACGAAGCTCGAGCTGCGTGTTGAGCAGCCAGAGTCCCGCACCAAAGCGGGCTTGGTTGCCTTCCAGGTCGGAGTCGATCACCGTCACACCACCGCTGCTGCCGGAGCCCACCAGCACCAGTCCGCCGCCATAAGACGAAGCGGTGTTGCCACTCAACACGAGCTGCTCCAGCCACGCCGACGGCGTATTCACCACGGCCAGCCCTCCCCCGTTGCCACGACTGTCGTTGCCCTCGAAGCTCACCTCTTGAAGCACCAGCGCACTGGCACCACGCACCAGCAGGCCACCGCCCCCCTGGGTCTCATTTCCGCCTGCTACGTGGTTGTTGAGGAAGGTGCCACGATAGAGCTCCAGCCGTCCTCCTTCGATGGCCATGCCACCCCCACTCTGGGCATTGGCGCTGCTGCTCTCAATGTGGATGTCATTCATCTCTAACACCGAGTTTTTGGCGTAAATGGCGCCACCGTTGAGGGCGGCCACATGCTGGCTCAGGGTTAAACCTGAGAGCTGAGCGGAAGATACATTCTCCAGGTAGAGGGCTCCTCCGTTTTCGTTGACTTTTAACCCAGTGGCTTGGAGGCCCTCCACCTTAAAGTGGCCCCCCAGGGCGTACAATCCGGCTCCAGCGGTGGCCGTCTGAGCGCCTGCCCCCAGCGTGATGCGCGTCAGCAGAGCCCCCGCTGCCTGCTCGAGGTAAAAGCCCGAGCCAAGCTGCGCGTCGTAGCCACTCAGCGAGAGGTCGGTGAGGCTGGCCGATCCGTGATAGATCAACACAGCCCCTCCTAAGCGGGTGGCGTCGCTGGAGCTCTGGAGTGCGCCCCGAGTGGTGCCTCGTCCGCCCAAGATAGTAAATCCAGCCAAGCCGGATCTATTATCTTCTCCATTGATGAGCTGAACGGCGGAGCATTCCGACTGCCCCCGCACGCACTGCCGACCGTCCAGCACAGTCTGAGTGGGGTCGGTGGCCTTGAGGATCACCGGTGCGCCATAAAAGCGCAGGTTTTCGACGTAGGTGCCGGGACACACACGCACTTCACCGCCGAAGTCTTCGCCTGCTGCGGCCAAGTTGAGGGCCTCTTGTAAGGTCCGATAGAGGCTGGTGCTGGGGTCTTTGCCCACATGGCAGCCTGAGCAGCTCTTGGGTTGCCAGTCTCCGTCACAGTTGTAGTCTTCGCCATCACAGCTCTCATCGGCGTTGGGATGATAGGCCGCGTCGGAGTCGTCACAGTCGGCGGGATGGTTCTCATCGACCAGCACCTGTCCGGCGAGTGGCGTACAGCTATAAGTGAGGGGGTCATCTCCGTAGCCGTCTCCGTCGGCGTCTTGGGCGTAGGCCACTTGATCGACGGCTTCTTCATCGACGCTGCCGTCACAGTCGTCGTCCAAGCGGTTGCAGTATTCGTCTGCGCCCGGATAGATGGAGGGCACATCGTCTCGACAGTCGCCCGTGGCAACGACATACCCGGTGGGAGGGGTGCAGACCTGGAGGAGCTGGGTGCCTCCGAAGCCGTCGCCGTCGGCGTCTCGATACCAGGTCTTAAAGTCGGTGGCGTTATCGTCGAGCAGTCCGTCACAGTCTTCGTCGCGACCGTCACAGTGCTCGGTGGCGTTGGGATGAACCGAAGCATCACTGTCTAAACAGTCTTGCCCGTTCAAGATCAGTCCATCGAGAGGACGACAGGAGGCGCTGCCCTTCCCCACCGCTCCGTATCCGTCGGCGTCGAGGTCGGGATAATAGAGGGCGGTGGGCAGTCCTTCATCTGCTTGGCCATCGCAGCTCTGATCGCGGTCGTCGCAGATTTCGGGTGCGTTGGGGTAGACCTGCGGGTCGAGATCGTCACAGTCTCCGCCTTTGTCCACGGTGTTGGGGAGGGCTGCACAGTCTTCGGAGGCATCGGCGGAGCGTCCAAAGCCGTCCCCATCGTCGTCGGGATAGGAGACCAGGAGTGCGAGCCCTTCGTCGGCCAGTCCGTTGCAGTTTTGATCGGCGCTGTCGCAGATTTCTTCGGCGGCGGGGGAGATGGTCGGGTTGAGGTCGTCACAGTCGCCACTGTAGAGGGTGGCGTCGGCAGGCACGGAGCAGCCTTCTCCGACGGGGGTGAGGCTGCCATAACCATCGGCATCGAGGTCTACGTAATAGGTCAAGGTGGGCAAACCTTCGTCGGCCTCGCCGTCGCAGTTGTTGTCGATCCCGTCGCAGGTTTCGGGCTGGCTGGGAGAGCTGGCGGCACTGCTGTCGTCGCAGTCTCCTTCTTCGACGCTGATGCCATCTCCGTCGTTGTCGGGGCCGAGGGTGCGGGCCATGAGGCTCACGGGGGACAGCTCCGCGCCGAGATTTTCTGCGATCAAGCGCAGGCTGGCGCTGGCGTTTCCTTGGAGGTTGCCTTCAAAGCGTAGGGTTAAGGTGAGGGACTGGCCCGGTCTTAAGGTGCTGGGCTCAAAACCGACCACTTGGAATCGAGCGGCATCGGTGCCTTCGAGGACCGCTGCTTGAAGATACGAGCTGGCTTGACCCGAGACTTCATAGATCGTGACGGTGGCTTCGCTCTGGCCTCCGAGCCGGACGTCTGGAAAGACCAGCACTTGAGGGGCGAGCTCCAAGCGAGCGGGGCTGTTGACCACCACCACATCGGAGCAGGCGATCAAGGTTAAAAAGAACATACAAGCGGCCCATAGCTGAGTCGCGGATCTCAACACAGATCGAGGTGGAGGTCTATGTGAAAAAACATGGTGTAAGATTGCATTCATAGTGCTCCCTCTTGACAAGAATGACGACGGCCTCACCTTCGATTTCAGCATCGATCCCCCCAAATTTCAACATCATTTAAATTGCATTCCACTTTTCTTGTAAAATCCAAGATCCAGCAGGATTCAGTTTTACTTTCGGGATGTTAAGGCGGGGAGCTGAGCACTTCGCAGGGGAACTGGAGGCTGGATCGGCGAATTAACAAGTTGGCTCGCGAAAAACCGGCACGATTGGAACGCCTCGCAGCGCCTGTCTCCCCCACGGCTCGACTTTCCGGCGCAGGAGGGGCTTAGGTCTCTGAAAATGCAGCAGAATCCCTCCTTTTTTCATACGCATGCGCATGGGCGTGCAGGTGGGTCTGCTCCGTGAATGTGGCTCGGTGTGTGTCTCGACTTGGCAATCAGGGGGGAGCGTGTTATCTTTTCCCATTGCCTGAGATGAGCGCCTAAGCGCACAGATGCCTTTATGGAGGAGCTTGGTGATGATTACGCTGACAGATCGCGCGGTTGAGCATGTTAAACACATTCGTCTGGAGTCCGGGGATGCCTCACAAGCCCTACGCATCGCCGTGGCCGCCGGTGGCTGCTCCGGCTTTACGTATGAGCTGTACCTCGACGGAGAGGTGAAGGATGGGGATCAGGTGATCCAGTTCGGGGATCTGCGGGTGGTGGTCGATCCGATGAGCATGAGCTACTTGGCAGGCACAGAAGTGGATTACGTGCGCAAGTCCAGCTACGAGGCCGCCTTCCAGTTCAACAACCCCAACGTCACCAGCGAGTGCGGCTGCGGGAAATCCTTCAACACCAACTGAGGATGCCACCGTGCCCATCGTGACGTTTCTGCCCACCGGTGCAACAGTGGAAGCGACACCGGGTGAATCGCTCCTCGAGGTGGCACTCAGGGGTGAGGTGGTGGTGCCGACCTCCTGTGGTGGCAAAGCCTCTTGTCGGCTGTGTGTGGTCAAACTTCCATCAGGGCAGGAAAATTCAGTCTCCGGGATGGAGTTCCTCGAGCAAAGTGCGATGGGCAACGTCTTCTTTATCACCCGGGAGCGTTTGGCTTGTCAGACGCGGGTGCTGCGAGACTGCACGGTCGAAGTTCCAGAGCCCTCCACCCCGGTGGCCAAAAAGACCTTCCGACCTCCCCGCCCGGGCCGCCGCTGAGTGAGCCTTCACAGGATTAAACGGTGCCTCGATTCCAGCGGTCTGTGCTTGAGAGGTCTGTGCCGGAGCGGAATGTGCCGGAGCGGAATATGCTTTATTTGAGGACCAGTGCCAGAGCGGTCCCCGCCAGAGCCGTCACCACCAACAACCAGCCATAAATAAAACCCGGCACATGGACCTTCACCGGTGGCAGCTCCCGCTCGGTGAGGTTCACCTGCAAGTGCAGATGTTTGCTCTGTCCCGAAGCAGCATCTTTCACCGTGATCGGAATGCTCAGCACATTACCCCGCCGAGAAGGGGTGCCCACGTCAGAGACCTCCAGCGCGCCCAGATGAGCGGAGACACCTCGGATCGGGGCGGCACTGGCAGGAACAGGGGCTTCTCCACTTTCCTCTTGCAGCTCTCGTTCCGGGCCCTCTTTGGAGCGCAGCTCGAGGCCCTCTTTGGAGCGCAGCTCCCGCACGTCACGGCTGCTATCTCTCTCGCGCGCGGGCGGACGAGGGCTGCTGGCTGCGGTGCGAGGATCCCAGGGTGGAGCGTCACCCGGCTGAAAGGCGGTGAGGCCACTGAGCTCTGGAGCGGGTCGCGGAGGCATGGCGCTTGGCGCGGCGCTGCTGGCAGGGCTGCTCGCGGATACCGGTGTGGCAGGCGCAGAGGCGGAGCCGACGGCCCCCACGGGCGGCGAGACAAACGACGGAGCGGCCACACTCGCAGGATTTGCCACCGGCGCAGGGGACACAGCGGGAGCGGCTGGCACAGCGGGAGCGGCTGGCACAGCGGCAGCAGCAGCCACCACGGATGCCACGGCGGAGCCACTCACACCGGAAGGGGCGGCAGCGGCTGGCGCAGAACCTCCCGAGAGATAATCAGGCAGTCTTTCAACCGGTCGTGGATCGGTGGGCTCCAGCTCCAGCACAAAGGGAGACGCTTCGACCGGCATGACCGCGTGCTGAGCGGCCACAGGCCCTCGATGCCGTGCGGAGGGTGAAGGCTGAGCCGCTTCGGAGTGCTCGATCTCAATGGCGACGGCGGGGGTTTGAGGTCGAAAGACCTCTCGCTCGGAGCGAGTGCCGGCGCGTGCGTTGCGTGAGGTGGGCACGGAGTTAAAATCAGGCGTTCCGCGCGAGGCGGCCATATTCTCTGAAGCCGGTGGAACGGCGGGGTGAGCATCCACCACCAGCGGAGGCGGAATGGGGGCTTTGTTGACCGGAGCACCCAGGGCCACTTCGTACTCGACGGGCTCGGGACGCTCAGGCGGGCGTGAGCCTTCTTGCAGACCGGCGGTGGCGTCTCCTGCCATGCGCGAGGGATACAGGTTATGGACCTGCTCATCTTCATCGACGATGCTGACTTCGGTGGCGTGTTCGGTCTTACGCACTTCGGCCACTTGAGAGAGCAGGTTGCGCACGAGGGCTTCGTCGCTGGGCTCATCGTCTTCGTATTTTTCCACCATGTTGTTGTCACGGCGGCCCTGGAGCAGCTTTCCTTCGATGGAGCTCTTGAGGTTGTTGAGCACCAGGGTCGAGATGCGGGAGAGGGTCTCGAGCACCCCTTTGCCTTCGTAGGCGACGGCTTCAAAGTGCGGAACGCCTAACAAGTTCAGCTCGCGCTGGAGCTGATCCACGGTGAGGGCGCCGGGGACGTCTCGTTTGTTGTACTGAAGCACAAACGGAATGGCGTTGAGAAACTTATCGTAGTGCAGCAGGTTCTGACGCAGATCGGCGAGGCTCTCGCGGTTGCGGCTCATGGCATCGGGGCTGGAGTCGGCGACAAACACCACCCCGTCGGTGCCCTGGAGCACCACGCGCCGAGTGGCCGAATAATAAACCTGTCCAGGCACGGTAAAGATCTGAAAACGGGTGCGAAAGCCGCCAATATTGCCCAGATGGATGGGCATATAGTCAAAAAAGAGCGTTCGGTCCTGCTCGGTGGCCAGGGAGGTGAGGTCTCCCCGGTAGTCTTTGGGCATGGTCTCGTGGATCTTTTGCACGTTGGTGGTCTTGCCGGACAAACCGGGGCCGTAATAGACCACTTTGGCAACAATCTCTTTGCGCTTGAAGTTGATAACAGACATGAGACCCCACTCAGAGTTCAAGACGGCTGGACAACGGAGCCCTTCAGAACGGCGACGAGGGCGTTCCACACGAGAGACCGCGCCGCTCCAACACAGACAGTACAAGACAGATAGTCTAAGACCGCTAGTACAAGACAGACAGTCCAAGACAGACAGTCCAAGGGAACGGCATCATGAACGGATGCCGCGAGCACGGCACGGCTGCACCGCTACTCTAACGTAGCGGCGGGGTGGGTGCAAGGGAAAGCGGGGGGTGCGTGAGGCACTCCTGGGGAGCACTCGAGGAAAAGTTCTGGCGCAGCTGCGACCATATATGTATGGGCTCATTTGCCACAATTGGCAAGTATTGTTGAGGCCAGTGCTTGAGTTGCCAGTATGCTTTCTCTTGCGTGCTTATCCTCCCCGTAATTTTTGTCAAATCTCTAGACTTCATCCATCGTTATGACTGCCGAAATCACACCTCTCGTTGTTTGTACTCATTGACACACAGAACAAGTTTGGCTACGCTCTCAACATTGCACCATGTGGGCCTGACTTTTGCGGAGAGGAGTTGGAATATGCAAGCCAAAGCGAAGCTACAGGGGACGCCTCGGCGTCGTGAAATCTATTATCCTGAAAGTGACGGAAAACCCATGGGCGAGACCGATCTCCACATTCGTGAGTCCGCGTGGACGGTTGTCTCTCTTCAGCGTTGGTTTGCAGACCGGCAGGACGTTTATGTCTCCAGGAACATCCTCCTGTACTACGTCGAGGGTGATATCCATAAGGTCTGCTCCCCCGATGTGTTGGTGACGTTCGGACGACCGCCCGGCCTTCGTCGCACTTATAAAACGTGGGTTGAAGGTAAGATGCCCGACATCGTCATGGAGATCACCTCCCGCAAAACCCGCAAAAATGATGTGGTCCTCAAACGGGAGCTGTATGCGAGCTTGGGGGTCCGCGAGTATGTGCTCTTTGATCCAGAGCATGAATACCTCTCACCCCCCCTGATGCTGCTGCGGCTGGTCCATGACCAATACGTGGAGACCCCCTCCCAGAATGGCTCCGTCTTCAGTGAAGTGCTCAACATGCGCATCTATGAGGAAAATACACGCCTGCGCCTCCAGTGTCTGGAGTCGGGAAAGCTCCTAGAAGACCTTGACGATGCCTATGATCTGCGGGAGATCGCAGAACGACAGAACCGGTTTTATATGCTCCGCCTAGAACAAGAAGCCACACGCAGCCATCACCTCGAGCTTCGACTCAAGGATCAGGTGTCGGCGCAAGAAGAGCTGGAAAAACACGCCACCGAAGCGGAGGCCCGCGCTCTCGAGGAAGCCCAGGAACGCGCTCGCGCTAAGGCCCGCGCCCTCGAGGAAGCCCAAGGACGCGCTCGCGCTGAGGCCCGCGCTCTCGAGGAAGCCCAGGAACGCGCTCGCGCTGAGGCCCGCGCGCGTGAAGCCGAGCTTCAGGCCCAGCAGCTCGCCGCAGAGCTGGAACGTCTCCGGGCACAGCTTGCGACAAAAGGCTCCTAACGTCCCACCCACCCCCAGAGCACTGGTTGACGGGTCTCGGCCCCCCACTCACCATCAGTCCCCGTCCGATTTTTCACTGGCGAAATGAGAGCGCCTGCGATATAACAGAGAGATTTTTCCAGTCTCTTCCTCATGTTGACTCATTTTCGGAGGTTTTTCCGTGGCGAGACGATACGATCACGCAGAGGTCGAGCCGAGATGGCAGGCCCACTGGCTGGCCCATAAGACCTTTAAAACAACTGAAGATCCCACCCGGCCCAAGTTTTATGCGCTCGATATGTTCCCCTATCCTTCGGGCGATGGGCTTCACGTGGGACATCCCGAGGGCTACACCGCCACCGATATCCTCTCCCGCTATAAGCGCATGAAGGGCTTCAACGTGCTGCACCCGATGGGCTGGGACGCCTTTGGCCTGCCCGCCGAGCAGTACGCCATCAAGACAGGACGCCATCCCGCAGAGATCACCCGCAAAAACATCGCCACCTTCAAACGCCAGCTCCAGTCGCTCGGTTTCTCCTACGACTGGGACCGCGAAGTGGCCACCATCGACGAAGACTATTACCGCTGGACTCAGTGGATCTTCCTCCAGCTTTACAAGAAGGGACTGGCCTATGTGGCCGACCTTCCCGTCAACTGGTGCGAAGAGCTCGGAACCGTGCTCGCCAATGAAGAGGTGATCGACGGCAAGTCCGAACGTGGCGGCTTCCCGGTGGTGCGAAAAAACATGCGCCAGTGGGTGCTCAAGATTACCGCCTACGCCGACCGCTTGCTCGACGATCTGGAAGGGCTGGACTGGCCAGAAGGCATCAAGGAGATGCAGCGCAACTGGCTCGGCAAGTCCGAAGGCGCTGAAATCCGCTTCGCCATCGAAGGCAAAACAGACCTCTCCTTTGAGGTGTTCACCACCCGCCCGGATACCCTCTTCGGTGCCACCTACTGCGTGCTGGCCCCCGAACATCCCCTGGTGAGCGCCATCACCTCCGCTGCGCATCGAGATGCGGTCTTGGCCTACCAAGAAGCCGCTGCTCGGAAATCAGATCTGGAGCGCACAGAGCTGGTCAAAGAAAAAACCGGCGTCTGGACCGGCGCTTACGCCATCAATCCGGCCACCGGACAGCCCATCCCCGTGTGGATCGGTGACTACGTGCTGGCCCACTACGGCACCGGCGCCATCATGTCCGTGCCCGGACACGATCAACGCGACTGGGAGTTTGCCCGTCGTTTTGACCTCCCCATCCTCGAGGTGGTGGAAGGTGGAGACCTGCAAGCAGCAGCCCATACCGGCGAAGGCACCCACATCAACTCCGGCTTTCTCGATGGGCTCTCCGTCTCGGACGCCAAGGTGAGCATGAACCGCTGGCTGGAGGAAAATGGCCACGGTCGTGCGCGCATCACCTGGCGCCTGCGCGATTGGCTCTTCAGCCGTCAACGCTACTGGGGTGAGCCCATCCCCGTCCTACACCTGGAAGATGGCAGCATTCGCCCGCTCCACGAGGATGAGCTGCCCCTGCTGCTGCCCAACCTGACGGAAGTGAAGCCGTCCGGCACTGGAGAGTCTCCACTCGCCAACGCCACCGACTGGCTCCACCTCACCGATCCCGTCTCGGGACAGAAGGCGCGGCGAGAGACCAACACCATGCCCCAGTGGGCAGGCTCGTGCTGGTACTATCTCCGCTTCATCGATCCCAAGAATGATACGGCGGCCATCGCCAAACAAAAGGCGGACTTCTGGCTCCCGGTGGATCTTTATGTGGGCGGTGCCGAACATGCCGTGCTGCATCTGCTCTACGCACGCTTCTGGCATAAGGTGCTCTACGATATTGGGGTGGTCTCCACCGTCGAGCCGTTCCAGAAGCTGGTCAATCAGGGCATGATCTTGGGCGAAAACGGCGAGAAGATGTCTAAGTCTCGCGGCAATGTCATCAACCCCGATGATATCGTGCGCTCGCATGGTGCCGATACCCTGCGGGTCTATGAGATGTTTATGGGCCCCCTCGAGGCCACCAAACCCTGGGATACCAACGGCATCGAAGGGGTCAACCGCTTCCTGCTCCGGGTGTGGCGACTGGTGGACGGCTGGAGCGATGGCAGCGGCAATGGCAGCGGCGATGGCAGCGGCGATGGCAATCCCGAGCTCACCCGCAAGACACGCCATGCCACCCTCAAAAAAGTCACCCAAGACCTGGAGGCGATGCGCTTCAATACCGCCATCTCCGGCCTGATGACCTATGTCAACGACCTCTATAAGGTCGAGCGCCCCTCCCGCACCGACATGGAGACCCTGGCACTCATGCTCAGCCCCTTCGCGCCCCACATGGCCGAAGAATGCTGGAGAACCCTGGGACATGCTCACTCCCTGGCCCTCGAGCCCTGGCCGGAGTACGTCGAAGCCTATACCCTCGATGAGAAGTTCAGCTTGGTGGTCCAAGTCAACGGCAAGCTGCGGGGTCAAGTCGAAGTGGAGGTGGGCATCGGACAAGACGAAGCCCTCGAGCGCGCCCGCGCCCTCGAGAACGTCGCCCGCTTTGTGGACGGCAAGGAAATCGTCAAGGCGATCTATGTGCCCGGCAAGCTGGTCAACTTCGTGGTGCGGTAAGATATCCCCCACTCCGCCCTACTTCCTGCAAGAAAAGATTTCAGCGACGTGTAAAAGCCGTCAAGCTCTCCCCTCCACCTCTACGCCTCAAGTCCGTTAAGTACGGCCAGACCGCCCTCACGCCCGCTGATTGCCACATGTGTCAGTTTATACCTGCCAGTCTTGACGCAGTACCTCTATTTTTCGCGTTCCATATAACAGAATGTGCAAGTATGGATCTATCCTTGTTTTTTCGACAGTTCATTTTTGAACATCTCAGCCCCTGACAGGGCAGGTAAGCGAATGATGAACCTTGCCTTCATACTTCTGACCAATTTCCGACTAATGTGACTTTTATTCTTGCGTTACTGAATTTCTAACGTTAACACTGAATATAGAGGAGCGATGGACGAGGGCTCCTCCCGTCCTGACGACCCTGTTCCATACGACACACACCCGAGAGGTTCCTATGCTGAAGCTGCGCTGTTGGGGGCGAGGTTCTCCCCCCATGCTGATGTTGTTGTCGATGTTGCTCATGACTGCTTGTGATGGAGGGGTGCTCTATCTGACCCCCCCCACGGAGGAGACCCACACCACCGCGCCCTCGAGCCCCACACCGGACGCAGGGAGCCCCTTGCCCAGCTCGCCCTCACCAGAGCCAACACGCCCCCCGTTTGAGACGCCCAATCCGACCTTGCCCCCTACGCCGGAGCTGTCACCCCGTCCGACGCTGGAGCCAACCCAGCTTCCTGAGCCCTCGGTGGCTCCGAGCCCCACGCCCATCCCCTGGCCGCTGAACACCAACGTCGATCCATCCCTGCCCTGGCGCAGTGGGGTGGCCACCATCTCCGACACCGGTGGCGCACGGATGAGCGTCGTGCGGCTGTCGGACAACGCGCTGCTGTGGGATTATAAGCTCAACGACGACATGCCCGACCGCTGCGGGCCCGCTCGGCCCTGCCAGGTCCATGAGATCGAACGGAAGGTGATCGACGACGATGATCACCTGGATATGGCGATCTCCATTGCGCCAGACAACTACAGTGAGCTGTATCGGCTGAAGCTGCGGTCTCCCGCCAAGCCGGTGTGGAGCCTGAAGGATCTCGACTTCTCGAAGGTGGTGCAGGAGTCACGCTGCAATGTCCCCGCTCAGTCCACCTGCGCGTCGAGCCAGCTCCCCCCCGGAAGTTACTCCATGCCGTGGGAATGCCGCATGTGGTTTGTTCACGCCTTTGAGGTGCTCGAGGACCACCCAGAAGAACAACGCATCTCCATGATGATCGCGGATCACCACGGACGCCTGGTCAGTGCCACGCTCGACTACGCCAACGGCAACACCTGCGCGGTGGTAGACCAGGTGATCAACAGCAATACGCCCGGCTGGGATGAGACCTGTCAACCCAACGAAATCCAGATGATCGATAAGCCGGATGGCCGCTACGTGCTGGTCACCTGCCGCAACATCGCCAATGTGGATGGCATGGGACGGCTGGTGATGTTCAAACAAAGCCAAGTGGACTCCACGGGTCGCTGGGAATATCAGTGGATGTATCCCGATCCGGCGTCGAGCAGCGCACCCTTTCTGAATACGCCCCACCACGGACGGCTCGATCAAGAGGCGGATGGCTCGTATGTGCTCCGCTACGCACACACGCGCGGACAAGGCACCGGCTGGGGCATGGGCACGGAAGGCACGCTGGGATTTGCCACACTGACGGAACTCTCGCAGCCTCCCGACTACTTAACGGACTATACCTGGACCCCAACCACTGAGCAGCGGGGCTTTCAGCTCGTAAAAGCACTCAATCCAATGCCCGGGAATGCCTGGATGGTCGCGGATGGCGGGGAGTCTTCGATCAACGTGCCCGGCACCACCGGATTTTATGTCATGGGACTGCGGGAAGGGGTACCCGATCAACGCTCAGGCGCATGGTCGAGTGAGCACAGCATGCAGCAGCTCCTCGAAGTGTCAGGGCCGCTGGCGTCGGTCAACTGCGCTTGGACCATGCTCTACAGTGCAGCATGGGAAGGCAGTGAAACACTCGGAAGTTACCTGCGCGAAGAGATGGATATGGCCGGCACTTCTTGCCGCTTGGTAGAACCACCTCGCCCCACCCGGCAGACAGACTAAAGGGCTCAGGTTAAGGGCTCAGGTCGGCCTCGACGCTCCCGCCCTCAGCGCGCCTTCACGTATCCCTCAAGCTGCTCAGGCTTCACGGTCAGGCCCGCCAAGAGGGTCAGGCTCAAAGCTCCTTGATGCACCAACATGCCCAGGCCATCCTGGGTCCGCAAGCCCGCCTCACGCGCACGCTCGAGCAACGGCGCTCCCGCATGATGATAGCTGATGTCACTGACCACGGTCTCTACACTCAGACCTTCGACGGGAAAGTGATTGACCGGGTTGTCTTGGGCGGGGGTGGTACAGTCGATCACCAGGGAGAGCTCCGCCGCACGCTCGGAAAAAACCTTCGCTTCGAGCGGCAGAGATTCCACCTGCAAGGCCGGATAGTGATGCTTCAGATCGGCTGCCAGCTTCTGAGCACGCTCGAGGGTCCGGTTGAAGATCGAAAGTGTGGCCACACCCACCCGGGCAAGGGTAAAAGCAATGGCCCTCGCCGAACCTCCGGCACCCAAGAGGGCCACGGTACGCCCTCCCACTTCATAACCCAGCTCTCGCTGGAGCGCCCGCACGTAACCGCGCCCGTCGGTATTGTCTCCGTAGAGCATGCCTCGAGTGTTGAGCACCACGTTGACCGCACCAATGGCCGCCGCTTCCCGAGAGAGCCGATCCAGATAGGGCACCACCGCTTCTTTAAAGGGCGCGGTCAGATGCACGCCCTGGAGCCCCAACGCACGCAAACCCACCAGGGCCCGAGGCAAAGACTCCGGCTCCACCTCAAAGGGGACATACACCGAGTTAATCCCCATCGACTCAAACAGGAGATTGTACATCCTCGGGGAGAGGGTATGTCGCACCGGACAGCCCATGATCCCGTAGACCCGCGTTTTTCCATCAATCTTTGGCATAGAGCCTCCCAAGTTTGGGCTCAGCTTATCACGTCGAACCCACGGGATGAAACATTCTGCACAGGCTTTTTTCAGCCGGACTCATCCCCTTCCGTCGCACCTCGGCGCGCCAGAAACGCTTGGCGCTCTTCGAGGGTCTTCTCAAACCCCATCCCGGAGGCTTGATAGTATCGTTTGCCCCGCAATCTGTCGGGCAGATACTGTTGTGCGACGTGATGATGGGGAAAGTCATGGGGATACACATAACCTTCACCATACCCCTGTGCTTTCATCAGCTTGGTGGGCGCATTACACAGATGCAATGGAACGGGAAGGGTTCCAAAGCTGCGCACGTCTTCCATCGCGGCCTTCCATGCCGTCTTGGCGGTGTTGGATTTGGGCACCATCGCCAAGTATAAGGTGGCTTGGGTGAGGGCAAATTGACCTTCAGGCATGCCCACTTGTTCGACCGCTTGAGCCGCTGAGACCGCCACTTGAAGCGCACGCGGATCCGCGTTTCCCACGTCTTCGCTGGCAAAGATCACCAGACGCCGAGTGATGAAGCTGGCATCTTCGCCCCCCTCAACCATCCGACAGAGCCAGTAGAGGGCCGTATCCGGATCGGATCCCCGCAGGCTCTTGATAAAAGCACTGATAATATTGTAATGCTCCTCGGAGGCTTTGTCGTACCGCAAGCTCTTTCTCGAGAGGGTCCGGCGCAGATATGCCAAATCCACCGGCTCGGGACGGGCTCGATCCGACCGCCAGGTCTCAAAGAGCTGCTCCAGCAGGTTGAGGGCGCGCCGCGCATCTCCATCGGCTTGTTGGGCCAGGGCTTCGAGCACGCCCGGCTCGAGAGGCAACGGCGTCCGCCCCAGTCCTCGCTCGTCGTCGTGAAGGGCCCGCTCCAAGAGGCTCTGAAGCTCCTGCTCGGTTAAGGCGGTGAGCACATACACTTCAGCGCGGGAGAGTAAGGCGGCGTTCAGCTCAAACGAAGGATTTTCAGTGGTAGCACCCAAGAGGGTGATCAGGCCACTCTCGACGTGAGGCAGGAAGGCATCTTGCTGGCTCTTGTTAAAGCGGTGGATTTCGTCCACAAACAGCACGGTGCCTTTGCCGGTGCGGTCTCGACGCATGCGGGCTTCGTCGAGCAGCTCTCGCAGCTCCTTCACACCTCCCATAACAGCAGAGAACGGCACAAACTCGCAGGCAGTGGCCAGCGCAAGCAGGCGCGCGAGGGTGGTCTTTCCAGTACCGGGCGGCCCCCACAAGATACACGATGGAGTCCGTCCCGCTTCGAGGGCCAATCTCAAGGGCTGGCCAGGGGCGAGCAGATGAGACTGTCCCACGTATTCGTCGAGCTTTCGAGGCCGCATGCGGTCGGCCAAAGGTGCAGGGGGAGGCGGTTTGGCTCCCAAGAAGAGCTGCTGTGCCATGAAGATCCTCTGGGGACTTCGGATGCGGAAGTCCTCCGGGTTAGCGCCCGCTGCGGGGCGTTGGGGTAAAACCAGGGTTGTTCGGGCGAGGGCTGGCCGTCTTGACCGGCACGGCTTCCCCTTTGAGGTTGGCTTTGGCCGCCACGTAGAGCCCCTGATCTTTGATCTGGAGCAGGCCGCTGCTGATCTCCAGCTCCGCACCCGGCAAGGCCAAGCTGGTCGGGTCGATGGCGGAGCGCAGCACTTGTGCGCTCTGGGTCAGGTATTGCGTACCGCCCCAGTTTGCCAGATCTTTGAGCACGTCGGGAAGGGAGGTCTTTAAGAGGGTGGCTTTTTCGACGCTGACTTTCACTTTGCCCCCCACGAGCTTCATCCGGCCAGCGGCTTCGGCATCAACGGAATAACAGAGGCCGTCGGCAGGCAGATGGTAGAGCTGAAAGCCCAGGTTAAAAGGATGTCCCTGGCGAGCGTCGGCTTTGGCAGCGGCGGAGAGCTCCATCGAGCGTAAGGTCAAAAAGTAAGGGCCTCGTTCGTTGGGGTTGCCGTCTCCGTCGTAGGCACGCGGCACGTCTCCCGAGCGCATGAGGGAGATCATCACAGGCAGGAGCACTTGTTTGTGTACCCCCATCGCCAGGTTGTTTCCACCCGCCAAGCCCGTAAAGGGGGTGAGCCCTGGGGTTCCCGCAGGCAGGCCCGGCAGGTTGCTGCTCATCCCGGCAAAGAGCACACCGGTCTGAGGGTTGAGCTCCAGGACCACGGGCAGGACTTCCAGTCCTTCGATGCCCAGGGCCGGAGGGCTAAACCGATACAGCTCCACCACCCCCACTCGGTCGGCCACGGTGCCCAGGAGGGCTTCCAAAAACTTGCCTTGCACCAGCTCATTCCACGGCGCTGGCAAGTTTTCGGTGGGGAGCTTAAAGGAGGACTTACCCAGCTTCAGCATGGCTTTAAAATCGAGCTGGATCACTCCTTGTCCGTCTTTTTCAGTGAAGGCAAGGGGCACCACCAGGGTCAGAGGGGCTTTTAGAGGGATGGTGCGCTTCCCCACCACGGGTAAGGTCAGGTCGAGGGTGCCTCCAAGCTGTCCAGAGATCTTCACGCAGCTTGTGCAGCTTGGCTCGGCGGCCAGGACTGCTTCGTTGAGCCGACCACGCGCCTTAAACCCAATGTCTTGGCCCATGACGCTGCTGGTGCGCTCCAGCTCAAAGAGCTCGCCGCTCTCGGTGCGGAGGGCTTTGGCAATCACGGCGTTGAGCAGGTCCAGCTTCATGGAGATGCCAAAGTGGGAGACCTTCTCGCGGTTGCCTCGGGTATCCACCAGCGACTTCTCGAGCTCAAGGGCTTGGTTGTAGGCGGCTTTTACGGGGGAACACTCATTCTGACAGCCGGTGGCCAGCAGGAGGAGACCCATCAGCCAGCTCAGCCGTCGTGTGTTCGTGGATTTGTTCTGCATGTCGGTTTCAGCTCCAGGATATTCGAGATATGAAGGGGATCGGCGCTGCTGGGCCTGCTGAGGTTGGAGGGCGCTCGTGCCCATCGCGGCTTCAGCGTGGATATGATACCATGCAGGCTTCAAAACCTGAACTGTTGGAGTCACCCGTGGATCTTGTCTGGTGCGAAGTGGATACGGCGGCGCTCCGCCGAAACATGGGGAGCTTTAAAGGGCTGCTGAAGCCAGGGGTCCGTCTGGCGCCTGCGGTGAAATCGAATGCGTATGGGCATGGGCTGGTACTGGCGGCCAGCGCTTTTTTGGCGGGTGGAGCGGATTGGTTGTGTGTGAATGCGCTCTATGAGGTGGAGGCGCTGCGTCAGGCGGGCTTCACCTGTCCTCTTTATGTGATGGGCTATCTGTCGCTGGAGCAGCTTGAGCGAGCGGTGGAGCTCGACGCGCGGATGGTTGTCTACAACCAGGAGACGGTGGATGCGCTGGTCAAGCTGGTAAAACGGCTCGGCAAGCCCGCGTATGTGCATATCAAGGTCGAGACCGGCAATAATCGGCAAGGGGTGGGGCTGGAGGAGGCGCTCAAGCTCGCGGATCGCTGCCGAGCGCAGGGGGTGACGCTGGAAGGTCTGGCGACTCATTTTGCGAATGTGGAGGATACGACGGATCACCGCTTTGCGGAGGAGCAGCTCGAACGGTTCGAGCGGGGGGTGAGGGCCCTCCGAGGGGCAGGGCATGAGCTGCCGATCTGTCATACGGCGAACAGTGCGGCGACTTTGTTATGGCCTCACGCTCAGTTTGATCTGGTGAGGGTTGGGATTTCATCGTATGGGCTGTGGCCTTCGCGGGAGACACTGCTGTCAGCGACGCTGGAGGGACGAGGGCGCACGTCGTTAACACAGGCGCTGACGTGGAAGACGCGCATTGCGCAGATCAAACGGGTGGGTGTGGGGGAGTTTGTGGGGTATGGCTGTACGTTTATGGCGACACATCCGACGAGGCTGGCCATTCTGCCGGTGGGGTATTATGACGGATATGATCGGGGGCTGTCGAATCTGGCGTATGTGCTGATTCGAGGACAACGAGCGCCGGTGCGAGGGCGGGTGTGCATGAACATCATTATGGTGGATGTGACGGATATTCCGGAGGCACGGGTGGAGGATGAGGTGGTGCTGCTGGGGGGACAGGGAGGGCAATATCTGAGCGCGGAGCAGCTTGGGGAGTGGAGTGGGACGATTAATTATGAGGTAGTGGCACGGATCGCGGATCACGTCCCACGCATCGCACGCGGTTGAGGACACCCCAAAACAATACACGGGTCAAGGGATGGAATCCCTTGCGGGTGAGTGCAGAGAGGGCAGCGCCCTCTTTGCAAAAAAGCACTGCAAAAACAAAAAAACAATACACGGGTCAAGGGATGGAATCCCTTGCGGGTGAGTGCAGAGAGGGCAGCGCCCTCTTTGCAAAAAAGCACTGC
>JBJTQF010000089.1:0-26243 GCA_046075485.1 Myxococcota bacterium | reverse complement strand
GCGGTCAGGCCCGCATCTCCTACCCCTCCCATCACGATAAAGAGGCCGCTGAAAAAAAGTAAGAGGCTCCAGTCCACCTCTGCCAACACCTTGTCGGGGGCCAATCCTCCCACCGGCAACAGCAGTGCCGCACCCGCCAGGGCCGTCCACGCCAAGTCCAGATTGAGCAGAAATCCCACCGCCACCCCGACCAACACCAGCAGCGAAGGCCACAACAGTCGGCGATCCACCTTCGGCGGCGCTTCTGTCGTCGGTGGGGTCAGCTCCTCAGACAGTGCCGCTCGAAAACACTGCTGCAAGACCCAGCCTCCACTCCACATGCCCACCACACCCGAGGGCAGCGAGAGCAGCGCATAACGAAGGTAGGGCAGCTCCGAAAGTTGCCCAATGATCATCAACTGTGGATTGCCCGTCAGGGTCACGGCGGAGCCAATATTGGAGCCCATCGACAGTGCCAGCAGGCCCGGAAGCGGATTCAGCCCGGCGCCCAACCAAACCCGAACCACCAGGGGCGTCAGCATGAGGCAAACCGTATCGTTCACCAACAAGGCGGAGAGCACGCCCGAAACCCACATTGTTAAGTGGAGCAGTCGCTTCGGATTCCGTGCATGCCGGAGCACATGCCAGGCTGCCCACTCAAAAAAGTTCGCCCGCTGAAGGTACACGTTGAGCACCATCATGCCCAAGAGCAGGCCCAAGGTGCCCAGGTGGATGCTCGCATAGGCGCGCTCGGGGGTGAGAATCCCGCTGGCCACCATCAACACGGAGCCCAACAGGACCACGCTGGGACGATCCAGTCTCAGGCCCGGCAGGCTGCGACCGCTGATCACGGCATAGGTGAGGCCAAAAATGGCCAGTGCGAGCCATAGGTGCATGGTTTATACCGGAATATGAGAGGTGATGTAGATATGGTGGGTGTCAAAATGGGTGGCATAAGAGGTCAGGGGGCGCTCCGCCGGTCCTAGAAGTAGATTGCCATCTACATCAAAACGTGAGCCATGACAAGGACATACCAGCTCTTGTGTGGCGCTCTCAAACTTGACATCGCAGGCCCCGTGCGGACAAATGCGCCAGAGGCTGATCAGGCGGGTGGCATCCAGTCGAACCAGGATCAAGCTCAGGAGCAGCTCCGGCTGATCGAGGGTGGCCACCCCTCCGATTTCTTTTAACGCCGGATAATCCTCAAACGAAAGCACCAACGTCTCAAAGCCCAGAGGCGTGGGGGAGGGAATAGACGGATCCTGACAGGATGGAATAGCCAGCACGGCACTGCTGGTCAGCAGCTTACCCCACCAGCACAGATGCGCTCGCCTGGTTGTGCAGCTCATGGGCCGTGCTCCCATCCCGTTCCGAGTCCGTCGTACCGATTCAGTCGATGAAAAAGTCCGGAAAGAGGGGTGCTCCGGGGTCCAGTGCATACTTGTCAAAATCGCTCACGCCATAAATACGCAGCAGATCTTCATCGATGAAGAAGTTGCCTGTACAGTCTCGCGAGGGGCTGGTGAGGATGATGTGGGCGGCATCGGCCATGATGTCCACCGAGCGGCAGGCTTTAAGCCCTTCTTCTCCGGTGAGCATCTTCATGGCGGCAGTTGCAATGCCGGTACGAGGCCATAGCGCGTTCACTGCGACCCCCTCCGTGCGGAATTCCTCTGCCATGCCCAGCACACACATCGACATGCCATACTTGGCCATGGTGTAGGCCACGTTGTTGGCAAACCACTTTGGCGACATGTTGAGGGGGGGCGAGAGGTTTAAGATGTGAGGGTTGGCAGACTGGAGCAGGTGAGGCAAGGCAAAATGCGAGCAAATATAAGTGCCTCGGGCATTGATCTGATTCATCAAGTCGTAACGTTTGGGCGGCGTTGACAAGGTGCCGGTCAAGCTGATGGCGCTGGCATTGTTCACCAGGATGTCGATGCCTCCAAAGGTCTCCACCGCTTTTTCGATGGCACCTGCCACCTGATCTTCATAACGAATATCCACCATGAGGGGCAGCGCCTTGCCTCCTGCCGCTTCGATCTCTTGAGCAGCGGTGTAGATGGTGCCCGGAAGTTTGGGATGTGGATCTGCGGTCTTGGCGGCAATCACAATGTTTGCGCCATCTTTGGCCGCCCGGAGGGCGATGCCCAAGCCAATGCCACGGCTGGCACCCGTAATAAACAGGGTCTTTCCTTTGAGGCTGCTCATGCCTTTACGTCTCCAAACAAGAAGATAGGGCTCGTGGCGCCGGAGCGGGTCTTCGACGCCCCTTCAGATCGAGGGGTATCATACCCACGGCGTCCGGATGCGGCAACTACTCCGCACAAGATCGTGCATGGAAGGGGGATAAGGGAGGGTAGGGCAGGCTAAAAGCAGTCTCCGTCAAAGTACACACGCTGGTTGAGACCTTCATCGTCGGTGGAGATCACCTTAATTTCAAGCAAATCACCGGCTTCAGAGTATTGATAGAGGTGCTGGAGGTTGGGGGTGCCGTCGGCGCGGTCGTCTAAGGTGCGGGTGAGCACTTGGCCTGCTTCGTTATAGGTCAGGCTGACCCGGCTATCCACCTTACCGTCGGCGTCGCGGTCTTCCTCTTGCAAGACAGGATAACCGGAACCGTCGTAGGTGATGGTATAACCGGCATCCACCACCCCGTCTGCAAGATAGTCATGCTCTCCTTTTACCTCGAGCCCGTCTTCAAAATACTGAGTGTGTCGATAGTCTACCACCCCATCTGCTTCAAAATCGTAGGCATTACTCTGCATATCTGGACTCTCTGTGTAAAGAATCGCTAGCTTGCTGTCAGGTTTCCCATCGGCATCACCATCGGAAGAACGCTCGATGAGTCGATTTAGGTTGTCATAATAATAGGTTATGTTGCTGTCTTCTATGCCGTCGGCATCAAAATCCGTCTGTTCTTCCACCAAATTTCCCTTCGCATCGTATCGATACTGTACCCGAGTATCCATCACGCCATCCGCTCCGAGATCGGTACTCACCTCCAGGAGCAGGTTCGAGTCCCACTCCTGAAGTACTTCTGTATCGGTGATCCCATCGGCATCAAAGTCACTGAGTGTGTCAATCAACTGCCGATCTTCGTTGTAAACAAAGGTATAACGTTGGTCCGTCTGTCCATCGGCATCGATGTCTTCTTCGCGCAATACATTCAGCGCATCAGAGTCATAGGTCAGGACACTCCATGCATCATCTTGTCCATCTATTCCTGCGTCCAAATGCTGTTTCAAAACACAATCTGAGTATCCCGAAGACGGATTTGGTCTCGGTGTTGGTGTGTCATTTCCATCCGTAGACTGTGGTGTACAGCTTGTACTCCATACGAGCGCTAGGAGCAAAGAGAGTTGTGCTGTGCGAAAAGATGGAGCGGTAAACCGACAAGATCGTTGTGGCCGCATTTAAACTCCTAAATCGAAGACCCGCTGCTCATCGAATGGGAGGCCCTGAGCCTCAAAAGCAGGTATTAAGTGGGCCTTCAGCCGTCACGGGTGGTTAAGAAGATGTGGGGAGGCGTGAGTCATGCTGCCCGCCATCACACCACATCGAGCTGTTCAATGGACTGAACCGTACCCAGGCTTGCATGCATACGCCCCACCACACAGGGGCGTGAGGACATGGCTCGCAACGGGTAAATGCGCTGGATCGCGGGGCCTTTGGTCGAAGCGCGCCTGCTTGATCCGGCTGACAGAACGTTGACAGGGGCGCAGTCGCAGGGGGAGGGCGCGTGAGCGAGGGGAGATCAGGTGTACGTGCAGCAGCAGCAGGTCAAGACCATAAGGCAGCAGCCTCAGCATATCGTCGAGTTACATGCTACGCAAGTAAGAAGCGGTCAAAACAGATGAATATGAATGACAGACTCGCGAGCGGTGAAACCAGCGTTGGGAGATCTGGTCGCACTCAGGAAACGGCTTCATCGGGCAGCAGCGGGGGGCTGGTTCTCTCAGGCCACGGTGTCTCGAGTCGGATGGGGACGCCGCTTCTATAGGGACCGCAGCTGGAGGTGCTCTTCTGACGGGGGAGCCGGTGCAACGACGCCCACTCAGAATCCCATACCGATGCCCAGACCTCCTACGGGGGTGAAGTGCTCATGTGCATAGTCCACAAAGATGGACGGAGAGATGGCAATCTTGCCAAGATGAAAATCATAGGCGGCACCCACACGAGCGAGAGGGGCAGCCGCTCCGCCCCCTTCCGCTTGAACTTGAACTCGATGGGTGACTTCTTCGGTCGTTTCTTCCGCACCCAACGCAATCTCAGCCCCCGCCATCGCCATCAGTCGGAGCTGACCAAACGGATGCAGCACCACGCCCGCACCCAGAATCAAGAACGGTGTGGTCGCCGCCGTAAACTCCCCAAACGCCGTCACGCCAAACATCCCCCCTTGGGAGGGCAGTCGGCGCTCATATTCGACGCCGAGAGACGGAAAGAGGCCCTCGGTCCCCACCGTTGCGCCCAAAAAAAGGGCTGCGTGGTTGCCGTGAAATGCGTGTCCTGCACCTGAGTGGGCGCCGTGAGCACCGTCGTGTGCAACGTCTGCCGGTGCCTCCGCCGCCGCCCCATGACCAGGCTCAGCTCCATGCGACGCCGCTGCATCAGGAGAAGCGGTCGGCGAGTGGGCATCGTGTTCCGGGATCGCTGGTGCCGCACTCCCTTCTTCGGCGCACACCCGTGAGCTCCCACCACTCAAGGCAAGCAGGAGGCCCAGCAGTGGGCTCCATGACGTTCCAATGCGCTGAGCCGTACCGTGAGCATGGCACAGCTGCTGGGGGTGACTTGTCAACATCCGCAATCTCCATCCTTGATTCATGAGAGAACTATACGCCTAAAAAGGATTATATCAAAGATTGCCAAAAATGATAAGTGTTTCTGTCGTCCAGGGAACGGAGACGTTCGTTCATGTCAAATACCGGACAGGGCGGAAATGTCAGCTGAAAGTGCAGGTTTCCTAAAGGCTTACAATGGAAATCCGTTTCAGAGGGTGCATTCCATCTCGACTTTTCACCCGCTCTCTATCTCGGGCGTTTGGAGGATCCATATCATGCGCTGGTCAGCTCCCTTCAAATCCGTTGAAGTGCTGAAACGCCGTGAGCAAGCGGGATTTACCCTCATCGAGCTGCTCCTGGTCGTCTCGTTGACCCTCCTGCTTGCCTCGCTGGCTGGACCTAGCCTAAAAGGCATCTTGGAAAAGACCGCTGAGCGCCAAGCACTGTCTCAGCCTGTTGAGTTTATCAAAGATGCTCAGTCGCGAGCCCGAAGCCAACTTGTGACCGTCCAACTCTGAGAGCATTCGGGTGCTCGTGGATCCGGTTCTATCGAGTGATAGCGCCAGTGTAAAGGAGCAACGTTATGCTTGGAAGGCAGATCTTCGCATCCTTAACGGCGTCTGGTATCTCAACGATGGAACGTGGCCCGGCATGCCCATCTGGTCGGATCATCCGGGCAAGTTTGCCACCAAAAATGCAGAAGGGATAGAAGGCGCAGCTCAGAACGTGGGGCAGGCCGATCTTGCGCTGGCTCGCACTTGGACGACGGTCCCCAAACGTTATTCCTATTACGAGTATGATCCGATAGCAGGACGTTTAACCGACAACGCCCAGGGGGTCATTTCCTATGGAACACTGGCAGCAAATACCCTCAATGGGATGGTACCAGGCTTTTGGAGTAAGGGTGCAAATGGTGTAAAATATGTGGATGTAGATGGAAAGAATCATGACAGCTTCTGCTCTGCATGTGAAAATACGGCGACCTGCAAGGCAGGACTTGGGCTGAGAGATGCGACAATAGACTTTTGCCAAGTCTCAACGACGGGTGGCTCTTTTGTTGCCGTGCCAGAGGCTCAGCGTCTGCAAGCTGCACGCAGCGGATTTTTGGATTACCGTGTACGAAATGGAGATGCAACGCGGGGCGCCATCTTGCCCGTCAATGTAGATGTGGCGGAGCTCACCCGCGCACTTCAGGATACATCTTCAGGCGAGCTGGGCTCCTATTTTACGGGAAGTCGAAAGTTCAATGGCATTGTCTATGTGTCCTACACCTGGTCGGGCATGCTGAATGGAATGCCGGATGAGCTTGCCACATTATGGCCCGCACAAGGGGCTGTATTGGACAACACGCAGGCGGCCAGTCAGGGAACTGCAATGGTTCAGCGAGCGCTACCTTATCCGCTGTGCTCAGACGATCTGGGCTATATCCCAGGCACTCGACGGAATGGATTCTCTCGACCACTCAGTGATGGGAATGATGCAAATGGTTTTGAGCCACTCTTTACCATTCCGAGCTGCACTGGCACAGACAGCCCAACCTCATATCCAAACGCCGTCCGAGTGGTGAATGCTGCTACCCTAAATCGAACGGTCTTTCTGAAGGGCTTGAGCATCGTCACCTCATTGCCGATGTATGTACAAGGAAACGTCAATACCAGCTCCACTATTGGTACGACAGCAGTGCCGTGTGGCTCTCTCGCCAGCGCATGGGTGCCATTTATGGTGGGCGGAGATGCGGTCAGCTTGCTCTCAACTGCATGGTTAGATGTCAACGACCCTTGGGACAATTCTAAAGGACTTGGCTCAAGAATTTCCTTGAATACTATTTATAATATGACCTTTATATCGGGAAATGTGGAGACGGTGAATGGATCATACTATAGCGGGGGTGTTGAGAACTTTCCTCGATTCTTGGAAGACTGGGCAGGAAAGACCGCTACCATCAATGGCGCTATGGTGATCGGATTTTCCTCCGTCTTTCAGCGTCAGCCCTGGGGAGGCGGGGGTGTTTATAATGCTCCAGTGCGTGTATGGTCATTTGATCGGAATCTGGAGCTGATGTCGTGTCAACCTCCCGGTACGGCCATGTTTAACGTGCATTCGTTTACGTACTTAGAGGATTCAGCTCTTTAACGGTGGGGGAATCTATGGCAACCTTTCCTTAGGAATGGTCCGCGCGCATCGCGTTCTGCAGCGTCGCCTGTCTAAGTGCGGTGTTGAGCCTCGGGGCGTGGCGTCAGCAGCAGTCTGAAGAGCGAAAAGTGATGGAGGAGGTGGCCTCCGTCTTGGAGGAGGTTCAACGTCGAGAGCTGGTGTACTACCGCACCAATCAAAGTTACACCAGTGACTTTCAAAGCCTTGGCATGGATATTCCAAGTCCTCACGGCTGGAATGTTCAGGTCTTTTCCATCGCCGGTCCAAATGAGCCTATTCTTTTGGTGGAAGCACGAGGGCCTGAGCACAGCATCCTGTTGGATCCGGCTGGGCAATTTCGTGTGGGACGCTTGCAAAGCCTGCCACCGATTCCGAGCTGGGTTGAACCGGAGCCCTCCCTCCCCAGAGTGGGCGGGGCTGCAAGTCAGCGCGCTCTGCCGGAGGGGGGGTCGGCGCCTGCCCAGGATACCGCACAGCCGATCTTACGGCCCGAAGAGCGCTTGGGAAGTGTTATGGTTGTGCCGGAGGCGGATGCCTCCTCTGCTTCGCGCGTGGCGCAGGTGGCATCACTGCCTTCAGATGCGCACCGTTTGAGTGCTGGCCCAGACAGCTCACCGCATGCCGCTCCGCTCAAGTGAAGCTTCCCTTTGTTTATCTCCAATCCCTCCATGCAAATGTCTCAAGACTCTGGAATCCTGCCTCAAGGTCGCATCATCGGTGTCGCCTCGGGTTAATCGTCACAGGTGATGCCATCGACGAGTCCGAAGGGTCGTCTTGAGCCGCTGAGGTGGTGCAGCACGTTGGGAGGAGGGAAACATGCCAAATTCATGGGAAAGACAATCCGGCACGGGGCTCAAACGTCAGGCGGGTGTCGCGGTCGCGGATGCGTTGGTGCGAGGGGCAGCAGGTCCGGTGGTTCCCCTGAGCCCTACTCAACGCCAAGCGTTGGTGAGCGCCGAACAACTCGCGCGACGACTGGATGGCTGGTTCATAGATCCCTTGGTCGGATTGTTTTTGCCCGGTCTGGGCGATGTGGTGGGAGTTCTGTTGGGGATGATCCCGGTTATCATCGCATGGCGTGCAGAGGCCCCTCCTCGGCTCCTGCTGGCGATGCTGCTCAATTTGACCATCGATCTCTTGGCTGGATACCTTCCGCTCGTGGGAGATCTGCTCGACTTTTTGGTGCGTGCCAATCAGCGAAATGCGGCGCTTCTGGCCTCCTGGCATGGGGAGAGCTCCGGGGAACAGGCGATGGCCCCCTTCAAAAGCGCCAGCCCTTTGGCCCCTCGCTGGGTGGGGCTGGCATTACTCGGCCTTCTGAGCCTTCTCTTCATGCTCTCCGCCTTTGCGATCTACGGGGCCTACACATTGCTTACGCACTTTTAAGTGATGGGCAAGCACAAGCCTTCCTTCTTTAAGTACCATAACTCAGACTGACCAGCGTCTCTTCATCCGAATAGATGAACAATGGAATACGCAGGGTGCGTGTTTCAGCCGTGTAACGCGACTCTTCGAGTGGCCTGCCGCGCAACAGCAGCTTTCGTGGCTGCTCCAGCCCATGCAGCACCACATCCAGCGCACGTCGGGCCGGCATTCCTTTCCATGCACCTTGCAGCGGACTGATGCGAATCCGAAGCTGCCCAGCATTACTCTCCACCGAGCAGCGCAGCAGTGATGAGTCTCCTTCTTGATAGGCGAGCGTGCTCCCATCATCTTCATACAAGCTGCCACGGGCTGGCCAGGGAGACCACGCATGCATCTCCAATACATCCAAGCCAGCACTTCGAGAGGATGCCACCCGATCAGGGGCAAAATGGAGAATACTTCCGCCTCGAATAAAACATGGCATTCTGCTCAGTGGTGCAGCCACCTGAAAGACACCGGGCCCTCGTAACATCTGCCCTGTCCAATAGTCATGCCAAACACCCGTCGGCAACTGTACTGTCCGAGAACGTTGTCCAGCTTCCAGAACGGGGGCCATCAGAAGACGATCTCCCAACAGATATTGATCGGCCACTGCACGCAGCGCATCTTCCCCAGGAAACTCCAAACAGAGTGGTCGAAGCAGCGGCAGACCCTGCTGACTGGCCTCCTGAGAGAGCTGATACAGGGTGGGCAGCAGACGGGCCCGCAGCCGCCATAGCTGCTCAAGACTCTGCCAAGCCCATGCGTGGAGCTGATCTGAGCTCAACGTCGTGTCCGTCTCCGCTATCTGCTCCAAAGTGGTGCTTGCCAAAGGCACAGAAGGCACCTCTTTCAGCACACACAGAGGTGAGAGAAGTGCCCATTGTAGGGTACGAATCCCCAGCTCCGTCGAGAGTACTTCAGGGGACAGAGAGGCACCCACTGCAATCCATGTATTCCCCAAGAGACTGAGCTGGAGAGCGGCCCGTATCTGTGCTTGGAGCTGCTCAAAGTTACGCGGAATTGTCTCAACATGAAAGGCGGGTCTATTTTGCATACCAGGGGCAAAAGTGGCATTCAAAATCAGAGGTCGCCGCTGTGCGCGTTCTTCCAGCGCCTCCGCAGTGGCGTGGGCGATGGCGGCAGCCAAGAGCTCTCGAGCGGGCAGACCGTGAGGAAGAGGCGGGAGTCGAAAAAAGCTCACACCCGCCTTGAGCAGAGAGCTGAGAAGCTGGGTGAACCATCCAGTTCCCTCCGGCGTATCCAGAGCCATCGGCAAGGTGGCATCGGTGGGGAGTCCACGCTCCTGCGACGTTGGAATGGGGAGCGGTGGAGGGCCGTATACCTGCCAGTGGGATGGCAGACTCACCCCCCAGCTCGACTGTGAAGCCCGCATAAAACGTCCAAAAGTTCCGGGATGTTCGGTAAATTCTGGGCTAGGAATGAGCGTGCCGGGAATCGACCATCCCTCGTCTAATATGAGACCCCCCGGTGTAAAATATTGTTTTTGATAGGCTTTCACCTGTTGTCCGAATGCTTTATCCTGATCTACCTGAGACAAAAGAAAGGGCTGAAGATGACGATAGGCCAGCAGCCCGGGCCTTCCCAGCAGTAAGGTCAACTGTCCCAGCAGACCCCGTAGGCTCGTACTGGTGATCAGCAGCAAGGCAGGAGACTCCGTCTTGAGCTGAAACTCCAAGTGACGAGGCCCCAACGTCTGAGTCATACGCCAGACACCTGGGCTGAGACTGGCCAACAAATAACCACGACTGCTCACACAAAAGGGCAGAGGGCTCAGGCTGCTCAGCGTCTCCACCTGCTCCTCAGAAGAGAGCGAGCCATCCGACCAGCTCAGGGTGTCACCATCAGAGGTCAATGCGTACAGCGTCTCGTCGTCGGCGAGCGAAAACCGCAGTGACCAAGTGGGTGGAGTGGCATGCGCATCATCACACTCTACGGCATTCGAAGCAGCAGGCTCTGGCACTGGAAATCGCGATTTAAAGTGAAGGGCGTCGCCGATGGGCATGCAGGTGATCAGGCCCGGCGTGGGGTCAGGGGTCTGCTGAGCGTCCACCCGAGCCGCCGTAGGACCACCATCGGTCATCGGCTGGAAAGGATCTGAAGCACGAGAAAAATAGTGAAGTTTTAGCGCATGATCTGACACGGCAACAGCCTGAACAGCATACGCAGCAAATCGGTACAGCGAAGGCATCGCAGCAGCTCCACAACAAGTTCAGCAGCAACAGGATCAGCGAGAAGATCGACGACGGTTCAGCAATAGCAGGCTGGCAAGTAAGAGTGCCGCCAAGCTCGGAGAAAAGGACGACGTGGGATGTGTCTGTGTACACGAACATCCATCGGCAGGAATATCTTCCATCGAGACAGAAGGAATTTCCCAGTCGATGGGCGTGGTATTGGCATCTGGAGAGCTCGGCGGCAGAGAAGTATCGGGTTCAAGTGTGGGGGTCGGAGAGCTGGGATCGGGTGATGTTGTGGAGGTATTGTCCACAGGAGTAGGGGTCTCATTGGGTGCAAGCGTAGGGGTGGGCCCCTGCGTGGGGGTGGGCTCGAGTGTTGGAGTCGGCGTGAGACCTTCATCCACCTGTCCATTGCAGTTGTTGTCCTTGCCATCCAGCTCCTCGGTTGCGCTGGGATAGACACTGGCATCGTTGTCCGCACAATCGCCCGCCACCTCCGAGAAGCCATCCCTATCGTCGTCAATGAGCTGAGGATTACTCTGTTCATCCACCGAGCCATCACAGTCATCATCTATTCCGTTGTTGATTTCGGTGCTGGCAGGAGACTGCTCTACATTGGCATCGTTACAATCGCCCTCAAGTTCAGAGAAGCCATCCCCATCGTCGTCATATGCGGTGGTGCCTTCATCGATCTGTCCGTTGCAGTTCTGATCGACACCATCAACAGATTCTGTGACACCCGGATGGATGGTATTGCTCAGGTCGTTGCAGTCTCCCCTATTTTCGGTAAAACCATCACCATCGTCATCATAGGCGGCGGTGCCTTCATCACTGATACCATCACAGTCATCATCCTGAGCATTGATCTGTTCAGGGGCACCCAGATATACGGTGGCATTGGCATCATTGCAGTCCCCTTGAGACTCGGTCTGACCATCACCATCATCATCATAGAGACCGGTATTCTCATCAATGATGCCGTCACAGTCATTGTCCTTTCCATCGGGAAACTCTACTGCGGAGGGATAGATGGTATTGTCAGAGTCTTTGCAGTCACCTGCTTCCTCAGAGAATCCATCCCCATCGTCGTCATACAAGAGGGTATTGTCATCGACGAGCCCATCACAGTCATTATCAATGCCATCTGGAATTTCAGCCTCAACTGGGTTGATCTCCGGATTTGCGTCGTTACAGTCACCTTGAATTTCAGAGAAACCATCAAGATCATCGTCATAAACGGTGGTGCCTTCATCGATGAAGCCATTGCAGTTATTATCCAGCCCATCGACCGACTCTGTCTTACCGGGTGCTATATTGGCATTGGCATCATTACAGTCACCGGTATTCTCAGAGTAGCCATCACCGTCATCATCGAATGCAACAGTTCCTTCGTCAATGATTCCGTCGCAGTCGTTGTCGATACCATCCAAGACCTCTGCTGCACCTGGATAAACGGCTGCATTATAGTTATTGCAGTCCAGGGTTGAATAGCCATCCCCATCGGCATCGGGATCGCAGGTGTCGCCGATGCCGTCCTTGTCGAGATCGGCTTGTGTGGGGTTGGAGGCGTTGTCACAGTTGTCGTCATCATCTGCGATGCCATCGTTATCTGTATCAATCAGATTGACCAATACATTGTCAAAGCTGACGGCATTGTTGCTGTAAGCATAGATGCCGATCTTGCCGTTTAGAAAGGTATTTTCAGTCAAGTTAAAGAGGCGATCATTGGTGAGAGAGCCATCACCATCATCATCAAAGAAGATCTCCAGGCTGGAGCCTCGCACCCGAATGCGCACGAGGTGGGAGCGATTGACGGTATACGAGGTATTGCTGGCGGCAAGCTCATATGCGGTGCCATTGCGGACGAGGTAGAGGCGTGACGTGACACCAGAAGCCTGGGTAGGCGTAAATCCGGTGCCAGGATATGCATCGTGGCTAAAGAATACAAGATAGTAGTTGGAGATGTCTTGAAATCGGAAGACCACGCCTGCACCGTCGTCATCGGAGCTGGAGAAATAGGAGTCGAAGACATAGTCTCGCCACGTCACCGTGCCATTGACAAGGTAGTTGCTGTTGGCAGTCCCGAGCCAGCCGGTGCCGGAGCCATTATCATCGGTCTTTGGACGTGCGACTTTGTTGTTTCCTTGCCAGGGATCAGAACCATAACCGGCGATCCAGCCTGACTGACCCGCAATGGGGCCCGAGAGAGTATCAAACTTCTCCGAAAAGACGGTGACATCTGCGTGAGCGGGAGGGGATGTAAACAGAAGCAGCAGACTCAGACACCGTATGCTTCGCACTAAATGGGATAAGAACCCACGTTGTAATTCCATCGTATGATCTCCCTATGATGTCAAGAGGTTGGGGTGGACTCAGAGTGCCTACCTCGACGAGCATCATCATACATGAGCAGGCTGCACTCGTCAGCATGGATTCCACGTTTATCCAGGTTTCTGGCGGACTTGACAAAGTGAGCAGCCCGTACTATCCTGAAGTATTTGAGCCTTCTGAATGGCTGAAGTCAGTGCGGGAGCGAGTGCAGGCTGTAGAAATCCAAGCCTATGAAAATGATGCCGTCGGCAGCGGCATCAGCAGCGTTAGGCGATGAAGTGGCAGGTGGATGGGCGGGATATGAATGCTGGAACGAAGGGACGGTCTCGCGTGGACGCGGGAGGTTGGGCTGCGGGCGAGCAAGAGGGGCAGGGACTCTCCGAGGTGGAGCAGGAGCGCTTTCGGGCTTGGCTGAATCAGCCGCTCATTGATGTGTTCACCCCTCAGGAGCTGCTCCAGAACTTGCGTCTTGCCCCCCAAGAGATGTATCGAGAGCTGCTCTTGGCCGCCCTCACCGATCATGACCTGACCCTTGATCAGATTGCGGTGGCCCTCTCACGATTGCCTGATGTCAATCATCCGGATATTGCCTTTTTGCGGCAACATCTTAAGCAGCTCTGTTCGATGGGGGCGGAGGTCTGTGATCGCCTGGAAGAAGCGGGTCTTGGGGGGGCCGCAGGCTCTCTTGAGACCGAGTCAGCGCTCTTGGCCATTCAGGAAGTGCTCGAAGGCCAATACCCGGGCGACGAGCTGGACGCGCTGGAAGAAGTCACCGAAGACAGCTTAGAGCTGGAAACCTACTCGGCTGTTCCGGCCAAACGCGAGGATTTTTCGTCGCCATCGACGGGTAAGGCCGGAATAGGGTGGGATACCCCCTCAACCCCGGACCTCTCTCATGAGCTTGAGAGTGTTTTTGAAGCCCCGCGTGAGCATGGCGAGCCGCCGCCGCCTACGCCGACCAATAGCAGGAGTGACATGCCCCGCACTGTTCGTCATGCGGTGCCCGAGTGGATGGAGGCACTGCCCGATACTGGTCCTAACCCCTGGGACGGACTGGAAGAAGAGCACGACGACGAGCTCACCGAGACCCCACGAGAAGAGCAAGAGGGACTGTCAGTAGCTTCGGAGGCTCAGCACCCGCTCTTGTCTGAAGATACCAGAGCTTGGGAAGCGGCAGCGGATCGGGCGCTCGACGATGCATGGCCGGGCGACGAAGGCAGGACGGAACCTGTGGATGGCTCCCGTCCCAGCGAGCGTCCATTACCGTTTGTGTCGTATTCAGCACCGGAACAGACACCCGCATCAACCCCCGCACCCCCTGCTGTTCATGCCTCGGCAAGACCGGCAGGCGAGCCTCCCGAAGTGGCGGCTGCTTCTGCTTCTGCTTCTGCTTCTGAGCCTGCCTCCACGCTTGACCATGACTCAATGGATGCATGGGCTAAACTTGCCAAGACAGATGCTGTTCCCACGATGCCTGCATCCGCTGACGTCAACACGCGACCCGTTGCTGCCCCTCCCGTGCTTGAGCACAAGCCGTCTGCTTCCCAGCTTGCTGGAACCGCTTCCCTCCTCATTGAGGACGAAGCGGAGTCACTTGAAGACCTGAGTGTTTTAGAACCGGAGTCCATAGCAGGAGAAGAGGTTCCCCCGGAGCACCTTCCCATTGAGCCGGTGTCAAAATCTGCGCCGGAAAGTGATACGTCGGAGAAGGCACCCCCGGTGGCCTCCCGTCTGGCCGCTTCAACACCGTTGGCTGCCCGTCCTTCCCCGCCCTCATCTCCTGTCGAACCGGAGGTTTCCCCGATGGTCTCATCATCCGTTCCTGCTGTGCCCTCGCGTAACCCATCGCCCAGTGCTCAGGCAGTCCTTCACTTCGCACCTGCTGAGGCCAGCCGATCCAACCCGAGCATTGAGCTGGAGGAGGATGTCTCGGCGACTTCTTCGGCACCACCTCCGCTGCTGGTGGAGCTTTTGCAGCCTCTGGATGCCCTCGAAGAGCCTGATATGGAGGCTTGGCTTGACTTTTTGCAAGGGCCTGTTTTTCACCCGGATCATCAGCAAGAGCCCGGAATTCCTGCTATGCGCCAGATGTTGCAGCACATGCTCGACCAACAGGCGGAGATTCACGAGCTCCGCGAGCGTGTCGCCACGGCGGAGGCCCGCTCCGTGCGTGTTCAGCGACTAGAAGGTGAACGTGCCCAACACGATGTCTATCTTCAGCGGGTGGACCAGACCTTATCGACGGTGGAGCGCCTGGCGGATCAGCTCTTTTACGCCGAAGAAGTCCCCTGGCACAGCCTCTCAGAAGAGGATCTGCCCGTGCGTCCTTCGCTCCTGGACAGCTTCGCGCGGCTGGGCGAGACCCTGGAGAGCTGGCGCATGAGTTATGATGGTTTGGTTGAAAAAGGGCAACAGCTTGAGCAACAGCTTGCCGACGCCCAAGAGCTGCTGGAGGACAAAGAGCGTCTCTTGGTGCGTCAAGAGCGTCAGCTATTTCAGCAGGAAGAGCGCACCCTGGAAGTGCAGCGACAGTTGGAGCGAAAACAGCAGGAGCTCGCCCGTCTGAAGGTGCTTTCGATCTACAATCATGTGCGCGTTCAGATCCTGGAGCTGAAGCATAAGATCCAGGGGGCGCTGGTCCCAAAAGGTCTGCTGCGTAAGAAGGAACTTCCCCCCGCTGAGATTCTCAAGGGCTTTATCCGTGATCACGAACAGATGGAGCGCGCCCTCGACACCATCAAAGAGCGCCTGGAGGATGATGCCCTCCGTTCTTTCGCCGATGATCTGGAATACGTCCGCCGAAACATGGGGGCCATCCGCAAGCTTCAAGGATTGCCACCCACCTTAACACTCACGCCTAGAAGCTCAGGAGCACCTATTTCTCCAGGGACGGCTGCTCATTCAGAATCAGCATCTCCACCCTCAGCGGCGAATGAAATAACCACAGATGCGGCGCATTCATCGTCTTCTCACGCCCCACCACCTGCGACTACTGATTTGACAGAGTCTGTCAGCAATTCTGGACAGAATGAGCAAGACAAGCCTGACGTTTCCGAATCCTTGCCCGCAACCGCAGATAGCCCTGTCACTCCACCCTCTGTCCCATGAGCTGCTCACACTTTTCCACATAGCAAGCCTTGTATTGCCGCTCCTATTCCCCTATACTGTTGCCTTAAGATGAGCGGGCAAGCGTGGTGTGGAGGCGGATATGGGTGCTACATTTGGACGTTATGTGCTAGATCGCTGGCTGGCACAGGGAGGGATGGCAAACATCTTCTTGGCCACCTATGCAGGCCCTTTGGGTTTTGAGCGAGAGGTGGTCCTGAAAGTCATCTTGCCTGACTTTGCCCATAATCCCGGCTTTATCAGCATGTTTTTGGATGAGGCCCGCCTTGCCGCTCGACTCAATCATCCCAACATTGTGCAGGTTCATGATCTCGGACAAGTCGGTGGATATCTCTTCATTGCGATGGAATACGTTCGGGGTCCAAGTCTCTCCCGTTTAGTCACCCGTGCGCGCAAACAAGGACGCCATATTCCCGTTCAGCTTGCCATCTTCATTGTCTCAGAGCTACTTGAAGCACTCTCATACGCACATCTTCGCAGAGATCGGGACGGGCAGCCGCTGCATATTGTGCATCGAGATGTGAATCCTCAGAATGTGCTGGTCAGCTTTGATGGACAGGTAAAGCTGACAGACTTTGGTGTGGCAAAAGCCAGAAGTAATCTGTATGAGACTCGCCCCGGGGTGGTGATTGGAAAATACTCTCATATGGCCCCCGAGCAGGTCAGTGGTCAGCCGATCGATGAGCGTGCCGACGTGTTTGCCGTGGGAACCATGTTATATGAGCTGCTGACGGAGAAGCCTCTCTTTCTGCGTCCGTCTGCCCTGGAGATGGCCCGGGCGATTCTTGAAGAGCCCGTTCTGATTCCATCAACGGTGAGTGAGAGATGTCCACCTGAGCTCGATCTGGTGGTGATGAAGGCATTGGCGCGCCGCCCGGAAGATCGTTTTCCCTCTGCCCTGGCGATGTTGGATTCATTACAACGAATGGCCCATCCGACCGGACTGCTGGCCACACGATATGATCTGAGAACCTTTCTCGACAGTCTCTATCACCTCTCCAAGACCAACTTGGCGGGCAACGAAGAGCCTGGCATTGAGGTCACGGAAGAGCGGATGATGGAGATCCTGCGTGGCCTCCATCAGCAAAAGCCTCGGGTGGAGCGTAGCAATGGAGGTCTGACCACCTCGGGGGCGCGGAGTACGCCGGGGGTGGTCCGTACCGATGCAGGGGCGGACTCCAAAGTGGGAGGGGGGGCTCAGGTGCCAGCCGCAGCCTCCGGTGCCAGTGGAACGAGTGGATTGCCAACACTGGGCAATCGAAATGTTCGGCCATCAGCTTCCGCTCATGATGCCTCACGTCAGCCGGGTGCCAGCCTTCCATTTTCCTTTGATCAGGATCTGCTGGCCACCCTTGAGAGAGATACCACCTCCGACCTGCTCGAAGACACGATCTCTGTGGTCGCGGAGTTTGAGGATGAGCTCACCAATGCGTGGGGGGAGCTGGATCTGGAGTAACGCCCTCTCGTGCCTGCATCCGCTCACGCAGACCCATGCACATCCGCTCACGCCCTCACGCTTACCCGCTCACGCCTCTTACACCCATGTTGAAGCGCAGCCGCTGACCAGCACATTGGCCCCTGCACCCTCGCGCCGCCTTTCCTTTTTGGGCACCTGCTGCCATTTCCTGCCAGATCCGCTCCGACGATGCTATGCTACCGCCACAACAATAAGGTGAGGTTAAAATGTCTCGTTACGAAGTCTCGCAGCGTTATCTGGAGCAGCTTGTCACAGCCACACTGGAAGGCGAAGTGGTGGAGCTGCGTATGGTGTCCGCAGAGGATGGAAAGCTAAAGCTGTCTGCTTGGATCTATTGTGACGGCAGTGATCCGGAAGAGACCCGGATCTTTCTGGAGGAGCTGATCGAGGCGGAGCTTCAAGGTTGGACCGTGCAGTTGGATGGCCCTTTTATCAGTCGCCACCTTCCCACCAACTTGGTCGCAAAGGCCCGTGCGGCAGCGGCCTTTCCTGAAGCCATCTATCAAGTCATGGCCCCAAAATCGGCTCACGAAGGTCTGTATCGCATCCGCGTGCGCCATCAAGATCAGTTTTTAGGCAAGAAGCGCAATCGCATTCAAAAGTTCTACGAAGATCTGGATGCCATCAAAGTAGAAGTGGTCCCGTTGGGCCGTCAGGAACAAGTCGCCCTGCTCAATACCCTCCCCAAAGTACATGCATTTTTTGAACCTTTTGTCCAAGGTGTAGAGGGCTTTTCTGTTCATCACATCCACACCTATAAAGCTTATGCAGATCGCGAGACGCTTGCGATCCAGCATAACTCCAAAGCCGATCCTCGAATGCTGGAGCGTTTGGCCCGTCGGCTCACCCTCTTGACCGACGTGTTGGTGCAGTTTGATTATCGTATGTCGCGCGCGGAGGCCCGGACTGCCATTGAGACCGCCTTCTCCAAGCTCAACTGGGTCGAAGGATACCATATCAGCTTCCAAGAGAAGGGCAGCAACTTCGTGGTCACAGTAGACTGCGAGAAGACCCGCATGCCCGAACTTCAGCAGCTCACCCGCACCCTACAACAGCAGACCAGCTACAAAGTGGAAGCCCTTATTGACATCGAGCGGGATGTCATGGTGGCGCGTCTTACCCGCAGCTTCCCAGAGAATGGGATTCTCACTTGGATGCGTAATATCGACGAAAATCTGTACGAAGTAGAAGCCCATGTGCCCTTTGATCCCGCCAACGAAGCCCTAGAGAAGTGGTCGGACTTGATGGAGCAACAGTGGGGTGCCAAGATTCTCTTTAGTGAGCCCTATATGCGCTCACCCGACTTTCGTTTTCGTAGCCTGCGTGGATCCGATGCGGAGACCATTGCAGTGCGATACAATCGACCCAAAGGCTTTTCACCGGAGGCCCTCGCCATTGCCGAACAGATGGCCGAGGTGGATTGGGAGCGAGAGCTGCGCCGACGAGTGGATATCCGCAAGACCATTGTGTTGAGCATCGATCCTGAGCGCACCAAAGACATCGACGATGCCTTGAGTGTAGAAACGCTTCCCGATGGTCTCTTGGAAGTGGGAGTTCACATCGCCGACGTCTCGAGCTTTGTGCCCCAGGGCTCTGCATTGGATCAAGAGGCCATGTTACGAGGATTTACAACCTACCTTGCTGTAGGTGAAATTCCTGTAATTCCGCCGGTTTTATCGGACAACGTGTGCTCATTGCATGGCAACAAAGACAGCCTCTGTATGTCCGTGTTTATGGTGCTGGATGAAGATGGAGAGATGAAAGACTTCCGCGTGGAGCGCACCATCATTCATAACTATTGTCGTTTTGCGTATGCAGGCGCACAGCGCATCATTGACGGAAAAGATCCGGAACATCCGTATGCATGGCAGATCTTAACCTTACACAAGCTGGCTCAAGCCATGCGGGCAGCTCGTAAAGACTCGGGCGCACTCGATCTGAGCTTGGAAGATGATCCCGAGAAGCCCAGCCATCAGCTCATTGAAGAGTTTATGCTTCAAGCCAATGAGTGTGTATCTCGATTTCTGACCCGTGAACATCCGACCCGCTTGTGTCTCTTTCGGACCCATCCAGACGTCACAGAGTCGAGCTTAGAGGCGTTGCGTGAGCTGACACGGCATCTGAGAATGTCCACCCGCATCACCGATCAGAAGTCGATGCAACAGGCACTCGAAGAGGTGCTTCATACCCCGAAGTTCGACATCTTCCGTTATCATCTGGGCCGTGTTTTGGACAAAGCCATCTACCATGTGGAGCAGCTTGGACATGGTGCATTGGCCAAAGAAGACTACGCACACTTTACCTCACCCATCCGCCGTTATACAGACCTCATCATTCACCGCTTGATTGAAGATTGTTTCTACAAGGAGGAGCGGGGAGGCGCTGCGTGTTACGAAAAAGAGGATCTGCAAGGCATTGCCGATCACTTAAACCGCATGGAGATTCGAGTGGATGCGGCCAGCTTCGAGAGTCATCGATTGAATGAGCTTCAGATGTACGATGGTATGCGCAGACAGTATACCGGCAGAATCTTGAGCTTCATGCGCGGTCGTATGGCCATCAAGCTGGATCAAACCGATCTCATGGTCAATGTGCGCTACAAAGATCTGAAGGCTGAGAAGATGATGCCCATCACCATTATGGATGAGCTGACCGACCGCTACTTTACCCTAGGAGACGAAGTACAGGTGCGCACGGAGGGGGTAGATTGGAGCATGAAGAGCATCAATGCAAAGGTGGTGCGCTGAGTGAGCTGCATGTTTGGCAATCAATGCAGGTGCTTGGGAGATCGCGAGTAAGGGGAGGGCGAGAGAACGTTACTCGGTGCGGCTGTTGAGCTGCACACTCACACTGGGTGCGGGAATCGTAGAGGGCTTTCCGGCGGCGGCGGCGGCGATGATGCCCCCCACTTTGGGGTTTTGAAGGACCAGCTCAAGGACCGTTTCCAGGGCCGCTCGGTCGGCGCAGCTCGTCTCAATGTCCTGCCATGTCAGTGTCACAGGATAGACTTCTGCGCCAAGCTGATAGCTCGCCAACGTCATGGAGCTATCCGGCGTGCGGTTGGATGGCTGTCCTGCCAGCAGCAAGGTCTCACCGGTATCATCTACCAGCGCCTCGACCACCATCACCTGCCGATCCGTACCCAAATAGATCTGCCGCTTGAACTCCCGCAGAACCTCCACCACCTCATTTCGTTCTTTTTCGGCAGCTTGATGGGCTGCCAAGCCTTTCCTCAGGGCTGCAAGAAAATCTGCCATATGCTCTGTCCTCCAGTTTACGATTAGTGGCTACCCTTGTAATACTATAGGATTGTTGAGCTTTTACAAGATAAGAATGTAAGACCGGCGCTTGACCGGAAAATTTTATGCCTGCCCTCATTTTTTCTATCAATCCGTAGGCGTAAATGCCGATTCATCGTCTGAAAATCCACAAGAGCGCTTCACCGTAACATGAGAATGGCCATTCTGCCTCCATGCTCGATCCGTGAAGCGCCCATTCCCGTGAGGAGGATCAGACCATGAATATCTCTTGTAATTCGTGTGGTGCCCACTATCGCATTCAAAGCGCCAAAATCAAAGCGGATGTGTCGCGTGCCACCTGTCGCAAGTGTGGGGCCATCATTCTCCTGCGGAAAGGCATCGAGCGGACAGCAGCCCCGTCTGACATGGAGAACGAAGGTTTTGTCAATCATGGAGATGAGCGCACGGTCATCACAGAAGTGCCTGAGCTGAAGGAGTTTCAGGCCACTCCTGTTTTGGATGCCAATGCTGCTCATGCCATGCCTGTAAAGGTGGCACGCGGTCAGAGTGCTGATGGAATCGCCCCTCAGACGGTGAATCCAGCTTCTCATAGTGGCGAGGTGTTGGCCAATCGGCTGGAGGCACAACTTTTTGCTCAGCAGTCCGGCACGGAGCCCATGTTGACCGTGGAGGCGGGCGATGCGGTCTCGGAAAAGCAGGACAAGAGCCGCAAGTCTGTTCCATTGCCCGCAGGTGCGCGTATGGTGGCGTCCATGAAGTCTCCCAGCGACATGGCGAAGAGCCCTACGGAATCCACTAAAGCACAGCCGGCGGTCGTCTCAAAGGCCGAAGTGCCAGCCGCGCCGGTGGACATGATCTCCGCTCAGGAGCTGAGTTCAATGCCTTCGGCGGTGTCCTTGTTGGGCGTGCAGCCCAGCATCGATCCCATGCCCCGTGAGGTTCGGCAGGCAATGGCCGCTCGAGGCAAGAAGAGTCAGACCGCTGCCACTTCGATGCACATGGGCCTGACTGCTCAGTATGAGTCGATGGTTCAGAATGGTCTCCCTCCCGGATTTGCGTCCGCGCGTAGCACCCATGAAGTCACGATGGCAATTCCAGCCGTGACGTCCGCGAGTGCTTCCGTGCAGACCCGGAAGACCAGCGCCACGAGCAAAGCACAGAAGGCGGCCCCAGCTCCGATGTCACAAACTACGACTCGTTCGGAGCGTGGGCCTAAGATTGTGGCTGGTATGCTCAGCGTAATGGCTTTTTGTAGTGTGGTAATGCTGTATTTCCAGTCGCCCTGACGAGCCCCCATCACTTGCCTGCGACTTTGACATAAATTCGACGGCCCTTCTGACCTGACAGGAGGGCCGTTTTGTTTTGAGACCCCGCAGACTTCCCACTTGCACTCGGCCCAAGGCTGGGTCATCCTCTCCCACACGATTTGAGCCGTTGTTATCCACTTCACGGAGACCCTTTCATGACAAAAACTGCTCAACGGATGATGGGACTGAGCCTCTATGCCCTGACATGGAGTGGTATCACACAGGCGGAAGTTGGGGGGGCTGCTGGAGCTGCCGCTGCGAGCTCTTCAGATGGACAGACGCGGGTTGCTGAGGGGGATGCTTCAGAAATTGTCAACTCTGACGCCGAAGTTGCCAATCCTGAGACTGTTGATATCCCCTCGTCAGACGTAAATTCGTCCTCACCTGCTCCAGCCTCACCCGCTCCACCACCAGAGCCTGTCTCACAAGATACGTCCAGCCCATCCCCACCGAAGAAGCCCTCAAGCCAGTGGCGTTTTGCTTTGGGAGGTGAGTTTTCCTCGGACTCCCACGGGATCTTTGATCTGGGCTATCGTCGTGGACCCTGGGCCATTCAGCTCTTCACCGATACCCTCGAGCTGAGTTATGAGGCCGCCGCCGGTCGATTTTCTGGCTGGGGAAAATTGCGAGGAGAGGCGGGTATTGCAGGACTTATGCCGTTTCCGTGGCTGAATGGAGCCCCCGCGCCGGAGCTGGGACATTACGCATCCTATGTGGGCGGCGAGCTGGGGGGCATGATGGCCCTGCCTTATGGCCTGGCGCTCGGGGCCGTGGGAGGCGCTTACCAGTATACCTTCACCCCCACGGAGGTGGGTACTTTGGGTGATTGGCCTGCCAGCAGTCCCTACGTGGGCGGTGACGTGGCGACCACCTTCTCTCATCGGCACCTGTGGGCGCGCGCACGAGCTGGACTTGCCTATACGGTAAGTGGCGTCTCACCTCATGCAGATGTGGTGATCTCGGCAACCCGACGTGTCTGGGGAAACATCGATGGGCTGGTGCTGATCCATGCGGGATGGGCTGAAAATACCGACCGGATTACCCGCACCCGGCTGGGGGGGCTCAATCCTTATTCCGTGCCGCTGGCCGGGGCTGCGTGGGCGGAGTGGTGGGTAGAAGACTATCTGGCAACTCGTGTGGGACTGAACTACACCGCATCCCGTACTCTATTTACGGGCTTTATGGATGGTGCCGCCTTTGATGGGCAAGAAGCATTGGGCCTGGGCTTCCGCATCAAGCATGTTTTTGGCTGGGGTGAGGCTGAAGCCACGGTGGGATACGCTCCCTATATTTTGCGTCAGGAAGGAATCTCGCGTGTGACAGGATATATCATGCTGGCCCGCCCCTGGCGCTAAGGCTGGACAACGTCCTTCTGCCCGTTATCCTTCTCAGACCTTAACTCTGGAGGCGTCACCATGTCTGTTGAACAAGCACCTTCGGGTGCCACCCACCCACCTCGCGGCGGCAAGCTGATGAAGAGTCTGCCCGCCGTGCTGATGGTGCTCTTTTTCCTGTATCTGCTGAAAGACCATGTGGGCGTGAGCTCCAGCCGCCAAGAGCTGGGGCCGATCACGGTCTCGGTGGCCCTTACCCCGGAGCCGACGCAGGTGGGGGGCTCTCTTATGCACATCCAGCTCAACCTGAAAGACTCGCTGGCGGCAGTCGAAAACGTGACCGTCACAGCGGAGCAGGTGGAGCCCACCGCTCGTAAGCCGCTTCCGGTGACAGGCAAGGCGATGAGTGGCTCGTATGAGGTGGCCTTCTTAGTGCCCAATGCAGGCTCAACCCGCTTGGTGCTGAACTTTGTGGCGGGAGCGCCACTCGGCACCATCACCTATGACGTCGTGGTGGGGCAAGAAGGCGCTCGAGTGGTAGAGGTTCAGGACGCTGCTGCCCCCGCCCATTAAACGGCGGAGCTTTCACGAACTCTCAAGGATGTTTGACCGAGTGCGCTTGCCATGCCAGCGCCTTAAGCGCATCCAAATCCCAGCTTCCCTGGTCCGTGACTTTGTACGCCAGCTCGAGCGGAAGCTGATACAACCCCAGCCGTGCGCCGCTGATGGCCCCGGTCATGGCGGCGGTGGTATCCACATCTCCCCCCGGCTGAATGGCCACCAGTACGGCATTCCAATAATCATCGGGAAAGCGCAAAAAAGCAAAGAGGCTCCAGAGCACACTTCCCACCACAAACGGCGAGATGCCTTGCCAAAAGTCCTGATACCCTTTATCCAGTCCTTCTTGAGAGATCGGCTCTAAGGCTTCCTCTGGCGAGAGCTTCACCCAGGCCGGAAGTTTGAGGAGCGAGAGGGCAAATCCTTCGTGGAGTGGCCGGACTCGCTCCGCCAGTGCTTGGCAAAAGGACTGCGGTTCAACCTGTTCGCTGGTGAGTGCCAAAGCAACGGCGCTGGCAATCACCACGGCACCTGCTGAGCAGCGCTCATCTTGATGGGTGATGCGCCCTTGATCCCGGGCAATCTTGACCAGCTCTTGCGGCTTGTCATAATACATCAGGCCCACGGGCGCCGCTCGCATGGCACTTCCATTGCCCGCATTGCCGGGCATGGCCCCCGACTGCTGAAAAGGAATGCCCTGCATCAGCCGGTTGACCGCTTCTTCGGTGGCCTTACCGCGCCCCACAATCCGATTAGAGCGGAAAATCGCCACCAGCCGCCGTGCATAGTCCTCTGCCTCAAAGTGTCCGATCAAGGTCATGGAGTGCAGCAGCTCACGCGCGAGCTGGGTATCATCGGTGTATTGCCCAAAGGGAAAGTCACCACGTCCTTCTTGGGGAAGTGGCTGTTCCCTCAAACGGGCCACGTAGTCATAACATACGGACGGGGGATAACCTTCGACCACAAATCCCAGGGCATCACCGAGCGCCTGTCCCACCAGACAGCCGATGAATTGAGCGGGTGAGGGAACCATGCAGCCTCCTGTTCAGCAGTGCGGATAACGATCCAGCGAGCGCAGACCGGAAGCGGCGACGCAGCGCGGTGAGTGATACCAGACCTTTTTATTATGACGGTGGGGTGGCATCCGGGTCAACTGGATCCCAGCCGCTACACGCCTCTCGTCGTGCTTACGCCTCTTCGCTTTCTCGAGGGCGAGTGATTGATTTTGGGTTCCACTGTGGGTATATATTGAACGCAACGTGCTTCCGCACAACCCGAACTCAATCCGGTCGAGCTCGGGATCTTTGGCGATAATATCTGTCGTGGGTTGGGAGGTTGAGAGCATGCAAGAGACGGCACGCAACAAGATCAAGGAATACATCAACTCGGATCGGGTTGTGGTCTTCATGAAGGGCACCAAAGATTTTCCCCAGTGTGGATTTTCGGCGGTGGTGGCCGAGATCCTCAAGCGCAGTGGGGCTTCTTTCCGCTCTGTGAATGTGTTGGCGGAAATGGATGTGCGCGAAGGCATTAAGGAGTTTTCGGACTGGCCGACGATCCCCCAAGTGTACTTCAATGGATCTTTTATTGGCGGATGTGACATCATGCGGGAGCTGTATGAGAGTGGCCAGCTCGGTCCCATGCTTCAGAAGGCCCTGGACGATGAGCGCCAGCTTGTCTGAGCACGGTATCCAAGCGTTGCATGTGCGCGTGTACGCGCCCGCGTGTACCCGTGCGCCCGCATTCGCGCGAGAAGCTGCCCCGAAGTAGGCAAGAAGAGTCGGAAGAGAAGTAACAAGACACATAGACAGAGCCGCCGGTTGAGCGGCTCTTTCTGTTTGATGCACCCCTCCTGGATTTAGAGTCGTCCAGTAGAGGCCAAACCCTCACCCGCGCGCGTGTTACACCCGATCCAGCCGGGAGAAGCGCAGGGTAAACGTGCCTCGCCCTTTGGTAAACGAGCGCAGATCATTGACGTAGCCGAAGAGCTTCTCCATCGCACACTCCCCGACGATCTGAGTGCTGAGCTCGTCGGCGTTGGTGCCGGTGATAAGTCCACCACGCGACTGAAGATCCCCCATGACCGTCCCGACATTCTCGGCGGGCACTTCGATCTCGATGTGCATAATTGGGGTCAGCAAGTGAGGATCGGCAGCCTGAAGCGCATGGCGAGTGGCACGGGCCGCTGCTTCACGCAGGGCTGGCTCGTTGCTCTCCGCTCCAAACAGATCCACCGCGTCGAGCTTAAACTCAACACCCACAAGCGGATATCCCTGAAGGCAGCCGGTCTGAGCCTCCTGCTTGATGGTGTCAAAGAGCCACTGCTTCTGAAGC
>JBJTQF010000088.1:0-66700 GCA_046075485.1 Myxococcota bacterium | reverse complement strand
CCGCCACCGCCTCTTTCAGCCGCTGGAATGACCTCCGGATCCTTGTCATCGCTTTAACAAGCTCGTCCCCGGAGACCGGCTCAGAGCGGTCATGGTCGGCTTTAACAAGGTCCGTAACCGCCGATTTTGGCTGATCTTGTGGATTTTGCTGGGATTTTGGAGACATTCGATTCCCCCTGGGACCACCAACGCCAAGCCCTCGGAAGACCTGCCGGTTTTTTGAGGGCTTTTTTTATGCTGCGCAAGAATGGAGGCTTGCAAGATAGAGGGCTGGCTCCAGAAGAGGGGGCATCCTCCGTCAGCGGCGTCCGGGTGGTGTTGGTGGGCGAACACCCCCTTTGCGTTTGATATTGGCTGCTACGCGGAAGATATCAGGCATGTTGATCTTGCCGGTTGCGCGTCGCTCCATCACGTTGATCTGGATCAGCCCCTTCAGCAGCTTTTCCTCGGGATCCGGCGGATTATCTGCCAACAGAACAGGGGGAAGGCGTCGGGACCGGCTTGCTTCTTGCTGCACCTTCTCAGCCGTCTTTCGCTCCCGCCATCGGTCGATAAAGTGGGTTGGCTCCGATGGAACCAGCAGACCTCCGAGCGCCTCTAAGGCAAGCTCTACCCACCAATAATCTTCTTTAAGCTGGCTCAGTCGCACTTCCGAGGCTTTTTGAACACCTGTAAGCAGTCCTTTGTACACGAGCGGCGTCTGCTGTTTCAAATCCTGCACGCTGGTTGCTTCGGCAATGGCCGCCATAAAGCTGCGGGGCGAGGTCTCACCGGAAGCATCGCCTAGATGATCGTGCAGCCAGGAATAGGTTCTGCCTTTGGTCGGTCCAGCCCCCATAAACTCCCCGGCAAGGCTGTAAAAAATGGTGGCCTGGGTATCTTCATCCTCTCCCAAATCTCTGGGAAGAGGCAGCTCGGCGTTCTGGAGCTCAAGTTTGACGGCATCCTTGAGCAGCTTTCTAAAACTGTCGTGTGACGCTCTATCCGCCCATAAGCGATGGTAGAGGAGACCGTATAGATCCTTACGTCGCCAGATGAGGCTCACCGCATCATGCTGGAGCTTTGAAGCGTCAGGGAAGGAGAAGATACGCTGGTCCGCATATTGATCTGGGCGAATAAAGAGCTTACACCTCAGAGCACTGGAAGAACGCATCTGGAGAGCCAGCCTCAAAAGCCCCTCTGTGCGCCTTCGGATGACTTCCCAGTTATCTCCCAAACGATCAAGGGCATCAAAAAGGAGCACAAACCGCCTCCGCTCCTTTTGAATTGCGGCGGTGGCAATCCTCAGCTCATGTTCAAAAGCTGCACGATCTGTGACAAGCCATTTGACGGCCTCTGCCAAGCCCTGCGGCTTTCTGAGTCCTACCTGCTGGTAAGTTCGTCGTAAGGCTTCCAGCAGCACACCACGCCAGATGTCCAATGATGAATGTTGAAGCCTCTCAAGCTCGTCCAGGACGGAATTGGACGGGGCATCCGCGTCATAACCATCTGCGGCTCCCTCGTGAAACCCCAGACACACGTCCAGTCGATCAAGGTTCAAGCGTGGATAGTTCCTGCTCACAGCGGCTCTGGTCTCTGAATGAGCGAGAACACTGGACCAGAAACTCTTGCCCACCCCACGGTTTCCAACCACAATGGCGCGCTCCGGGTCGAGAGCTCCCGCATGGTCGGCAGGGCCAAAGATCAGGGATGCTGGTGCTGGATCGGCAGCCTTCCAGCTCTTCTGCCCCTCGTTCAGATGTTTAAGAACCTCGCGAAGTGCCTCCAACTGAGTCTGGTTCATGCGCGGCCTCTATCTGGAAGGAACTTCTGAAGCTCCTGTAAAAAATGTCCAAATGTCCGCTCATAAAGATGCCTGTCTAAATGTTCTCGATGGTTCAGGGGATCAAAGCTGAGATAGTTCGTATCATTCAGGATACGCCAGGGAGTGTGAGGCGCTTCCGAGACGTCCAGATCAAAGTTGAATGGGTGACTCCCCTCTGAGGCACTCTCATCCGCTTTGGTGTACAGGGTCTCGGCAAAAAGATCATAGGCCCGCTCGCGGAACAGCTTCCAGTGTTCCGGATGAGCACTGGCTTTGGCATGAACCATACGCAGGCGCTCACGCCACTCTCCCTGCTCGTCCTCGCTGCTCGGGTGTTCTTCCGCATAGCGGGCGAGGAACTTAAGCAGGTAGTGATAACCTTTAATGGTTTGAGGGGTATCCACCCCAAAGAGGAGCGTGTAGGCACCGAGCCCCAACACGACGGCGGCTGTTGTCTCATTGAGGCCAGCTCGTGCATCCACCAGAACAACATCGTAAGAACGCCGCTCACAGAGAGCCTTCAGCAGATCCTGGGTCTGGAGCAGAAAGGACCGGGCTGGTTTTCCAGGCGCGACATCCTCCAGGTAGGCCCGTGAGAGCTTTCCCAAGACATTCTCGGGGTATTGCTCGGAGGCTCGACCCACAGCGGGAACCACCTCTACCCGTCCCGAACCGGTGGTGAGGGGACTGATCCCTATCAGTTCTTCAAAAAACGCATCGTCGAGGGCTCGCAGACCATTTTCCACAAAAAAATCCAGGGAGCCAAAACGGGGCAGGCGGTCTTCAGGAAGCAGCATGTAACCAAGTCCGGGAGCCTCCAGATCGAGGTCCACCACCAACACATTTCTCCCCACCATCGCAAGCTGGGCGGCGGTGACCGCCAAAGCCGTCGAGCGGCCAACCCCTCCCTTGTGGCTGACATACGCAAAGACGGGCGGCACACCCTCCAAGGGGCGACAGGGTCTGGTCAGCCAATCATGGCCGACAATACGTCGCTCGACCAAACGAACGCTGCCCTCAAAATCCTCGTGCTCGAGTCGCTCCCGGACACCAGCACTGGGATCTCGGAACGACTCATCAAACAGATCCTCCGGCGTGCAGACAGCGACATGATCAACATAGGGCCATAGTTCTTGTGCTGCTACGGTCAAGTTTTTACGCTCTTCCGCCGTGACGTCTTGAATCAGCACAAAGGTCAAAAGTCCAGTGGCGTCGCGCAGGAAGAGATTTTTGACCAGAGCCTCGGATCCAAGCAGCTTCTCCACAAGAGCGGCAAAACGAGGGAGTGCATTGTCATACCATACCTCTGACATCATGCACCTCCTCTCTTCAACTGAGCGGCACCCAGGAGTCGTTCTGCATGCCTTTTCCATTGATCCTACTGCTGTTTGGTGATGGTACCGGTCGGCTCATAACGTTGAGCCACTTCCCAACCGTCCATAACCACAAGCTCCTTGAGCACGGCTAACATGGGGCCAGCGCGTCGCCAATCCAACGTCTTCCTCGCTGCATCCCGAAGCTCGGGGAAATGTTTCATCGGCGGCTCGGGCTGCGTCGGAGCATTCCAGGCGTGCTTGATGGCACACTCACCTGCAAATCCGATCAGGTGAGCGGCGTTGTCGAACCGCTGAGTCCCCGCGAGCTGGGAGGCATCCTCATAATGGCGTAGAACCGCAGCTCCGTAGTCTGTAGCCATATATCCTGACTCTCATTGGCAATCGTGTGAAATGTGAACGCTTGACCTGACCAGGAGAACCGCATTTTGACGCCACAGCATGGACTAGCAAGCACTTTGAGAAAAGTGCCAGGCGATGCCCACAGAAGCGCCAGCGGGTGTTCCAGAAGTACGAACGCCCCAAGCTCGGCAGCCATCGCTGCATCGCCACCGCATGGAGCCACCCTCACACAACGTTCTTCAGCTTCAATCTTCTCAGCCCATCAAGGTCGAGACGGATTGCCGACGGTTGATGTGAAATAACACCTGCGCCACCAGCGGCGCCACCGACACCTCTTGATACCACGGATGGGCCAGCGCGAAGGGCTCGCCTCGCACCACCGAGTCCGTCCCCAGTACCAGCTTAAAGACACCCGCTGCGTAAGCGTCATCCAGTCGCCGTAACGCCTCCCCATTAAAAAACGGATGGCTACAGCCCAGATACACCGCACGCGCCCCCGCCTTTCGACAGGTCTGAGCCGCTTCGATGATGGAGCCAGCAGTGGCAATCATGTCGTCCACCATCAGCACATCACGATCTCGCACCTCACCCACCAGACGGGCACTCTTGACCACCCCCGGCTTGGAGTAGTCGCGCTCCTTATCACAGATGGCGATGTCACAGCCGAGCTGCCGAGAGATCGAACGCGCCCGATCCGCACTGCCAATGTCAGGTGAGACCACCGTCAAGTTCTCAAGCGAATGGATCGAGCGAAAATGAGCAATGATGACCTGGGTGGCCCGTAGGTTGTCGAGGGTGGCCCGCTCAAAAAATCCGCAGATGGCCTCCGCGTGCAGGTCGAGGGTCAAGACCCGATCCGCCCCGCTGATTTCCAAAAAACGAGCCACTTGCCGCGCGGTGATGCTCTCCCGCGCCTTCTTACGCTCCTGGCGAGCATACGGAAAATGAGGCAAAACCGCCGTGATGCACTCCGCATCTCCCTCACGAGCAGCGCCGAGAGCGGTACACACCGCCATGAGGTTGTCATTGACGCTGCGTTCAGAGAGTGGATCGTCCATGCACTGCACGACATATACGTCATCCCCTCGCACGGACTCGTCGAGGATCGTCTTAACCTCCCGATTGGCGAAGAGCACTTCCTGCGAGCGGGTCAGCTCAAAACGACGTTCGCCCTCCCGCTCCAGGATGCGGGTGAGCTCGGCGGCCACACGCTGAGCAAAGATCTGTCCCGAGTCACAGGCCATCAGGCGCAGACGACTACGCGCTTCCATCGATTCCCCTCCTTCAGTAAGTGACGCCGCAGCACTCCATTTCTGCGCGTTCAGGGAGAGCGAACACATCTCTAACACAGCGTGAGATGAGCAGAAAGGGCTCTCCCTCGGGTGTGCTTACTCTATACGGGTAGAGGATATTGTCAATGGGAAGCGCCAAACCGGGATCTGCACACTTCAGACACGGTGCGTAAGGTCTAGCGTTGACGCAGAGGGCTTTCGGTGTGTTACACTAGCATGACGACCCCGCCGGGAACACTGAACCAGATCCAGGCGTGCAACCTGTGGCGAAGTGGCCAGGATCCACCTGACAGCAAGCAGCCCGTCCGCATGCAGCGGCTGAGAGACCGAAGGAGAGTCCGTGGAAGAATCATCCCGCATTCGAGTGGTGGTGGTAGATCATACAGCCTTTGGGCGAGCCGCCCTCCCCCCACTGATCGAAGTGGATCCGTCGCTGGAAGTGGCTTCCCTCGCCCGCGATGTGGAAGAGGGCAAACGCGCCATCCTGGAGCAAGACCCCGATGTGGTGGTGCTGGCCCTGCACTCCGAGCTTGAATCCGGACTGGGCCTGCTCGAGTGGGTGGTGAGCCAGAGCCTTCGTCCCGTGATTGGGCTGCTGCCCGTTGATCCCGATCCCGATACCCAGCTTCAGGTGCTCGAAGCCGGTGCCGCCTATATCATCCCCTGGAGCCTCAACCACACCCCCGCTCGGCTGATGGCCTTCCAGAGCCTGCTGGCCTCCAAGCTCAAGGCTTTTGGCGTCGCCCGAGTGCCCATTCCGGATCTCACCGCGCTAGAGCCCGACTATCCCAGCGTCTCTTTTGAGACGGAGCTGGCCGATGACTCCATCCAGGAGATCTCCTCCGAGCGGCTGGTCCCCGATATCACCAACCTGGAAGACACCGAAGAGCTGCTCGAGGAAGCCCTGGAGCCCCTCGAGCTGGAAGCGGCGCGAGGACGTGTCCCTCGTTCACCTCTCCAGCGGCTGGGCACAGGGGGTTTGGTTTATCCCAAACGAGAGACAGGCGCGCGTGATCCCGACCGGCGCGCAGAAGTGGCAGTCTTGGGGGGTGGCGCAGGCTCTCCGGCCCTCTTTCGGCGGATCGTCTCGCAGCTTCCCGAAGAGCTGAACTTGGCCATCCTGGGAGTGCTGAGGCTGCCCGGTGAGCTGCTGCCTCACTATGCGGAGCGGCTCCAGCAGGTGTCACGCCTGCCTGTTTCGGTTGCACAAGAAGGAGATCCGGTTCGACCGGGCCATATCCTCTTGGCACCACCTCAGCGCAACATGGGCATGGTGCGCACCGGACGCATTCCAAAGGCTCTGATTCGGCTGATGCCACCGGGAACGGGCATCTCGGCCACTCCTTCGATGGATGTCTCCTTGAGAGCCAGTGCCACAATTTATGGGACCGGCTCTGTGGGCATCGTGCTGGGCGGGCTCTCGAAAGATGGTGCCTCGGGCCTGCTGGCCGTGCGCAATAATAACGGTCTCACCCACATGATTGACTATAAATATGCGGTGGCCTACAACACCAATCGCCTGTGTTTCGAGTCTGGGCTCATCGATGAGGTCTCCAGTCCCGAGGGGGTGGTGGAGCTGCTGAAGCGGCTGGGGCAGCGCTACTAGGCCCTCCGCAGCGGTGAGCGACCGGAGCCAAAACCGCTGAAAGCTCCGTCTCGGCAAAAAACCTTGACAACATAAAACCGGCTCGGCTAGACAAAGCAGCCGGAGGCTGGCATTCTATGCAGGCCATACCATTTCGTCCTTCTGCCCCCGTGGAGTCCAACAGTCATGTCCCTGAACCTAAGTCATCCGCAGCCAGCCGCGACGTCGCGTGATGCGTCCGCGCGCGTGACCTCTCAGCCTGTGCGTCTTGGTCGAGCTCTGCCGCTGATGGTGGGCCTCCTGAGTGTCTGGACCCCTCAAGCGGACGCCAAAGATGTACGCACCAAGTGGGCGCTGGGCGTTGAGCAGAGCTTCGGACTGGTCAGCGAAGGGCTGGAAAATCCGCCGGTGTTGAGTGTCAAATACACCCTTCCGGCAGCGCAGAAGCAGGTGAACATGCAGCTTCAGGCGTTTGCGGGCTTTCATCACGGTGCAGGCACAGGGCTGGATGACACCTTGTCCGTTCAAGGTGGCCTGCGGTTTTTGTACCCCGTGGTGGCCGAGGACAACTGCAATGTGCTCCTGGGTTTGACCGCTGGCGTGGGATATTATCAGACCGCCTTTGGTCAGCTCCTCGACCCGCGTGGAGGGGCCATCTTTGGGGTGGAGTTCTTTCCGTTCGGGCTGGAGAATCTCGGGCTGTTCACCGCCGTTTCCGCTCAAGCAGGACCGGTGGACCAGGGCACTGCCGCCCATCTCTCGATGCATTATTACTTCTGAGCGACCCCTTCACGCCTGCTGCGGCAGCGTGAATCCGCACGTTCTGAGCAAAAACTGGAGCATGTCGCTCTGGCATCCGATTTCTCTCTCTGACTGGAAGCGGCATGAAGCACTGGGCAAAAGCGGGGCTGCGGCTCGCACTTCTGACGCCTCTGACCGTGGGAGGCTTGTGGTTGAGTGGGCTGGACGCCGCTCAGCAGAACCTGACGCGGTCGTTGAGCAGCGTGAGTGGGCTGCCGAGCTCCTCGTGGTCCTCCCTGCTGGAAGGCTGGCTGCCCAACCGTGGGCTGCTGGGGACTCTTGACCACGCCTCCCAAGAGCTGCTCCAGCTTGCGCAGAGCCCCGCCGCCGTGCCTGCCCCCTCCCTCGACGTGGATCTGGAGCTGGACAACCTCGAGAAGTTGGTCGATACCTTCCATCACAGCCCGGAGCTGCTCGACGCCTGCTGGAAGAGCAACAGTGAGCTGTTGGTGGCTTATGGGTATGCCCTCAAGAGCACCGGAAAGCTCGACGGCGCACGTCAGCCCCTTCAGACCTATGTGGAGAAGGGTGGCACCCTCAGCCCGTGGGCCGCATTGCTGCTCGCCGAGACCCACCTGGAACGAAACGCCAACGACGAAGCCCTTCAGTGGTTCCAGACCGCTTCGGAGCTGTTGCCCAGCGGTGAGCGTCATGTGGAAGCACGTTATGGGGCCGCGCGCGCGCTGCTTCAGAAAGGAGAAGCAGGCCAAGCCGCCGTGCAGCTCCAGCAGCTCCTGACCAGTGCGCCCCGGAGTGGCAAGCGACATGATATCCGTCTCCGTCTGGCTCAAGCCTACGAAAAGAGTGGCCAGCTTGAGCAAGCGGTGGAGGCCCTCGAGTGGTTATATGCTTGGGCACCCACCTCGAGCGCGGCGGAGCAGGCCACACGCTCCTTGACGCAGCTTCAGGAAGGAGGCATGCCCGGCTACAAAGGACCGGGATCGGGGGTGCGCTATCGGCGAGCCCTTCAGCTCCTGAAGGCGGGTCAGGTGGAGCCTGGATTGACCCTCATGCTCTCGTTGAACCAGGATCCGGCGGTGGCCGCCAGCTTGCCCCGACGTTTTCCGTTTGAGCTGGCCAAAGCCTTCTTCCAAGCCAAACAATACAGCGAAGCCGCCGAGCAGTTTGAGCAGTGGTATGCACGCGCGCGCCCCGATGAAAAGCCCGAGGTGCTGTTTTGGCGGGCGCTCACCCAGGGACGGCTGGGGCGCTTTGAGGAAGCCATCCGTCTCTATCGTTTGCTGGCACGAACGTGGCCCAAGAGCAGCCACGCCGAGCGCGCCATGTACAAGATTGGCCTGCTGAGGCTGGACGAAGGAAGTTATGCGCTCTCCGAAGAAGCGTTTGCAGCCTATCGCGACCGTTATCCCAAAGCGGGAGACGCCGACAGTGCGCATTGGTATGTGGCATGGTCTCAGCTTCGGCAGGGGCATTATGTCGATGCCACGGCGACGTATAACGATTTCCTGAAGCGATTTCCACGCTCGAGCTTGGTGCCGGGTGTGCGCTACTGGTTGGGCCGGATTGCGGGTCTGCAAAAGAACCCGGAGCTGGCCGCCAGCTTCTATCGTCAGGTGCTCCAGAGCAGCTTTGCCAGCCACTATGCGCCGCTGGCGGAACATCAGCTCGAGAAGCTGGGGCAGCCGGTGAAGCTGACCCCCGTGGAAGACCGTACCCCTGAGAATGCCCCTGGATTGGCCCTGCCTCACCCCGAGCTGCTCAGCCGAGTGACCGCGTTGACGGGCCTGGGCTTACGAAGCTGGGCCCAAGAAGAGCTCTCGCTGTACGAACATCGGCTCAAAGGACGGGATGAGCTGCTGGCCCTGGCAGATTGGTATCGTCGCACGAACAATTATTATGGCGCTCGGCGTATCGTCTCCAACCTGGGGATAGGAGAAGGCGTGCCGAAGCTCCAAGATCCGGGCCTGCGCTGGCAGTTCAGCTATCCGATGGCCTTTCGCTCCAACCTCAACCGGGTGAGCCTGCCCGAGAGTGTGCCGCTGGAGCTGATCTACGCCATCATGCGTCAAGAGAGTGAGTTCCAGCCCTGGGCGACCTCGCGGGTGGGTGCGCGTGGGCTCATGCAGGTGATGCCCGAGACCGCGCGCGAAGTGGCCGCCAGTCGAAAGGCCCCCGCTCCGGTGCTCAAGCGGATGTATCTGCCGGAGGTGTCGGTACAGTACGGCGCATGGCACCTCGAAGACCTGGCACGACGGCTGGGCGGACGGATTCCGCTGGTGATCGCCGCCTATAATGCCGGGCCGGAAGCGGTGGAACGCTGGATGCGCGAACGTTCGGTGGATCCCATCGATGTTTTCATCGAAGAGGTATCCTATTCAGAGACGCGACGTTATGTTAAGAAGGTGCTCACCAATCTCTGGGTGTACCGACGCCTGTATGGAGACGGCCACACCCCACTCCGGCAAGAGCTCAAGCTCCAACTGCCGCTGGCCGCCAGTCCTGCACCGGCCAGAATGGAACCGGCGCTGGAAGAGGGCGACGACGACGAAGCCGAAGGGGGTGAGCAGCGGCCCCCGGAAAATCCTTGATGCCGTTGCCAATTCTGTTTATATACCAACGGCGTTTTTTGACCCCCATCTCAAGAGAGAGAGCTTCCGACCATGCTGAAGTTTGTGCTCGGATATCCGTTGTTTGTGATCGGCATGCTCAGCCTCGGATCCGGCATCGCCCTCAACTCCTACTGGCCGATGCTGCTGGGGCTGTTTTCGATGGCGTATGGGGCGCTTAACTTTACGGATCTGTGGGGCTGAGCAGGGGGGCAGGCGTACACTGACGCGCCAGGGCTGGCAACGTTCATCTGATCCTACAGTGGGATCGCTAATTTCGGGTTGGCAATGTTCTTCGATAAGATTCTGGGCCTCTTCTCACAAGACCTAGCCATTGACCTCGGCACCGCCAATACCCTGGTGTTTGTGAAGGGCCGAGGCATTGTGCTCAATGAGCCCTCGGTGGTCGCGGTGCAGAAAGACTCGCGCGGCTCTACCCATGTGCTCGCGGTCGGACAAGAAGCAAAGGAGATGCTGGGACGAACGCCGGGCAATATCCAGGCCATTCGCCCCATGAAGGACGGCGTGATCGCCAACTTCGAGGTCACCGAGGCCATGTTGCGCTACTTCATCCAGAAGGCCAACAATCGACGGGCGCTCATCTCACCTCGTATGATCATCTCCATTCCGTTTGGCATCACCGAGGTCGAAAAACGTGCGGTGCGAGAATCCGCTCAGTCTGCGGGCGCGCGTGAGGTCTACCTGATCAATGAGCCGATGGCCGCTGCGATTGGGGCGGGGTTGCCCGTCACGGAGCCTCAAGGCAGCCTCATCGTGGACATTGGCGGCGGCACCACCGAAGTGGCCGTGCTCTCTCTGGGGGGCATCGTCTTTTCTAAGTCCATCCGGGTCGCCGGAGACAAAATGGATGAGGCCATCATCAACTTCGTCCGCCGCAAGTTTAACCTGCTCATCGGTGAACGCACCGCCGAGCAGATCAAGATCCAGGTGGGATGTGCTTATCCGCTCGACGAACCCCGCGAGATGGATGTGAAGGGCCGTGACCTCATCGCTGGGATTCCCAAGACCATCACCATCAGCTCCGAAGACGTGCGAGAAGCCCTGCAAGAGCCCACCAACGCCATCGTGGAGTCGGTGAAAGTGACCCTGGAGCGCACCCCGCCTGAGCTCGCCGCCGACATCATGGATAAGGGCATTGTGCTCGCGGGGGGCGGTGGACAGCTCACCAACCTTGAGGTGGTGTTGCGGGAAGAGACCGGTCTCCCGGTGGTGGTGGCCAAAGATCCCCTCTACTGCGTCTGTATGGGCTCCGGTAAGGCCCTGGAGAGCCTCGACCTCTTCAAGCGGGTGATTCAGATGCAGTGAGCGGTGGCCCCCGATCCGCCTCTTTTGAGCCTGCCTTGTTTGTGCCTGCCTCGTTCGTGCCTGCCTCGTTTGTGCCTGCTGCTTCCACTTGATTCCTGAGCATTTGAGTTCCTGCCAAGACAGACAACCCGCGCATGCCTGAGCCGCACCTCTGCTGTCTGTCTGACGATCAGCGCCCCATCAAAACCAGTCAGCGCCCCCATAAAAAAAGGAGTGACTGACGGCACAGCTTCTCCTCATACGGGTCTCTGGATGTCTCGGCGCTGTGAACGAACACGCTCAGCTCGGAGTGGCAGGGTCCGCGTGGCAGGTCGGAGTGGCAGGGTCCGCGTGATAAGTGATACGTGGCAGGTTCTGAAAGGCAGGTTCTGAAAGGCAGGTCAGCGGGCGAAATCCACCGCCCGCGTCTCACGGATGACCGTTACCTTGATCTGGCCGGGATAGGTCAGCTCTCCTTCGATCTTACGGGCGATGTTGCGGGAGAGCATCACCGCTTCGGCATCAGAGATCGAGTTGTTCGAGACCACAATCCGCACCTCGCGGCCCGCTTGGATGGCATACGACTTTTCGACACCATCAAAGGCGTTGGAGATACGCTCGAGGTCTTCGAGACGCTTGATATAACTCTCGAGGATCTCGCGGCGTGCGCCCGGACGTGCTCCCGAGAGGGCATCTGCCGCCTGCACCAGCACGGCGTAGATAGACTCCATCGGCACTTCTTCGTGGTGAGACGCAATGGCGTTGACGATGCGGGCGGACTCCCCATGTTTGCGGGCGAACTCCGCGCCGATGACCGCGTGTGAGCCCTCGACCGACTGATCGATGACCTTGCCGATGTCGTGCAGAAGTCCCGCACGGCGAGCGTGTTTGGGGTTGAGCCCCAGCTCAGCGGCCATCAACCCGGCGAGATGGGCCACCTCCAGGGCATGCCGATACTGATTCTGTCCATAGGAAGTACGGAACTTGAGCGAGCCCACCAAGCGGAGGATCTCGGCATGGATGCCATTCAGACCCAGCTCAAAAGCGGCTTGTTCGCCCGCCTCGCGGACCTGGGCTTCGACTTCCTCTTCGACCTTTTTGACCACTTCTTCGATACGGGTCGGGTGGATGCGGCCATCGGCGATGAGGCGCTCCAGGGAGAGGCGGGCAACTTCTCGGCGCATGGGGTTAAAGGAGGAGACGATCACCGCTTCGGGGGTATCGTCGATGATCAGATCGACCCCGGTGGCGGCTTCGATGGCGCGGATGTTGCGTCCTTCGCGGCCAATGATGCGGCCCTTCATCTCTTCGTTGGGTAACGTGACCACCGAGACTGTCTTCTCGGTCACGTACTCTCCGGCAAATCGCTGAATGGCCAGGGCGATGATGCGCCGAGCCTTCCGATCTGCGGTGGAGCGGGCTTCTTCTTCGAGGAGCTTTAGGCGACGGGCGATGTCCAGCCGGGCATCGTTTTCGACCCGCTCGAGCACCTGTACGCGGGCGTCGTCGCGGGAGAGCTCCGCCAGATGAGAGAGCCGCTCTTCCATTGAGCCGGAGAGGGCCTTGAGCTCATCAGATTGTTTGTCGAGCTGCTCAGAGCGTTGCTGAAGCTGACGTTCTTTGTCTTGAACTTCGGCTTCTTTGCGGTCCACCAGCTCGCCTCGTTTGTCGAGCCCTTCCTCTCGTTGGCGAAGACGGCGCTCCCACTCTTGCATGTCGTGGCGGACTTGGCGGCCTTCTTCTTCGACCTTCTGCCGTTCGCGAATGGAAAACTCTTTGGCTTCCAGCTCGGACTTTTTAAGCAGATTTTCCACTTCGACTTGAGCATGGGCGCGCAGCCGAGAAAGCTCGTCCTCGGTGGCACGGGCTTTGAGCGTGAGATCTTCACCTTTGCGCTGATAACCGAGGGCGGCTCCAACAGCAGCAGCCACGAGGGCGACAGCGATATAAACCACGATATCCAAAGGGGTAGCTCCTCAACGGATGATGACCATGTATGGGATGCTCTCAAGAGCGTCCGAGTAAAACGCCAGACGATATGAATACGTCAGCCGAGCACCGGAGGTAAAGCCGAGGCGCTCAGGCAGAGCCCAGAAGAGATGCGGGAACACAGTCCAGCACACCCACTTCGGAGACCAGGGTATGCATGCGCAAATCCCAGCTTTCGCAGGGGACTTCGGGCAGAAGCTGGAGGGCGAAGGCCACCCCCACACGCGGCACCGAGTCAGGAAAGAGGCTCAGGGCCCGGTCGTAATACCCCTTGCCGCGTCCGAGACGTCCACCCTGCCGGTCAAAAGCCAGTCCGGGGACCAAAAAACAGTCGATCTCACCCGCGCGTGCAGGCTGCCCCGCGACGACCGGCTCCAGGATGCCAAAGGGCCCGGGCGCAAGGGGCGCATCGGCAGGCCACGGCAAAAAGTCCAGGGACTGATCGTCACGGACTCTGGGGAGCCAGAGTGCCACGCCTGCATCTCGCAGTACAGGAATCAAGGGCTCAAGACTGGCTTCCTGCCCCATCGCACGATAGAGGGCCACCCGTTGAGCGCGCACCAACGCGGGGGTACGCAGGAGATGTTCACACAGTTTTGAACTACGGGCGAGGCGTTCGGAGGGAGTGAGCAGGCGAAGCGCAGCACGAAGCTCTTGACGAAGCGTGGCTTTGTCAGGCAGGGAACCGCAAGAAGGCGGTAACGCTGCGGTCATGAGGCCCCCTCAGCATGCCTTATCGCTGCTGTTCCAACAGCTCGGCAAGCTGCTGTGAGCGTTCTTCCATCTGCTGCAACAGGGCTTCCATCTGCTGACGATAGAGATGATACTCATTGGCGATGTTAAGGGCACCCAGAACCGCGACACTCAAGGTTGCGATACGACCCCGGTTCAGCTCGCTCAATTTTTCGTCAACGTATCGGGCGACCTGACGAAGATGCACCTCGTCTTGGTCACTCTTGATGACGTATTTCTGGCCTAAGATGATGATTTCAACGTTTCTTGTCAACGTGCTCACCCCGCTCATCCCGTCGTTTCATCCTAGAAGGCCACGACAAGGCTGTCAAGGCCAATCCTGCTTGCTGTTCTCATTGAACTAGAAGAGTGCCGCTACAAACTGATCAGGGTCAAAGGGTTGCAGATCATCGACCTTTTCACCCACCCCGATGAACTTCACGGGCAGCTTCAGCTCGTCGCAGATGCCGATGATCACGCCGCCTTTGGCGGTTCCATCCAGCTTGGTCAGAATCAAGCCGGTCAACTGACAGCCTTCATGGAAAATCCGCGCCTGATTAAAGGCATTTTGCCCCATCGTGGAGTCAAGTACCAGCAGAACTTCATGGGGTGCGCCAGGAAGTGCTTTTCCAGCTACGCGGGTTACTTTTTTGAGCTCATCCATCAGGTTGCTCTTGGTGTGGAGACGGCCTGCGGTGTCGGCCAAGACCACATCCACGCCCCGGGCTTTTGCGGCGGTGATGGCGTCGAAGACCACGGCGCTCGGATCGGAGCCTTCCTTGTTTTTGACCACTTCACAGCCGGCACGCTCACCCCAGATCTCAAGCTGCTCGATGGCGGCGGCTCGGAAGGTATCACCCGCAGCGAGGATCACCTTTTTGCCATCGCGGGTCAATCGACTGGCCACTTTCCCAATGGTAGTGGTCTTGCCAACACCATTGACACCCACGATCAGCACCACGTCCGGGCCTTGTCCCGTCAAGTTTAGGTTCGGATTTCCCACCTTGAGGATCTGCCGAATCTCTTCCTGCAAGTAGGTACGCAGCACTGCCGGATTTTTAAGCTCCTCGCGCGAGGCACGCTGCTTCAACACCTCCAACAAGCGGGTGGTGGTCTTGGCGCCTACGTCAGCTTGCAAGAGAATCAGCTCCAGCTCTTCGTAGAGGGCCGCGTCGATCTCCTTCCGGCCTCGCAGGGCTCCATCCAACCGCTCCACAAGCTGGCCCTGGGTCCGAGAGAGCCCTGCCACCAGCCGCTTAAAAAAACCGTCTCGTTCGCTCGGCGGCAGGAGCACTTTTTCTGCGGCGGCGACGCTGGCATCACTCTGTGCCTCCGCTCCCGGCGGAAGCGCCTGCACGTCGGGCCCACTCGTCCGGCTCGGTGGCGTCTCCGCCCCCCCTGGCGGAAGGGCCTTGCTGCCGCGCCGGGCCACAAGAACCCCCATGCCACCGCCCACGGTCAGCAGGATCACGGCGATCAGGATCAGCTCTGTTACGCTCACGTTCATGTCTGCCTCGTGCAAAGTGTCAGAGCTCTGGGCTCCGGCGGATGAATTCTCTCGTTTAACCGGAGAACGTCGATGGCTCGAGCTATTTTAAGTCCACCGTGACCAAACGGCTCACGCCCGCTTCTTCCATCGTAACCCCGTAGAGGGTGTCGGCAATCTCCATCGTGCGTTTATTATGGGTGATCACAATAAACTGTGAGAGGGCCGACAGCTCTCTGACCACTTCATGGAAGCGGCCACTGTTGGCTTCGTCGAGGGGCGCGTCCACCTCGTCGAGGATACAAAACGGACTGGGACGCACCAGAAAGATCGCAAAAATCAAGGCCACAGCGGTCATGGCTTTTTCTCCGCCCGAGAGCAGGTTCATGTTCTGCACCCGCTTGCCTGGAGGCTGCACCATGATCTCCACGCCGGTCTCCAGCAGATCGTCTTCGTCGGTGAGGATCAGCTTGCCTTGCCCGCCCCGGAAGAGCTTGGGAAAAATCGTCTGGAAGTGTGCGTTGATCTCGTCAAATGTCTGTCGGAAACGCTCCCGAGAGGTCCGATTGATGCGCGCAATCGCCGCTTTGATCGACGCAATGGAGTTCTCCAGATCTTCCTGCTGCGTCCGGGTAAAATCGTGACGCTGCTCCAGGGCTTGATACTCTTCCACGGCGGCGAGGTTCACTTCCCCCAGCCGTGCCATGCGCTGCCGAAGCTGCTGGTTGTCGGCATCCAGGCGGAAAAGGGTCGCGTCAAGGGGCTTTCTCCGCTCAAGCTGGAGAATTCCGCGCAGCCCACTCACCACCCCCGCTTCAAGTGCCAGGGGCTGCTCACAACTCGGATGAGTAATGCCCACCAACGTGTGTGGACGGAGCTGACTGGCTTCTTGCTCCAGCTCAGAGGGCATGCCTTCCAGAAGGTGATACAGCGGCAGAAGTGGACCTTCAAACTTTTCTTGGACGCCGTTGAGCACATGATCAAGCTGAAACTTCAGCTCGCTGGCCTGCAAAATCGTCGCGGAGAGCTCTTTGCTCGTCTCCGTATGCTCCTTGCGGGCGCGTGTGAGCTTCTCTTCTTGGTCTTGCAGGATGCGGCGAGCGTCTCCATACTTCCGAGACACTTCTTGTAAGGCCGTGGAGAGCTGCTGCACTTCGGCACGCTCGATCTCAAGTGCCTGTTCTGCTTCTATTTTTTCGCTCTGAAGCTGAGAGAGGGCACTGCGGGCTTCCCGCGCTTGACGCTCCAGCCGCTCGCTGCTCTCGAGCAGTCCTTCGTTTTCGCTGGTGAGCCGCTGGAGGGTCCGGCCCCCTTCTTCTTTACGAGAGCGTTTTTCGGTCAGCGCCACTTTGAGGGAGGTCACTTGGTCGCGGGCGCTCTGAAGGGCGGTGTTGAAGGCTTCGAGCTGCTCTTTCATGGCGTCGAGCTCGTCTTCGCGAACCAAACGGGCCCCTTCTTCTTCGTCGAGACGGTGTTTGACCTCGCCCATTTCCTTTTGAACGTCGGCAAGTTGTGCGCTCAGGCTCCGAGCGTCCAGGCTCTTGAGGCGAAGCTGGCTCTTTTCTCGAGCGATGTCGGCCAGGACTTGTTTCAGATCTTTTTCGGCATCCACCACTTCGAGGTCAAGACTGTGCAGTCTGTCTCGTAAGGCTTCAAGCTGGGTCTGCACTTCGTCGTTTCGCTCGCGCAGACGCTCCAGCTCTTCGTTGAGCCCCATCAAGTGCCGGTCAAGCCGGGCGAGCTCGGCGCTCAGCTCTTTGATTTCGCCCTTTTTGCGCAACAGGCTGGCAGAACCTTCGGGGGAGCCTCCCACGAGACCACCGCGTGAGTCCAAAATATCACCCTGTGGGGTCACAAAAAGGCAGGCAAACCCGTCTTTACGCAACTTCCAGGCCACTTGCAGGCTGGAAACCACCACGGCGGAGCTCAGGAGGGCGCGTGCAGCCGCTTCTTTACCGGGCAAAATACGGACCAGCTCGAGCAAGGGGGCAATCACCCCTTCGCCTTTGGGAAGGGTCGGGACGGATTCAACCCGTTCGGCGGGGACAAAACCAGATCGTCCGCTGTTGGTGGCGCGCAAAAACTCAATGGCTTCGACGGCATGGCCCACGCTCTCGGTGATCAGATGTTGCAGGCGCTCGCCAAGGGCCGCTTCGAGGGCCGATTCGTACTCGCGTGGCGGATCAAAACAGTCGAGGGCGGTTCCCAAAATGCCTCCGCCGTGATAATCCCGCAGGACCGCGCGTGCTCCTTTGCCATACCCTTCGAGGTTGGCTTCAAGCTCCCGTAAAGACTTGAGACGTGACTTTTTCTGGTTCAGCTCGTCGCGGGTCTTTTGACTGCTGTCTTCCAGGCGCTTAATATCGCCTTTAAGCCGGGTCTGCTCGCCGAGCAGCTCTTCGCGTGCATCTTTGGCCAGCTCGCGGGCCTGTTTCAGGGCTTGGACTTTCTGCTCCTGCTCGTCTTGAACGCCTTCGAGCCCTTCGAGGTGGGCTTTGAGCTTCTCTTCTTCTTCGGTATTGCGCTGCACTCGAGCGGTCAGCTCGGTGGCCCTCCGCTCCAGGTTCGAGAGGTTGTTGCGCAGACGCGCCACTGCGGTCAGATGCCCAATGATCGCGTTCTTGCCAGACTCAAACTTGCGGGAGGTCTCGTCACGCTCGCCGAGCATGTTCTCGAGCTTCAGCTCTTCGCTGCTGAGCTGCTGGTCAAGCTGCTGAAGCTGATCGAAGAGCAAGGCTTGTTCGGCCTGAAGCTGACGGGTGAGCGCGTCAATTTCGTCTTGGCGTGCGCCCAGGCGGGAGGACTCGGCTTCAATTTCCTGCAAGCGGGTTTGCAGTCCTTCTCCCTGCCGCGACTGGAGGTTCAGTGTATTCTCGTGCAGCTTGATGAGCCCTTCTCGACGGGAAAGCTCTTCTTTCAACTGACCAAGGCGGCGGCCTTCGTCACCCATTTTGCGCCGGGTGTCTTCGATGGCTTCTTCGGCCTGCTCAACGGCTTTTAGAAGGCCCTGCTCCCGCTCGACAAGCTGCTGTCCGCGTGCATCCACGGCTTCGAGGGAGGTAGAGAGCTGACCATATTTAAGCAACACATGGATCAGCTCGCCCGTGCGCAGTTCAAGTTTAAGCGCCTGAAATTGCTCCGCTTTTTTAGCCTGCCGCTCAAGGCTGGCCATCTGACGTTTGATCTCGGTGAGCATATCACTCACCCGGTCGAGGTTCTGCTGGGTCTGCTCAAGCTGCTTGAGGGCCTCGTCTCGACGGGCTTTGTAACGGGTGATGCCGGCGGCTTCTTCGATGATCTTCCGCTTTTCGTCGGGCTTGGCGCTGACGATCTGGCCCACCCGCCCCTGCTCAATGATGGCGTAGGCGCGCGCGCCCACGCCGGAGTCCAGGAACAGATCTTGAATGTCTCGCAGACGGGCAGGCAGGCGGTTGATCAGATATTCGGATTCGCCAGAACGATAGAGACGACGGGTGATCTGAAGCTCGTTGAGCGCGGCGTATGCGCCCGAAAATGAACCCTTTTCGTTGGTAAAGGTCAGGGAGACTTCGGCCATGCCAACCGGTGCGCGACGGTCGGAACCCGCAAAGATGATGTCGGACATGACTTGGCCACGCAGGAAACGAGCGTTCTGCTCGCCCAGTGCCCAGCGGATGGCATCGATGACGTTGGATTTACCACAGCCATTCGGCCCGACAATGCCGGAGATACCTTCTCCGAAGCGAAAGGCGGTTCGTTCGACAAAAGACTTAAAGCCGTGGATTTCCAGGAGCTTAATGCGCATGGAACGTTCACAATCCGCCGTATGAGGGGAGCTGGATCTGGATGATGGGCCTGCGAGGACCACTGCTGGACAGGCTATGCCAGGGAAAACCGGTTGAAAGATAGCATGCTTGTACAAGGGTGACAAGGAAATGTAAGGCAGCTCGCGGCGCTCAAGCCGGACGTGACCCTTTTGAACCCCTTTTTGTTTGCTTTTTGCAAAGAGGGCGCTGCCCTCTCTGCACTCTCCCGCAAGGGATTCCATCCCTTGACCCGTGTTTTGATTTTTTGTACTGCTTTTTTTGTACCTCTTTTTTTGCAAAGAGGGCGCTGCCCTCTCTGCACTCTCCCGCAAGGGATTCCATCCCTTGACCCGTGTTTTGATTTTTTAAAGGGCCCATGTGATGGGGTCGCTTCAGGTTGTGTATCGATAGAACGTGTCCAAGTTCACGAACGCAGCTCGGCTCCCAGAGCACGCGAGACCGCACGCTCCGCCAACAGTCTCAACACTCTAAAAACACCCACCCACACCACGCACAACAGGCCCGTGGCCATCATCCCCGGTCCCTCCAAAACCCACGGTGCCAACACCCCCCCGATCACACTCACCACGCCCAACCCCACGCCCTGCATAAACAATCCCATCGCGAAGATCGAGATCTCCTTCCGCCCTCCCCCTTCTCCCGGTTTCGGAAAAATCGCCCCCAAACACACCCCCGCCCAGGCCAAAAAATACCCCACCGGCACCATCAGCACACCCACGCTCACCGCTGCGGGCACCCGAAACAACCACGGCACGGGAGATGGTGCCACTGCCGCCAATGCACAGGCCACCCCACTCACCCCCACAAATAACAGGGTATGCGCCAGGATCTTCGCCTGCACCAGCTCCCCAGCTTCCAAAGGAGTCTGCGCCAAGTTCTCCAACACCCCGCCCTCCGCCGAGAAGGTGCTCAATGCCTGACACGCCACCAAAAACAACGCATAACCAAAAAAGATGGGCAGGAAGATGTTGGCATTCATCCGGTCAAACACAAAATCCACCCCCACCAACGCCAGGATCACCGCCGCCAACGCCGTAAATGCCACACGCTGCGCCGTATCACTCCGCGCGGAACGGAGATCTTTCAACACCACTGCTAAAACTGGCTGCGATAACCGCTGCTCCAACAGCCGCCTCAACCAGCCTTCCGGTGATTCAAGGGCTGGCAAGCCACCCTCCCGCCGCTCCGCACGCTGCGAACCAAACGCTTCCAAGTGCTCCAGAAACAACCAACGCCAGGATGTCCAGGCCAAAATGCCACTCGTGCCCAGCAGGAACATGATCTGGAGGAGACCCACACTCAACCCCGCTTGGCCTTGCAATGCAGCACTCAGACCCTCCAGCCACCACACCGTCGGACTGTAGGCCAGCCACGAGGTCCGCTCTTGGAGCGCGTCACGCACGATCCCTAGAGCACCCGCCGCCCCAGTCGCACTCGCCCAAAAAAAGAAGAAAAGCAACGCCTGTCCCCCCAGAATCCGCTCGGGAAGACTCCGCAACAACACAATATATCCACCCACAATCCATAAGGTCGGGAGCACCAGGAGCGCCAGAAGCCCTCCGGCCAGCAGGCAAAAGTGGCCCAGGGAAATCCCCAGCTCCCCCGCCACCCACGCAAATGGCATAATCCCCCCCACCAGGGCAATGCCCAAGGGCAGACGCAGCACATCCAAAAGCTCGGTGAGAAACAAACTCCAGGGCGGAAGCGGCCCCATGAGCTGCTCACGTTCCTCCAGACGCGCAGCACTGAAGAAACCACTGACCACGTTCGCCAGTGCCATAAAGAAGAAGGCCACAAACGATGAAAATACAATCAGATGCAGCGGCCCTTCCGGCGTTAACACCCGCGAGTCCGAGGACAAAAGCCGACGCAAACCCGCAACCGCCACCCACTGATACGCCATCACCCCCAGTAAAGCACCCACACTCCCCAATAGGGTGAGCAACATCAACTCGCGACGCTCCGTCAAGAGGTTGAGGAGCATTCTTGTCCGCCAACGCAAGAATTGAACTGGAAACATCACGCCAATGCCTCACTTGATGACGAGGGAAAGCAGCGTATACGTTAGGGAATCCACTCGTTTGATGCCACCCGCAAGCAGCTCACGAAGGGTTGAGGAAAATGCTCAGGGTGTGGAGGACACCTGCTGAGCAAGAAATCGCGCCACCCGCTCTTCCTGAACATGACCGGTCAGTCGGAGAAAGATCTCCTCCAGCTCCGCACCGCCGTGCGCTTCTCGCAAGGCCGACGGCTTCTCCTGCACCAGCAGCCGCCCTTGATGGAGGATGCCCACTTTGTCGCAAAAACGCTCCGCATGGGTCAAAATGTGCGTGGTCATAAAGACCGCCATACCCCGATCACATAAGGCACGGATCAAGGTTCGCACCAAGCCCGCCGCTCGAGGATCTAAGTCGGCTGTAGGCTCGTCGAGAAATAAAACCCGAGGCTCGTGGAGAAGGGCCGCCGCAAAAGCCAGCTTCTTGCGCGTTCCCAAAGAGTAGGTTCGGATCAGACGGGTGGCATGTGTCTCGAGCTCGAGGAGCTCCAGAAGCTGATGCGCACGCTGACGCGCGTGTACACGGGAAAGCTGATGGACGTCGCCCACAAATTCGAGATATTCAAGACCGGTCAGATACTCGTAAGGACGAAGGTTTTCAGGCATATAACCCGTGACACGATGAATCGCAGTACGCTCGTGTCGAATGTTGTGACCCATGACGGTGGCATGACCTGAGGTCGGTTGGAGAAGACCGAGCAACATCTTGATGGTAGTGGTCTTGCCTGCTCCGTTGTGACCGAGGAAGATGTACCACTCCCCAGCCGAGACATGCAGATTGAGGGAGGTGAGAACGGCGGTCTTGCCAAACTGTCGGGAAAGGTTGTGGGTCTCGATCACAAACATAAGGACACCCGCTTATACAACATCCATAACACATATAACACAACAACAAATAATCAGGGGTGCAGGGGTTTATAGACCCCTGCTGGGATAGTTTGAAAGGGCAAAGCCCTTTCAAAAATGGGCTTCGGAAAGGGTGCAGCTTTCTGCACCCTTTTTCTGCACCCTTTTCTGCAAAGAGGGCGCTGCCCTCTCTGCACGCTCCCGCAATGGGCCAGCGGGCCCCTTGACCCCATTTTTTTTGGGCGCTGCCGTCATTGCCCTTCGCGTTTGAGTGGCCGCCCCATCAGCTCACTCACCGCCAATCGTGGCGACTTATCCTCATACAAAATCGCATACGCCGCATCCACAATCGGCATATCCACCCCCACCTTCCGCGCCAAGTAATACACACTCAACGTCGTCTTCACGCCCTCCGCCACCTGGTGCGTCCCCGCCAAAATATCCCCCAGCTTCTCCCCCTTCCCCAACCTCAACCCCACCGTGCGATTCCTCGACAGATCCCCCGTACACGTCAGCACCAAATCCCCCATCCCCGCCGGGCCCATAAACGTCATCGGCTGCGCACCCAGCTTCAATCCCAAACGACTGATCTCCGCCAACCCCCGGGTAATAATCGCCGCCCGTGTATTGTGTCCAAAACCCAATCCATCCGACACACCTGCCGCAATCGCCATCACATTCTTCACCGCGCCGGAGACCTCCACCCCCACCACATCCTCCGACGTATACACCCTCAGCCGATCCGACGAAAATGCCTGCTGCACTGTTGCCGCCACCTCCGCATCCTTCGATGCGACTGTCACCACCGTCGGCAGTCGCTGCATCAGCTCTTTCGCAAAACTCGGCCCCGAGAGATAAGCCGTGCGGTGCTGCAATCCCTCCGGCAACAAGGACTCCATCAGCTCCGACATCAACAGGAGGCTGTCGTTTTCAATCCCTTTCGTAGCCGATACAATCCGCGCCGTCGGTGCCAAAAAAGGAAGCGCACGCCCCATCACGCCCCGCGTGACGTGCGAGGGCACCACCGCCACCACCAAGGCTCGACCGACCAATGCCTCCTCGAGAGAAGCGGTCGTGCGAAGCCCCTCCGCCAACGGAAAACCCGGATGGTATCGCCGATTCTCCCGCAGTCGCTGCATCTCCTCCGCATGGCTCGGATCATGGGCCCACAATGTTACGTCGCGGCCATTATTCGCCAAGAGATTGGCCAATGCAGTCCCAAAACTCCCCGCCCCCAAGACAGCCACGGACTCACGATCTGCCACCATGTGATCCTCCAAATGACTCCCACTCCGGCATTTCATAATCCTCACCAGAGCGGAGATTGCACCATCATACCATCACACCATCATCCAGGACATCATCCAGGACATGAAGCAGAACAGACGCCCCCGTATACATCGCCTCCCCACCTTACTCCTGCTCCCATTCCTCGAAGAAGTCCACCCGGCGAGAATCAAATGCAGCAGGCCGCGTGCGATCCTGTGCCCACTCTTTGAGTGCCTTCACGCGCTCATGCATCGTCACCGCCAAAGGCACGGTCTCCCGCGCCGTGCGGATCAGATCCTCCGTCGTCAGCTCCCGCTCTCGTGAGAACGCATAAAAGAGGGCCGAGATCACAAGCTGCTCCAGCTCCGCGCCGCTGTATTTCTCCGTCGCCTGCGCCACCTGGTAGAGCTGAAACTGCTGAGGGTCTCTCGCCCGTTTGCTCAAATGGATCGCCAAGATCTCCGCCCGATCATGCACATTCGGAAGATCGATAAAGAAGATCTCATCGAAGCGACCCTTACGCAGAAGCTCCGCTGGCAGGTTTTGGATGTCGTTTGCCGTCGCAATCACAAAGACCGGCTGAGTCTTCTCCTGAAGCCAAGTCAACAGTGCTCCCAACAGGCGCGTCTCATCACCACTCACACTGGCATTTCCAGCGATACCACCAAACGCCTTCTCGATCTCATCGATCCACAAGACCACGGGCGACATAGACTCCGCAATGCGGATGGTCTCTCGAATGCCTTCATCCGAGCGCGCTGAAGAGAACATACTCGCCAGATCCAGACGAAGCAACGGAAGATGCCACAGACGCGCCACCGCTTTGGCTGTCAGAGACTTTCCACAGCCCTGCACACCCAACATGAAGAGTCCCTTCGGTTGAGGCAATCCAAACTGACGCGCACGCTCTGTAAAGGCCATTCCACGCTGATTCAACCACTCTTTAAGCTGTCCAAGCCCTCCGACATCCTGCATGCCAGAGACGCCCTCAACATACTCTAAGTAATTGCTTCGACGTAATATTTTTCGCTTCTCACCATGAACGACATCCAGTGAAGACTCGGTAAGCTCCGGCGATGTGATCAGCAGCTTGCTGTACGACTTTTTGATCTCCTTCTCTGTCAGACCCAACGACGCCTTGACCATTCGCTCAAAGAGCTCGGGGGTGAGTGACAGATTTTGCGCCTTTACCAACCCTGCCAGAAGCCGACTGACCTCCGGCGCGGTGGGCAACGGGATATCCAATACAATTAAATCCTTCTCAAGCTCTCGGGGCACATGCAATGTCGGTGAGAGAAAGACCACTGTCTTTTGATCCTCCTCCAGACGAGGCTCAAGATCCCGCAGAGAGCGTACCACTCGAGACTCATGCAGGTACGGGTGAAAGTCTTTAAACAAGATCAAGCGTCGAGGCTCCAACGTGCGCAGAGACTCGAGCGCCCGCACGGGATCGAGCATGACCCCTTGTGGATCGGGAATGGCATCAAATCCGCGTGTCGCACTCCAGACCAGCAGGCGATTCTCTTGATGCCCCATCAACCATCGGAGGGCCCGCTCTACCCGCTCCTCTTCCCACGAGAGCAGGTAGAGATAGGGATAACGTGCCTTGATGTGTAGCCGAATTTCATCCAGAATGGCTTCCATAGTTCACCGCTCATCCGTCACTCGGAGGACTTCATCATAGGTGGTCGCACCCTTTGCCAGCTTCATGATGGCATACTCCCGCAGTGTTAACATTCCATCCGACATGGCTTCGCGTTTGATATCGGTCGAAGAGCGCCGATCAATGATCATCTCTTGCAGACGTTTGTTGACGGGCATGAGCTCAAAGATGCCCGCACGTCCGACATATCCCGTCCCGCGACAGCGCGGACAGCCGCTGCCATACCGCACCTTGAGGCGACGTCCTTCTGCTCCCGAGATGTTGAGCGAAAGGACTTCTTCCGGCGTTAGAATGGTGGAAGTCGTACAACCGGGACAGATGGTCCTGACCAGCCGCTGTGCGACCACTCCAATCAACACACTTGCCAATAGAAAGGGCATGGTTCCCAGATCCAGCATACGCGAGATCGCAGAGGCTGCGTCATTGGTGTGTAAGGTCGAGAGCACCAGATGCCCTGTCAAAGCGGCTTGAATGGCGTTTTGAGCCGTCTCCTCATCCCGGATCTCTCCCACCATGATCACATCGGGATCCTGTCGTAACATGGTGCGTAATGCTTCTCCAAAGGTGAGCCCAATCTTGGGTTGAATGGCCACTTGGTTGAAGTCTTCGTAGACCATCTCAATGGGATCTTCGATGGTGGAGATGTTCACACCCGGCCCAGAGATATGCTGCAAGCTGGAGTAGAGGGTGGTCGTTTTGCCGGAGCCAGTCGGCCCTGTGATCAAGATCAGCCCATTGGTGTTGGACAGAAAGCCTTCGTATTGCTCACGCTCTCGTGGGAAAAATCCAAGCTGTCCGAGATCCTGCAAGAGCACCGTCGGATCAAAAATTCGGATCACCACCTTCTCACCAAAAGCGGTGGGCATGGTATTGACCCGGAGCTCGATCTCTTGCTCCTTAAAGTTGGTCTTAATGCGCCCATCTTGGGGCCTTCGTTTTTCAGCAATATCCATGCGTGCCAGGGTCTTGATGCGACTGATGATCGCGGGATGCACCAGTCGCGGCAGCATATGCACTTTGTGAAGTACCCCGTCGATGCGAAGCCTAACTTGTGCTAAGTCTCGTTTGGGCTCAATATGGATATCACTGGCACGCTGCTCAAATGCATAGTTAAAGAGATACCATACGGCCTGCACAATCGGTCGATCCGTTGGATCGATCTCTTGCACCGCTTTCATCTTCACATATTGCTCGAGATTCCCCAGATCGATGCCATCGGAGAACTCCGCCGCCGCCACTGCCACCGACTTCCGAAAGCCGTGATACTCGAGAATGATGCGCAAGACATCACTCTTGGGACTGACCACCAGCGTCACCTGCCGACCGGTGATGCGTGGCAGACTCTCGAGCAGCTCTTTGTCGTAGGGATTGGAGATGGCCACCGTGAGCAGGTTCTGTTGCAGCTTCAGGGGAATGAGCAGATGTTTTTCGGCAAAGGGTCCGGGAAAGGTGCTTGTCACCAGTCGATAATCCAGGTTGAGCGGATCGACGAGCACAAAGGGCAGGCCCATGTCTTTGGCCATCAGCTCCGTCACAAGCTGCTCGGTCACCAACCGATCCTCGCGGTTGAGCTGGCGAAACTTAAAGCTGGCAATGATTTCCGTCTCGGCCACTTCGTATTCGAGGCGGCGTTTGCCAACCAACCGACGCAGCTCTTGTCGCTTTTCCAGGTGGATACGCTTTTCTTGCACACTGTGGCGGGAAAGCACATCCTTCTTCTGACCTTCATGGATATAACCCGCCTGGACCAGCAGATCGCAGAGATGTTCTAGGAGCTGGAGAGAATACATGCATAACCTCGGCAGCAGAGGGAGGAGTGAAGCGCCGGTGAGCGGCTTCATTCGGCATGCATATGGTTATAACACTGGAAGAGGCTGGTGGGCGGACAAATCATGTCCCACCTAGGAGGTTGCGCAACAGGGCGGGGGTCAAGAGGCGTGCGTCGAAATAAGCGTCGTCATCACGAGGGAGGCTGGAGGTCACACATCGCAGCCTCCCCACACGCACTCAGTTGATCTTGACTTCGAGCTGCTCGAGGGCCTTCTTGAGCGCCTTCTTCTCGTCGGGCGAGCCGGACTTCTCGATCAGCGGCGCGGCTTGATCCAGCCACGTCTTGGCGCGGGCATACTCACCTTCGTGCAGGTACAACCCACCTACATTAAAGATGATGTTGGCCTCACGACGCTCATCCTTGAGCTCACGCGCGAGCTTGAGCGCATCCTGATACGCCTTATGCGCACGCGGGTAGTCCTTCAGACCGGAAAAGACCATGCCATGATGGAAGAGCACTTCCTTGAGGATGCGCTGCTCGTTGATCTCCCGCGCGATCTTCTCGGACTCTCGCAGATAGACGGCTGCTTCATCCAAGTTGCCCTTCACGAAGCTGAAGATGCCCAAGTCGAGCAGGTCCGCAGCCTCAAAGGGGCGCACCTTCATCTCCCGAGAGAGCCGGAGGGCTTGGCTGGCGTGCTCGGCGGCCTTGTTCATGTCACGCAGGGAGGCTTCGCCCTTAGAGAGCAAGCTATGAGCGGCCCGCAGACGTCCGAGCTGGTTGGTGTTACGTGCGACCTCGGCAAGCTGATTCAGCAGCGTGACCGCATCATCCGGCTTTCCACCCACGAGCAGGCACTCGGCGATGTTGAGCCCGGTATCCAGGTGAAGTGGCAACATGCCCAGCTTGCCAGACAAGTCGAGGGCTTCTTTGAGCTGATTGACGGCCTGCTGGAGCTCTCCTCGGCCCTTGTGTACCAATCCCTTGATGAAGAGAGACTGAACGCGCACCGGTGGGAAAGGAGTCTTATTGATGGCACGCGAGGCGCAGTCATTGGCAACCCCGAGATCCCCTTTGGCAAGTGCCACCAGACCCAGCACGTTGAGCGCATCCGCTTCTTTGATGGGATTGTTGACCCGTGCAAAGGCTTTGTGAGCTTTCTCTGCTTCCTGCTCCGCTTCTGCCATACGCCCGATGCGATGGAAGAGCCGGGCATTATAGAGCGCCAGCCAGGGCAAGACTTCCTCATCTTTGGCGTTGCTGGCCCACTGCTCCACATCTTGCAGGAGCACCAGCAGCGGCTCGACGGGCCCACTGGTGATGAGCTTCTCGAAGAGGGTCAGGTGGAGACCCTTATAGATCGGTGGTGCAATGCGGGTCTGCGGGAAGGCTTTGATCAGCTCCGCGCCCATCTGGAGCACTTCGGGACGCTCAGCGGAAGCGGCCAAGCCGATCAGAGAGGTGCTCCGACGCCCATCCCCCACCACGCGCCACAGCCGAGCGGCCTTGATCGCATAGTCGGGAGAAGCGTTGATGTAGCGCCGCTCGAGCAGCTCACCGATGCCACGCGCCAGCTCCTGCTGTGCTGCCGAGGTCAGCTCGGACAAGAAATGACGGCGCACTGCCGGATTCTTAAAACGATACAACCACGAATTGAGCGCCTCGTTGTGTACCACCTCTTCGATCAGGTCTTCCAGATCGTCGTCGAGCAGGTCATCGATGGTGTCTTTTTCGGTGGAGAGCTGCTCACTGATGAGCGAAGCGGTGAAGACGCCTCCCTCGAGGGCCGCCACCTGGAGCACTTGCCGGGCCAGGGGCTTCTGCGGAAGATGCTCGTTGAGGCTGAAGGAAGTGCTCCCATCGGCGACGATCCAAGCGTCATCATCGGCTTGGGTGAGGATTTCCAAGCTCTTGAGCAGCTCCAGCAGCTCGAGGGCTTGACCGGGGAGACCGTTGGCTTGAGCCACAATGGCCTTGAGGAAATCTGGGGCGATGCGATGGGTGCCGAGGTGAGCGGCGAGCACGCTGAGCAGGTCATCGGTCGAAGCGGAGGGCACGCCGAGCACCAACACTTTTGTGGGCATCGCCAGGCTGTTGAGGAAGGAGTGACGCGGCGAGTACGGGATGAACTCCCGATCTGCATCCGTGACAGACTGTCCCGAGAGCACCAACATCAGCGGAAGTCGCTGGAAGCGCACGCGGTCGGCCAGTGCGGTCAGGAAAGCCCAGAAGCTAAACGAGATGACGTGATCGGCGTCTTGGAGTTCAAAGACAATGGGGGTCACATTGTTGAGCGTGGCCAAGATCTCTTGCAGCGCCAACAACGGGCTCTGACGTGGAATGGTCACCTGGAACGAAGCGGAGGTGGTATCCGGGCGTGGTTTGTCGAGACCTTCTTTAAAAGCCATCAACCACATCTTGACAGGCTCTTGCGCAGACTCGAGAATAGAGTCGATGGCGGAGCGAGCGGCTTGAAGGGTGTCAGGATTGTCATGCAACGCCGTGAAGACCGCCGCATACAGACGAAGCAGGGCCTTCAGACCATCCTCACCTTCGGCAAAGCGGGCTTGAAGCACCAGCGGTTTGGACTCGAGCTGCGAGACGAACTGAGACACCAACGTGGAGCGGCCTGAACCTTCGGGGCCCTCCAGCACCACGATATGAGGGTTGCCTGAATTGAGATCTTGCCAGACGACGGAAAGCTGCGCGACAAGCTGATCCCGGCCAGAAAGCGACTGCGTGTGCATGAGTATCCTCCCAGATGATCCCTTAAAAGCGGCCTAACATATCATAGGGCGCGGGGGGGCGCAAACTTATTTGAGCTGGAGGGAATAGGTTGACTTGCGGTCAATAGATCGCTAGACTTGGGCGTGGTTTCCTCACCCTTCAGGTCACCATTTTCCTGCCGTATGGTGTGATGCAGTCCCGCCCGCATGACACCATTACGAAGCGCGGACCTCTGAAAAAATAGAGAGATTGGGAGCAAGACTTGAGCCAAGTCAAGACGTTCGGACGATATAATCTCATCAGGAAAGTCGCGCAGGGTGGAATGGCCGAGATCTTCCTGGCCAAGTTCCAAGGCATCGGTGGATTTGAAAAGAAGATCATCATCAAGCGGATCCTGCCGCGCTTCAGCGAAAACCGCGAATTCATCGACATGTTGATCAAGGAGGCCAAAACGGCGGTGCTCCTTCATCATCAGAACGTGGTTCAGATCTACGATCTGGGCAAAGTGCGAGACACCTACTTTATCTCGATGGAGTACATCCGAGGTAAAGACCTCCGCACCGTGCTCAATCGGCTCAAGAGCCAGGGTCAGTTCATGCCCCGTGAGCTGGCCGTGTTCATCTGTCGAGAGATCTGCAAAGGTCTCGATTATGCACACAATATTACCGACTCCAATGGCGAACCTCTGCATCTGGTTCACCGTGACATCTCTCCGCCCAACGTATTACTCTCCCTCGAAGGAGAAGTGAAGATCATCGACTTCGGCATCGCAAAGGCCACTTCTCAGGCCACCGATACCCAAGCCGGTGTCTTCAAGGGCAAGTTCGCCTATATGGCCCCGGAGCAAGCATCCGGAATCCCCGTAGATCGACGCGCCGACATCTTCGCCACCGGCCTCATCCTCTGGGAAATGCTCACCACCAAAAAGCTGCTCGAAGCCGAGTCCGACATCGCGACCCTCGAGCGTGCCAAGCGTGTGGACGCCTACGATATCCCCTTCCGAGATTATGATATTCCTGAGCAGCTTGAGAAGATCATCCGACGTGCCCTCCGCCAAGACCGCGCGGAGCGTTATCAAACTGCGGGGGAGATGTCCCGAGATCTCACGGTCTATTTGAACCTCAACTATCCCGGCTTCTCGGAGACCGACCTAGCCGACTTCCTCCGCCAGCTCTTCAACCTCGACAAACGGCGTGGAAGCTCGGGCGGAGAGGTCATCACCGCTGCCCCCGGGGATCGCTCCAACACCAACTCCGAATTTTTTAAGCCGCTCGCAGGCTCCACCGGCGAAAATACCGACCCCTCCATCAAGCTGGCTCAAGCCGCCCACCGCGCTGCTGCCGAAGGAAAACGCGAAGGAGGTACGGCGTCCGATCAGTGGGATCTGCTCGAGGAGTTTAAAGCCATCGCACAAGGGAGCGAAGACGCTCCAGCGCAGGGCAAAAATGAGTGGGTCAGTCAGGTTGCACAGGATATGGTGCCCCAAGAAGATGGCACCATCATCACCTATCCGGCGGGCGCTCAACCCACACCCGGCGCTGCGACCACCGGCCATACCTTCCCCACCGCCGCTCAGCCCGCGCCTCACACGAAGGCCACTCCATCTTCAACCGGTGCCCCCGCCATCGCCCCAGTGACGCCCACGCCGACTCCCGGAGGCCAGAGCACTGGCTCTCGGCTGGGGGTGATGGCACTGGTCGCCGCCTTGTTGCTCGTGGGATTTGCCGTCATCTTTCCAGACAAGATGGCGCAGGTCAAAGAGTCTCTCGGCTTGGTGCAGAAAACGATGGTGGCCCTCGCCTATGAACCGCCCGATGCGGAGGTGGTGCTCAACGGCAACTTGATGGCGGAGGCCAGCTCGCCCTATACCCTCACCTTGCCCATCGGCAGTCGGTATACCGTGCTGGTGCGCAAGCAGGGGTATCTGCCGCAGCAGCAGGAAATTGACTTGGTGGCCTCCCGGACGCACAAGAATCTCAACATCCGCCTGCTGCCTGCTCTCGCCACCGGCACGGGCAAGCTGGAGCTGCTCAAGCTCCCCCCAGGCTCGCGTGTCTTTATTAATGATGCACCGGTGAATGCCTCCACCCTCAGCACCCTGCCCACCGATGTGAGCTTGACCGTGAAGGTGGTGAAAGATTATTTCGTGCCGTTTGAGCAGACCCTGCCCCCGCTGGGCGATCAGCCTGTGCAGATCGAAGTATCGATGAAGCCTGCACCCGTCTCGATCTCCATCACCTCGGAGCCTGCGGGTGCCATCGTGATGATCGACAAACGCCAAGTGGGGACTTCTCCTTTCTCGGCAGAGAGTTTTCAGCCAGGGCAAGATTATCAGATCGACGTCGCAGCTCCCGGATACAAACCCTACACCACCAGGGTGAGACCGGAAGTGGGACGCCCCGTGGATCTGCGTGTGCCACTCGAGCCGGTCGGGGGAGCTCGCCCCAATACGCCCGGTAAAGGAACCGGTACGGGTCCAACCGGAAGCAGCTCAACCCCGACTGGAACGGGCTCCACCAACGTGGCCGCTGCAACCCCTGTGACGGCACCTGTGCCCGATCCTCCACCCGCAGAGACGCGCCCGACTCGCCCCAGCAATAATAGCCAAGTGAAGGTTCAGATTTTGGCTGTACCCTGGGCTGAGGTCTATGTCGATAACAAATATATGGGACGCACCCCCGTTGAGATGGTGCTCACCCCTGGAAAACATCGGCTTCGTTTGGTGAACCGCGATAAAGAAGTAGATTACTCTGAAGACCGCGACTTCCGCCCCTCCGATGACGGCTCCATGCAGACCCTCAACTTTGAGATGTAAGCCCTCCCTCCCGATTGTACTCCCTGCAAACGCCCCGACCTTGAACTTCCAGACCTCCCATCCGACACCCTGCCACTTCCGCTCCACTGATGCAGTGTGCGCTTTCCTTAACGCATGGGCATGAATGCACGCCTACGCATGCATGAGAGGATGTACGCCTGAGCGTCCATGTGCGCAAAAGGATGGGCGTAGTGGCGTATGCGTGGGAGCTCCTGGCACCCACCTTGAGGATGGTCCGCCTCCGTTCAAGCGGACGGAGAAGCTCACGGGTATGGTCTCCGCAGGGTGGGCTGGATGGAACATTGAAGCTGAGATTGGTAGGGAAAAGCTCAAGGCTGGCGGATGAATAGGCGGGCTGATGAGACCTGAAGCGGCTCAAGCACTCATCAGGGCTCCACACCGGGCGCAGGGGTCAGAGGTGCAGGCTCTTCCGTGTTGCGGCGGCGGAGCTTGATCTTCTCCTCACGCTCCACAATGATGAACTCGACACGACGGTTTTTCTCCTTGCCGGCATTGGTCTTGTTGCTGGCGATGGGGCGCGTCTCGCCGAAGCCCTGGGCCTCCAGCCGGTTGGCATCCACTCCCTGCTTGATGAGGTAGTCGCGCACCGACTCCGCACGGCCTTGAGAGAGCTTCAGGTTGAAGTTATCATCACCATCCCAGTCGGTATGACCCTCGATGCGGATCTTCTTGATGAAGTCATTCGCCTTGATGGTCATGGCCACTTGGTTGAGCAAGGTCTCGGAGTCCGCCCGAATGGTGACCTTGTTGTATTCAAAGTGAACCGGGAAGAGGATCACCAGCTTGTCGTCCTTGATGAACACGAGCTGAGTGCCTTCATCCGGACAACCATCTTCGTCTTCCACCCCATTGATGACCTCCGGCTCGTTCGGGCACTTATCGGCCAGATCCTTGATGCCGTCCTTATCGTTGTCCTCATCCGGGCAACCATCGTCATCCTCGAAGGCGTCCTTATCTTCTGGCTCGTTCGGGCACTTGTCGAGGCTGTCGAGAATGCCGTCACCGTCGTTGTCCACCTCGGGGCAGCCATCCTCGTCCTCGAAGCCGTCGAAGTCTTCCGCTTGGTTCGGGCAGCGGTCGCGATTGTCGCCCAAGCCGTCTCGGTCGTTGTCTGCATCCGGGCAACCATCAGCATCCTCAAAGCCGTCCTTGTCCTCGGGATCGTTCGGGCACTGATCTTTCTCGTCGGGAATGCCGTCACCGTCGTTATCGAGATCCGGACAGCCGTCATCATCTTGGAAGTTGTCCACGTCCTCCGCAGCGGTCGGGCAAGCATCCACCGGATCGACGATGCCATCTCCATCCGTATCAGGCTCAGGACAGCCGTCCTCGTCGAGCACCCCGTTGAAGTTCTCTGGCACCTTGGGGCACTTGTCGAAGCGGTCGGGAATCCCGTCACCGTCTTCATCCAGGTTGAGCGGCGAACGATAGCCCACAAAGGCAAAACCTCGAAAGCGGGGCGCGGTGGCATCGTCGTTGAGCCCCAGACCTCCACCCACGCTGGCAATCAGACCAAAATCCGCCCGATAATGCGCACCCACCAGAAACTCAAGGGGTGAGGTGCCATCGCGGGTGATCTCCGTATTGCCGGTGAACTCCACATTCTTGAAGTTGCGGGCCACCATCGACCCCACCAGCTCGCTGGAGATGTCGAGGGTGTCGATGATCGGCATCTTGAGACCCAGGCCGTACTCGAGGGTGTCCTCCAGCAGAATATCGAGGAGCTGAATACGCGGGCGCACATGGTAGCCCATGTTAGCCACCACCTGCACCAGCCCGAGGTTGGACTCCACCGCCGCTTTACCTCGGAAAGTGGGAATACTCTCGGTAAAGAAGAGGTCACGGGTGCCCAGTGGAATGGAGACCTCGGGGATCAGCGCCACACCCAGCGCACTCTTGCGCGGATCGAGCAGCATAAACTTTGCGGCAATCCAGGCATCACCCAGCGCCACGGTATCATACGGCTCATACGTTTTGGGCAGGTCCAGCCCTGCATAGTTGATGGGCACCAAGCCATTGCCATATGAAATGGGCACTGAGAGATGTACCGAGATGAAGCTCGTCAGGCCCATACCTCCGTAGAACTCGGAGGTCATCAGCGACTGCACCAGTGGTTGCGAGACAGAGCCTGTGGTCACATCCCGCTGCACCAGCGGCTGATACGCGAAGTTGTAGCCCAGGGCAGCGTTAAAGTGCCACTGACGCAGCACATCGGCATCCCACAGCGAGAAGTAATTGCCCAGATCCAACGCAGGCCGGAAAGACTGCGCATTAAACCGGTTGGTCGCATTGTCCGCAGCTTCCGCCGAGCCCGAGAACAACAGCAGCAGCGCCAGCATCATCTGGGAGGGACGACTTTCACCCCTCCGCGACGCCGCAGAGCAAGCTCCACGACGCCGAGCCTTGCCCATATACGCCAGCGGAGCGAGGATCAGTCCCAGCCAGAGGGGGAGGGAGCTGCCGTCAGGACGACTGCTTCCGCTCGTATAGGAGCAACTTCCGCCCCGCAGCTCTGTATTATCATCGGCTGCATAGAGCGGACTGGTGAGATCTTGGAGGGCCTCTTCGCCATCGGTGCGCCCTCCCCCGTCGGTATCCGTGAGGTACGGATCGGTTTCGTAGATTTCCACTTCTTGCTCATCACTCAAGTCGTCGTTGTCGGAGTCGGTGTCGAGATAGTCCGCTGCACCGTCTCCATCGGTATCGATGGGTGAAGCGCCACCTGGATCATATCCTGCTTCGCAAGCATCGTCGGTGTGGAAGGCTTCGGCGCAGTCGTCGAGCCCATCCCCGTCGGAGTCTTGGTCCACGGCGGAGATCAGGCCATCCTGATCCACATCGAAGGCCAGTGGGTTGCAGGTGTCTCCGCCCGCTTCGACCAGATCGTTGATGCCATCCCCGTCGGAGTCGGCCTTCAGCGGATCGGAGCCGAGCTGATCTTCGGCGACATCTGTGAGGCTGTCGCTGTCCGTGTCGGTGCAGACGCTGCGGGTGGTGCCGACCGCTGGGCTGGTATCGTCGAGTGGGTCCGACTCGAAACAATCCGTCGCGCCGTTGCGATTGCAGTCTTCATCGCCTTCACTGAAGCCGTCTTTATCCGTGTCACCCACGACCATATAGGTCTTGGTGTCGGGAGCCTGATCTTCCACAAAAACCCCGGCGCTGCGGTTGGTTGCTTTTCGCTCAGGTGTATCGATCACGATGCTGTCTTCGGTGAGCCCTCTCTCGGTGCCATCCAAGACGGCGTCGGCGTCGGAGTCGATGTCGAGGGCATCGATGGTCCCATCTTGATCCATGTCGCAGCTCCAGTTATCTTCGGCGCCGTCGAGCACACCGTCGTCATCGGAGTCGGCATCTTGCGGATCAGAGCCCTCATGGTTCTCTTCTGCATCGGTCAGTCCGTCAACATCTGTGTCGGGGAAGCTGGAGACGGCATCCGAGCAAGCGGGATTCCCGGCCACCTTAAAGTCGTCACAGTTATTGCCGTTGTGGTTGGGATCTTCTGCCCCGTCGTCCACCCCATCATCGTCAGAGTCTGCATCACACGGATTGGTGATCAGGGTGGGATCGGCATCGGCCACATAAAATCCTTTGCGGGTGTCCGTGTCGGCATCGGGGCGGGTGATGCCCTGCTCCGTACCATCTCGCACACCATCGTTGTCTGAGTCTGGATCGAGCGCGTTGATCAAACCGTCTGCGTCATAGTCCTCATACCAAGGAGACTGCCGAGAGCCTTCTTGAGAGTCGATCACACCATCATCGTCGGTGTCGGCATCGTTGGGATCGGTGCCGTAGAACTCCTCATCGCGGTTGCAGAGGGCATCGACGTCATTGTCTTCGCAGTCGTCCGTTGGATCGAGGGGGTTTGTCTCGGAGTCTGGCGCGGTTCCGTCTACTTTGCCGTTGAGGTTGGCATCTTCGACGCCGTCATCCACCAATCCACCGTCGGTATCGGCTGAGATCATGGCGGTGACGGTTTTGGGATCGTCATCGGCTTTATAGCAGTTGGCGCGTTCATCGGTGTAGTCGATGGAGCCGAGCTTCACATGGATGGTCACACCCACTTCGGTGCCATCCAGCACCAGGTCTCCGTCGGAGTCGCAGTCGAGCACGTCTTTGGAGCCATCGTCATCGGTATCGACGGTCCAGTTGTGCTCCAAGCCATCCATCACACCGTCGTCGTCGGAGTCCGCGTCTACGAAGTTGACGCCTTCGGACTGCTCTTCGGCGTCGGTGAGCCCGTCGCAGTCGGTGTCTTGGACCAACGTCCCCACTTCGCAGTTGCCGGTGGTGCCGGAGCGAGGGGGATCATCGGAGCCATCCAGCGGATTCAGCTCGCTGCCATCGGATTCCTGAGCCCCATCGTGGTTGGGATCTTCTGCGCCGTCGTCAGCGCCTCCGAAGTCGGTATCTACGGCCACCATCGAGGTGAGAGTGGTGGGGTCGGCGTCGGGAATGAAAACGCCGCGTGTGAGATCCGTGTCAACATCGGGAGCGGCGATGCCCCGCTCCGTGCCGTCAAGCAGACCGTCATTGTCGGAGTCTACATCTCGCGCATTGATGAGCAGGTCTCCATCGGTGTCGATGGTCCAGTTGGCTTCGTCGCCGTCGAGCACACCGTCGTCATCGGAGTCCGCATCCGCTTTGTCCAGCCAGATTGCCTTGATGTTGCGGTTGACGTAATCTTCTTCCGCGTCCGTCAGCCCGTCGCAGTCGGTATCTTGCGCAGCAGTATCAGCTTCACAAATACCTTGCGGGGAGATCTTCTTAGTCGGATCGTCGGTGCCCACCAGCGGGTTGAGCTCACCGGAGTCACGCGCACCATTGTGGTTGGGGTCTTCTGCTCCATCATCCGCCCCGCCGCCGTCGGAGTCCGCCAAGAGCGGATTGGTCTTGGTGGTGGCATCGCTGTCTGGGATGAAGAAGCCACGGGCCACCAGGGTCGGCAGTGTCCCGGTCTCATCGGGATTGTTGAATGGGTTGATGTCTTGCGTGCGCAGTCCGCGCTCGGTGCCATCCAACACACCGTCGTTGTCGGAATCTGGGTCGAGGGCGGGGTTGAGTCCATCACCGTCCACATCACCTTCTTCACCCTCTTCGTACACGCCGTTTTCGTTGTCATCCCAAGCGTCGGGGAAACCATCGCCCGAGAGATCGATCAAGCCGGGCTCTTCTCCATCCAGCAGACCGTCATCATCGGTGTCGGCGTCGAAGGGGTTGGTGTGGAAGATCGTCAGCTCCGCATCGTTGGAGATGCCATCGTTATCGGCATCCGCGCATGAGTCGTCGGTGGGATCGTCCACGGGGTTTCGGCCCCCTTTGACTTCCGAGCCGTCCCACTCACAGCCGTCGTCGGTGTCGGCGTCGAGTGGATCGGTGTTGTACGTGCTGAGCTCTTCCCCATCCTTGAGCTGATCGCCGTCGGTGTCTTTATCGGTGGCATCGGTCTCGAGGTCGGGGCTGGCCGCATCCTGGCGTCCGTTGAAGTTGCGATCTTCTCCTTCGGAGCGGCTGAGCTTACCGTCGCGGTTGGCGTCCACACCTCCATCGACCAAACCATCACCGTCGCTGTCTTTGAGCAGCGGATCGGTGACGGTGGTGGTATCCAGGTCTGGCTGGAAGATGGACAGGTTCGTATTGCGGCCTTGAGGGGAGGCAAAACCCAGCTCGGTGCCATCTTGCACACCGTCCTCATCGGAGTCGAGCTTCAGCGGCTGTGTCTGGCTGGTATTCTTCTCGTAGCCGTCGAGCAAGCCATCTTCGTCGGAGTCGTCATCGAGTGGGTCGGTCTCACCAAACTGGCGATCTACCACGCAGTTCTGGTTGGAGAAGTCTTCTTCACCATCGCTGAGTCCGTCATCATCGGAGTCTGGGTCGGTGGCGCTGGTCAAGCAGGTGGTCTGGACCTCCACACGGTCTCCAACCCCGTCGCCGTCTGTGTCAGGATCGTTGGGATCGGTGGCTTCCGACGGATGAAGTACTTCGTCTCCATCCAGCAGGGTATCGGCGTCGCTGTCGGGGTTACGGGGATCGGTCTCGTAGGTGTTGACTTCTTCGCCGTCCAGGAGTTTATCGTTGTCCGAGTCGCTGTCCACCGGATTGGTGCTGGTGACCAATACTTCGTTGCCGTCGCTGAGTCCGTCGTTATCGGAGTCTGCATCGAGGGGATCGGTGTTGTAGCCCAGCTCTTCGCAGTCGCCCAGCCCGTCGCCGTCGGTGTCGGTTTTGGTGGCGTCGGTCTTGAGGGTGAGCACTTCTCGGCCATCGTCGCAGCCGTCGCCGTCGGTGTCGAGCTTGTTGGGGTTGGTCTCGGTTGAATCGACGCGCCCGTTTTTGTTCTTGTCCTCATCTCCGTCGGAGAGCCGGTCACCATCGGTGTCTGCCACGTTTGGATCGGTGGTGGAGGTCGGATCCAGATCGACAATAAAGTATCCTGCGGAGGTATTGGTCGTGGTGGATTCGGCGACCGTGAGTCCGATCTCCAAGCCATCTGGGAGCCCATCGTTGTCGGTGTCTGGCACAGCGGCTTTGGTTTCACCGTACTTGCCGCTGAGGATATAACTCTCCCAGACGCCATTGAGGTTTTTGTCCTCATTGCCATCCAGTCGGCCATCGTCGTCGGAGTCCACCCGGAGCGGGTTGCTTTCTCCGGCATCGACTTTTCCGTTTTTGTTGGTGTCTTCGATGCCGTCCTTGAGCCCGTCTCCGTCTGTATCGGATTTGCGGGGATCGGTCTCGCCGGTGTCTACCGTGCCATCTTTATCTGCGTCTTCGATGCCATCAGGCACACCATCGGCGTCGGTGTCAGTGGACTTGGGATTGGTGGAGGTATTACGCTCCACGCAGTCGCCGATGCCGTCGTCGTCGCTGTCTGAGTCATATTTATTGGTGCCCATCGCGGTCTCGGTGGCGTTGTCGCACCCATCGGCGTCGGGGTCGGAGCAGCTATCGTCGAGGGGGTCGAGGGGGTTGGTGCCTCCGCTTTGTTCGGCACCATCACCATCACAGCCGGCATCCGAGGAAAACTGAGTGGGATCGGTCTCAGACTCGGCGCTGTCCCATTCACCGTCCTTGGTGCGGTCTTCCAGGCCGTCGCTGAGCCCATCGGCGTCGGTATCTGCTTTTTTGGGATCGGTGGATTTCACCCCCCCATCCGCGTCTGCCTTAAAAAAGCCTGCGGCGGTGTTGGTGCCCTTGAGCCCCGAGGCGACACTTCCGTTGTCCTGTGGTTTGGTCAAACCGACTTCGAGGCCATCATTGAGTCCATCCGAGTCGGAGTCTACCATGCGGGGTTCTGAATAATACGTCTTATTGGGAGTGCCACCGGTCCAGGTATAACCGTTGACTTCTGCGCCGTCGAAGAGGCCATCGTCGTCGGTGTCGAGATCGAGGGGATCGGTCTCTTGAGCCGTACCGGTGAGGCCACCATCGTACTGGCCGTTGAGGTTTTTGTCTTCGGCGCCGTCCTTGATGCCGTCTTTATCGGTATCATCGCGGAAGGGGTTGGTCTTGGTGGTGGGATCGGTATCCACTCGGAGCACGGTGGTGTTGGTGCCTTTGAGCACGCCCACACCATCCATATCCGGCAAGCCGGTGGTGACTGCCAGCTCTTGACCATCCCAGATGCCGTCTCCGTCGGTGTCGGCTTTGGCTGGGTTGGTGTAGACACTCTCGCCGTAGCTGGTGACCGCCACTTGTTGCTCGTTCCAGTCCATCAGACCGTCATCGTCGCTGTCGAGGTCCTGGTAGTCGGTGCCCAGGGTGGTCTCGAGGGAGCGGGGGAGTCCGTCGCCGTCTTCAGCCGGATCGGAGTAGTCCACCACCACAAACTGGGACAACGTCTGCGAGCCGAAGGTGCCGCTGGCCGACGAAGGCTGCACGTCGCGCAGGAGCACGCGGGGCACCTTATTATTGTAGAGGTCTTTGCCGGGGAACAACACCCGCAGGGTATAAAACGCACTCGGCCCCAGGGTGGAGGGCAGGCCAAAGTGCAACACAAAGGACTCCTGGGCACCCAACCCTGTGCCACCGGATACTTGCCTCATCCCGATCAGGCTACCGGACACCACACTATTGGAGATGGCACCGTACCCGAGGGGCGCGTTGGGATATCCGGGTGCATAAGCTTCTGGAATTCCGTCGCCGTTGGAGTCGCCTCCTTTGAACAACATGACGGTGGCCCCGATGCAGTCTCGTTTATGACAGGTCACGCGCACGCGCAGGAAGTTTTTGGCGGTGGAGGTGCTGATCACGGTGCGGTTCTCAAAGGCAGCGTCGGCGGCCCCCGAGGATCCCCCTTGATTGACGAAGAGGTCTAGGTCGCCGTCATTGTCCCAGTCAAAGAGGGAGATGCCTTCGGTGTCGCCTCGGGTGGGTGTGCCGAGCGCCGACTCGGTGGTGGTGATGTCGAGAAGCTGGGAGGGCTTGCCGGTGACGGTCGCGCCCACGTTCCGATACACCCGGTCGCTGGTGGTGGTCTCGGGGGAGCCATAATACAGGTCCAAGTCGCCATCGTTGTCGATGTCTCCAAACATCACGGAGCCACCGGCGTCGTTGAGTGTATACGACGGCAGCTCCACGCCGATCTCGGATGCCGCGTTTTTGTCAGAGAACGCATAGGGCTGAGAGCTGGAAGGTGAATAACTTCCGTAAAAAAAGCGGGTCTTGTACTGCAAGCCGCTGGTGGTGATGTTGCGGTTTTGGAGCACCACATCCCAGATACCGTTGTTGTCGTAATCCCCCCACGCCATGCCATAACCGTCGCTGCTTTGCACGTAGGTGGAAGTCTGGCTGCTGATCGAGACCAGCTTGGTATACTCGTCGCTGAAGTTTCCAGCGGTGTTGAAGTACATCACATCAAAGTTGATCGACGAGAGGCTGCTGGAGTTACGGCTCATCAGATCCAGATAACCGTCGAGGTTGACATCGACCCCCGCCAGATCCAGACCGTTATTATAGGTATCGTTGAGCTTGGTGGAGCCTGCGTCCACAAAGAGGGCCGTGCCTTTGTCGAGCTGGTTGAGCAGGTACTTCTTCACACCCCCGGGATTATCGTAGATCACGTCGAGGTCGTTGTCGGCGTCGAAGTCTGCTACCACCACCCCGAGCGCGGTGGAGGGCCCCACCACATCCAGGTCCACATCCGCTGTGACCACTGTAAAATCAAACTGACGGGAGGAGCTGGGTGAGCCATTCAGAATGTAGTCATTGCGCCAGAGCCATGCCCCTGTGCCTGTTGCCGTATCCGTGGCAAAGATGTCGATGTCTCCGTCATTGTCGTAGTCGGCACCTACCAGCAGCCCGTTTGGATAAAAGCTATTATCGGCTGGCAGTGCTCCCACCTCTTCGCCGAACTCTTGATTGCCCAGGGTGGAGCTGTACCCTTTGTTGCGGAGCACCGTCGGCGAGACGAAGGTATTGTTGACGATCACCAAATCCAGCAAACCGTCGTTGTTCAGATCCGCAGAGAGTAGACCGCCGTGATCGGTTCCAGTTGCCAAGGAGACGCCCGGTGCGAACTTTGTATTCGTCACCTGCGTAAAGACCTGTGCCGAGGCACTCTGACCCAGCGTAAGCGCAAGAAGAGTCGCTACGGCTCCAGCCAGATGGCGGTTGAGGCGGAGAGAGACGAGGAGCTTTGTGCTCGCGTTCACTGGCAACCCCTGATGTTCGGAGAGAGCTGGAAATCGGATCTGGCCAGCATGAACCTTCTCTGCCCAATGCCTGCCCGACATTGTTCCGGTGGAAGAGGAGTCCGCTGTCCAGCCCTGGATCGCTCCAGGTTATCTGTAAATGGATACTCACATGCTTCATTATAGTTCAGTACCGACATAGCGGGAAGCTCAAAAAGTGCCTTATTCTGGCATCTGTGACCGACTTCCCGTCATACCGGATGCATATTCCACTCCAACCGGATAATTCTACTCCGGCTGCATAAGATCTCCCCTCCCCTCCCTGCCTCGCTCCTGCCTCTGGAGAATCTCCTTGACACCCCCTCGGAGCCAGCCCTAAACTTGATACTGGATTTCTATGCCCTCTTACTCCAGCCTGCGCCCCGACTCGACTTGCTGCTTCGAGAGTCGGACTGACCTGCATGGCATCGATTTTTCACTGTGTGGAGTTCCTAATGTCGCCCTCCCGCGCGAGCGCAGCTCTGATGTCTCTGCGGATCCAGCGTGTCCTTTCGGGTGCCGTGCTCATGGCCGTGCTGCTCTCGGGAGAGGCTTCTGCCCAGCTCCGACTGGCCCCTGAAGGGCCTGGTGTGGGCACTGGATCGTTGGCCTTCGGTTATGAGCTGATGTTTGCTTCGGCCCTCTTTGCCACACCGGAGGTTTCGAGCGCGTCAGAAACGGCGAGCTTCTCTCTCACGCATCATGTGCTCAACATCCAGCTAGACTATGGTCTCTCGCGGCGGCTGGCGGTGGCCCTCGAGCTCCCCATCGTCTATCCCATCTTAAGCAACGACGCCCGGGTGGAGCCCCTTCACAACGCCTTGCCATTGCCGGGTGATACGCTGGTATCACTGCGTCGTAAGGTCACAGAACGCACGCGCTCCCCCCTCTTTGGCCTGCGCACGGAGCTGTTGTTGCGCTTGCCCACCGGTCATGTAAACCCTGGTGCCACCGGCTCCACCCTCTTGACCGGTACGGGGCTCTTTGAGCTGGGCGCGGGGGTCTTGTGGCAGAAGAAGCTGGCCAATCCCGTCTCGCTGGGCATTGAGCTCCGAGGGTCTCAGCCGCTGCCCAACGTGGTGCCCTACGTGGTGACCGATGATGTCGGCTCGCTCGGCATGTTGTTACCCGGTGCCCAGTTTGAAGCCAAAATCGGCCTGCTGCTCAAACCTTCCGCGACGGTGGGACTGGAGCTGGGAGGCTCCGGTACTTATCGGCTGGCGTCGTATACCGGAACCTATGCCGAAGATGGGTTGATCCTGCCCAGCCCAGACCCGTTGAGTGGCACCTCGGGCACCAGTGCTCGTGTGGGGGGTGCGCTCTCGGTACAGCCTGCGTCCTTGCCGCTCTCGTTCCGTCTTGAGCTGGAGAAGGCCCTGCTTGGGCACAGCAACCCCGAGCTGGCGGTGTTGGGACTCGATCAGTTTGGCCCTCTCAATGACGTGACGGGGGCTCTTCGAGCGGCTTTCCGTTTTTGATCGGCTTGACGGCTCGATCTGCGTCGCCGTGGGTCTCTGCGTCGCCGTGGATCTCTGCGTCGCCGTGGGCTTCAGCAGCTCACTTTTGCATAAACTTGGGATCGTGTCTGGCCCAGCGTTTTAGGTGCTGGCCGCCGTTCGCGAAATACCGCAGTGTGAAGGATCGTCTGGTGGATCGAAGCGAACATCTGGTGCTTCGTCGTAGCTCCAAACGCGGTGTGCTGTGCGCCCTGTGTTTCTTGGGGATCTTCCTCCATCTGAGCTTGGAGCTGCTGGTTCCGGCTACAGCAGCGGCGGCATCTCACGACGCCCCCGGCTTGCGCTGGCGTACCCATCGCACGGAGCGGTTTTTGATCCATTATCCGGTCTCCACGGGTTCGGTGGACGATCCTCTGGCCGTGAATGGCGGACGGGTGGCCTTACGCATCGGCACGCACGCGGAGCAGCTCTTTGAGGGCTATCAAAAGCTGTTAGAAAAGTCTCCCGCCCTGCCCGTTCATATTGTGGTGGATGCTCACCTCGACCAAGCCCGCGCTTTTGCCATCCCGGAGGGTCGTCGCATCGAGCTGACCAGCCATCCCGGGCCTTTCCAGTTCTTCCGCAGCCGGGGAGACTGGCTTCGTGAATCCATCGCCCATGAGCTCGCCCATCTTTTCCTGCAAGCAGCCGGAGCGGCCCTCCCCCCTGCGGTGGCGGCGGAGCTGGAGGTGAATGCCCCTGACCGTGCCGTGTTCTCCGGCTTGGGCACGGGTGCGCTGCATCCCGAAGTTCAGGTCTCCGCTTATGTTCCGTTTTTGGATGGGGCCCCCCTCTTTTGGCTCGAAGGAGGCGCAGAATACTTGGCGGGACAGCTCGGCGCCAATCGGTGGGATGCTCAACGGGATATGCTCCTGCGCATGTCGCATCTGGAAGCCCTGCTCCTGGGACCGGAAGCCCTCAAAGCCAACCTCGGACGGCGAGGTCTCGACGGCGAGCGCCTCTACAATCAGGGATATGCCTTTCTGCTCTTCTTTCGAGAGCGGTACGGAGAAGAAGCCTTCGTGCGCCTGCTCACCACTGCTGCAAAACGTCCCCGCATGAACTGGCTCAACGTGTTTGAAGAAGGCCAAGGCATCAGCTTCCAGCTTCTCAGCGCCCGTTTTAAAGAGTGGCTGGAGAGTCGATATCCGGCACCACCGGCAGCACGCAAGTATACGGTCGGTGAAGAGCTGGACATGGCCATTAGGCCCTGGCGTACCGACGATCAGGAACAACGTCGGCGTTGGATGGCTCAGCCCGTCGAGCTTCGGCGTGCTCAGCGTGAAGAGCCCTCCGTCTTGCAAGCCCATCCTACTTGGTCGCCCGATCAGCGCTTCTTGGCCTTCTGGGAAAATGGCTTGGTCGTGCGCTCCATCGCCGAAGAGCTCTGGCCCACGTTTGGAGGTCGCGCCCTCAACCCCACCTCAGATCGGCTGGAGCTGGGAAGACGCGAGCGGCGCAAAGCCTCCCTTCCGGGACTGCCGGAGTATCCCGTAGCCTGGGCACCCGATGGCAAGCGCCTGGTGGTGGTGGCCGATGCCAACTGGCGTCCGCGAGGGGGAGGTCAGCAGCTCCCCCGCGACTGGACTGCACTGTTTATGATCAACGTGACGGAGACCGGTAAGGATCCGGTCTCGCTCAACCCTGCCGCACCGGGCCTGCCCTTGCCAAACACCTATCGAGCGGTGGATCCGGCTTGGTCTCCAAATGGTCAGTGGATCACCTTCGTGCGTCAAGTGGATGGCACCTCCAACCTGTGGCTGATGAAGCCCGATGGCTCCGAAGCCCGCGCGCTCACCGGCTTTAAGGACGGTACGGAGCTGGCCCATCCAGCTTGGTCGCCTGACTCCAAGCGCATTGTGATGGAGATGTTCCGGCAGAACCAGCGCGACCTGTGGATCTTGGATGTGGAGAACCTCTCTCTCGAGCCGGTGATGCTCGATCCCGAGAGCCAGCTCCAGCCACACTGGGCCAAAGACAACACCATCTACTTCAGCGCCGACAACGGTGGGATCTACAACATCTTCAACTACGATCCCAGCACGTTGGAGGTCAAACAGATCACCGACGTGCCCGGCGGGGCCTTTATGCCCCACGTCACGCCCTCCGGAAACCTGACCTATGTGGCCTACGACGGTTATGCCACCCGGATCTACGGTCTTCGGGCGGAGCTACAAGCCAGCCTCACCGCCGACAATACCTCCTTTTTTGTGGATCCCACCCTCGCGCGCAGCGTGCTCTTGGGTGCGCATGAGGCCCCCACCGCCGAGGGGCTGCCTTATTCTCCCGTGCGAGGAAATCCGCCCTGGCAGGTGATCCCCACCCTCTCCTTGAATGAGTATGAGCTGGCCGCAGGTGGGCGTTTGCGTCTGTATGAGCCACTCGGTCATCATGCCCTGGAGCTTCACCTGCTGGCAGGAGATGGTCTGCGGGGAGGGCTGGACTATGGACTTCAGCGAGGCTCCACCCACTTCGGGATGGGTGCTCAGCTTGCGCGGATGGGCCGACCGGTGGCCGTGTTGGTGGACGAAGGACAGGGCCCGGAGACCCTCAACGTGCGGCGGCAGCGTCGTCTGGGGGTGCTCAGCACCGAGCTGATGCGTGGCACCGATGCATTTCGACTAGGACTTCAAGGCTCACTGCGGAGGCTGGACTATCAAGATCGGCTGGATGGTCTCTCTTGGCAGCCCTTGCACATCGCCTGGTCGCTGGGGCCCCTGTTGCAGCTCTCCACCTTCAGTCAGGACGGTACACACGGACTCTACGGGGTGGATCCCCAGGGTGGTTTGAGTGCTCAGGTGCGTTATCAGCTTCGTTCCGCCAGTGCTTGGGATCCCTTGACCAGTGGTTTGGTGACCGATGCCGGAGAGGTGTTGAGGCCAGGGCTGCATCATCGCTTTGAGATGCGGCTGAGACAGGCTCTGCCCACCCCCTGGTCCGCCCGTCAGACCCTTGACTGGTCCCTCAACGTGGGACTCATCAGCCAAAATGTGAGCTGGTGGGACGAGCTTAAGGCCGGTGGAGGCCCCACGGGTGTCGAGACCGGTCTTCTTGCTGGCATGGATGGCGCAGTACCCTTTTCGGGTTATAGTTATAATAGTCTCTCGGGTGAGAGCCTGGGGGTTTTCTCCCTGGCGTGGCGCACCCCACTGGTCACCCAGTGGCGCAAGAGCTTAGGTCCGATGGTGCTGGATTCGCTCTACGCTCAGCTTGGTGGCACGGTGGGGAATGTCTGGGGCTATCGTGAGGGCTCCGACGGCCAAGCCGAGCGGGAGCTGCTCTTGCTCGAACCCTCCAGCCGCAATCAGGGCAGCGACGGCACCGCCCGTTTGCTCTCGGAGCTGGGCGTGGAGCTGAGAATGGGCGCGGCCCTCTTCAACCGCTATCGCTGGAATGGTCGTCTGCATGTGGGTTATGCGCTCCAGACGGTCACTGGCGTCGGAGACGTGAACCAGGACAATCAGTTTCCCGGACTCTATGGCGAGCTGTTGCCCGAAGCAGGAGGTGAGCAAAATCCCTCCGGTCTGCGATTCGAGCTGGGACTCGGCGCGGGCTTCTGAGGCACTTGGAGGTTTCTGATGAAGTCTGATCGGCCAACATCTGCATGGATCACCCAGCGCATTCTTCCGCTGACACTGGCGCTGACACTGGCGCTTACACTGCGGCTGCCACTGCGGCTGACACTGGGGCTGACATTGGGGCTGAGCCTGCTGAGCTGCCAGGGTGAAGGGACCAGCTCCTCTCAGTTGGTGTCTTCTGGGCGTGAGCCCTCCACCTTAACCATGCCCCTGGGCAACGTGGGAGGGCTCATCGAAGTCGCTCGGGTGCGCTTTAATGGCGACAATCTCTCGAGCGCCTTGGTGGGCGAAGTGCCGGGACGTGCGGCGGATGGCCTCTCCCTGGTGGTGGGGGGTGCGGGTTTTGCATTTCCGGCCTCACCAACACCGCATGCGGCGTGGGTCGCCATTCCCAAAGGACCGGTGCTGAGTGCCGACGTGCCCCTGCGCTGTGAGATCCGGCCCGGGCAAGCTCGACTTCCCTGGGAGCTGGAAGGCATGCGGGTCGATGTGGGCGCGCGTGTGACCCTCGAAGGCACCAACTATAACGACTCCACCCGCCTGAGCCTGCCCTTGCGTCGTTTTCCCACGCAGCCTGTAGAAGGGTATGCGCAGCAGCTCCGGTATTATTTTGCGGAACCTGCTCGCCTGCCGAGTGACGACTGGGACGATCTCAACTGGGCTTCCGGCAACAGCACGCAGGTGCATATCGGAGGTGCCGCCACCCCTAGCGCGCGTGAGTACGCATCTTTACCCTATCAAGTGTTGCTCAGCGACCGCTTCAGCCTGCCGTCGTCCCTCGAAAACTTGAGCTGGAACGGAAGCAGTCTTAAAGCCCCCAGCCTGGATCCGGTCTCGGGTCAGGTCTTGACCAGTGTGCCGCGCATCGAGCTGCCATCGGGATCCGGCTCTGCCCTCTTGACCTGGACACCAGCCGAACCGCCCCGCCAGCTCACCCTCAGCGTGGAGCTGTATGGACCGGGCGAAGGCAACTGTCCCGGCGGCTGTGGTGAGAGTTCCTCCTGTTGTCAGACCAGCGAAAACTGCGGAACACAAGAAACGTGTGAAGCCTGGGGAAGCAGCGGAGAGCTGGCCTGTTTTCCCAACGATGGTGACGCTCGAGCACTCTTGACCACCCTGGTCTGCTCCGCCACCGACTCCGGAGAGCTTCGTATTCCGGGAACCCAGCTCGATGCGCTCTTCGCTCAGGTGGGCACTGCCAACGTGCGGGGTGTGGTGGTGCGTATCGCCCGTGTGGTGGAGCTTGAGGCGTCTGCCCCCTCCGTGCTCACCCGGGATGGTACAGGACACAGCCTTTCATCGGTGCTGCTGCGTGCTTCAGACGTGGTCTTGACCCGCGCACAGCTTCCGTCTGGACAGGGAGAGTAATATGCACATGCGACTGCACAGCCTGCTGCTGAGCCTCAGCTTAGCCCTTGTCTCCTGTCTGCCGGAGCCGAGTTATTTTTTCGACAGCACCCAAGCGGTTCCCACCGTGACGGTCTACAATACCAGCGACAGTCTGATCTCGGTACAAGAAGATGGCACCTTGAGCCAAGCTGGGCGAGCCCCCGGCGCGCGCATTTTTCTGGAAGGCCAGGGGCTGGAAGCCCCGGAAACCACCGTGCGTTTTGGTGAAGCGGTCGCGGAGCTGGCCAGTGTTGTGGAGATCTCCGGCGGCACCCGCTTGAGTGTGCTGGTGCCGGAAGGCCCTCCTGCGGGTGGACAGGTGGACGTGACGGTCTCCAACGCCGGCGGCGTGACCCGGGTGGGTGCCTTTGAGTATCGTGTGGACGATACCGACCTCCTCAAGCTCGAGGTGGCTTCACTTGCCATGACTGGTGGCGAAGGAGAAGCCCCCAAAGGCCGGGTGGGACTTTGGAATCACCTCTCACCGGGCGCGGTCTATACCCTCTTGGATGAGGGCTCACTGTATTATAGCCCGGCCAACCGTGCGGCAGAACAAGCGGTGGGGGAGCCGGTATTCTGGCCGGTATCCACCCGTGTGCCGCTCAACGAAAATCAGGCTGTGTTTGCCGTGGAACGTGTTCTTGTAACACAAGAGCATGATGGCGCCATCCCCTACGCTTTTACCTGGGATCGCCTCCAAGCGCATTTCCGCTTTTGCTCTGAAGAGAGCAGCAACGCGCCTGCCTGGGAGCCCGGCGCTCGTTATGCCATCACCCTCTCTGGAGGTGTGCTCAGCACCCCCTTACAATACAGTGTGCAGGCCCCCGAAGGTTTTGAGGAGACGGGCAACGAGCTCTTCCCCCTCAACATCGACCCCAGCACCGGCGTGGGGGTGATCAACATCAACTTCGGCTTGGAGCTGACCCTCGGCTCGACCGTGGCCCCCTCGGGTGCGCGCTCGAGCGTGCTGGTGGAGCTGGTGGCCTTTGTGCCCGGTGCCGGATTTGACGAGCAACCCTTTGTGCGCCAGCGTCTGGTGCTCGACGCCGACAGCACCCTCGAGTCCTTCAGCCTGCCTGTTGAGTGGCTTCAGGAGTTCCCCGAGATCCACACCACCTGCGCTCGTTTGGGAGCGGAGCTTGTGCGCGTGCGAGGGCTGAACCAAGACGAGAGTGAGGTGCTCAACCAGTATCTGGATGCGGGCTGTGTGGAGCCGGATAATCCCCTGGAGACCTATCGGCTGCAAGCGGCGCTGCGGGTGACGCGCCATGCGCTCTGGGCCCTTCCCTTACGAACCGGTCTAGCCGGATGTTCCACCCCTGGAAGTTGTGACGCGGAGGGTTCCCTGGTGGTGGACTTGGCCACCCAGCTTGAAGTGCCGGTGGATCTGCTGGCCCAAGCCGTCTCCGACTGCTCAGACCGTCAAGACAACGACCAAGACGGCCTGATCGATGAGCTGGATCCCGGCTGCGAAAACAGCGATGACACCGATGAGATGTCCGAGCTTTTGGTGTGCGACGATGGCAAGGACAACGATGGAGATGGCAAGGTTGACGCTCGCTTCAACATCGACGGGGATCCAGGCTGTGACAGCCCCAACGACGACGACGAACGAGGCGTGGGCATCTGCGACGACAACAAAGACAACGATGGAGATGGCCGCATCGACTTCGTGCTGGCCGCTGGCGTGGGAGATGCAGGCTGTGTTTCCGTGGCCGATACCAGCGAAAATGAGCGCAGCTTGGTGTGTGACGATGGAGTGGACAACGATGCCGACAACCGCGTCGATTATAAAGTAACTCCGGGTGTAGGAGATCCAGGCTGTTTGACCCCCGAAGATCCCACCGACTACGACGAAACCGGTACTTGGGCTTGCGACGACCGCGTGGACAACGACGGAGACGGCACCGTAGACACCGAAGATCCCGGCTGCCGTCCAGGTGGCACCGCTCAACACTCTCCTTACGAACCCGATGAGCTGAACCCACTCGTCGAGTGTGACGACGGCATCGACAACGACCGTGACGGCACCATCGACTACCGTGTGGACGAGCTCGACAAAGGTGATCCCGAGTGCAAATCCGTCAACGACACCGACGAGCGCCGCTGATGAAAAAATGGGTGAAGGTCGTCATGACCAGCCTGCTCCTGCTGGGGGCGCTCCCGCTGCTTTCGGGCTGCTCAGGGGAGCATCGCGCGCGACGACAAGATGCGCAGCAGCAGGAGTATCTCCAAGAGTGTGCCACCAACTATTGGCATGCGGTGCGCTGGAGAGATCTTCAACGGGCGGTGGTCTTTCTGCGTCAGCCCGAGGAGCAGCGCAAGCTGGCTTCGGTGCTGATCCGAGATCCGGGGCCTTCCCTTCACGACGTGCAGATCTACCATCTGGTCTTTGACACCGAGAAAAAAGAGGCCACTGCGTTTGTGAAGTACGAGCTCCTCTCTAACCGGACAGCAACCCTGGAGCCGGTGCAGCTTGAGCAGACGTGGTATCTCTCACAAGGCCGCTGTTATCTGAAGCTGGGAGAAAAAGAGCTGGATCGCTGGCTGGAGTGAGGCAGGTTCCGCAGCGTGTATCGAGAGGTGCTCATCCAAGCGGGGCATTTCACACAACCGGGTGAGTCCTGCCCCCTCTCTTTTCTGGCGGAGCGGCTGGCGGAGCGACGAGCGGAGCTTCTGGCGGAGCCGATCACGGCACGCCTGGCCGCTCAGAACGGAATATCGTCATCATCTGGGAAGGAGGGCGCGGGCATATCATCGTGATCGGGAGGTGCTTGATCATAACCTCCGCGTCCACGAGCGGGCGCACGATCCTGATAGCCGCCCTGATCGTAGTCACCACGTCCGCCCCGGCCACCGCTCATATTACGCTCACCGCCACCGGCGCTGCGTTCCCCACCGGCGCTGCGTTCTCCACCCGCGCCACGCTCTCCACTGTTGAGAAACACCACCTGATTGGCGATGACCTCGGTGGAGTAGCGTTTTTCCCCGGATTTTTTATCATCCCATGAGCGGGTCTGGATGCGGCCCTCGATGTAGACTTGGCGACCTTTGCTGAGATACTGATTGCACAGCTCTGCCTGCTTGTCATACACCACGATCTTATGCCACTCCGTCTGAGGCTCACGGTCGCGCCCGCCGCCGGAAGTGGTGGCGATGGAGAAGTTGGCCACCGCCATACCCGAGGGGGTATAACGCAGCTCTGGATCACGTCCGAGATTGCCGAGCAGAATGACTTTATTGACACTCGCCATGCGTGAAGCTCCTCTAAGGTTTTAAATGCTGCGCAGCATCCTAACACGTTCCGATGCCGCGTCAAGCCCTTTGTCCTGCCGGTGCTGCCCCAAAGAGTTAAATGCCTTGACGATACGGAGTGGGGCCGCTACAATGCATCCCTTTCGTAAACCCTTGAGATTGCGAGGTTTCGATGGCAGATCGCCCAATCGCCGCGCTCCTTTTAGCTGCCGGAAAAGGCACCCGGATGCGTTCTGAGCTGCCGAAAGTGCTTCATCCGCTGCTGGGACAGCCTCTGCTCGCGCATCCGGTGCAGACCGTGCTGGCGTTGGGAGCCCGTCCGGTGGTGGTCGTGGTGGGATTTGGTGCCGAAGACGTCAAAGCCGCATTCGCCCACGCAGAGCTGCGGTTTGTGGTCCAAGCGGAGCAGCTTGGCACCGGTCATGCCGCGCTCCAAGCCCGTCCGATCCTGCACGACTTCACCGGGGATATCCTGATCATGCCCGGCGATGCCCCCCTGCTCCGCGCCGAGACCCTCAAGGCCCTTCTTCAGCACCACCGGAAAGAAGACGCCTCCCTCACCGTACTCACCACTTCCTTGCCGGACGCACTCCACTATGGCCGGATCGTGCGCGACGCGGAGGGCCATCTTGAGCGCATCGTCGAAGCCAAAGACGCCGATCCCGTCATCCGCGCCATTCGTGAGATCAACAGTGGTGTCTATTTGGTGAAAGCGGAGTTCCTTTTTGCGGCGCTCGCCCGGGTGGGCAATCAAAATGCCCAAGGAGAATATTACCTCACCGATATTGTGGGCTTGGGACGAGCGGGAGGGCATCGCCTCTCCGCCTATCTGCATGCCGATGCGGGTGAGCTGGCGGGGGTCAACGACCGTTTGGAGCTGGCAGCGGCGGAGGCTTGGCTCCAGCAACACCAGAATCAACGCCTAATGCGTGCTGGGGTGAGCTTTGAGCAGCCGGACAGCATTCGAGTCGAAGTGCCGGTTCAAGTGGAGGCGGATGTCAGCCTGGGGGCGGGTGTTCAGCTTCGGGGTCATACCCGGGTGGCGCGGGGCGTTCGAGTGGAGCCCGGGGTGATCCTGACCGATTGTATGGTGGGTCAGGGCTGTCATATTGGTGCGTATTCGGTGCTGACCGGGCTGGAGCTGGAGGCTCGCACGCGCGTGCCACCTCTGACCTTACGTACTCAACAAGGGAGGCGCTGAGAGATGCTGCGCGACCTCAGCGAGCTCATCGACCGGCTCAACCCGGATCAGCGGACGGCGGTTTTGGCCGATCCGGGCCCAATCTTGATCCTGGCAGGCGCGGGCTCGGGCAAGACGCGCGTGTTGACCCATCGTATTGCCCACATGATCCTGGAGCGGCGGATTCGCCCCTGGAACATTCTGGCGGTGACCTTCACCAACAAGGCCGCTGAAGAGATGGCCCATCGGGTGATGCGTCTGTTGCCCTCGGCATCGGAGTCCGTGCAGGTCTCGACCTTTCACAAGACGGCGGCGCAGATGTTGCGGCGGCACATCGACCACCTGGGCTACTCCTCGAATTTTGTGATCTACGACGACGGCGACCAGCTTGTGATGCTCAAGCGGGTGGTGGAGGAGCTGGGATTAAGCGCCAACACCCACGATCCACGTCTCTTTCGCACCTTGATTGACCGTGCCAAAAACCGGCTTCAGTGGCCTAAGCAGGTGGAAGTGCAGACCTCTGGCCCTGCCTCCAAGCTCCCGCAGGTGTACGCGCGTTATCAAGAAAAGCTCAAAGCCGCCAATGCCTGCGACTTTGGCGACCTGCTGCTCTTGGTGGTCAAGCTGCTCGAAGAATTCCCCGAGGTACGACAGTATTATCTGGATCGCTATCGGCATCTGCTGATTGACGAGTATCAAGACACCAACCATGCGCAATATAAGATGGCGCAGCTCTTGAGCAATCCAGAGACCCGCTCGATCTGCGTGGTGGGGGATGAAGACCAGTCGATCTACGCTTTTCGAGGCGCGGACATCTCGAACATCCTGAACTTTACCAAAGACTATCCCGACGCCCGGGTCATCAAGCTCGAGCAGAACTATCGCTCCACCAACATGATCCTCAAAGCGGCAACCCAAGTGGTGGCCAACAACGAAGCCCGTCTGGGCAAGACCATGTGGACGGATCGAGGAGACGGCGAGCCCCTTCAGTATTTTGAAGTGGACTCCGACGTGGAAGAAGCCGCACGCATTGCCGAAGAAGTTCTGCGTCTTCGAGCGCGCATCCAATACGGCGACGTGGTGGTGCTCTATCGAACGAACTCTCAGTCTCGTGTGTTTGAAGAGGTCTTTAACACCCGCAGCATTCCGTATAACTTAGTGGGACAAGGTTTTTACGACCGGAAAGAAATCCGCGACCTTCGAGCCTACCTCCAGCTCATCTTTAATCCCCTCGACGACGCCAGCCTGGAGCGGATTCTCAACGAGCCCGCGCGAGGGATTGGCGACAAAGCGCGGACACAGCTCTTTGATCTGGCCGCAGAGCAGAGGGTCTCCGCCTTTCAAGCCCTGGAGAAGCTGGCGGCCCACAATCACCTGGGTGTGAGTGGAAATCGACTGCTTGCCTTCTATCGGATGATCGACAAGCTCAAAGCCTCCGCACGGGTGCTGCGCGTGGGCGAGCTGCTCGACAAGATCCTAGAAGACACCGGCTACCGCGACAAGCTGGTGCAGCAGGGAGACGTGGAGTCCGAGAGTCGGCTGGAGAACCTGCGCGAGCTGGCCAACGTAGCCGCCGAGTTCGACCGGGTGATTGGCCTGGAGGGCCTCCAGCTCTTTCTGGAGCGGATTTCGCTGCGTTCTCAGTCTGACGAGCTCAAGGACGAAGCGGGCCGCGTGACCCTGATGACCATTCACAACGCCAAGGGGCTGGAGTTCCCGGTGGTATTTCTGGCGGGACTGGAAGAGGGACTCTTTCCGCACTCCCGCACCGTGGACAATCCCGAAGAAGTGGAAGAAGAGCGTCGCCTGTGTTACGTGGGCATGACCCGCGCCATGAACCGGCTCTACCTGAGCCGAGCGCGCAAACGACGCTTACAGGGTGAGTACCTCCCCACCCGTCCTTCCCGGTTTCTCAAGGAAATTCCCGCCGAGCTGATGCATGGCCAGCGGGGAGCCGGAGGCGTGGCCGCCATTGCCCGTCGGTATGGCATGAGCACTCCAAATTCGGGCGCGGAGTCATCGGCTGCGCCGTGGTCCGCCAACAGCAGCCGCCCGAGCCCAGCACCTCGCCCCTTCCCGACTGGATTTGCCGTGCCCCGTCCTGCCCCCGCCCGTGAGAGCAGCGAAGAGCCTGAGCTTCCCCTTCGACGCCCCAGCGTGCGCAGTGCCAGCGACGACGACGACAACCCCTTTGACGCCCTTCAGCCGGGCCGTCGGATCATACACCGGCAATTTGGCGAAGGGACCATCAAAGAGCGCGAAGGACCAGCGGATAATCCGCGCTTAACGATCTATTTCCGCTCCGTGGGAAATAAAAAAGTCATGGCTCGCTTTGCAGAGCTGGAGCTTGTCTATCGATAAGTGCTTATGGGCTGTCTTTTCCCGTGGAACGTGTTACACTCTCTTGAGCGAGACTCAAGTCAGAGCCGTCTCTTGAGCTGAAGAACGTGTGTTGTGGGCGCTCCCGCGTGGAGCGTATCCCATCGGATGAGGAGTGCGCAGAGGCTTATGCTCCTGAAAGTCCAGTGCGAGAAGTGCAAGACCCGTTATAAGTTGGATGAAACCCGCATTCAAGGCAAAGGGGCCAAGATCACCTGCCCCAAATGCCGCCACATCTTCGTGGTCATGAAAGACGCCCTGCGAGAAGCGGGCGGCGATGACGACGGCGAAGGAATGCTTCAGGAGAACGCCAGCGAGAGCGTGAGCACCAGTCAGATCCCAGCGGTCAACCTGCAAGCCGCCATTGCGGCTGCACGTCCGCCTGAGCCGCCCCCCGCCCCCGTCAACGACGAGCCCGAAGTCCAGCGCCCCGCCAGCGCCGAGTCTTTGAGCTGGAAGGACGTCGGCCTGACCTCCTTTAAGGTCAAAGTGGCCATCGGCTTGGTCTACGACTTCAGCGACATCGCCACCTTACGAAAGTATATCGGCGAAAAGCGGGTGGCCGCGACCGACCGCATCTCTTTTGACGGCAAGACCTGGACCGTGATCAAAGACGTGCCCGATCTGGACGGCTTCTTCATCGATCAGTGGGTCGCCCTCAAAAAGGAGCGTCTCAAAGAAGAACGGGCGGGCAGAACCCCCGGTGGCCCCACCATCGGCGATGGCCGCAAAGCGAGCTCCGAGAAAAAGAGCACCACCCGCATGCCGGCCTTTAACCCCAGCGAAGGGGAAACGGGCACGGGCCCCAAACGCACCGCGTGGAGCGCCGACGCCGGTGGAGAAACGTCCGGCCTCTCCGGTACAGACCTCTTTGGCGACTTGGGCGGCTCAGAAGACGCTGCCGCTCTGGGCGCGCTGATGAATCGGAAGAGTGAGTCGGGCAAAGGGGGCAATACCACCACCCGACGAACCGCCGTTCCGGTGCCAGAGCCTCGTAACACCGGCTCCGCCACCACCCAGGTTTCTAAAGAGTCGGCACGCCCGGCAGCGCCTGTTGCAGTACCTCCTCGCAGCGGCTTTAAGATCGAAGAATTGGCCACCCTCGCCCTCCTGCTGGGTTTGGCTGCTTTCTTGCTTTGGCGGAACGTTCAGCTCCTCAGCGCCGCCGAGAGCCTGCCGACCTTTGACGCTCAAACCGAAGCCAGCGAGCTGGACGGGCTCTTTAAGACTCACTTCCCCTATAGCTTGGGGGTTGAGCCTGCGCCTGCCGACGCTGCACCTGCCGCACCGACGGGAAAAAAGCCGAGCAGCACCGAGACCGGTAAAGCCGAAAAGGGAGACAAGGCCCCCTCAGAAGGCACGGCCTCCAAGCCGGACCCCAAAGCCGACACCGACAAAGCCCCCTCCAAAGCCGAGGACAGCAAGTCCGCCAAAAAAGCGGGCAAAGACGGTGGAAGTGGCTCCAGCGTCAGCGTGGGCTCCATCACCGCTGAAGATCTTTTCCAGCTTGCCCAAGAGAGCCTGCGTGCGAAAGATTATGCGGGAGCGGTTCAGTCCTTGCAGTCTGCCGTGAGCATGAAGCCGGGCAACACCACCTATCAATACACCCTGGGGTACGCCCTTCTTCAAGCCGGACAAGATCAGCCCGCAGAGCAGGCGTTTAAAAAAGCCCTCAGCGGCAGTGGAGCCCGCAAAGAGGCGCATAAGTGGCTCGGAGAGATCTACGCTCGGCGCGGCCAGAAGGCTCAGGCCATTGAGTCCTTTAAGCAGTATCTCCAGACCTCTCCCAAGGATGCGGACGCCATCCAGAAGCGGATCGAGAAGCTCTCCAACGCGTGAGGTTGCGCAGTGGCCACCGACATCAACAGCATCGTCTGCGAAAAATGCAATACGATGTATCGCTACGACGCCTCCAAGATCCCGGCAGGCGGACGTAAGGTGCGATGCAGCACCTGCGGGCATATCTTTCTGGCCATGCCTCGAACGGCAGGGGCTGCTCAACCCTCTGCACCCCGAGAAGCCAACGACGAAGACGAGAGTGAGCTTCAGCTCGAAGAAGACGACAACGCCAGTAAAAAGCCTTCCGCTGAGCCCAAAAAGGAAGAAAAAAAGAAGCGTATCCTGCTCCGTCAGGACGGCACCCGCTACGCCGTTGCCGATACCGCCACCCTCCAGCGTTGGATCGTTGAGCGCCGCATCTCCCGAGAAGCCGAGCTGTCCATGGACGGCGAAGTGTGGGACAAAATCAGCGAGCGGATGGACCTCGCCCCGTTTTTTAGCATCGTCGAGCGCAACCGCAAGAGCCGAGGTAAGGGCGAGACCCAGGCCAACATCCCCATTCATCCGCCTCAAGCCACCTCCACCCCCCGCAAACGTGAGGGAAAAGAGAGTGGCCCCAAGAGTGGCACCCAAGCAGGCGCATCCGGTCGTGAAGCTGGCCCTGCCCCCAGTGCTCCGACGCCCGGCCCCACCACCTCTGGGAGTCTGGCCTTTGCCAACAAAGACACACTTAAAGAGCTGACCAGCACTCGTCCCGCCTCCGTTTCCAGTGTAACCCAAAATGCCGCTGGTTCCGCCCACGTGGGATCCGGTACGGCTTCGGTGAGTGGGGCCACACCTTCCAGTCGAGAGCCTGCCAGCAGCCCGGCTCCGGCTGCTCCGATCTCACCCGCTCCTGTTCCACCGGTGGCTGCTAAGACGGGGGGAGCCTCAACCCAGCCAGCTTCGGTCCCTCCCGTGCCTGCTTTGGTCGTGCGAGATCCCGGCCAAGCCTCTCCAGCCCGAGAAGCCGCCCCTGCTCCGGTGCGACCTCCCGGCCTGCCCGTCGCTGCGAAGGTGCTGTACGGATTGGTCGCTGCATTGCTCTTGGCAACGGTGATCTACGTGGTGCTGAAGCCCGGCCCACACACCGGCACTGGTGGAAGTGAAGAACCTGCGGGATCGCCCCTCACGGAGCCCTCACCGGGTGTTCCCCCAACAGAGACCGGTGGCAATGGAGGCGTCAACGGCACCGCCAACACAGGCAACGCCGGAAACGCCGAGACCGGTAAGCCCGAAAAAGTGAAACCTGCCGATAAAGCCGCTGCCGATAAAGCCGCTGCCGATAAAGCCGCTGCCGATAAAGCCGCTGCCGACAAAGCCGCTGCCGATAAGAGCACGGGCGAGAAGCCTGCGGCCACCCCCAAACCGGCGGAAGCCAAAACCCCGGTGGAGGCCAATGCCAGCAAACCCGCCGGCTCCGCCGAGACACCCCAAGCCGCCCCCAAGAGCAGCGCCAACGTAACCGCGTTGCTCAAAGCGGGCAACAACTTCCTGAAGAGCGAAAAATACGGGGAGGCTGTTGCTTCCTTCCGTCAGGCTGCCGAGCTCAGTCCGGGTGACGCGCGCGTCTGGAACGAGCTAGGCTGGGCCTTGCATCACCAGTCCCAAGTGGATTATCGTCAACAAGACGGGCTGCGCAACCAGTCCGTGGACGCCTTTAAGAAGGCTCTCGAGCTCAACCGTCGTCTGGCAGACGCCTATTATGGCTTGGGTGTACTGTATCAAGAGATGGGACAGCGTGCGGAAGCCGCCCGTTATTTCCGACTGGCCCTTGACAACAACTTGAAGGGTCGGGACAGCATCAACGAAGTCCGAGGCTTTTTGACTCAACTGGAAGCACAGGGATACACCGGCAACTAAAACGGGTGTCACCTGAGGAGTTTTTCATGCGTATCTCACCGGAAGAGGTTCAGCGCATTGCAGCGTTGGCCCGGGTTCAGCTTGAACCTGCCGCGCTCGAGCAGCATGCGTGCCAGCTCGAGCGGATTCTTGAGCATATGGAAGTGCTCAACCAAGTGAAGCTGGCCGATGATGTGGCCATTGTGCATCCACATCCAACCTCGCTGCGTCCTGACGTAGCGGTTTGTTCGACCCCTGTGGCGCTCCTGACTGGCCAGCCTGCCCTCACTCAAGACGCATGGTTTCGAGTCCCTCGTGTGATCGAGTCCTGAGCCAGCCTGCAAACCGGTTATCCCGGAGAACACATGCAATCCGAACGTCCGACCTTAGCAGCCCTGAGGCGCGCTCTTGATGCCCGTGCCTTGAGCAGCGTTGAGCTGACCCGTGCCACCCTTGAGCGTGCTGAGCAGGCTCAACCCCTGAATGCCTTTATCACCCTGCTGACCGATGCCGCCTTGACCCAAGCAGCCGAAGCGGACGCCCGTCGAGCGCGGGGGGAGCGTGGGCCTCTCTTGGGCCTTCCCGTGGCCGTCAAGGACAATATTGCCGTCGCGGGGGCACGCCTGACCTGTGGCTCACGGATTTTGGGAGACTATCTCTCTCCTTACGACGCAACCGTGGTGAAGCGCCTGAGAGAAGCCGGTGCCATCATCATTGGCAAGACCAACCTGGATGAATTTGCGATGGGTTCTTCCAACGAAAATTCGGCATTTGGACCCTGCCTCAACCCCTGGGCGCTGGATCGGGTGCCCGGTGGCTCCTCGGGAGGCTCTGCCGTGGCGGTCTCAGCGGGAGTGGTGCCGGTCGCCCTGGGCTCGGACACCGGAGGCTCGATTCGTCAGCCTGCGGCATTTTGTGGGCTTTTGGGCCTCAAACCAACCTACGGACGAGTCTCTCGTTATGGACTGACCGCTTTTGGCTCCAGCCTGGATCAAGTGGGTCCGTTTGCCCATACGGTGGAAGACCTGGCGGCGGTCTTGGAGGTGATCTCGGGAGCCGATCCGCATGATGCGACCTGTGCGCCCGTGCCGGTGCCCTCCTATCATGCTGACCTTACCGGAGACATTCGAGGTCTCAGAGTGGGCGTTTTATCCCTGGACGATCAGGGAAGTTCCCCGGACGTGCAGCGGTCTCTGGAGGAAGCCTTCTCGGTGTTGGAGGGCCTGGGAGCCGCTCGAGTGCCGGTGGAGCTTCCGCTCACACGCGCGGGCATCTCTGTGTATTACGTGCTGGCGGGTGCCGAAGCCTCCTCCAACCTCTCGCGTTTTGACGGAATTCGGTATGGACGGCGGGTGGAGCGTGGGGGCTTGGACCGCCTGTATCGTGAGACGCGCGCGGAAGGTTTTGGCGAGGAGGTTCAGCGTCGGATCCTGTTGGGAACATACGTTCTCTCGGCGGGCTATTACGATGCGTGGTATGGTCGAGCCCTGGCGGTGCGGGAAGCGCAGCGGGCGGAGCTGGCGCAGGTTTTTGAGCAGGTCGATATCCTGCTGACCCCGACCACCCCCACCCCTGCGTTCCGATTTGGCGAGAAAGCGGATCCTTTGACCATGTATCTGTCGGATGTTTTTACCGTGAGTGCCAACCTGACAGGTGTGCCAGCCGTGAGTGTGCCCTGTGGTTTTTCGCAGGAGGGGTTGCCGGTGGGCATGCAGCTCCTGGCTCCGCACTGGCAGGAGTCCACTTTGATCCGGGTGGCAGCGGCATTCGAGCGGGCCTATCCCTGGCTGCAACATCGTCCTGCCGAGACCTGGAATCGTCCGCAAGGAGCTGCTTCCCATGCGATATGAAGCTGTGATTGGGCTGGAGGTACATTGCCAGCTTGCCACTCAGTCGAAGATCTTTTGTGCCTGCCCGACGGCGTATGGAGCGGCACCCAACACCAACACCTGCCCGGTGTGTTTGGGATTGCCGGGGGCCTTGCCGGTGCTCAACGCGGAGGCGGTGAGGTTCGCCGTTCAAGCGGCCCTGGCCTTTGGCTGTCGAGTGGAGCCCCTCAGCATCTTCTCTCGCAAGAACTATTTCTATCCAGACTTGCCTAAAGGGTATCAGATCACGCAGTTTGACCGTCCATATGCGTTGGGGGGACGGGTTTGTTTCGGCCTGAACGGGCGGGAGTACGAGATCCCGCTCATTCGTATCCACATGGAAGAGGATGCGGGCAAGAGTGTGCATGGAGGGCTCTCGGGCAGTGACAGCTTGCTGGATCTCAACCGCGCGGGCACGCCGCTGATCGAGATTGTGAGCACACCCTCGCTGCACAGTGCGGACGAAGCGGTGGCCTATCTGAAGGCCCTGCATGCGGTGGTGACCAGCTTGGGGGTCTGTGACGGCAACATGGAGCAGGGAAATTTCCGCTGTGACGCCAACGTCTCCATCAGGCCGGAGGGCAGCCAGACCCTCGGCACTCGGGTTGAGCTGAAAAACCTGAACTCTTTCCGTTTTTTGGGCAAGGCCATCCAGTACGAGCTTGACCGGCAAGTCGAGGCGGTGGAGCAGGGAGAGTCCATTCGTCAGCAGACCCGTCTCTGGGATCAGGAGCGGAACCGTACTTTGGTGATGCGTGACAAAGAAGACGCCGAAGACTACCGTTATTTTCCGGAGCCGGATCTTCAGCCCTTGCAGCTTTCTCCGGCGTGGCTGGAGGAGCAGCAGCGACTTCTCCCGGAGCTTCCCCGCGCACGCGCGCGACGTTATCAGCACACCTTGGGGCTCTCCGAGTACGATGCCGACGTCCTGACCGCTCAAGTGGAGCTCTCGCGGTTTTTTGAAGCGGTGCTCGCCACCGGTGCGACGCCGAAGCTGGCTGCCAACTGGGTGATGGGGGATGTATTGGGGGTGCTCAACCGTGAGAACCGGAGCTTGTCGAGCCTGCCCTTAACCCCCGCCTCACTTGGTAAGCTCTTGATCTTGCTGGAGAAGGGTTCTCTGACTGGTAAGCTGGCCAAGCAGGTCTTTGAGATCCTGCTGGTGGAGGGCGGAGATCCCGAGCAGGTGATGGAGCAGCGTGGGCTCAAGCCGCTGAGTGACACGGGCCAGCTTGAGAGTCTGATCGATGCGCTGCTGAAGGCCCATCCTAAAGAGGTGGAGCAGCTTCGCGCGGGCAAAGAGAAGGTGTTTGGATTTTTTGTGGGCCAGTTGATGAAGCAGACGAAGGGCCAAGCCGATCCGGCAGTGCTCAACACCGTCTTGCGTCAGAAGCTGAGTGTCGGCTGAGGAGCTCCTATGCGCGCACTGATTCAGCGGGTATCTCGAGCACACGTAGACGTGGAGGGCGAGCGGGTGGGTGAGATTGGCCTCGGCCTCTTGATCCTGCTGGGTGTGACCCACGGCGACACCTCGGAGCATGGCAAAGTGCTGGCTCAGAAGTGTGCCACCTTGCGGATCTTTGAAGACGAGCAGGGCAAGATGAATCGTTCCGTGCGAGACGTGGGCGGAGCGGCCCTGGTGGTGAGTCAGTTTACCCTGTACGCCGACACACGGAATGGGCGTCGTCCCTCTTTTGTGCAGGCCGCCCCTCCGGAGCTGGCCCGGCAGCTTTACGAGCGTTTTGTGGAGCAGCTTCGAGCGGAGGGCTTGCCAGTGGCCACCGGGCAATTCCAGGCGCACATGAAGGTGGAAGGGATCAACGACGGACCTGTCACCTTACTGCTGGAACATCCTCAAACCGGCACCTAAAGTCGGCAGCTCAAACCGGCACATAATAGCTGGCACCTAAAGTCGGCACATGAAAACCACGGCATAAGAACGGCCCCCTGGAGCGAGGGACGGCCTCCGCCGCATTCGACGTGGGAACATCTTCAACCTGACCAGAGAGAGCAGACCATGAGCCACACCCTGGACCGACTTCGAGCGCGAGACGTGGCGGTAGAAGCTGCATTGCGTGCGGGTGCGCGCCTGCGAGCCTATCTTCATCGCGACAAAGGCGTGCAGCACAAAGGAGAAGTGGATCTGGTGACCCAGGCGGACATTGAGTCACAAGCCTGTGTTCTGGAGACCCTCCTGAGTGTGTATCCCGATCATGCGATCCTGGCCGAAGAGAGTGTCGAGGGCGCCTTACAAGAGCGGCGGAGCCCCTGGCGTTGGATCATCGACCCTCTGGACGGCACCACCAATTTTGTGCATGGCCTGCCTCATTTTTGTGTGTCAATTGCCTTAGAAGAAGCGGGAAACCTGGTCATCGGTGTGGTTTACGATCCGATCCGCGACGAGCTCTTTGAAGCGGTGGAGGGTCATGGAGCCCGGGTGAATGGCCGCCCCATGCGGGTGAGCCCCTGCATCAGCTTGGACCAAGCCCTGGTGGTGACGGGATTTCCGTATGATCGACGCCAGAACGCCCATCGTTACCTGCCGTATGTGGAAGCCTTCCTGCGGGTGACTCAAGGCGTGCGACGACTGGGGGCGGCGGCCCTGGATTTTGCGTGGGTCGCAGCGGGTCGGCTCGACGCTTACTGGGAGTTTAAGATCAAGCCCTGGGATGCCGCAGCCGGTGTCGTGCTGGTTCGAGAGGCGGGAGGTGTGGTCACGGGACACGATGATCAATTAATGTCATTGGACAGTCGCCTATTTATCGCTTCCAACCCTCAGCTTATGCCCAGCATGCGACAGATCATTCGGGCCGTAGAGCAGCAGACAGGCGACGTTATTAGCTGAATCCCTTTGACAGAGCTGCCGCGATCTCGTATGCTACTTATCGGATAGTTGTGACTTACTGTGCAACCTCTCGGAAGGTGGAAGTGGATGGGCAGAGCTGTTGGAATAGACTTGGGCACCTCGAACTCCGTGGTCGCAGCGATGGTGGGTCAAGAAGTGGTTGTCTTGTCAGATTCTGAAGGCAACCGACTTCAGCCCTCTGTTGTAGCCTTTGGCTACGGAAACCAAGTACTGGTCGGCCATCGAGCCCGTCGTCCTTCCGCCATTGTCCCCGAGAACATTGTCTCCTCCGCCAAACGTCTGATTGGCCGCAAATACTTCTCGATGGAGGTCAAGCGCGCCAAAGAAGTCTGCGCTTACGACATTGTCGAAGGCCCCAACCAAGATGTGCGCATTCGTGTGCATGGTCGTGAGCTGACCCTCCAAGAGATTTCTGCTCACATCTTGCTCAAGATGAAGTCCATCGCCGAAGAGCGTCTGGGCACTGAAGTCACCCAAGCCGTGATCACCGTGCCTGCTTATTTTAACGACGCTCAGCGCCAAGCCACCAAAGACGCGGGCACCATTGCGGGCCTCGACGTGCTGCGCATCATCAACGAGCCGACCGCTGCCGCACTTGCCTGTGGTTACGGGCAGAACAGCAACCGTCGGATTGCCGTCTACGACCTGGGCGGCGGCACCTTCGACATGTCGATCCTTCAGATCTCCGGCGATGTTTTTGAAGTCATCTCCACCGCAGGCGACACCTTCTTGGGCGGAGACGACTTTGACGGGGTGATCCTCGACTACTTGGCCAACCGGTTTCTCGCGGCTCGAAAGGTGGACATCCGCCGCTCCAAAGCCGCCATTCAGCGCCTCAAAGAAGCCTGCGAAGAGGCCAAAAAGCGCCTGAGCACCGAGCCCGACGTGGAGATTCACGTTCCGGGTTTGCTCAAAGACCCCATCGGACGTGACATCGACCTACACGACACCTTGAACCGGCAGCGGTTCAACGAGATGATCTACCCCTACATCCAGCGCACCTTTAAAGTGTGTGACGAAGCACTCCAGACCGCGCGCCTGAGCACCCAAGACATCGACGCCGTGATTTTGGTGGGCGGTGCCACCCGCGTGCCCCTCGTCCGGGAGTCCGTGGAGCGTTATTTTCGCAAACGACCCGATTTTTCGGTCAATCCTGACGAAATTGTGGCCGTCGGCGCGGCCATCCAAGCGGAGACCCTCTCGCGCGCCACGGGCGGCACGGCGGAGCTGGGAGCCTTACTCATCGACGTGACCCCTCAGAGTTTGGGCATTGCCACCGTCGCTGGATTTGTCGAGAAGCTCTTGCCCCGTAACTCTCCGATCCCCACGGAGCAGCGTCGTGTTTTTATGACCTCGATGGACAATCAGCGGTCGGTGAAGATTGCCATTTACCAGGGAGAGAGCAAGCTGGAGGCAGACAACGAGCTGCTCGCCTGTTTTACCCTCGACGGCCTGCGCCCTGCCCCTCGTGGACAGCTGCGCATCGAAGTGATCTTTGAGATCGACCCCAACGGCATCTTGCATGTGCGGGCGCGCGACCTCGAGACCGGGCTCTCTCAATCCATCAGCATTCAGGCATCAACTGGCTTGAGCCGAGAGACCGTGCAGCAGCTTCGCCTGGACAACCTCGGATTCTGAGTCATCCCTCTGGAGATTCCCAGCATGGCGGTAGACGAAGCATTCCAAATCGAAGTGCAGATGGTGTTGGAGCTGATGGAGCACCTGGACTACTACCAGTTGCTTAAAATTCCAGCCGATGCGCCTGCTACGATGGTACAGAAGGCATTTTTTCGAGAGTCTCGTGCCTTTCACCCAGATCGTTATTATGGCGTCACCGACGAGACCTTTAAAAGCCAAGTGTTGACCGTTTATAAACGTCTGGCCGAAGCCTATGGCGTGCTCAAAGACCCGGAGACCCGTGCTTTTTATGATCAGCAGCGCGCGCGAGACGGGGGCGGGCGCCTGGACCGTGCAGCATTTGAGGCGCATCAGCGACAGCAGAGTGTGCCGGAAGCAGCCGCCACCACACCGAACGGGCGAAAGTTCCTCTCCCTCGGCCTAGAGTCCGTCAAAGCTGGAAATCAGAAGGCCGCCTTGCTCAACCTTCAGCTTGCCATCAGTGCCGAGCCTGAGAATACCGCCCTTCGAGCCTTGGTGGACCAGCTCCGCGAGCGCATGGGCCGCTGACCTGCGACAGATCCGTCGATCCGCTTGACAAAGCCGATCCTGCATGGCATCTTTCCCACAAGCTCATCAACCCCGTGGAAATTTCTAAATGCACCGTCACCTGCTCTCATCCCTGACCGCGCTTGCCATATGCTCAACAGCATGTGGTGTTGCGGAGCTTTCTCCCGAGGAGCTGGGGGAAGAGTCGGGTCAGGGGCGCACCAGCGACAGTCTCTTCACCGCCAACGTTCGGGTGGGAGACAGCAGCAGTCTCTTTATTGCCGACGAGATGGCCGCCAGTGTTGCCAGCGCCTCTCGAGGCCGTGAGCTGGTGATTTATGCAGCATCGACCGTACAAAACGAGACTTTGGCTTTTGTGCTCGATCTGAGCAGCGCCAGCCTTCCCGGAGCCCTTGACCTCTCTCAGCATGGGGTCATCTACATGGAACCGGGAATGGGCTCCGCCGGAGCCGATCTGACCTTCGACGGCCAGCCTCTTGGTTATCTCGAGCTGGAGGGCCTCCCCACCCCTGGCTCAACCATCAGTGGCCGTTTTAACTTCTTGTTGCCGGGAGGTGATGAATCCCGGGTTGCAGAAGAGCAATTTGTCCAGCTTGACGGTTCGTTTGTCCTTCAGGTCGCCGCCCACCAACCCTGAGCCCATCATGAACATTTCTGAACCCAGTCAGGTGCTCTCGACCCTTGCAGCCCTGTGTGTCCTCGCGGCTTATGCGGGCAATACCTCGGGCAAGATCGCTTCTACCAGCCTTGTGCATGCTGCGCTCAACACCGGAGGCGGTCTGATCCTGGCGTGGTCTGCCCTCAGCGCGGGCAAAGCCGGGTTGATCCTGATTGAAGTCACCTGGACCCTGATCAGCCTCTACGCCTTGGTGCGTTGGCTGCTGGCCCGACGAAACAACCAGTCTCCTCCTTTGGTGTAGAGCGGCATCGAAAATGCAGGCTCCTTTTCCGGCCTCGCCA
>JBJTQF010000087.1:0-26629 GCA_046075485.1 Myxococcota bacterium | reverse complement strand
GCGACAATCATTGTCGATTGAGCGACACATCGAGCGACACGTCTTGTCCACTGAGCGACACATCGAAGGACGTTCGACGCCGTGGCTCCGCCCGACACCGGCCCGGGGGGGAGGTTGGAGGGGGGCGGTGGGTCTGGACCGCCGCGAGCCGCCATTTCACTGGCGATCAGATCCCGCATCGCGTATACACTCCCCTATACGCGGGCGCGTGTAAGCCCGGATAGGAGGAAGACCGCCCATGGAACGATTTTTTAATACCGCCGGTCCTTGTCGGGAAGAATGGCACTATATGCTGCCCGCCACCGCTCGCGTGGAATCCCTCAAGGAGCTCATTGAGCAGAAGCTCTATTTTGTGATCCATGCGCCTCGTCAAGTCGGCAAAACCACCAGCATGATCGCACTGGCCAAGGAACTCACGGCGTCTGGGGCTTATGCATCCGTGCTCCTGACCTGTGAACAGGGGGCGGTCTTTAAAGATGATGTTGAAAAGGCCGAAGGTGCCATCGTCCAGAGCTGGGAAGGCTCATGTCGCCACTGGCTTCCTCAAGAGCTGCTGCCACCTCCCATGCTCGACTCCGCCAGAACCGGGAATGTCATTCGGGAGTTTCTCCAAAACTGGGCCGAAAGCTGCCCGCGTCCGCTCGTGCTCTTCATCGATGAGATCGATGCCCTGGAGAACGCTGCTTTGCTCACCGTGTTGCGGCAGCTTCGCTCGGGATTTCCCGCTCGGCCTGCTTCTTTTCCTCATTCGGTCGCACTCATCGGCATGAGGGACGCCGCAGTGGCGGACCATCGAGATTACAAAGTCGCCTCCGGTGGCTCCGAGCGGCTCCACACCGCCAGCCCCTTTAACGTCAAAGCTCGCTCGCTGACCTTGCGCAACTTCAACCGCGAAGAAGTTTTTGAGCTCCTGCTTCAACATACGACCGAGACCGGTCAGCCCTTTGAACCCGAAGCACTCGACGCCGTCTGGAACCTCACCCGAGGCCAGCCCTGGCTCGTCAATGCCCTCGCAAACGTGATGACCGGGCAGCTCGTCAAAGCGCGTTCAACACGCATCACCCTTCAGGATGTCGAGACCGCCAAAGAAGTCCTGATCCAACGCCGAGATACCCATCTCGACTCACTCGCTGAGCGACTGCGTGAAGAGCGGGTCAAACGGATTCTTGTTCCCATGCTGGCGGGTCACCACCTGCCAGAGCTGCCCTCCGACGACCGGCGTTATGTCATCGAGCTCGGCCTGTTGGAGCGTGGAGATGGGGGGGGCCTCCAGCTTGCCAATCCCATCTACGCGCAGATCATCCCCCGAGAGCTCACCGAGGGCATCGAGGCGTCGATGGGGTCCATCCGCCCCACTTGGCTCACCCCAGAGGGACAGTTGAGCCTCCAGAAGCTGCAAGATGCCTTCCTCAAGTTCTGGCGACAACATGGAGCGCCCCTCTTGAGGGCTGCTCCGTATGCTGAGATCGCCCCTCAGCTCGTGCTGATGGCCTTTCTGCATCGGGTGTCCAACGGAATGGGGAGAGTAGAGCGCGAATACGCCATCGGCTCCGGCAGGCTGGATCTGCTGCTCGAGTATAAAGGTGTGCGCTTGGCGGTGGAGTGCAAGGTCCAGCGGCCCGACGGCAATGATCCCTTCATCGAAGGTCTCGAGCAGCTTGATGAGTATCTCTCCGGCCTAAGCTGGCCCGAAGGTTTTCAAGGAGATACCTCCTTTCAAGCGTGGCTCTTTATCACTGAGCGGCGAGAACTTCCGCTCAAGGCCCCCATCATCCCCAAAGTAGAGACCCATCTCACCCCCGAACAGCGGAAGGTGCTGGTGATCTGGGGGTGAGAAATACGCGGCTTGATGTGAAGAAGTCGTTCCCTCCCATTCTCAGAACAAAACAGTCCCGACTGGCTGGACCCTCCGCCCGCCCAAGCCTTGAACTCCCCATCAGAACATGTATGCTGACAAAACGGTGTCCCACCGGAATCATGGATGCGCTCTTCTGACGGAGGTCTCATGCGAGGCGCTCGACTGTTGCTGTTGTTGCCGCTGATGGTGCTCTGGATGTGCTCGGCCTGTACCAGCTCCGCGCCCGACGAAACCCCCAGCCCTTCTCCAAGCTCCAGCCCCACCCTCACCCCGTCGCGAGAGACACCCACGCCGGAATCCACCCCAACCGCTACGCCGGAATTCACCCCAACCGCTACCCCAACCGCTACACCCACCCCAACCGCTACCCCTTCTCCCACCCCCGACCCCGCCTCCTTAGACAATGACGGAGATGGATTCTCCGAACAAGCAGGAGATTGTGACGATGCAGATCCCTCCAGCTCCCCCAATGGCAGCGAAATCCCCTACGATGGGATCGATCAAGACTGCTCCGGCGAAGATGAGACCGATGTAGACGGCGATGGCGCACCCTTCAGCTCCACCGACCCCGAGGTGGCGCTCGACTGCGACGACTCCGATCCCCTCATCCTGCCCGGCGCCGTCGAGCTCTGCAACGAAGACGACGATGACTGCGACGGCACCGTCGATGAAGAACTCACCACGCCGTATTATCTGGACCTGGATGGAGATGGCTACGGCAGCACCCGCACTCAAGCCTGCTCCCAGCCTCCCGGTTATGTCACCGTGAGCAGCGACTGCAACGATGATAACCCCCAGGTGCATCCCGACGCACTCGAGTATCCCTCCAACGGACAAGACGATGACTGTGATGGCCACGCCGCCGTCACCCGCGAGCTGGCAGGAGGCGCTCGCCATACCCTCGCCCTCGACGACCTGGGCCGCGTCTGGAGCTGGGGCCACAACATCGACGGTCAGCTCGGAGACGGCACCACCCTCTCTCAGCTCTCGCCGATGTGGGTGCAGGCACTTCAGAACGGCAGCACCCTCAGCGCCGGAGATAGTCACAGTCTCGCCGTGGATACCGAAGGAAATGTGTGGGCGTGGGGACGCAATAGTTATGGCCAGCTCGGAGACGGCTCCACCACCAGCCGAAACACACCTACGAAAATACAGAACTTAAACGAAGTGATCGATATCTCAGGTGGATATTCTCATACCCTGGCGCTCAAGGCGGATGGCACCGTCTGGGCCTGAGGCAACAACTCCAGCGGACAGCTCGGAGACAGCACCACCACAAACCGAAATATACCCGTTCAAGTCAGTGGACTCACCCAGATCGTGGGCATCTCCGCAGGGGATTTTCACTCCCTGGCAGTGAAGGCCGATGGCACGGTCTGGGCCTGGGGCAGCAACTCCCGTGGCAACCTCGGAGACGGCTCCACCACCTCACGCTCCACCCCGGTGCAGGTCACAGGTGTACCCAAGATCACCCACGTTGAGGCGGCTTCCAGCTTTTCAATGGCGGTGGCCCAGGATGGGGCGGTGTGGGCCTGGGGTGCCAATGACGCCTTTCAGCTCGGAGACGGGACCACCACCAGCCGACTGGTGCCGATCCGCCTCTCATCACCCTCACAGATCATCGGCGTGTCCTGCGGAGACCTGTTCACGCTCGCGCTCAAGGCCGACGGCACGGTGTGGGTGTGGGGAAATAATGACTTCGGCCAGCTCGGGCTCGGCTCCACCGTCGATGCCCCTCAGCCCATGTTGCTCTCAGGCTTAACCCAGGTTCAGAAGCTCGGGACCGGTGGATCACACGCGCTCGCGCTCCGGGAGGATGGCACCTTACTCTCGTGGGGCTCCAATATATATGGACAGCTCGGCGATGGCACCACACCCAAACGCACCAGCCCCGTCCAAGTGCCGAAGCTCCCCGAGGTGTTGAGCGCCTCGGGCGGCGAAAAACATACCCTGGCCGTGACGGAAGACGGCTCCGCGTGGGCTTGGGGCTCCAACCCAGATGGACAGCTCGGAGACGGAACCGTCACCATCCGCACCACCCCAGTCTCAGTGAGTGGCCTGTCGAACGTGCTCCAGGTCTCGGCGGGCGGGCGGCACTCGCTGGCGTTGAAGCTGGATGGCTCCGTGTGGGCCTGGGGTTATAACGGCGTCGGACAGCTCGGAGACAGCTCCACCATCTCCCGCATCAGCCCGGTGAAGGTCAGCGGCCTTCAAAATGTGCTCAGCATCTCGGCAGGTACCAGCCACTCGCTGGCACTGGCGAGCGATGGAACCGTGTGGGCCTGGGGCGAAAATGACTTCGGCCAGCTCGGAGACGGAAGTTTGACCCAACGTAACACCCCTGTTCAGGTCAGTGAGCTGCTCGGTGTTCAAGCCATCGCCGCTGGAACGGATTTTTCGCTGGCCGTCAAACAAGATGGCACCGTCTGGTCCTGGGGATACAACTTCAACGGGCAGCTCGGGGATGGCTCCAGCAACAACGCTCGGCTCAAGCCGGTGAGTGTGGCAGGGCTCCACGACGTGGTCTCGGTGGCAGCCGGTGCGTCCCATTCGCTCGGATTACAAACGGATGGCACCCTCTGGGCCTGGGGCCAGAACTCATCCGGTCAGCTCGGGGATGGCACCACGACTCAGCGGCTCACCCCGGTGCTGGTGGGGCTCTCGACGGACGGGCTGGAGGTCGAGGCGGGCAGCCTCCACTCGGTGATGCTCGGAGCGGATGGCCTGGCCTGGGACTGTGGCAACAACGCCTCGGGCCAGCTCGGAGACGGTTCGACCACCCACCGCAGCACCCCAGTGACGGTGCTCAACCTGACGGAGCTGCATGCGGTCTTTGCCGGATTTTACCATACCCTGGCGCTTAAGGCGGATGGCTCGCTGTGGGCGTGGGGGAGCAATTTAGACGGTCAGCTCGGCATAGGAGATACCTGGTCACCTCATGCGGTGCTGTGGGGCGGCTGAGGAGCTGAGCACCTCTGAGCGCATCTGGACACATCTGGACACATCTGAGCAGGATAAGGGGTCTTCTCATCGCGGAGGTGTATTGCGGTTGAAACATACATGTATTTGTAAAATCAGTGTTTTACATACACTTTCTGTTCTTGCTTAAAGTCGCAGTGAGGCTCTAAAATCCTCTTGAGTACGACCTCGGCGGTGAACCCAGCGCTTCTTCTTGCCCTCAAGTGCCTTCCAGACCTGCTCGGCAGGTACGGGCAGGACGGATCATCTCGGCTGTTTCGCTCACGCAGAAGCAGCGGGCTGAGCGCCGGATGAGCTCCGATGGATGCCTTCTTGGAACGTGTCAGAGGACACGTCCCTCCTTCACCCTCTCGACCGGAGAATACGATGACCCAGACTTCATGTTTGTTCAGGGCGACGTGTTATGTCGCCTGGACCTTTCCGTTATGCCTGCTGATGCTGGGGGGATGTTCTGATGAACCCCCTCCCATCGATGAGAGCAGTCCGACCCCGAGCCCTGTCACCCCCACGCCTGCCGAGCCGGTGGGGCCTCGCCTGAGTTACGCGCCCGAGAGCCTCGACTTTGGCCGGATCGCCCTGGATGACACCGCCACGCAAGCACTGACCCTCGAGAATACAGGTGATCAGCCGCTCGAGCTGAGCCTGCTGATCTTTAAGGATGAGTCCGGGGTCTTCAGCCTGGAGACCGCTTCGAGTGTGACAGTGGCCGCTTCAGAGCAGCATGTGGCGCAGGTGGTTTTTGCGCCGGTTGAAGGGCTGCTCTACAGCTCCGAGCTGGTGGTGACCTCCAATGACCCTCAAGTGCCCGAGGTGGCCATTGCCCTCAACGGGGAAGGGCTGGCACCGCTGGATGATGACCAGGATGGAGTTGACATCACCGAGGACTGCGATGATCAAAATCCCGACGTGTATCCCGGCGCTCCTGAGCTCTGTGATACCCGCGACAACGACTGCGATGGCACGGTGGACAATGGCAACTTCTCCGAAGAAGTCTGCGATGGAGCCGATAACGACTGCGATGGACAGATCGATGAGGGCACGCTCTTAACTTCGTTCTCTGATGCGGACAGCGACGGATACGGTGATGAGCTGGGCCTGCTCGAAGCCTGTACCGTTCCCGAAGGAGCCGTGCTCAACGCAGATGACTGTGATGATACCCGCGCCGATGTCTATCCCAGCGCCCTGGAATACTGTGACGGTATCGACTCCAACTGCAATGGCATACTCGACGATGATGCAGTAGATGCCACCCTCTATTATGCCGATGCCGATCAGGATGGATATGGTACAGCACAAGGCATGACATTCTCCTGCACCCCCGTGGAAGGTGCGGTAACAGTCGCCGGAGACTGCGACGATGCAGACGCAGCTTTTAACCCCGCCGCCGATGAACGCTGTACGGATACTCTCGACTATAACTGCGATGGCTCCACCGCCTATGCCGATGTGGATCAGGATGGAGTGCCCGCCTGTCAAGACTGTGATGACCAGAATCCAGCCGCCAATCCCTCCGCTTCAGAAGTCTGTGACGGTGTAGACAACAACTGCAACGGGCAAATCGATGAGGACAAAACCCAGGTCTTCTACCAAGATGCCGATCTCGACGGATACGGCGTGGAAGATAAAACGCTCAGCGCCTGTTCCGCACCTCCCGGCTACACGGACAATGCAGAGGATTGTAATGACACCAGCGCATTGGCAAATCCCGCCGCGACAGAGCTGTGTGATGGCATCGACAATAACTGCGATCTGAATGTGGACGAAAACAGTGCCGCCGATGCCACGACGTGGTATCCCGATGCCGATGGAGATGATTATGGTGTGTCTGGTCCCACCCAAGTGGCATGCACGGAACCCGCTCAGTCTGCCGCTCAGAGCGGAGACTGCAACGATGCCAATGCCAATATCTACCCCGGAGCCCCGGAGAGCTGCACCGACTCCGTAGATCTCAACTGCGATGGCTCCATCGCCTATGCCGATGCGGATCAGGACGGCTTCCCAGCCTGTCGAGACTGCGACGATGCACGTCCCGATGTCAACAGCAACGCTCCAGAGGTCTGTGATGGAGCGGACAACGACTGTGATGGCAGCTCCGATGAAGGTGTTACCACACTCTATTACCTGGACAAAGATGGGGATGGCTTTGGCAATCCCGCCTCGAGCACACCCGCGTGTACCCTCCCGAGTGGGTACGTGAGCAACGCGAGTGATTGCAATGATAATAATGCCGGAGTCTACCCCGGTGCTTCTGAGAGCTGCAACAGCATCGATGACGACTGCGATGGTCAAGCAGATGAGGCCAACGCCTCCGGCTGCCGTCTCTCGTATGCGGATCAGGATGGAGATACCTGGGGATCAAGTCAGAGCCAGTGTCTCTGCTCCATCCCCGTCGGCTCTGTCACCCGCTCAGGAGACTGTGACGATGCCAATCCCCAAGTGTATCCCGGACAGACTGAGAAATGTAACGGGATCGACGATGACTGTGACCTCGACCAAGATGAGGCCAATGCACAAGGATGCTCTCGGCTCTATTCGGATGTGGATGACGATGGTTTTGGAACCTCCAGTGATTATCAATGTTTGTGCGATGCAGAAGACGCATACACAGCGGAGGTCGGAGGAGACTGTCTGGATAGTGATGCCACAGTCTATCCAAATGGAGCGGAGCTCTGTGACGGTAAGGATAATAACTGCAATGGCCAGCTCGATGAAGGGGTGACGTCCACGTTCTACATCGACAGCGATGGGGATGGATATGGTGCGACCTACAACTCTGTGCAGGCGTGTAGTGCTCCATCCGGTTATGTGAAGCGCGGTGGAGACTGCAACGACTTTAACTCCGCCATCAGTCCAGCGGCAACGGAGCAGTGCAATCAGCAGGATGATAACTGCAACGGCGCCATCGATGATGGTCTTCCCACCACCACCGTCTATGTGGATCTGGATAATGATGGATTTGGGGCCAAAAACTCCACAGGCAAGAAGAGCTGTCTGATCGATACCAACGGAGATGGCACGCCAGAGACAGCTCCCGATGGATATTCTCTCAAAAATACAGACTGTAATGACTCCGACTCCACGGTCTATCCAGGCGCAGCGGAGCTGTGTGATGGGCTGGATAACAACTGTGATACGTATGCGGATACACAGTGTCCGTCAGACTGCACAGGAACATGGCCGGTGGCACTCTCCATTCCAGGTCATGCGCCAGTACGCATCCTCGACCGTGACGGTGACACCATCGAGGAGATCTATGTGATCGACTCCAGCGGAAAACTCAACGTGGTGTCTCCACAAGGCACGAAGACCACACTGTGTTCTTCGCTGACGTTCTATACGGGGTATGGTGGCAAGTTCACCTTCACGGTGAATCCGCAGCTCGGAAGCTGGTATCGATATTATCTGGTGCAGGGGACACGCATCTATAACCTCGATACGTGTACGGAGGTCTTCCCCTCGACAAATGATGTGCCAGGTTATGGGGGGACAGGTGACTTCGACGGAGATCAGAAGCTCGACTATGCAGGACACTATGAGAGTAGTGCCACGCTGTGCGTCAAACTCTCAAGTCTGAACTATACAACGGTGTGTGCAAACTCTCCGAATGGCAAGGGATATGATGCCTATCTGACGACGTTCGATCTGGAAGGAGATGGACGACATGAGCTGCTGACTCCACGTGGGGCTCCGTATCCTGCGGGCGGCTCCAACTATGATGGTTCGCTGGATATTTATGGGGTCAATGGTACCACACTCACGCTGAAGGACTCGGTGCCACCTTCGACGACAGGCTCCACGAACTCTCATATGAGTGGGGTAGACTGGGCAGACTATTTTAACGATGGTTTTACCCGAAAGACGGCGTTGTTTAATGGGAAGGTGATCGATCTCAACACCAAAGGATTGGTTGGAACGTGGAGCGCCAGCTCAGTCCCCAATCCCCGCATGTTTGATGTGGATCGTAATAACCTGCTCGATGGTGTCCGTCAGGGTGTGCTGGTGGATCTGGATTACGATCTGATCCCAGAGACCATCCAAGCGTCCGGGACTCAGATCGGAGTGGTCAAAAACACCTCCGGCAATCCGATGATGGATGGGTGGCCGGTGTCGGTCGGCACCGTCTCGTGGAGCGTCAGCCCGCAGGCCGGTGATGTTGACAATGATGGACGGCTCGAGTTCTATGTGCCTTCCAGTGGCGCACTCTATTGTTATCGATTGGGAAAAGGCTCGGCGAACTTCACCAACATCATCGAACGCGGTGAGCCGGAGTGGATCAATCGCACCATGTCCAAAGATCCGTATGAACCGAACAATACCAATGCGCTGTCGTGGCCGCTGCGCTTCCCCACCAAAGAGCTCCGAGGTCTGATCACCAAAGGAGATGTGGATGTCTATCGACTGCCCGCCAACGGAGGCATCTTTGTTCAGCTCTACTCCCCAGCTGGGCTGGACTATGACCTCCAGTGGACAGACGCGACGGAGACACGCATCTACGGGACCAGCACCAACGGCGCAGGACAGCTCGACCAGGTGGTCTCGTGCCCCGGTTGCCAAGGAGAGACCGCTCCCGCCTACTATCTGGTGAAGGTCTTCCCCAAAAAACCCAGCACGGACTACTCCAACTCGCGTCCGTATGTGCTCAAGATCAACGCGCTGCCCTGAGCTCGCGCCGAGGCTCAGCCAAGCTGGGCACCTGAATGGGCTCCGGTATTTTTGAAGCGGTCACCCCTCGTGATCCCCTCCCCGCTATTTTTCACCCCCTCCACCATAAGATGCAAGTAAGACCTGTTCGCTCGAGCGGCGGCGACTCCGTGAATGCCAAACACATCATGAGCTGGTTTTGTGCTCAACAGGAGGGCTCAGGCGACGGCACCATGAGAGACAGCAGACGGCAAGTCGATGCCAAGCTGAGCAGACGCATGCACGGGTGGAGGCAAGCTCTGGCTCATGGCTTCGAGGCGCGCGCGGGGGGCACGAGAGAACTGTCCCAAGGGCCAGCTCAACGTCTGCTGCACCAGAAAAGCCCATGCGTTCAGCCCTTCCAAGACTTGCCCAATCGGAAGTGGCGCAGAATGCTCTCGCGGATGACGTGTCACAGGCTCAAGCTGAGGGGGCGGAGTCCAGCTCACCGGATCTCCAGAAGGATCGACGGACAGCTCGTCATGCTCCTGGTCTTCGGGATGAAGCTGAAGGGCTCGGCGAGGCCGCCACTGAAGAGGGGGCGCCTCCAAGCTCGGTCCCGCCCAACAAAAGCTGGCCAAATAGAGAGCCTCTTGAAGCAGGAGCTCGGCCCGCTCGGTCTGCGTGTGACGCCAACCCAGGGCCGCCCCCGTCAGGTACAGCAGGAGCACCCGCTGAGGTGCCGGTAAGCTCACACACGGGCTGGCTCGATAACACGTCCGCAAGGCTTGTTGAAGGTCGGAGGCCAACGGCTCCCGGTGCGGATGGGTGTGACGATGGCCCAGCTCAGCCAGGGCCAGGGCTCGATGCTCCACAGAAGGCAGACGAGGCAAATGCCGCTCACAGTGCTGAAAATAATGGGCCAGCTCCAGCCAAGCGGCCCAAGGATGGTCCGTGTGAGGGGTCATGATTCTTCCTGCTTCAGCATAAGACGGGCGAGGGCTTCAGGCAGCTCCTCGTCTCCGGCAGATGCTTGATCGATACGCTGAGGATCCTGCTGGAGCAGCTTGCCCAAGCGTCTCAAGGAGGGATGTCCAGGCATGGCGGGACTGGATGGACTCTCCGCGCTGAGGTTCTGGGCTCGGGCTCTACTGGCCAAACGAAGCTGAAGCTCCTGCATAAACTGTGCGGCTCGCTCAGGAGAGACGACTTCTGGGTCTGTCGGTGTCTCACGCTCACGAGGGTGCTCGGAGGGGCGGGCGCGTGTGGAGTCGGTGCGCTCGTGTTGGGAGGAGGTCTCCGGGGAAGACTGGAATTCCTGTAAAACTTGTTTTTGGGCACGTGAGGGCTCGAAGGAACCCGCCGCAAGGGGGCTCTGAAGCTCCAGGGCTAACAGACGCTCAACCTCCAGCTTGTAGGAGAGAAAGAGGGCTTGACGCTCGCGGGCCACTTGAGCGGGTACACAGTCGATGTCGTGGGTGCCTCCCAGACCGATCTCGACGGGGCCTTGAGGACCATGCACGCGCTTTTTGTACCACACTTTAAAGACGGGCATGGTCTTCCTTTCCGGTGCTGCTCACGCGGGTGGGTTGCGGAGCACGAGGGTCTGGGCGAGGGAGTTGACTTCTTCGAGGGAGCCGGTGGCGGCGTGCCTGATGAGCTGGTGAAGTGCTTCGGGCTGAGTGATGTGCTCCAGGGAGGTGGAGAGGGAATCGGGCACGACTCCAAAACGGGAGAGCAGGACGAGACGGATGGACTCACGCTCGCCGAGGAGCTTTCCTTCGGTCTGGCCTTCCTGTTTACCTTCGAGAATACCTTCCCGTTTGCCTTCCTGTTTACCTTCGAGAATACCTTCCCGTTTGCCTTCCCGTTTACCTTCGAGAATGCCTTCCCGTTTGCCTTCGAGAATGCCTTCCCGTTTGCCTTCGAGGATTCCGCGTGTTTTAGCGAGCATCTCGGTATAAGCGAGCTCCCAGTGTTTGGCAACGTACTGACGTTCAGCCATAAGCTCGGGGGCGATGAGGGCAGCTTGTAGCGCGGGCATTTTTTCACCCTCCATAAGGAGTGCGTTAATCCAGAGCAAATCGGTCTCAGAGCCTTGAGCGAGGACCAAGTGGAAGGCGTCCATCATCCAAGGGCTGGTGCCGAGGATATGAAGCCAAGCGGTCTCGGGCCTGAGCGCAAGGCGAAGGAGGTCGATGCAGACGAGCTCATATACATCATAATAACGGGTGAGGCCGGGTTCAACTTCTTTGCACGGAAGGGATGAGAAGGCACGCTTGAGGGCCTTGTGAGGTCGTCCGACCATGATGAGGAGCTGAAGCAGGGGGAGGGGAAAGGTGTCGGGAAGGGGCGTGGGGAGGCGGTCGAGAGCGAGGAGCCCTTTGCAGCGAGCGTGCCATAGCTCTTTCTGGCGAGGGCGGGAGCGGAAGAGCTCGACGAGGGTGAGGCGGTCTTGAAAGAGGGAGGTGAGAATGCCGGCCTCGGGGGGAAGGGGAGGCCCTTCGCGTAGTAGAACATCGCTGCGGAGTATGGGCAAGTGCTCATGCTCGGTCTCGACGATACGGGGCGCGGCGATGATGCGGAGAACTTGTTTGCCGTGGCGGTCATAGGGTTGAGGGTTTGTGGGGGGCAACGAGCTGGCGTCAGTAGAAGGGTCATGGGCGAGGTTGTGGGGCGTAAGGTTTGAGGGAGTGGAGTTGGTAGACATAAAAAGCTCCTGCTGAAGTGTAGGCGGCTGTAGGAGAACGATAGCATCGGGAATGTCATGCTGTCGATTCTTTCACAGCCGGGAGGTGCAGCAGCAGGGCGGGCGAGGGTGGGAGAGGGCAGGGGGGCTGTCTTTTACGTGGCTGAAGTACATGTGCGGACTGTGTCGGCGTCTGACGTATGGGCCATCGGCGATCACCGGCGTCCTTCTGCGTCCAGTAACCTTTAAGGAAGCCTTGTCAAAATGTGGGATCTGCCAAATTTAGCAAAATTTACTTTTACTTGAGCTTGTCAATAAATTTAGCCTGTGTAGCGCCAATATTGGCATATTGATTGTATTCTCCTGGATGACACATATCGAGTACCTCGCGCGGGATCGGGTGGACTATGACATATAGCGTGTCATCGAAAGAACATAACCCGGCGATCCCGTGGTACTCAACCCATCGGGCGCGATGACTCCGTCGTCCAGCCCGACCGAAGAAGGAGACCCCATGCCAAGCGGCTTTCAGAGAACATCTCGGGCCGAGCTAAGTCGGCTGCGGATGTACATGTTAACCTTCCTTGTTCTGATCTGGACACTGATTTCTCCACAGGGACACGCTTTCTACATTGGCACCTCGTTCTCAGAGCCATGCCACGAGCATATCAGCTTGGCAGCTATTGGGCCGGAGCCCGCGCTCGAGCTTGACCTCGGGACGGTCCCGAGCGATTCACGGGTGCTGAATGTCTATCAGGAGCTGGTGGAGCATCTGGCTCTGGAGCCGCCGCAGGGTCTTGGTGCGAGTGCTCAGTATAAGCTCGTCTCGTTGTTGATCGGGGTTCAAGCGCCGGACACCTTTGGCGGCACATCAATGGATCTACCTAACTTAGTATTTGTTCATGTTCAGAGTGCCCAGACACCCCATGCGCTCCGCGAGCCAGGCGATCATGGCCGCGAGGGCCGCGACGCCAGCATCGAACGAAGTAAAGAGTATCTTGAAGAATCTGTCAGACAGATTCGCGTCCTGCTCAAGAGTAACCCAGAGCACAGCATCGACGTGGACTTCAGCCTGGATCAGTATGGCACCATTCAACTCCCAGTGTTGGAGGTGTGGTACTTGACTGGGAAGGCACTTCACCTGATCCAGGACTCATACAGCCATACTGTGAGAGACGAAAATCTGAAGGTGATCGAAGTCACGAACTTCGTAGATGCACAACGCATTTCCGAACGCTCAGGAAAATATGACCCGGAGCACTATGGGCACCGGCACCGCAAGGAAGCGGACGACTGCTCTATGTCTCCCCTATATGCTCTGGCGATCAACGCCTCAAGCGAGCTGCTCGAAGTACTGTTCCTGCAAGACTCAGATGAGGCGGCTGAACTTGCATGGAATATGCTGGCTTTACGGCACTTTCAACCCTCCGAGCAATTGGGATGCAGTGATGAGAACGACTTCTGCGGAAGCCCCTATGCCTCGTACTTCGATAAAGAGACAGAACCTTTAGGTTGTTCTTTGGTCAGCAATGCCCCTGGCCATACCTCCCGTACCCCAAAGGTGGGCTCTTCAGCGCTCCTGCTCCTCTGCTGTTCATGCTTGGTGTTCTACCGGCGAGCTCGTGCCTATTCTGTTCTCTTGACCGGGATCTTGATCAGCACTTCACAGGTCGCACAGGCAAGCGAGGCACCGCTTCAGACAGATGCCACGTCCGCTCCCGGGGCCAACTTCGCGCCTGAGTCGGTACAGGCCACAACACCGACGTGGGCGTTCCGCTTTGAGCCCACAGCCACCTACTTGGACGGTGGGCGGATAAGCGTCGGTGCCCAGCTCAATGCACGTGTGCTCACGCCCCTTCATGTCGGGTGTCTGAGAGTCTCAGGAGTTTTGGGCTGGTCTCCCTGGCTCCAAACGACCCTTCAACAAGGGCCCGTACTAGGAGACCTGATTGCTGGGGCGGGCATCCACCGTTCCTGGCTGCCACGGGCTGAGAGCAGTCTCACGCTCGGTCCCGCATGGCTTCTGTTTGATACAGCATTCCACAAAGGAGGAGATCTCGGTGTATTTGTGAATGTTGTGCCCTTACAAATCAACCGAGAGTGCAAGAGGCTCGGTGGCTCGGTGGGCGTCATTCCGCTTCGCGTCACGGCTCATAATTGGCCTGGATACCCTGGGCTTTTGAGGTGGGAGGTGGGCAGTGGGATCTCCCTCAAGTGGGATGCCCCCTTAGCTGCCCTCTTCCCCCTCAAACGAAAGAAGGGCTGATTTTACCTCCACTTTCACGCCGGACGCACCGCGCCGGGCGAGGGTGGGGGAGGAGATTGCAGTCCCCCCTCATCCCGCCCCACGCTCCACCCCCGTGGATTTCACCCGCCGCCCGTGCAGTGCCAGAAAAATCACCGGCGTCACCACCAGCACATGCAGCAGCGAGCTCACCATCCCACCCAATACGGGCGTCGCCAGCGGCTGCATCACCTCCGCTCCCGTGCGTTCCGTCCAAAAAAGCGGAATCAGGCCCGCCACCACCGTCGAGACCGTCATCACCTTTGGACGCAACCGTAAGAGTGCCCCCTCCATCACCGCCTCCACCAGCTCCTCGCGGGTGAGCGTGCGACCCTCCGCGAGCGCCCGCGCCTCACGCTGCTGGACCGCCTCCTCGAGGTAGAGCACCATCACCACCCCCGTCTGTACCGCCGTGCCAAACAGCGCGATATAACCCACCCACACAGCCACACTGAACGGATACCCCAGCGCCGCCTGCAAAAACACACCCCCCGTCAGCGCAAAAGGCACCGCCAACAGCACATGCGCCGCCTCCAGAAAAGAACCGTACACCATAAACAACAATACAAAGATGATCACCAACACCACCGGCACCACCACCTGGAGCGTCTCACGCGCCCGGAGCTGATGCTCAAACTGACCACTCCACTGCCAGAAATAACCCGGCGGAGGCTGGACCTTCTCCCGCACCACCCGCTGCGCTTCCTCCACAAACCCGCCCACATCCCGACCCCGCACATTCATCAGCACATAAGCCCTCAACAACCCGTTTTCACTCGAGATCATGTTCGGACCTCGTGTCACCCGCAGCTTCACCACCTGACTCAGCGGCACCTGCTGACCATCCGGTGCCTGAAGACGAAGCGCCCCCAATTGCCCCAAGTCCTCCCGAAACGCCCGCGCGTAACGCACCTGCACATCAAACCGCGCTCGCCCCTCGTAGAGCTTCGTCACCACCATCCCCCCCAGCGCCAGCTCGATGTGCCGCTGAAGCCCCTGCACCGTGAAGCCATAACGCGCCGCCGCCAGCCGATCCACCTCCAGCTCGAGATATGGTGCCCCCGAGATCTGCTCCGCATACAGATCCGCCACCCCCGCCACCGGCTCGAGCACCGTCTTGATCTCCGCCGCCAGGCGCTCCAGCACCGCAAGATCCGGCCCAAAGAGCTTCACCCCCACCTGCGTGCGGATCCCCGTCGCCAACATGTCGATGCGGTTGATGATCGGCTGCGTCCAGATATTCGTCACCCCCGGCAGACGAGTCGCCTCATCCAGCTCCCGCATCAAGGCTTCTTTGGTCAGCCCCGGACGCCACTCCGAGCGCGGCTTCAGGGCCACCAGCGTCTCAAACATCGAGATCGGTGCCGGATCCGTCGGCGTCTCCGCACGCCCCGCCTTGCCCACCACCGCCTTGACCTCCGGGAAACCCTGGAGAATCCGATCCTGCGCCTGAAGCAACGCCTGCGCCTGCGTCAGACTCACCGCCGGACTCGTCACCGGCATAAACAACAAATCCCCCTCGTCGAGCGCCGGCATAAACTCCGAACCCAGCCGCGATGCCATCCCCAACGCTGCGACGAAGAATAACCCCGCCACCCCCAACACCCACCCCGGATGCCTCAACGCCACCCGCAACGTGGGGCGGTACAACGCCACCACCCCCCTCATCAACACATTCCGATCCTCGGGATGATACGGTCCCCGCACCAACACCGTACACAACACCGGCACCAACGTCAGCGCCAACGCCGTCGCCCCCACCATCGCAAAGGTCTTCGTCCACGCCAACGGATGAAAGAGCTTGCCCTCCTGCCCAGTCAGCGCAAAGACCGGCACAAACGCTAAGATGATGATCGCCATCGAGAAGAAGATCGGTCTCACCACCCGCTTGCTCGCCTCCAGGGTGAGCTCGAAAATCCGCCGGTCGTCTTGACACCGCTCCGCCTCTCGGATCACGTTCTCCGTCACCACGATGCCTGCATCCACCAGCACCCCAATGGCAATCGCAATCCCCCCCAAGCTCATGATGTTCGAGGAGATCCCCACCATGTGCATCAGCAGAAAACTCACCAGGATGGCCAACGGCAGCGGAATAGTCACAATCAAGATCGAACGCACATGCGCCAGAAATAAGATGTGTGCCAATGTCACCAGCACCAGCTCCTCCAGCAGCGCATCGCGAAGGGTGGCTATCGCGCGTCCAATCAGCTCCGAACGGTCGTAAAACGGCACCACCCGCATCCCCGGAGGTAAACCCGGCTTCAACGCCTCCAGCTTGAGCTTGATCCCCTCAATCACCCGACTGGCACTCTCACCGTGACGCATGACCACCACACCCCCCACCGCCTCCTGGCCCCCCAGATCCAAGATGCCGCGACGAAAGGCCGGCCCCACACTCACCTCGGCCACATGCTCCAGCAGAACCGGTGCGCGTCCGGGGGGGGTCATCACCACACTCTTTTTTAAGTCCTCCACCCCCTTGAGCAGACCGAGGCCCCGCACCATCAGCTCCGCTCCATTGGCCTCCACCACTTTGGCCCCCACGTTGAGATTGGCCTGCTCCAGCGCCATCGCCACATCCAACGCACTCACCCCGTGGCTCGCGAGCCGTTGCGGATCCACATCCACCTGATACTCGCGGACAAATCCGCCAATCGAGGCCACCTCGGCCACCCCTTTGACACTCGAGAGCTGGGTGCGCACATACCAATCTTGCACCCGTCTCAGCTCCGCCAGGTCGTGGGTGCCTTCTTCCCCCTCGAGGGTATACCAAAAGATCTGTCCGACTCCCGTGGCATCCGGTCCCAGCAGTGGCACCACCCCCGCCGGAAGCTGCGCCGCCGCCGTCGTCAGCCGCTCCAGCACCCGCTGACGCGCAAAATACAGCTCCACTTGGTCCTCGAAGATCACGTTGATGAGCGTAAAACCAAACATCGAGGTGGCCCGCACGTCCTTCACCCCCGCCAGCCCTTGCAGCGCCGTCGAGAGCGGATAGGTCACTTGGTCCTCCACCTCCTGCGGCGAGCGGCCCATCCAGTCGGCATAGACCACCACCTGGTTTTCCGACACGTCCGGGATCGCATCGATGGGCGTCTCCAGCATGGCGTAATATCCATAGGCTGCCACCCCCAACCACAACAGCACCACCAAGAACCGATTTTTGAGCGCCAGCTCCAAGAGACGGTTGATCATGGCCGACCTCCCGAGGTCTTCGCAGGCCCCACCGCTTTTTTATCCGACGTGCTCTTGAGCTCCGTGGCAGCAGAGTACAACAGGCTCTGGCCTCCGGTAATCTGGGTCTGAGCGTCGAGCAAAAACGCCCCCGTGCTGACCACCGGCTCCCCCTCGTGCAGACCGTCGAGCACTTGCACATAACCCTCCTGCTCCAGCCCGAGCTTGACGCGGCGAGGCTGGAAGGTATTGGCCTCCACCTGTACAAAAACCAGGGCTTCGGGGCCTGTTCGCACCAGCGCCGTGGAGGGCACACTCAGCACCGGCGCTTGGCTCGAGCGCAGGAGCACCTCGGCGCTCATCCCTGGCCGCAGCAGGCCCGCTGGGTTGGAGAGGGAGAGGCGGAGCTTCGCTGTGCCGGTCATCTCATCGAGCATGGGGGCGATCAGCTCCACTCGACTGGAGAGCCGTTGTCCCGGAAGGATGGGCACTTCGATCTCGGCGGGGTCTCCGCGTTTGAAGCGCACCAGGTCTCGCTCGTACACCGACGCCTGCACCCATATGCTCGAGAGATCGGCCAGCTCAAAGAGGGGCATTCCTTCTTCGACGTAGGCACCTTCGATGGCCATCTTTTCCAGCAATGTGCCTCGGGAGGGCGACACCACGGTGAGGGTCTCCAGCGGACGGTTTTGCTCCAGGAGCTGGGTGAGCTGCGCTCGAGTCATGCCCAAACGCTCGAGGCGGAGCCGGGCTGCCTGTGTGACGGCACTGTTTTCATCGGTATGATGGGCCAGCAGATACTCTTGTTGGGCGCTGAGCACCATCGGACTGTACAGCTCCAGGAGCGGCTGGCCTGCTTGGACTTCCATTCCGGTGCTGTTGGCGTAGAGCTTCTCGATACGGCCCATCACTCGGGCTGAGACGCGCTTGATGCGGCGCTCATCCAGGATGAGGCGTGCGGGGACTCTGAGCTCATCCGTCAGTGTGCGTGGGGTGGCGGGGGTGGTGGAGAGCCCAATCCGATGCAGCAGGTGCGCATCCAGGGTGACCACTTGAGTGGGATCGCCATCTTGAGTGGGGGCTCCGTGATGTCCGGTGCTGAGCGGCTGGAGGTCCATGCCACACAGAGGACATTTCCCGGAGTGGTCTTGGCGGATGCTGGGATGCATCGGGCAGGAGGAGAGGGTGGACTGGCCCTCGTGCGTGTGCGTGCGGGCGGGTGCGCTTGAGGTTCCGTTTCCGCTTGAGCTGGTGCGTCCGCTTCCGTCGGAGCTTCCGCTTTGGAGGGGTTGGAGGTCCATGCCACAGAGTGGACATTTTCCGGGGTGGTCTTGGCGGATGCTGGGGTGCATCGGGCAGGTGTAGAGGGTATTTTGCGGATGCTCCTCGTGTTGAGCGGAGGAGGGCTGGCAGGCGGGCAGGCTCCCGCCGAGCAGGATCAGCCAGCAGATGAGGCACATGAGGGGGTATCGAGCGTGTGTGTGGTGGATCTTCATGGGAGGTCTCCTTCCAGCGGGCCGGTCATGGCTTCGAGCATGGCCAGGGCTTGGTGGCCTTCACGCAGGAAACGTTCGCGCTCTTGGTGGTGCATGCGGCGCATGGTGAGGGTGTTGAGCACCTCATCGAGCTTCCCGGTTCCGTTCTGGTAGGCGGCGAGGGTGGTTTCGACCATCTTCTGGGCGAGCGGCATGAGTTGTTCATCGTGGAGCTGGAGGTGTCGATGGGCTTGCTCCAGTCGGATGAGGTTCATGCGTCCTTCGCGCAGCAGGTTGAGGCGTTCGGCCTCTTGTTGATGGGTGATGCTCTCGCTGCGGAGTCGAGCGGCTTCTTGCTGAGGGAGCTGGCGGCCTCGGGCTTGCAGGGGGACTTGCACCATTGCGCCGAGGCTCCACATGTTCATGCCGCCGAGCTCCAGCATATAGGCACCGCGCACCATGAGCTCGGGGGCGTAGTTGGTGCGGGTGAGGGCTTCTTGCAGCTTGGCTTCTTGTTGGGCCAGCTTGAGCTCTTCGAGCATCGGCTGTTGCTGGAGCAGGTGGGGCTCGAGGCGTTCCCAGCTCAGCCGGGGCAAGGGTGGCAGCTTTCCGAGCTCTGGAAGCTGCTCGACGGGGAGGTTGAGCAGGCTGGCGAGCTGCGCACGCGCCATCTGGAGCTCTTGTTGCATGTCGAGTTGTTCATGCTGGAGGCGGGCGATGGCTTCATCGAGCTTGAGCAGGTCCATGAGCATGCTGGAGCCGGTCTCGAGCCGCTGTTGGGTGGTGAGGCGGAGCTGCTGGAGGCGCTCGCGGGTTTCTTTCATCACAAGCGTGCTCTGTTGGGTCTCGCGTGCGAGTGCGAAGGCGCGTCGTGCTTCGGCGAGCAGCAGGCGGCGGAGCCGTTCTTGAGCTTGTGCCTGCATCTCGGGGGCGAGCTGGGCCATGTCTGCCTCGAGCTTGAGGCGTCCGTGGAGGGGGATGGCTTGGGCTGCTTCCAGCATGAGGGGAATGCTGGAGAGGTTGACGTGGGCTTCATAGACGGAGACGCCCACGCTGGGATCTGGGAGTCGTTGAGCGGCGCGGGCGTCGAGCTGAGCGGCTTGCTGCTGAAGGCGGAGGGCTCTCAGCGCGGGTTGTTTCTCCAAGAGTGCTGGAATTTCCTGCCACTCGAGGGCGCTTGGGGTGACTGTCTCGGGTGTGGGGAGGGCAGAAGCAGCTCCGGCCTGGGACATGGGGAGGGCTGCTTGAACGTGTGGTGCTGCGCTGAGCACACTGCATAAGCTCAGGAGGGCCAGCGGCTGCGGGGGCAGGCTCCACCGCAGAAAGCGGACAGGGGAATGCATAAAGGCTCCTACGAGGTGTCACGGGTCGAACAAATAAAGAGTGTTTGTTCAGCCGGAGCAGCTCAACATAGGAGGGAACGGTTCAGCAGGTAGAGGGGAGGAGGGCTCGCGAGGGGCGGTCCACGGGCGGAGGGTGCGGGCACTTCGACGCCGGTGAGTGTGGGGGGCTCGAGACGTGCGAAGCTGGGCAGGAAGGCCACGGGCAGCTCCAGCAGGTCCAACATCAGGACGAGCTGAGCGGGTACGGGCTCGGAGGCATCTTTGATCTTTTCGCAGCAGCCGCCGTGTTTGGCTTCGACCTTGAGCTTTTTGGGATCTTTTTTAGCGCAGCAGCTATGAGGGGCCAGGGAGAGACCCATGTTCATGGGCAAGCAGCGATAGAGCTGAAAAGGTCCGCCGAGGGTGGTCAGCAGCAGCCACAGTCCGAGCAGCAGTGAAGCCCAGCGTGGCACAGGCAAGCGCCAGCGAGCACGCCGGAAGCTGCTGAGGCGCTCAGGGGGGAGCCCCCGGGCCAATCTGCGACGACGGGTTAAGTTCATGGCTGCTCAAGACTCAAGGGGATCAAAAATCGGTGATGCTCACGATACGTCTATACATAGCAGGGGAATGAGCGGACGTCTACCCTTCAGCGGTCTGCTCGGGAGCCGTTGTTTGCCGCTCGAGTGGAACGTTTGGAGCCGTTACCACTCCGCCTCGATCAGCTCTTCGAGCTGAGGGCGATCCGCGCCGATCACGATGCGCACTTCTGAGCCGAGGCGGACCACCCCATGCGCTTGGCCTTCGTCGATCAGCAGCAGGCCGTCGGGAATCGCTCGGGAGACCGTAATATCTGGGAAACGGTCTCGGAGCCGTCCACGGGCAGCGGCGGCAAATTCCTTTGCATCCTGTTCGGAGTCCCACACCGTGCGCCAAGCCAACATCGAGCGCCCCGAGGCCCCTTCAAAGGTGGTCAGCACATCGTTGCCCCAGCCGGTTGAAGCGGGGCCTCCCGGTGTCTCGCCCAGCCAGCAGGCGGTATAGAGCTCTCCGAGGCTGGTCTGGTCCAACGCTCGCCACTGAGCCCCCACCTGCGACAACAAGGTGATGGCATACAACGAAGGCGGCTGCTCTCGCTTTTCGTATTTCTCGAAGTGAAGGAGCTGCTCCGAGCTCACCGGCAGCGCCACCAGTGCTCCCGCCGTGGCACCATATTTCTGCTGAAACTGCTCCAGAAAGGATAAACCAAGCTGCTCCAGTCCATGCTCCGGTGTCACCGAAAATCCCGGGGCATACGGGGAAGTATCTCCCCTCAAGAGCCCCTCCAGCTCCCCACACACCGCCGCGCGGGTGTGCTCATCCCCTCGGCTGGGTGGCTCGAGCCCCAGGGTCTGAGAGATCTGCCGACCTTGACCCAGCACCAGCGCCCGTGCCACTCGAGTCTGCTCGTCGGGCGCTCGTGACAGCCGCGCCAGTAGATCGAAGTGCTCCTCTTGCAGCATCGAGACCATCCCTCGGGCGATGAGCGACGCCTGCTCAGCGGGGGTGAGACCCTCCGCCAGCTCCACCCGGCTGGTGCGGGGATCGTAGCGCCCATCCACTCGACGCGGCCCTTCTACCAGGATCTTGTCTCGCAGGGATTGTTCCGGGCTCAACAGCCCAAGCTGCTGAAGGGTGCCCTGTCGCCGCTCCAGCTCCTTCCGCGACTGCGTGAGGCTGATGCTCTCGCGCGCACGGGCCTGAAGCTCCTCGCGCGTTAAGACCTCTGCGGTAAAGTGCCGGTTCATCGGGAGCTGAAGGGCTGTCACCACCCGCGCCAGAAGCTCTTTGCCATCCGCCAGCGGCGTCTGCACCTGCAAGGCCGATACGTCCAGCCACACCGCCCGCTGCCCCGGAATGCCCCGAGGAGCTGGCGACTCCGAAATCACCGGAGAAAGAGGCTTCTGCGCTCCCCCCGCGCTGTCTTCGGATGGCTCACGAGGCTCGAAGCTCCCACGAGGGCTCCCCTGCTCGAGCTGGAAGACCTCCACGGTCACGCCAGCCACTGCCAGGGCCTCCAGCGCCCGCTGTCTCAGCTTGGGATCTCGAATCAGCTCGAGGGCTTGAGGTGAGGCTCCCCGCAACGGAATGCTCACCACCTCGGGAGGGCTCAGCTTTTCCTGCCTTCCCGTTTCCTGCGCATGTACGGCACTCTCACCGGGAAGACCCAGGAGCGCCCCCAACATCCCCAGCCACGCCATCCGACGGAGTGGTGCTCCTGACGGGTGCAACGGACGCGAGACGTGACCCTCTCCTGATGATGACACGGACTTCATACGACCTCCTCTCGAAGTTCTTTCCTTTTTGGATCGGCAGGAGTCGCACGGATCTTGACCAGATGTAGAGGATGGAGCAGGCTAAACACAGCTTTTTGAGGCATCTACCCCGTAAAACTTCCTACTCGGAGGCGCTCCCTATGTTTCCACACCTTCGGGTGGCTCGACCGGTGACGGCGCTGAGACGCTCCGCCACTCTCTATCAAGCAGGCTTAGGGCTCGACGAGCTGGGCTCGTTTGAGAACCATGAGGGCTTTGATGGGATCATCTTAGGACAACCAGGCGCAGGATATCACCTCGAGCTGACGTTCTGCCGCCACCATCCGGTGAAACCCACCCCCACCTCAGAGGATCTGCTGGTGCTGTATCTCCCAGAGACTCCGGCGTTTGAAGCGCGCTGCAACAGCATGCGGCACGCCGGCTTTCGTGAGGTGATGTCCTTTAATCCTTACTGGCAAACCCGTGGATGCACCTTTGAAGACTTCGACGGCTACCGGGTGGTCATCGCACACCTGCACGGAGGCGGGTGAAGGCTCAACCTCCCGCTTTACCTGGAACGCATCAACCGCTTGGACCCACTGGAGAGAAAATGCTCGACGCGCTCACATTTCCCGTCCCGGCTTCGTTTGAGACACAACGGCTGGTGTTGCGCGCCTTCCAATTAGAGGACGCTCCCGCGCTGCATGCGGCGCTGGTGGAATCACTCCCGGCACTCAGAGCGCACCTCTGGTTTCTGCCCTGGGTGGCAGAAGAACAGACCCCCGAGTCCGCACGCAGACGCTGTGAGGCGGCAGAGAAAAACTTCCGGCTACGCACGGATCTCCCGTATCTGGCCTTTGAAAAACAGTCGGGAAAGCTGGTGGCGTCCATCGGCCTGCACCGCACGGACTGGACGCTGCCCAAAAGCGAGGTGGGATATTGGGTCCGCTCCAGCGAAGTCGGAAAAGGCTACGCATCCGAAGGGGTCACGGTGCTCACCGAGTGGGCGCTCCAGGTGCTGGGCGCTCAACGGGTCGAGCTGGTCACCGATGCCCTCAACACCGGCTCCCGTGCCGTGGCCGAACGATGCGGCTATCGTCTGGAGGGCATCCTCCACAACATCATGCGAGGCCCCGACGGAAGCCTCTGACATAGCTGCATCTACGCGAAGCTCCCCGGCTCCGGCTGAGCAGGAAAAATCTTCAACGCTGAGCTGGGAGCAGGAAAAATCTTCGGCGGCGAGTAAGGGCAGCGAACAGAGGAGGGGATATCAGCGGCTGCTCAGCTCAGCGGCTGCTCAGCTCAGCGGTGATGCCGCCTCCAACGCTCGGACCTCCACCGGGACGTGTTTGTGATACGGCGTGCGGGCGAGCGGATCACAATGGTGACTGGCGGTCAAGCGGTTGATCTGCGGGCCCTGCGGAGGCCCTCCTTGATAGCGCATGCCATAACCGTGGGGAAGTGAGACCATGCCTCGGCGCAGTCCGTCATCCAGCTCCACGGTGACCTCGAGCGAGCCGGTCTCGCTGGTGCAGAGGGCTCGAGCGCCAGAGATAAGCCCTCGTGCCTGTGCATCCTCGGGATGCATGCGGAGCGCACCTTCGGGGTCGTTTCGTCTCCAAGCCGGATCTCGATAGATCTGGTTGGCGTTGTAAGCGCGACGTTCTCCCGCCAGCAGGACCAGGGAGGGCACCTGCTCCGGCTCATCTTGCAAGGCATGCAGCATCTGGAGCAGCTCGGGAATCTCGAGATGCACCCGTCCATCCTCATGGCGGATGAAACGTCCGCTCTCCTCATATTGATGCCGGGTGATGAGGGTGCCTTCAGGCCGCTCCAAAATGGCTTGGAAGAGGGAAGCGCCCAGGGTGAGACGATTGCCGACATGTCCTGCCCGCCGGACGGCTTCGGGTTCTCGTTGAGCCAGCTCCAGGGCCAGTCCCAAGAGAGGTGCCGCTGCCGCCGCCGAGATCCGATCCGCCTCAGCCCGAGCGGGCTTGAGCTGAGGGCCCAGTGTGCGATACATCAACGATGCGGCATAAGGCTTAAGCCGCTTGTTCATCGAGAGATACGCTCCAAACGCAGCGACAAAACCCAGATGTTGAGTGCGCGAAGGCTCCCACGCGGCGAGCTGCTTCAGCAGAGCAGGGGCTGGGGGGAGCTCTCCCATCGCCTCGAGCAGGCGGGTATAGATTTCGGGCTCGGGAAGTGCTTCGGGACGAGGCGGCAGGATGGGATGGCGCAGGTGAAAGGCGTTGTCGGGGAACTCGAGGTTGAAGCCTGTACACTCCCACTTCTCAAACTGAGTGGCGGCGGGTAACACATAGTGGGCGAGGTTGGCGGTCTCGGTCATGGCCACATCCACCACCACCAGGAGCTCGAGCTGCGAGAAGGCCCGCTCATAGGCATCGGTATTGGCTCCGGTGAGCACGGGGTTGGCGCTGTCTACGAAGAGGGCTCGGATGTGGTCTTCCGCTGGATTTTCGATCTCGTCGGGCAAAATATTGGGGGGATAGAGCCCGGCGATGGGAAACATACGATGGCGAGCGGTGGGGATAAACTTGCCCGCGCGCTCGTCGGTGTGTCCCAAGATGGGGAGCAACGACGAGTGGAAGTTGTTGCCCCCTTTTTTTCCGAAGTGTCCGGTGACGAGAAAGAGCAGCTTCTCGAGGTATGAGTTGAGGGTGCTGTGGAGGCTCTGCTGGATGCCGAGGTCTACGCGCACGCAGGCGGAGCGGGCTTGTGCGAAGGCGCGGGCGACCCGTATGACATCGGTCATTTGGACATCGGCGCGGGCGACAAAGGTTTCGAGGGGGAGCTGTCGCAGCTCGGCTTCGAGGGCTTCAAAGCCGGAGCAGTGTGCCGCGAGAAATTCCCGGTTGTGCAGGTTTTCACGCACGATGAGGGCGAGCAGGGCGGCCATGAGAAAGGCGTCGGTGCCGGGACGGACTTGCAGGTGGACATCGGCGGCGCGTGCGCTCTCGGTTTTGCGAGGATCGACGACCACCAGGAGCCGCTGAGGATCTTTTTTGAGGTCGCGCAAGGTATCTCGTGCGTTGGGGATGCCGTGTGCTTGGAAGGGATTTGCGCCGATGATGAGCACCACGTCTGCATGTTCGATGTCTTCGGTGATGTGGCAGCGTTGGTCTCCGAAGAGGCGACCGTTGACCCAGAAGTCGCCCGTTTTTTCTTGGGCGAGGGCGCTGTAGACGAAGCGGCTCTTCATGGCTTTGAGGAGCTGACGGCTATACGCGCCGCCGAGGTGGTTGCCTTGTCCACCACCGCCGTAGAAGGCGAAGGCTTTTCCGCCATGTTTTTCTCGCAGGGCGCGCAGCTTCTGGGCGAGCTCGCGGAGGGCTTGCTCCCAGCTCACCCGCTCGAAGGTGCCGGAGGGGGTGCGCTTGAGGGGAAACTCGAGCCGATCTGCGTGCTCCTGGTAGTGCTGGAGGCGGGCGGCTTTTTGACAGAGGTATCCTTTGGAGACGGGGTGGTCGGCATCACCTCGGATCTGGGTGAAGCGTCCATCTTGAACGTCGATGCGCAGGCCGCAGTTTCGGGAGCAGAGGATGCAGGCGGTTTGTTCGGTGCTCATGGCGAGGGCTCCGGTGAAAGAAGTGCGGGAATTACGTCTCACAAGGGTAACATAAGCGGGTGCGCGAGGGCGGGAGAAAGGGGGTGGGTGAGGATGATACACGTCGATTGGGAGCAGTCTGCCTCGCGCCTGCACGCTCCGCGCGTTCGCCGCTCCTCGGCGGCTGGCCATCCGCCTGCCTCGCCTTCACGGGGTGCGGAGCCGAGCTCCGCCCTCCGCCTTGACATCCCTCCTTCTTCCGACTACACTCAACTCAAGTCATATGTCTGAGCAGTCTAACTGCTGATCTTCGCGGGTGTATGAGCGCGTCAGCGCAGCCGTCAGCGGCATTTACGGCAGGCTTGAGGCACC
>JBJTQF010000086.1:0-91994 GCA_046075485.1 Myxococcota bacterium | reverse complement strand
GACGAAGGGCACCAGGTCGGTGGTGTGCTGGGTGTGGGGCTGCTGATTTTCCGTATCCAGCATCATTTCGCAGTTACCGTGATCAGCCGTGATCAGGCATTCGCCACCCACCATGACAAGCGCGTCGACGATCCGGCCCAGGCAGGTATCGAGCGCTTCGACCGCCTTGATGGCCGCGTCGTAGTTGCCGGTATGTCCCACCATGTCGCCGTTGGCGAAGTTGATGCGCAGATGTCGCCAGTGTCCCGTTTGCAGCTCCGCCAGGGCTGCGTCGGTGACCTCGGCGGCTTTCATCCAGGGGCGCTGCTCGAAGGGGAGGGTGTCGGAGAGCAGCTCGACATACTTCTCGACGGAGGGGTCAAACATGCCCGAGCGGTTGCCATTCCAGAAGTAGGTGACGTGTCCAAACTTCTGGGTTTCTGCCAGCGCACACTGAGGGAGACCATTTCGTGCCAGGTACTCGCCGAGGGTTCGATCAATCGCCGGAGGCGACACCAGGAAGTGTGAGGGCAGTTTGAGATCGCCGTCATACTGCATCATGCCTGCGTAACGCACGCGCGGACGAGTGCCACGGTCGAAGTGTGTCAGGTGTTCCTGTTCAAAGGCTTGGCTGATCTCGATGGCGCGGTCGCCTCGGAAGTTGAACATGATCACGGCGTCGTCGTCTTGGATGCGTCCTACCGGCTGGCCCTCTTCGACGATCACAAACTCCAGGAGGTTCTGGTCGGTGATGCCCGGCTGCTCGGCGCGGAAGGTCTCGAGGGCCTCCATTGCGGAGGTGAAGGGCCGACCGATGCCGTGTACATGGGCTCTAAAGCCTCGTTCGACCATGTGCCACTCGGCGTTGTAGCGGTCCATCGTCACTTTCATGCGTCCGCCGCCGGATGCGATCCGGTAGCCTCGGTTGGGTTGAGCGTTGATGCGGGTGAGCTCCGCCTCAAGCTGGCTCAGATAGAGGTGGGCGGAGGTCTGGGGGACATCTCGGCCATCGAGCAGGGCATGCACAAATACCCGGGAGATGCCGATACGATCCGCTTCGTGAAGCAGGGCAAACAGGTGCTGGATGTGGCTGTGAACGTTTCCATCGGAGAGCAACCCCAAGAGGTGAAGGGCGCGTCCTTCCCGCACGCAGGGCTCGGTCAGCCAATGCCAGGTCTCGGAGGTGAAGAGCGTGCCTTGCTCGAGGGCTTCATTGACGAGTCGAGCGCCTTGTGCAAACACACGTCCGGCCCCCATCGCATTGTGCCCGACCTCTGAGTTGCCCATGTCCTCATCGGAGGGCATGCCCACCGCTTTTCCATGCGCGCGTAAGGTCGTAAAGAGGGCTTGGGTGCGGAGTCTCGCGAGGGTCGGGGTGCGGGCCAGGGCGACGGCATTTCCCGCATCTTCGGGTGCTTCTCCGACGCCATCCATCACCACCACCACCACCGGTCCTTGAGGGGCCTGCGCTTGGGGGTGATCGGAAAGTCTCCAGGACGTGTTCTGCATGTTGCCTCCATCCAGTCAAAGCGTGAACTGTCGGCAGGCATCATGGCGGAAGGGGCGGGGGGCGTCAAGCGGTCATGGCTCGAGCAGAAACGTTCGCATAAGAAGCGGCTCTGCCCGTGAGTCAAGCGCGGGCGAATACCGGACAGAGGCACGATGTCATGGGCAGGTTCCTCAGCGGAAATGGCTGGACGCTGGCGGGCGAGCTTCCATCGACGGGCCTGTAAATGCACGCTCACCTCACGTTTCCCTGGCGGGCGGCTGGGCCAGCCATCTGGAGCCACATGCGACGCTGGAGCAGAAATTCCTTCAAAATGTCCAGGTTCAGCGCATTCGCCTCTTGGCGAAGGACCGCCGACAATGCAAACTAGAACAGAGAAAAGAACATCAGAGGAAGTGCTGCAAAACAGAGGAGCCAATTCACCCCATGACAAGGCTGGTTCCCGAAGATACCGACTTGGAAGCCTTCAAAGCACAGGTCCAGTTCTATCGTTGCCTCGGCCCGGAGGGGAGAGCCGCGCTGGGTATTCTACTTTCGGAGCAGGCGCGTGAAATCTCCAAAGCAGGCATTCAAATGCGTCATCCCGACTATTAAGAGGAAGATGTAGCGCACGCGCTGTACCGAATGCTGCTCGGAGATGATTTGTACCGTGCAGCGTGGCCCCGGCGTGCTTTGGTGCAGCCGTGACGACTGGAAACTTATTGCAGCGACTGGTCGCCTGTTTTGAGCAGGCCGAGATACCGTATATGCTGGTAGGCTCTTTTGCAAGTACTCTGCACGGAATGCCTCGAACCACTCATGATATCAGCATCGTTGTTGATTTGACCCAGAGTTCTCTTTCCACCCTTCTTCAAAGCCTTTCGGAAGACGAATACTATGTGAGCCATGAGGCTGCGACTGATGCCTTCAAGCGCCGCACCCAGTTCAACATCATCGATTTGGCGACGGGCTGGAAGGTTGACCTCATGGTCCTGAAGCGACGAGCATTCAGTTCTGAAGAACTGCGCCGACGAATGCCAGCTCGAATTCTGGAAGTGGAGGTGTTTGTTGCCACAGCAGAGGACACCATTCTGACCAAATTGGAGTGGAGTGTAAAATCAGGGTCTGAACGTCAACTACAAGACGCTGCATCCATTATCGCAATCAAAGGGGACGAACTTGATGTCACCTACATTGAACAGTGGACACAGGTCTTGGGAGTACATCACTTGTGGGAACGGCTCCTGACAGGGGGCGGGTTTGCTAATACTTGATTGTACAGGGGGCGAGGCGTGGATCCCGCTCAGTGACCCATGCGTCGATCCTCATGGCGCTCCTGTTTGTCCTCGCGGCGTTCGTTGCGGTCTTCGTGCTTCTCTTTGCGGTTTTCCTGGACTTCCATCTTGGCCAGGGTGATCAAATCGATCAAGACCGCGCGCTTGCGCATGCTCGAGCGGGGGTCATGCATGTGCGCGAAGGTGCGATATTCACGCGCCAGGCTGCGCTTGCGGAGCTGGATATTCTGCTCGCGGTTGAGGTCCGCTCGGTCTTCGCGGTAGTCGGCGGCGTCTTTGCGCACATCCCGGACATCATCGCGCACGACCGGAGGAGGGGCCATATAAGCGGCATCCCGACCCGCTTCTGCGCGGCCCTGCGCCAGCTCCTGACCGCTGCGAGCGGCTTCATCGTACTTCTGAGCCACTTCCTGCCGACCTTCTACCAGCTCGGCGGCGAGCGCCTTGAGCACATCACTGTCCACATCGCTCATCAGTGCGGGGCGGCGGGCAGCTTTGGCCTGGTCGAACCGGCGGAGCAAGTTCTCAAGCTGCACCAGATCGAGCTTGTCATCGCGGCGCTCATAACGATTTTGAGCCTGCTCTGACTTGTTGGCGTTATGCTCGTAGCGATTCTGAGCGGGCGAAGCGGAGGCGTTAAAAGAAACCGACAGGGCCAGCAGACCAAAGATGATTGCAAGATTCTTCATGGTAAAAATCCCCTTATGTTCAGAAGATGCGGTGTTGTCCGGGTTTGGTTTTGCGCTCAAGTGCGCGTTCATAAGCTCTGACGACGGTCCCCGGCACTTATTCAGCTTTTTTTGAACCGGCGCTATTTTGGATCAGAAAGATTTTTATGGGAAGAGCCTCTCATAAAGAATGAGTGACTCAGCAGCGGGTAAGGATGAAAAAGCCGCGCTCGTGTCACCGCCGTCGGGCGCGACGATACCGGCATGGGGTGCGTTAAGGCGCTCAATGCCTGCGTCACCACGGGTTTTTCGTGAAACGCTTGCCGTTTTAGTGCCGATGGGGTATAGCGTACACGCTTTTTTATATCGTATTTTTAAATGGCCCGGCATCGACTCCCCGGGCACCGTAGATGGAGAGGATGAGGCATGGAGAAAACCCAGCACTTCTACTTCTTTGGCGCAGGACAGACGGAAGGCCGTGGCGATATGAAAGCCACGTTGGGCGGAAAAGGCGCGGGCCTGGCGGAGATGACCGTGCTGGGCATTCCGGTTCCTCCTGGTTTTACCATCACCACCGGCGTCTGTGCCCACTACGACGCACACCAGGGGGGGTATCCCGAAGGTTTTGACGCCGAGCTCCGCCGCTATATGAGCCGCCTCGAGGCCGCCATGAACATGGGCTTCGGAGACCCCACCCATCCCTTGCTGGTGTCTGTGCGCTCGGGTGCGCCCGTCTCCATGCCGGGCATGATGGACACCATCCTGAACCTGGGGCTCAACGAGGCCACCGTGGTGGGGGTGATCGCGCAGTCTCAGGACGCACGTTTTGCCTATGATTCTTACCGCCGCTTCATCCAGATGTATTCAGACGTCGTGTTGGGTGTGGAGCGTGGTCGGTTTGAGCACCTCATCGAGCACCGCAAAGCCGAGCTGGGCGTCGAGCTGGACACCGAGCTGAGGGCGGAAGACTGGCAAGGGTTGGTGGCTCAGTTTAAGGCCCTGGTGCTCTCTGCCACCGGTCAGCCCTTCCCGGAGAGCCCCTGGAATCAGCTCTGGGGAGCCATCGGCGCTGTGTTCCAGTCTTGGAACAACAAACGTGCCATCGACTACCGTAAGATCCACAACATTTCTGACGACTTGGGCACCGCCGTCAACATCCAGAGCATGGTCTTTGGAAATATGGGCGAAGACTGCGCCACCGGAGTGGCCTTCACCCGCGATCCCAACACCGGCGAGCCCCGCTTCTTTGGCGAATACCTTATTAATGCACAAGGCGAAGACGTGGTGGCCGGCATCCGCACCCCCTACCACGTGCGCAAGAAAGATGAGCTCGACGCCAATGCCCTCGAAGCGCGGATGCCCAAAGCCTACGCAGACCTCGAGCGCACCTATAAGCTGCTGGAGCAGCATTATAAGGACATGCAAGACATCGAGTTTACGATCCAGCGCGGGCGACTGTGGATGTTGCAGACCCGCACCGGCAAACGCACCGCACAAGCCGCCGTGCGCATCGCGGTGGATATGGTGGCCGAAGGACTCATCGACTGGAAGACCGCCCTCAAGCGGGTCAAGCCGGAGCAGGTGGAGCAGCTCCTCCATCCGACCCTCGACACCTCCAGCGCCTATCAAGTGCTGGCCAAAGGGCTGCCCGCCTCACCCGGTGCCGTGTCTGGAAAAGTGGTCTTTGACCCCGAAGAAGCCACCCAACGCGGCGAACGTGGCGAAAAAGTGATCCTGGTTCGGCCCGAGACCTCCCCGGAAGACGTGATGGGCATGAAGATGTCCGTGGGCATTCTCACCTGCGTGGGCGGTATGACCTCTCACGCCGCTGTGGTGGGCCGAGGCATGGGCAAGTGCTGCATCGTCGGCTGCCATGCCGTGCAGATCGATCTCAAAGCGGGCAGCTTCCGCGTGGGAGATACCGTGGTGAAGCACCTCGATATCATCACCCTCAACGGAACCAGCGGGGAAGTGATCCTGGGTGAGCTCAAGACCCGGCGAGGCCGCGCCGATGACCCCTCCCTCAAAGCGTTGCTGGAGCAAGCCGACAAGCTCTCGCGCCTGAGCGTGCGCGCCAACGCCGACAACCCCGAAGACAGCAAAGTGGCCCGAGAGTTTGGAGCCGTGGGCATCGGCCTCTGCCGCACCGAGCATATGTTTTTTGATAAAGAGCGGATCCAGTCCGTTCGCCAGATGATCCTGGCCGATGAAGACGTTCAAGCACGGCGCATCGCCTTAGAGCAGCTCCTTCCGTATCAAACCCAAGATTTTATGGGAATCTTTAAGGCGATGGCGGGTTATCCGGTCACAATCCGCTTGCTCGATCCGCCCCTGCACGAGTTTTTGCCCACCCACGAGAAAGAAATGGAGCCGGTGGCCGCTGAGCTCGGGGTCAGTGTCGCCACCCTCGCCGCCCGCGTCGAGAAGCTCAAAGAGCTCAACCCGATGCTCGGCCATCGTGGATGTCGTCTCGGTGTCACCAACCCCGAGATCTACGACATGCAAGTGCAGGCCATCTTGCGCGCCGCCGCCATCCTGTACAAGCGGGAAGGACTGGAGATCGCCCCCGAGATCATGATCCCCCTGGTGGGTGATCTCAAAGAGCTGACCTTCTTCCGCACCCGGATTGAAAAGCTGGCCGCCGAGATCCAAGAGGAGCTGGGAGTAGACCTCCCGTATACCGTCGGCACCATGATCGAGCTGCCCCGCGCTGCTCTCATCGCCGATGAGATCGCTCAAGCAGCCGATTTCTTCTCGTTTGGGACCAACGACCTGACCCAGACGACCTATGGTCTCTCCCGAGACGATATGGCACGTTTTGCGTTTGCGTACCATGACCTCAACATCTGGCCGGTGGATCCTTTTAAGACCCTCGACGCGAAGGGCGTAGGCAAGCTGGTCAAGATGGGAGTGGAGCTGGGACGCAGCACCCGAGCGGGCCTGAAAGTGGGCATCTGCGGTGAGCATGGAGGCGATCCGGCCTCTATCCACTTCTGTCATCAGGTCGGGCTGGATTATGTGAGCTGCTCTCCCTATCGTGTGCCGGTGGCACGTTTGGCGGCAGCTCAAGCGGTTTTAGGTGTGTGAGGAGCTTCATGCAATTGCCTGCCCCTCGACGGTGGTCTGTTCGCCCGCTGGCCCTGCCACTGGCGCTGCTTCCCGCTCTCACTTCCTGCGTGCGAGACATCGAAGTCCCTTATGTCGGCGACTGCACGGACTATCCGGCAGGCGCTTACGACTACGGAGACTTTTCTGTGGGCGACTGTCTGGGCGCTCCCACCGACGTGCGCTTCTATGAAGGGCCACAAGGACCGGTATTGCTGGTGGTGAACTCCAACGGCTATATGGTCTTTGGTGATGGGAGCCTCAACACCTACGACTGGAACACCCTGAGCGCGCTGGTCGAAGAAGCACAGCTCGAGCAAGCCACCGGCCCGATTCCGGCTCCGCCCATCCTGCTGACCAGCGATAGCCGATTGGTGCGCTCCACCCTCCCCATGCCCTATTATTCGGGCAAGGTCGAGCTGGCACAGGTGCCCTCCGGTGAGGGCGAAGCACCCGTGGCGTTTGTCTCCAATCGCTTGTCTCTCACCACCAACACCTATAAAGACGATGCGGTGTATGTGGTGGATCTCAGCGATCCCCTGGCCCTGGCACCCTTTCCGGTGAAATCAGCGACCGAAGAAGACGATCCCGACAGCACCTGGCGTTTGGGTGTGCTCGAAGATCCCTGGGATATGGCATTTGCCTCCACCGAGAAGGGCGACTACCTCTTCGTGGTCAACCAGAGTGATCACAGCGTCTCGGTGATCGACACCGACGCCTCACCGATGGCCCCCTTGACCGGCTCCAGCGTGGGCTTGGTGACGTGGCCTCGTGCAGAAGACTTCACCGACGTGGGCACCCGCTCCTTCGCCGAGCTGGGCTTGCTCGCAGTTGGCAACGGTGTGGTCGCCGATACCTGGACCCTCACCTACATCGAGAGCCCTTATCGCCTGCTCTTTGTCGGACAAGAAGATGGCGAAGGTGCCCTCGGTTATGCCGACAGCATCGATGGCCTGAGCTTTACCCCCGGCGTCACCGACAGCATCCTCCGAGGCGGCGAAGACACCGCCTTTGACTCCCTCGGCGTCGGACGTACCAGCGTGATTGTGGCGGCCCCCTCCGACGAAGCCAACGCCAACTACTTCTTTTTTTACGAAGGCTGGACCGAAGTCACCCCCTTTGATGGCTCCCCCGCCTATCGAGCACCCCGCATTGGCATGGCCTACAGCAGCGCCAGTACCCCGCTCGACGTGACCAAACAGAATCTCCAGAGTGAAGTCAGCACCGACGACTATGTGCTCGGTTTTGGCACCGTCGGAGACGCCGACACCAGCGACGACTTTTTCGCGCGAGGCACCGCCGCGCCCTGGGTGTTTTTAGCGAGCAGCAACCTGCATCTGTGGTTTACCGGGTTGGATGCCACCGGAAAAGCCAGTCTCGGCACCACCTCCACCGAGTCCAATACCATCTTGGCCACCGGCTACACCGAAGCCCTCTCCGTCGAGTGGGCGACTCCCACCGCCCTCACCTTTGAAGGGGGCGATCCAGGCGTGGCTCAACGTGACGCCACCGGCTTCTACGATCCCGGCACCGGTCGCTTCCGCCTGTGGTTCGTCAGCGAGCGGAGCGAAGGTGGCTCCTGCCTGATGTATGCGGAGTCCACCGATGGGGCCGCCTATACCCTGGGTGGCATCGAAAACATCCAAGCCGACTGTCTCGACCTGCCGGGAGCGGCTGTGATCCGCTCCCCTTCGGTGGTGCTGGATGGACGACTCCTGCGCCTGTGGTACAGCAGCGCCCCCGATGAAGCAGGCCCGTGGGATCTCCACTATGCCATCGGATTTGACAGCCGGAGCTGGCGCGCGCTCGGAGATACCCCCCTCGACTTTGACCTGGACTGGATGACTGGTCCTCCCTCACCGGTGGTCTTTCGACCCAACATCGAGACCTCCGCCGGAGGCATGCGGCTCACCGGCGAGCGGTTGCTCGACGCGGGCGCTGGATATCCGCTCCAGAACCTGATCCAGCCAAAAGCGGGTGAGCTGTACTTCTCTGTGCTGCATGGGCAAGTGTTGGGTGTGGGCGCACGCGGCAACGTGGTGTCGCTCACCGACGCTCAAGAAGAAGCAGAAGAAGAAATCGAGTTTAAGCCTGCCTCGTGGGACGCCTACGCGATCCACGCGCCCGCCTACGACCCCACGACCGAGACCCTGTATTATACGGGTATCCAAGAGCCGGTGGTCGAAGACGAAGCCGCCCGAGAGCTCCCGCTCTATTCTGGAGTGGGTGCCGCCAGCCGAAAAGGGGACGCGCTCTTCCAGTGGAGCAACCCGGAGTGCCCAAGCTGGCCTGCCTCCTCCGCCGAGGGCTGCACCGCCCTGGATACCACCCGAGGACTGGGTGAGCCCGATGTGGTGGTCTACAACAGCACCCGCCTCCTGTTTTTTGCCGAAGAGCTGGGAGACGGCACCGCTGCGAGCATTCGCCGAGTGGATCAGCCTGCATCTGGCAACAGCGGCTTTGGGAACGTGCGCACCCTGCTGGAGCCGCTCACCGAACAAGGAGAGACCCACCTGCTCGGTCCTGCGGTGGTGCCGCCTCGCCGGAGCGGAGACCTCTGGCATATGTGGTTTACCAGCGTCAGCAGCAGTGGACGGCGGATTGTGTATGCCTCCTCCCCGGACGGCCTGAGCTGGACACGGCAGAGCTTTGGAACATGGGCCCTCGACTTGGGAGGCGCGGGCGACTGGGACGATGCCGCCGTCGAAGCCCCCAGTGTGGTGGTGCGCGAGCTGAGCGTGGATGGAGTGGCTCAAGAACGCTGGGAGCTGTTTTATTCCGGCAGTGGCGGTAACGATGTCTACAAGATCGGCGTGGCGCGTGTGGTGGTGAACCCCGGCACCGATCCCTCCACCTTCGTCTGGGAGCGGCTCAGCGATGCCAACGGCTCCACCTTTCCCATCTTGGTGGGTGAGAGTGACTGGTGGGACGCGGTCTCGGTTCGTCAGCCCGATGTGACCTTTGATGGCACCCGCTACTGGATGTTTTACGAGGGCCTGCGGAATGGCCAAGCTCGCATCGGCTTAGCCCAATCCTTCGCAGGGGTGGTGTGGAGCAAGGTCTACGAGCCACTCTCGACCGGCGACAGCTTCACCTTCCAGACGCGGCTGGTCTCGAGTGAAGACAACGGCTCGGCCCTGGGTTTAGAAGAGGGTGTGCTGAACCTCGACGTCTATTTTGGGGGTTATCAGATGTGTGGTAACGGTGCCACCGAGATTGAGGTCTCCCCACAGGGTGATATTGCGGTGGTGAGTGCCACCTACACCTCCGGGTTGTATGTGATCGACACACAAGACGACTCCACGACCGATCATTTTGACGACAACTACTTGGGATTTGAGGCCGCTCTGGCCCTGGAAGATTCGCCGAAGTGTTACGACAAAGACTATAGCAACGTGGCGGTGCGGGGCGCGCGGAGTGTGCTCTTCAGCCCGACCGGAGAGCGCATCTACGCCACCACCAAAGTGCCGGACTCGGTGATCGTCATCGACCGCACGCAGATTGTGGAGCGGGGTGCCCCTCGTCTGATCGTGGACGGTGCGATCTTGGGCAGCATCGAGCTGGATCCAGGCAGCTCCGAAGATCAGGGCTTCGAGACCCAGGGAGATATTGGCCCGATTGGGCTGGCGCTCTCCCGAGATGGGCGATATCTATGGGTGGCCAACGGCAATGGCAACTCCATCTATACCATCGATCTGAGCTTGGGCGCGGTGGGAGAAGTGGTCGCGGTGGCCCGAGACGTCGGCGAAGTCCCGGTGGCGCTGGCCCTCTCGCCCGATGAGCGTTTTCTGGTGGTGGCCAACTACGTCGGGGAGCTTGAGCAGCGGGGCAAAGAGAGTTATGTGCCGCATGGCTCCCTGGTCTTTCTCGACACCGACCCCAGCTCGGCCAGCTTTGGCCAGGTGGTGGCTCAGCTCAAAAACCTCGACCTGAGCGTGCCATGAGGAGCAACGTCGTGCGCAACAAGAGCATGTGGTGGATGAAGCCGTTGCTGCTGCTCCCCCTGGTGGTGACGCCCCTGGTGGTGACGCAGAGCGGCTGTGAGACCGAAGATGCTGGCCTGGATACCTTCGATGGACCCATCGACGTGGCCATCCAAGACGCCAATGAGATTTTTTCGGTGCCGGTGGCGTTTATCTCCAACTTTCGCTCCGGACGAATTGCCAAGCTCGATCTCAAACACGAGACCTACCTTCGCGATCAGCCGTATGCCTCCTGGGTGCGTTCCTCGCCGCTTGCGGCGGGAGATGAGCGGTATCTGGAGCATGTGGCGGTGTATTCCCGCCATACCGGAGATGACGATTTTGGTGTGGCCCTGGTGGCTTCCGACGCGGTGCGCGATCAGCTCTTGGTGATGCCGTATCTGGATGCTGGCTGGGTGCCGCGTGCGGGGTGTATGCCTTTTACGCCTGCCATCCCCCGTCGTCCGCTGTGTGTGCCAGAGCTTGAGAGTCAGCTTGCGGTCAACCAGTCCTTACGCGAAGGGGTGCTGGAGCTGCTCACCGCTGAGGGCGCTGCCGTGAGTGGGGTGAAGGTCACGGGCTTCTGGCTCCGCGAAGGACGCACCACCACCGAAGAATGGACCGCCGTTTATGATGCGCTGAGAGGCTCCTTCCAGGTGTATGGTACACGCTCCGGGGTGCAGCAAGGACGCGCAGTGCCCGGTGAGATCTATTATGCCGACCACAACGAGCTGGAATTTCTGGTGGAGGTGGAAGACGGCGCTTCGATTCCCGATGGCGCACGTTTTAGCCTGCACACCGACTCGGGGCTGGTGGAGCTGGATTTGCCGGGTTTTATCGGCGATCTGAGGGTGCTGCCCTCGCAGGCCCTCGCTCTGGCCAGTGTTCAAGTGACCGAGGGAGATGTTCCCCTCGACGACGGCGCGGAGCCGGTGCGTGGCATGCTGGTGGGCATCGATCTGAGCCCACTTGCATCCGGTGGAATGCCGACGGTGGCCTTTGAGCTGGAACTTTGCTCCGATGAGACCCCGGTGGTAGGCGAAAGCTGCCTCAACGAAGTCAAACCGGCAGGGCTGGAGCTTGACGAGGCGCAGCAGCGGCTCTTCATCACCGATGCCGGAGACGGGGGAGGGGTGTTTGTGGCCGACCTCCGCGAGGAGCCGGTGGCGATTCGTTATCTGCGGGGTTTTGGTCCGAACTTCGACGTGGCGTATGTTCATGATGCCACCGTGGAGGACGGCTACGAACATCTGTTTGTGGCCACCCTCAACGACGGAGACGTTCCGGTCTACGACCTGAAGGCCGATGAGATGTTGGACGTCAATCCGGCCTCCCCGGAAATTGACCCCGTGCGTATGCGCGTGCCGGTGCGGGCCCTCGCGGCGGCTCAACGACCGGTGGATACGCGGGAGCTCAACGACGAGCAGGTGCCCATTCAGTCCATTTTGGTGGCCGTGAGCACCTTTGAAGGGGAAGTGTACGCCCTGCATGGTGCCAGTGGCTGTATGGTCTATGGCAGTGCGGTGAGGGCGTCGGTGAACGACTCCGAGTCCGCGATGGGACTGTCTCTGGATGCGGGGGCCACGTCTAATCCGCAGATTGTGCCGTTTAATGGGGGGAATGGCCAGTCGTTGGCGCTCCTGAGCCGCTGTGGGGGGATCTCTCCGACGGAGACTTGGGTGCTGACCTACGATGCGCTGCTCGGGGGATATAAGGTCCGAGGCACGATCACCAATCAGGTGGACGAGTACCAAACAAATATCGCATACGAAAATCAGCGATATGTCAGTGATGGCGGTGAGATCTCGTTCTTCATCCAGGGAGGGACGTTGCCCACCACCGATGGCGATACTTTTGAGCTGGATGTGTCGGGTAATATTCAGCCGTACACGGCGGCGTCGATCTCGGGAGACATGCAGATCTACACCCAGACCTGGGGAGACCGGAATCAAGCCTGGACTCCGGTTAATTTCCGCTCGGTGCTGGTCTTGCCGCTGGTCTCTGCCGACCGGGTGATCAAGCTGGACATGGCCAAAGCGTCCAATAACGACGTTGAGATGGCCGCGTTCGACTGAGATGTCACGCTCAAGCCTGCCTTTTTTTGCCTGCCTTTTGGGGATGCTTCGACGTGCTGCGGCTGCATTCCCTGCTGATGTAAAATCCCCGCGTGATAAATCCCCGGCTGCGGATGTTCTTTCGGGCGCTGACGCTCGAGGGGGTGCTCGAGTGGGCCTGCTGGTTTGGCCTGTGCTCTTGCTGTGGGCGCTGAGCCTGATCCAGCCGGTGCTCTCCAACGGCGATGCGGCGGTGTATCTCGACCAGGTCTTGCGGGGGGAGCTATCAGAGCGCACCGTGCATCTGGGTTATCTCGTATCGGCGGCGGGCTGGCTGGCGCTGCTGGACGGGCGCGTGCTCCTGGAGCGTCTTCTGGAGCGTCTTCTGGTGGAGCCGGGGATGCCACACGGCTTGAGCGTACTGGCGCTGCATCTGCACAGTGTCTTCTGGGGGATGGTGGCGCTGGGGGTGCTTGGGCGGCTCGAGCGGCGGCTGAGTGGCGCGCGGTGGGGAGTTCTGGCGGGCCTGTTGTGGCTGGCCATGCCGCCGATCCTCAAGGCGCTCACCACGGCGGAGGTGGAGCCGATGGCATGGGCGCTCCAGCTTGGGGCGCTGCTGCTGTGGCTGGAGGGCTGGCCCGTGCTGGCGGGGCTGGTGTGGGGGGCGGCATTTACTGTGACGCCGCTGGTGGTGGTGAGCTTGCCGACGTTTGTGTGTCTGCCCTCTTCCTCGTCGGAGACCTCAGCGGGTGTCGCATATCGCAGGCTCCTGCTGGGGCTGAGTGTGTTGCCGGGGCTCTTGCTCGTCTGGCATGGTGAAGACTGGCTATGGGGCTCGCGGGGTGTGTTGAATCAGCCTCCGGGCATGACGCGGCTGGATGCGCTGGAGCGACGGCTGGGGGAGCTGTCGGAGGGGCTGGGGCTGCTCCTGCTCTTGTGCGGCTGGATACTTGGAAAAAAGCCGACCCTGGAGCAGCAGCGGCTGCTCTGGGCGCTGGGGGCTTCGGTGGGGCTCACATTCTGGCTGGATCGGTATCGAGACATGCCCGCGTATGGGTGGACGGCGGCACTCTTGGCGCTGTGGCTGGCGTGTGGGCTTCATGCGCGGATGCGTGCGGATGCGCGAGAGCGTGCGGATGCGCGCGTGAGGCTGCGCGCGTGGGGTCCGGGGCTGGTCGTGGGGTCGTTGATGTTGCTGGCGCTGGTGTGGTCGGATCAGCAGGTGCGGGCGGAGCGGCGGCAGGGGCTGGCGCAGCGGGAGCTCTGGCGAGCGCAGGCCCGTTGGCTCCGGGAGCAGCCGGAGCAGGCGCGCTGTGTGGTGGGGAGTTTTTCGGCTTCTCGTCGTTTTTTGTTTGATGCCTGTGGTCATACGGAGCCGCATCGCTGTATGGGGCTGGCACCGTCGCGGGTGTTGCGCTGGGCCGAGCTGGAACAGGGCGCGGGACAGGGGCTCTCGGGGGCCTGTGTGGTGCTGGAGCTGCCGGAGCGAGTGCCACCGGGTAAGCTGGCCTCTTCGAGTGGGGGAGGCTGGCTTTATACGTTTGGGTCGCCGTGACGGGTGTGTCTCAGGGGGTGGAGCCTGCGGCAGCAGGAGCGGCAGCAGGAGCGGCAGCGGGAGCGGCAGCAGGAGCGGCAGCGGGTGCTGCGGAGGCAGGAGCAGGGGCTGAATCCGTTGCTGCCGGAGCGGAGGGCAGGAAGCGGGTGTCATAGGCTTCTTCTGCCTTCACTTTGCCCGGTGGCAGAAGCTGGAGGCTCTCGAGCTGGCTGACGAGGGTCTGCCACCGCTCGGGGCTGAGGTGTCCGATGCCTGCGCCTTGCGTACCGGGGACGAGGGTCTTGAGCTGCTCTGCTCCGAAGCTGAGGGCTTGGGCATCCATCGCGGGGTTGAGGGTATTGATAAACTTGTTGGTCTCTTCGGGCGCTTCGAGATACTTTTTCCAGCCTGCGATGGAGGCGTTTACCATGCTCTTGACCAGCTCGGGTTTTTGCTCCAGCAGCTCCTTGCGGGTGATCAACACGGTGCTATAGGGGTTAAAGCCCAGCTCGGAGATCATCAAGCAGCGGGGATCGCCCCCTTTGCTCTTGGCCACATAGGGCTCGCTGATGGCATACGCCTGCTGCGCGTAGGCGTCTTTGACCAGAAACTCGGCGACGGAGCCGGTGTAGGGTACGAGCTGCACGCCCGTCAGTGGCACATTCTTCTTGAGAAACTGGACGTAAGGCAGGCGAATCTCCGCCGCCAGGGTCAGGTTGGCCAGGTCTTTGAGCTGGGTGATGCCGGACTTCTCATGCACCATGATACACTGCGGACTGTCTTGCATGGAGGCCATCAACGCCACGACCTGAGTGCCTTCGGCACGTCCGAGCAGGATGTTATCGGCACCTGCCAGGCCAAAATCCACTTGTCCCGCAGCCACTTGCGTCAGCACCGGTGCGTTGGGGCCTCCCGGTCGAATGTCCACCCGCAGCCCATTTTCGGTGTAGAGGTTGTGGACATGAGCGGCATAAAATCCACCGTGTTCCGCTTCGGGAAACCAGTCAAGCTGAAGTGTGGTGGTGGTCACGACGGGCAAGCCGTTCTGGGGCGGTGTAGGCTCCGACGCCTCTTTCGAGCACGCCACACCCAGCAGGGTCAGGATACTCAAGGCAAGCGGCTGAAGAAGACGCAGGGCTGGATAAGGCGATGGCGGACGCATAAACTCCTCCGTAACTCAAATTTAAGCTGCAAGGGCTGAGGGGCAGCGCTCCCCTCCCACCTCCCCGACGACTTGGGTGGGGAGGTCAACTTTGTGTCTAAAGCCTCTCCAGGGGAGGGCGTGGCGAGGATGCATCGGTCAGGCAAGGGCTCATACGTCACGCCACGGAGCCGTCAGCCGGTCTCCCAGCCAGCCCACACTCGAAAAGATCAGCCAGCCCAACGCGGTGGAGGCCCCAATTGCCGCAAAAAGCCACGCGGTCTTGAGCTGGCCCGAGGTCAAGATGATGATATACCCCAAGCCCTGATGCTGCGTGCTAAACCCCGCAAAAAACTCCCCCACAATGGCCCCAATCACCGAGAGCCCACTGGAAATACGCGCGCCCGTCACCAGGGAAGGCACCGCGTAAGGCAACCGAAGGCGGAACAATACCTGGGCACGACTGGCATTGTGAACTTCAAACAGCTCCAGAAGCGGACGCGGCACCGAGGTCAACCCCGCCGTGGTATTGGTGATGATCGGAAAAATACTCACAATACAGGCCACCAACACCACACTCTGAAAACCCGTGCCAAACCAAAGAATGATCAGCGGGGCAATCGCCACAATCGGCACCGTCTGGAGAAAAACCGCATACGGAAAAAAACTCCGCTCGATCCAACGAGACTGACTAAAGAGCAGCGCCAGCATCACCCCCAAGCTCACACTGGCCACAAACCCCCCCAACGCCCCCGCAGCCGTCAAGAGGGTGGCGCGTGTCAACAACGCCAGATGCTCGAGCGCCGCAGCCCACACCGCAGAAGGAGGCGGCAACAAATAGGCAGGCACGTCATACCAACGCACCAGGGCTTCCCAGCTCAACAGAAAAAAGGCTAAGACCCCCAACGGTGGCAACATACGCAGCGACCAGGACTCTTCACGTCCGGCTTTGCTCAAAGATGGCCTCCATGCAGCAGCCGACTGATCCGGCCCACCTGCTCCGCAAAGGCAGGACTGGCCCGCAGCTCGCGCGCGCGAGGATACTCAAACGGAATCGCCAGCTCCGCCATCATCCGGCCCGGTCGAGCACTCATCACCAAGACCCGCTGCGCCATAAACGCCGCTTCAAACATGTTGTGCGTCACCAGCACCAATGTACACTGCTCCTGAGCCCAGAGGCGTAAGGTCTCCTCCTGGAGCTTCTGACGGGTCAGCTCGTCCAGGGCGGCAAATGGCTCATCCATCAAGAGTAAGGTCGGACGGGTGCTGAGCGCCCGGGCCACACTCACCCGCATCTGCATGCCCCCCGAGAGCTGATGAGGATAACTCCGGGCAAAAGCCTCCAAACCCACCCGCTGCAACAGGTTGTGAATGAGGTCGTCAGAAGGAGCGGCTCCACTCAAACGCAGCGGCAGGGCCACGTTTTCGGCGACCGTCTGCCACGGCAATAAGGTCGGCTGCTGAAATACAAACGCCACCGGACTGCTCTGACGTCTGGCCTGCGCTGGGGGAAGCCCTCGTAAGGTGAGCTGGCCCGCACTCGGCTGCTCCAGGCCCGCCAGCAGGCGCAACAGGGTAGACTTCCCACAGCCCGAAGGGCCCACCACCGCCACCAGCTCACCCGGCATGAGGCTCAAGGCCACGTCCTGCAAGGCGGTCACGCCGTTCGGCCAGGTAAGCTGAAGCCGCTGCGCATCGATCAAGGGCTCAGGCCGGACGGAAGCGGATGGCTCCCTCATCGATCCCCCGGATCTTTTTGGGGACGCGGAGGAAGCTCCTCACTCAGCAGGGCTCGGCGCTCCTGCTCCCGCTGCTGATTGCGCAGCTTGATCAACCCCCCCCAACGCAGCCGCTCCAAGACTTTGTCACGCTGACGCCGTTTATAGAGCTCATGGCTGTTCTCGCCCTGATCGTTGCTGGCTTCTGTCTGCTCATCTACCACCTGAAACTCGACGAGCACAAACCCAATCCGTCCATAACGGGCCATGTCTTCTTGACTCAAGAAGGCATCCAATCGTACCGGGAGATCCACAATAAAGTTAATGGTACGATAGCTGGAACCCGAAAAAATATTGGCAGAACTGCCCTGCATACGATCCTCCTGCCAGCGATAGTTGGAGACCATTCCATCCATCAGCTCGTGCAGGTCCACCCGCGCCTGAAGCTCTTCCCATAGGTTGAGCAGGTTGTTATTCGATTCGTTGGGGATGGTATAATTGTATGGCAAAAAAGTATGGGTCATGTACGACAGCATCGGAAACAAGTCTTCTCGACGCTCCACCACAATTCGATAACGGAGCTTGTCAAAGATGGTGGCGGCAATGGTATCCTTTTTAGATAAAAGTTTGGTCACAAGACTGTCTCGACTCTTGCGACTGCCATAAATCTGCACCAACGGAACATCGATGCGCTGCGCCAGCTCCGAAAAAGCATCCACCCGATCCTGCACCAATGCAAACAAATCTAAGTCCGAGATCGGCGTGCGAAACAACAACGAACGACCCTCAATATGATGCAAAATACTCATCACTTTGAGGATCACACAGCTCAAGAGCTGATACCGATTGAATCGTTTTTTGGCAAAGCTCGCATGTAAGAAGAGACTCTCCACATCCGGCGGCTCGACCAATGCCTTCGGAATACGCAGGTTAAAATAATTACGCAGATACTGAATCGCTTCCTGATGCAAATATCGAAAACGACGCTGATCCTGAATCGCATCAGGCTCAAACAAATTCACCCGCAAGAAGTTTTGCACCTCCTCACGAGACTGAAAATTCATCCGATGCCAGTCAATGATGGAGTCACCGCGCAACATCAGGCGCACGGCTTCAACATCCATCAGCTTCAGATCATGGACCGGTAGATAGGGCTGGAGCGAGAAATCCAGCTCAAGGGAGGAGGCAATATTGGCCATAAGTCTCTCCTGCGTCTGTGCCGGGGGGTATCTTAGCGCAGCCACCCCCGCACGCAAAGGAATAATCGGCTCTCTGTTGGGCTCTCCTCGAGAATCGGCCAGATTTTGTCCGATTCTCAGTGCTTTAAGTGTGGCAGCCTCCAGACCTTGTGCGCAGAATAGAAAGTCGTCACGGACGAGCAGCAGGGTCTCGCTCGGGATGCCGTGGGTCAAGACGCTCAGGAGGAGGCAAGCATGACTCAAAGAGAACACAGCAGGGTCCAAGGGGCTCTGGGATGGGTATGGCAGGATCGGGCAGGCGGGCCGCTCGCGCATCCACGACCCACAAGGTGGCACTCCCTCAGCGTCTGGCTGACGGTCCTGCTCCTGCAATCGGTGTTGAGCATGGGCTCCCCCCAAGCCGAGGCCGCCGCCGAATTCATCAAGGCCCCCCGGACGCAAGCACACCCAAGCAGACAGGCAGGCACGCTCACGCACGCAGGCACGCTCACGCAGGCAGGCGCACACACGAGCACCCGCACGGAAGCCCTCGAGCGCACCGTGCCCGCCCTCACCTATAGCAGCAGCGAGCTGTACACCGAGATCGGCGCCATCAACGGCATCCATGCCCCCGACTACCACGGCACCGCCTTCTGGTACAGCGGCTACCTCGGCATCGTCTACTCTCAAGGCATGGATGAAGGAGGGGTGGCCCTCTTCGACATCTCCAATCCACGCGCACCGGTGCTGGTCGGCAAAGGGTATGACGCGCGCCAGCGTGAAGGCCATACCACCGCCTTCATCGAGACAGCGGAGGGCCGCTTGCTCGTGGCGCTGGCGTCCAATGGGCTCAACCTGTGGGACTTGTCGAATCCTGCTGCGCCGGTGGTGGCGTACAACATCCCCCTGCCCGGGGTGTGGGCCAGTGATTATGACTTCGGTGCCTGGTGGCTCGCCGCTCAAGCGCCTGTGATCTACGTGGCCGGAGGTTTTAACGGCATCTATATCGTCGATGTCTCAGATCTCAGCCAGCCGGAGGTGGTGGATCAAGTCTCGATGGGAGTGGGCTGGCGCACCGGACCCCTCTTCGCGATGGGCAACCTGCTGGTGGCCTCCATCTCAGACGGAGGCCAGTCGAGGGTGTTCGACATCGGCGATCCCTATACCCTCACCCTGATCAAAGATGTCAGCCACGCGGAACGTTCCTATGCCACCTGGTTCAACGGCGGTTATCTCTACGGAGCCATGAAGGTGGGCGGGCTGGAGGTGATCGATCTCCAGGATCCCTATGTGCCCGTGACCACTGCCACCACCTTTGCGCCCGGTGTTGGGGCTTATGTGATGACCCAAGATAACCGCGCCTATGTGGGCAGCTCCGACGTCTTCCACGGCATGGATGTCAAAAATCCGGTCCTGCCCACCCTGTTGGGCACCGGGCATATCGCGGGAGATAATGACTTCGTGTCCATTCTGGGCAACCTGCTGGTGGTCAGCGACGATCATGAGTCGGGCACCGATAACTCCGGAAGCCATCTGATTCCCGTCCAGACCACTCCCGATACGTCACCGATTGGGATCAACTATGTCAACCCCAGCGCCGGACAAGATTGGGTGCCCGTGACCGCTCGAGTCGGGGTGACCCTCACCGATCAAGTGCTGCTCAGCAGCGTGAATGCGTCGAGCTTCTACCTCCGCCCGGTTGGAGGCTCCGCCCTGGCGGGAACGCTCAGCGTGCAGGCTCAGTTTATCACCTTCAACCCCTCCACCCCCCTGATCGAAGAAACCGAGTATGAGCTGGTAGCACCCGCCGGTGGCATCGCCGATCTGAGCGGCAATCGGCTGGCCTCCACCTTCACCAGCCGCTTTAAGACCGGGCCCAAGCTGCTCAATCCCCCCGTAGCAGAAGCCGGTGAACGTGTGGTGGCCCAAGTCGGAACGCCCGCCGTGCTCACCGCTGGCTTCACCAAAGGGGGAGTCGGTGCCCTCGAGTATGCCTGGGATCCCGGCGATGGCTCCCCGTCGTCCGGCTTCTCGAGCTATACCTCTTATACACACACGTATACGCGGGTCGGACACTTCACCGCCATTCTCACCGTGCGCGACAGCCGAGGCCAGACCAGTCGAGATACCCGCCCCGTGACGGTGCTGGAGCCCACCCTCCCGGTGCCGCCCACCCACTCCAGCAGCGTGATCTATGATCCGCTCGAGCGCCGCGTGTGGAGCGTCAACCCCGATGGAGACTCGGTGGCAGTGCTGGAGGTGGACCCGCTCAGCAAGATTCAAGAGCTGACGGTCGGGCTCAAGCCCACCACCCTGGCACTCACCCGTGATGGGCATGTGTGGGTGGTCAGCGCCGAAGATGCGCAGCTCGTGCGCATCGATGCCTCCACCTTTGTGGTGCGGGAAGTGGTGGTGCTGCCGCCGGGCTCTCGCCCCTACGGGCTGGTCATGGATCCCAGCGATGAGTCCATGCTGGTCAGTCTGGAAGGGCTGGGGGAAGTGCGGGCGCTGGATGTGGTCTCGGGGGCCGAGCTGTGGCGAGCATCAGGGCTCAACGCACCCCGAGGGCTGGCGGTGGTAGAAGACAGCGTCTTTGTGACCCGCTTTTTGTCGAGCGCGACGCAGGGAGAGCTCTACGAGCTGGATCGTCAGACGGGGGCGCTCATTCAAACCTGGGTATTGCCGGAAGATCCCGGACCAGACTCGGAAATCAGTGGCCGAGGTGTGCCCAACTATCTCAGCCAAGTGGTGCCATCCCCCGATGGCCGCTGGCTCTACGTGCCGGGCTTTAAACAAAATACCAGCCGAGGACTGGCACGAGACGGTCTCCCCGGCAGCTTCGAGAACACCAACCGGGCCATGCTCGCCTTTCTCGACCGCTCGACCGGCGAAGAAGCCTTAAGCGAGCGGCTGGATCTCAACAACCGAGACTATGGGGCTGCGCTGGCGCTCAGTCCGCTGGGAGACTACGCTTTTGTGGTGCTTCAAGGAAGCCGAGATGTGCTCACCATCGACCTGCTGAGTGGCGAAGAAAAAGCCTCCATTCCAGCGGTGGGGGATGCACCTCAAGGGGCGGTGGTGACGGAAGATGAGACCTTGTGGGTGCAGAACTTTCTGAGCCGGAATGTGGTGGTATATGACGTGGCCAGCTTGGAGTACGCCTCCAGCATCGTGCGGCTGGCGGCCCTGCGCACGCAGGCAAAGGAGAGCCTCAGCCCCGAGGTTTTGCTCGGCAAGCGCATCTTCTACAGTGCAGCGGATGTGCGGATGGATAAAGACGCCTATATAAGCTGTGCCGGCTGCCACATCGATGGGGGCTCCGATAAGCGCGTGTGGGACTTTACCGACCGAGGCGAGGGCTTCCGTCGCACCACCCTGCTGCGCGGACGTGGCGGCATGCTCCACGGTCCCGTCCACTGGACGGCCAATTTTGACGAAATCCAAGACTTTGAGCACGATATGCGCAACGCCTTCAAAGGCCGAGGCTTTATGAGTGATGCGGAGTTTAATACCGGCACCCGCAATACCACCCTCGGCGACAAAAAAACAGGGATCAGCCCCGAGCTGGATGCCCTGGCAGCCTATGGCGCATCCCTGGTGACTGCCGATCTCTCGCCTTACCGGACCAGCTACGGCACCCTCAGCGCCGCCGCTCAGCGCGGTCGCACCCTGTTTTTCTCAACGGAGGTGGGCTGCGCGAGCTGCCACCTGGGACCACACTTCACCGACTCCACCGTGACCCCCAATCCGGCAAACTTCATCTTACACAACGTGGGCACCCTCTCCGCCACCTCCGGCAAACGCATGGGCGGCACCCTCACCGGGCTGGATACGCCCACCGTCAAGGGGGTGTGGAATAATGCCCCCTACTTGCATGATGGCTCCGCCCCGACGCTGAAGGATGTGCTGGTGACGCGCAATCCCTCCAACTTGCATGGCAAGACTTCTCAGCTCTCGTCGAGCCAACTGTCCGACCTGGTGGCGTATCTTCAGTCGGTGGATGCACGCAGTGGGGCCCCCGTGGTGGTGAGCATGACACCCTCAACCGGGCAGAAGCTCCGGGCGACCTCGGAGGTGGTGCTGCGTTTCTCGAGCTGGCCCCATCCCAGCAGCGTGACCGCTTCGTCGGTGAAGGTGCTCAAGGACGGGGTGGCCGTCAGTGGCACGCTCAGCGTGTCGCGAGAGCAGGTGACGTTTAAACCGGGCTCAACGCTGGCCGCAGGGGTGTATACGGTGCAGGTGAGCTCGGCCCTCACCAGTGTGGACGGAGAAGTGGCATCCGCTTGGAGCGGGAGCTTCACCCTCGATGCCAGCTTGCCCCTGGTCTCCAACCTCAAGGTCTATACCAGCCGCGCCAGCAGCTACATACTCCAGAAGGATCTCAAGCGAGGCTCAAAACCCTTCGGGGACCGCGACGACTGGATCGTGACCTTGCCGTCTCGCTACCGAGGGCTGGAGTACCTGCGCACGGCCTCACGCGATCAGCTCGAGGATCGTCCGGTGCAGCTCAGCTTTGAGCTGTCGGCACCGGCTCGGGTGTTTGTGGCTTTTGATCGAACCCACGATCCCCTCCCGGGCTGGGCAGCGGATTTTGTCCCCACCGGAGAGTATATCTCGGTGACCAACGAAGACTATTTCCCGCTGCGCATCTGGGAGGGCACCTTTCCGGCAGGGAAGGTGATGTTGGGAGGCCCTCGAGCGGGTGGTGGGATGTATAACAAGGTCAACTATATGCTGATGTTCCAGCCCCTCTGACCAGCGACGCGGACTTTCGCTGTGAGCAGAGACAAGCGAGGCTCACCCCGGTGAGTCTCAGCAGATGTTTCAAGCAACCCGTGGGGAGGAGCGGTTGCCAACGTTGGCCACTCGCCAGCAGTTGACAGTCCTGCCAGCCCTATGCCATAACACCGTCCCGGCCATGTGCCCCGATGTCGATGAACCTCTTGAGTGCTGAGTTCCAACCATGAGTGATCAGATCCGGCTCTCTTTTGGAGATCCAGAACCGCAGAAAGGCAAGGGACGAGGGAAAGGCCAGAAGCCTCCCGCCGATGCACCTCCGCCGCCCCCGGAGTCGTCAGCTCAGCCGATCACCCCGGTGGCGCTGCATGACGCCGCACGTACCCGCTACCTCAACTATGCCCTCTCGGTGATCACCGCACGGGCCCTGCCGGATGTGCGGGATGGACTCAAGCCCGTGCAGCGGCGGATTTTGTACGCCATGCTGCACAACCTCCACCTGACCCCCGATGGACGCTTTAGAAAGAGCGCGGCGGTGGTCGGTGAGGTGATGGCCAAGTACCATCCCCACGGTGACGCATCGATCTATGATGCGATGGTCCGCATGGCTCAGACCTTCTCGCTGAGGAATCCGCTGGTGGATGGTCATGGGAACTTCGGCTCCCTCGACGGCGATCCACCGGCGGCCATGCGTTACACCGAAGCCAAGCTCCGCCCGCTGGCCATCGAGCTGCTCGATGAGCTCAAACAAAACACGGTGGGATTTCGCCCCAACTACGATGGCACGCTCGAGGAGCCGGTGGTCTTGCCCGCTCGTTTTCCCAACCTGCTGGTCAATGGGGTGACGGGCATCGCGGTGGGCATGGCGACCAATATCCCGCCGCACAACTTGGGGGAAGTGCTCGATGCGTGTTTGGCGCTGATCGACGAGCCGGACTTGTCGATCCCCGAGCTGTGTGGGTATGTGAAGGGCCCCGATTTTCCGGTGGGAGGCCAGCTTCTGACCTCGCCGGAGGAGCTGATCCGCATCTACGAAAAGGGTGAAGGGTCTGTCAGGGTGCGTGGGGAATATCAGACCGATCCCGAGGACAAGGACCAGCTCGTCATCACCTCCATTCCGTATGGGGTGAACAAGGCCGATCTGGTCTCCGATATTGCCGATCACATCGTGCAAGGCAAGATCCCTCAGCTTCTCGATGTGCGGGATGAGTCCACCGAGCAGATCCGCATCGTGCTGGAGCTGAAAAAAGGGACGGCGCCCGAGGTGGCGATGGCCTACCTCTTCAAACATACGGTGCTCGAGAGTCCTTTCCACTTCAACATGACCTGCTTGGTGCCCACCGAAAAGTCCGAGATCTGCGCCCCTCAGAAGGTCAACCTCAAGGAGCTGCTGCGCCACTTCCTGGATTTTCGCATGGAGGTGCTGACCCGACGGCTCCAGTATCAGCTCGAGCTGATCAAAAAACGCATCCACATCTTGGAGGGCTTCGAGCGCATCTTCGACGAGCTGGATGAAGCCATTCGCATCATCCGTGCGTCGGAAGGCAAACAAGATGCGGCAGTGAAGCTCATGGCCCGCTTCTTTCTGGATGAGGTGCAAGCCGATGCCATCCTGGAGACCCGGCTGTACCGCCTGGCCAAGCTGGAGATCGAAGCGATCCGGGCAGAGCTGGCCGAGCTGCGTGCAGAAGAAGATCGGCTCTACGAGCTGCTGGGCTCCATCTCGATGCGCTGGAATATGATCCGGCAGGAGCTGACGGAGCTCAAGACACGCCATGCAGATCCCCGTCGCACCAAAGTAGGAGAGCCGGTCAAAGCCGTGGCCTTCGACCCCAACGCCTATGTGATCACCGAACAGGCGATGGTGATCGTCACCCGCGATGGCTGGATCAAACGTCAGAAGAGCTTCTCCGATGTCAGCTCCATCCGCGTGCGGGAAGGGGACGCCGTCGGCTGGGTTTATCCCTCCACCACCCGCCACACGGTGGCTTTTTTCACCAGTCTGGGCTCCGCCTATGTGATGCGGGTGGATGAGTTTCCCGCCACGACCGGCTACGGAGAGCCCGTTCAACGCCACTTCCAGTTTGGAGATCGTGAGCGGGTGGTCGGGGTGATCTGTCTCGACCCACGCTGTCTGCCCACGCCGGTAGGAGCACCCGAAGGCTCCGGCTCAGAGGATGAAGGCAGCGACACCGATGATCCGGTGGATACCGCAGGGCTGGAGGCCGAAGAAGAAGCCCGCACCGGCTTGAGCTGCATCGCCATCACCCGGGCCGGAAAAGGACTGCGCTTTCCCCTCGATGTCCACAAAGAGAAGAGCACGAAGTCAGGACGCCGCTTCATCCGGCTCGACGATGCCTTTAAAGACGATGCGGTGGTGCGAGTGCTGGTGCTGGCCGGAGATGAGCATGTGGCACTGGTCACAGAAGAAGCGCGGGCGCTGGTGTTTAAGGCCATCGCACTCAACCTGCTGCGCGGATCTGGCAAGGGTGTCACCGCCATCAAGCTCCAAGATGAGGATCGGGTGCTAGACTTTGCCCTCGGACGGAGCAAAACCGAAGGGTTGGCCATCAAAACCAGCCGTGGCCGGGAAGTCCAGGTCTGCCCCGACACCTACAACGAGACCAGCCGAGGCGGAAAAGGCACCGAAATCGTCAAAACCGGCACCATCGAGGTGTTGCCTCAGCCCCCCGTGGTCGTCCGTGAGAAAGAGGAGCCGAAGGCATGAGCACGCAGCCCCCCAAACAAAAGAGCTATACCGCTCGAGATATTACGGTGCTCGAGGGTCTGGAGCCTGTGCGCAAACGTCCGGGCATGTATATCGGTGGAACCGGAAAAGAAGGGCTCCACCACCTGGTCTGGGAAATCGTAGACAACTGCGTGGATGAGGCTATCAACGGCCATGCCACCCTGATCACGGTCTCCATCCACAAGGATAAAAAGTCGGTCACGGTGGCGGATAATGGCCGTGGTATCCCGGTGGACGCGCACCCCAAAGATGGGCGCTCGGCCCTGGAGGTGATTCTCACCACCCTGCACGCCGGAGGCAAGTTCGATGACAAGGCGTATGCCACCGCAGGCGGTCTGCACGGCGTGGGCGCGTCGGTGGTGAATGCGCTCTCGGTGGAGCTGGTGGCCACCATCAAGCGGGAGGGCTCGGAGTGGCAACAACGCTACAAACGAGGCAAACCGTCCGGGCCGATTCAGCAGGTGGGACCGGCTCGAGGCACGGGGACGTCCATTTTTTTCCGGCCTGACCCCGACATTTTTGAGCAGACCGAGTTTGATCCGGCCCTCATCTCGGAGCGGCTCGAGGTCAAGACCTTTCTCAACAAGGGTCTGCGCATCGTGTTTCGGGATGAGTCCGCCTCCAAGACGGTGGAGTTTAAGCACGAAGGAGGGGTGGTGGATTTTCTCGCCGAGACGCTCAAGCGAGAAAACAAGGCCATCGTCCAGGAAAAGCCGTTTGTGCTGGAGCAGCAGAAGGGGCTCCGCATGGAGCTGGCCCTCCAGTGGACGGAGAGCACGGAGGAAACCTTCCGGTCCTACGTGAACACGATCCCCACCCGCGACGGTGGCACCCATGAGCAAGGGCTCAAGGAGGCCATTGGCAAGGCCCTCCGCAACTATATCGACACCCACGACCTGCTACCACGGGGGCTGACGCTCTCGGCGGAGGACATTCGCGAAGGGCTGGTGGCCATTCTCAGCGTGTTTGTGCATGAACCTCAGTTTCAGGGGCAGACGAAGGATCGGCTCAACAACCCGGAGGTGAAGGGGCAGATCGACTCGGCGGTGCGTCCGGCGCTGGAGCAGTTTTTGCACGAAAACAAGCGGCTGGGGGAAGGGGTGGTGGCGCGCATCATCCAATCTGCTCGAGCACGTATGGCGTCTCGTCAAGCGGCCACCCAGGTCAGACGTAAGACGGGGGTGAGTCATCGGCTCAACCTGCCCGGAAAGCTGGCGGACTGTTCTTCGACCGACCCGCAGATCTCTGAGCTGTTTCTGGTGGAGGGGGACAGCGCCGGAGGCTCGGCCAAACAAGGACGAGACCGCACATACCAGGCGATCTTGCCCCTCCGAGGCAAGGTGCTCAACACGGAGCAGGCCAGCTCTCAGAAGCTCCTGGCCAATAAGGAGCTGACGGACTTGGTGAGCTGTCTGGGCTGTGGCATCGGCAAGGACTTCGACATCTCCCGCCTGCGTTATGGACGCATCATCTTGCTGATGGATGCGGACAGTGATGGCCACCACATCGCGACGCTGCTGCTGACCTTCTTTTATCGGCATCTGCGCCCGCTGATCGAAAAGGGGCACGTCTTTCTGGCACAGCCGCCCCTCTACCGCATCGATGTGGGCAAGGAGACCTTCTGGGCCCTGGATGATCTCCAGAAAGCGGAGGTCTTAAGCAAGCTGTCCAAAAAACAAAAGGCAGAGATCACCCGCTTCAAAGGGCTGGGAGAGATGATGCCCCGTGTGCTCAACGAGACCACCCTCGACCCTCGGCACCGGCGGCTGCTGGAGGTGCGCATCGAGGATGAGGACAAACTCACCACCGAGAACATGATCTCGGATCTGATGGGTAAAGATCCGCAAGCGCGGCTCCAGTTTATTCTGCAACACTCAGCGGAGGTGGACGAGCTGGATGTGTGAAGCCCGCCTTCCCCTTGACGCCACCTGATTCATGGGGCAAGGTGTCACCTCAACGTGATGTGCTGCAACCCGATGAGACGCAGCTTGCCTGACGGCTGGCCTCGCCGCCGTCCCAGATTGGAGGAAGGACATGAGCAACGGCTTCTTTCAGCCCCCCATCCCCGTCAACGAGCCGATCAAATCCTACGCGCCGGGCTCCAACGACCGTGCGGAGCTGAGCAAAATGCTCGACCGTATGGCCGCCGATTGCCCTGAAATCCCCGTGGTGGTCGGCAAAGAGAATATCTGGACCGGCGAAGCCGTCAGCGTGGTCCAGCCTCACGCCCACGGTGAGCGCCTGGCCATCCTGCATCAAGCCAGCGCCGCCGAGACCCAGCAGGCCATCGACGCCGCCCTCGCCGTTGCGCCCGCCTGGGCCGCCATGCCCTTTGAACATCGGGCTGCCATCTTTCTCAAAGCCGCTGAGATGCTGGCTGGACCCTGGCGTATGCGCATCAACGCCGCCTGTATGCTCGGACAGTCGAAGACCGCTCATCAGTCGGAGATCGACGCAGTATGTGAGCTGGTCGATTTTCTGCGCTTTAACGTGCATTTTGCGCGGCAGATTCTTCAGGACCAGCCCTATTCTCCTCGGGGAGACTGGAATCGAGTGGACTATCGTCCCCTCGAAGGGTTTGTGTTTGCCGTGACGCCTTTTAATTTTTTGTCGATTGCCCTCAACCTTCCCACCGCACCGGCCCTGATGGGCAACGTGGTGGTGTGGAAGCCTGCCAACGTCTCCGCCCTGGGCTGTTGGCATATGCTGGATTTGCTGCGTGAAGCGGGGCTTCCCGACGGCGTGATCAACATGGTGCCCGGTGCAGGACCGGAGCAGGGAGAAGTGGCCCTCAGCAGTCCGCACTTGGCGGGCATTCACTTCACCGGCTCCACCGGCGTGTTCCGGCATCTCTGGAAAGAAGTGGCTCAGCGCCTGGAGCACTATCGTAGCTTCCCGCGCCTTGTGGGTGAGACGGGTGGCAAAGATTTCATCCTGGCCCATCCGAGTGCGGATGTGCAGCGGCTCTCCGTGGCCATCGCCCGGGGAGGTTTTGAGTTCCAGGGCCAGAAGTGCTCTGCCGCCTCCCGTATTTACGTGCCTGCTTCGATCTGGCCGGACGTGCGCGACCGAGTGGTGGCCATGATGTCCGAGATGAAGATGGGTGATCCTCGGGATTTCTCGAACTTTATCACAGCGGTGATCGACGAGCGCGCCTTTGACAAGATCACCTCTTATCAGAAGCTCGCCCACGAGACCGCGAAGGTGATCCACGGGGGCACCTCCGACAAGCAGGTGGGGTATTTTGTGGCCCCTACGTTGGTGCAAGTGGACGATCCGCGCCATCGCCTGATGGAAGAAGAGATCTTCGGGCCGGTGGTGAGTGTGTATGTCTTCCCGGACAAGCAGTTTGATGAGACCGTCCAGCTCGTCAACTCGACCTCCCCCTACGCCTTAACCGGGGCGATCTTTGCCCGTGAGCGCACGGTCATCTCGCGGCTGGAGCAGCAGCTTAGCCAAGCCGCTGGCAACTTCTATATTAATGACAAACCCACCGGCGCGGTGGTGGGCCAGCAGCCCTTCGGAGGCGCACGCGCTTCCGGCACCGACGACAAAGCCGGGAGCCTGTGGAATCTGATCCGCTGGGTGGCCCCGCGCACCATCAAAGAGAACTTTATCCCTCCCACCGGCTGGCGCTACCCCTTCCTGGGCTGAGGCATACATGACAGCTCGACCTGGGCGTAAAGCGGGTGTCTCGCGGGCGCGTGAGCAGGCGTCCGTGCGTGAGCAGGTTTCTGTGCGTGAGCAGGCGTCCGGCGGGGACGTTCCGGCCTCCTCGGAGCTGGAAGAGCGGCGCATCTATGGACTCGCCGCCTGTAAGCAGCGGGTGCAGCATCATCCTGAAGAGGTGCGCCGGATTTGGTTGTTGGAGGAAGTGGCACAGAAGCACTTTGGCCCCTTTCTCCGCCGACTGGCTGAGCAGCGGCTGAGTTATCACCTCGTCACCGCTGCCGAGCTGGAGCGTCTGACCGAGAGTCAGCATCATGAGGGTGTCTGTCTTCAGGTGCTGGAGCGGGTGGTTCAGCCGGTAGAAGCCTATCTCCGCCAGGTCTCTCGTCGAGGTCGTCGGGTGGTCTTGGCGCTCGAAGGGGTGGGCAATCCGCACAACTTGGGGGCGATCTTGCGTATTGCCGCTCATTTTGGAGTCGAAGCGGTGGTGATGCCGGGAGCGCGTGCGCTGCTCTCCGGTGCCGCATTGCGTACGGCGGAGGGGGGAGGGGAGCACGTCCTGGCCCTCGAAGCGGGAGATTTTATCCAGACCTTGACCCTCTTTAAGCAGGCGGGCTATCGTGTGGTCACCACCAGCAGTCACAAGGGCAGCGAGCTGTTTCAGACGCCGCTCCCGGAGCGCCTGTTGCTGGTCTTGGGTGAAGAGCAGAGTGGCTTGAGCCGTGCCGCCTTTGAAGTGGGAGAGCTCTGTGTGCGTATTCCGGGCACGGGCCAGGTGGAGAGCCTCAACGTCTCCGTGGCCACCGGCATCCTGCTGGCGGAGCACTGGCGGCAACATCCCGTGCGCAAGTCTGCTTCCCCGAAGGGGATAACGACGGGTGAACGACTCTAAATTCCAGCTTAACAAGAAATTATGCACTGAAATCCACATGACGGGTGAAGGAGTGGCTTCTATGGGTATTTCTCAGGGTGAGCAGAAGCGTCCCTTGCACAGCTATACGGTGCGGGTACATTTTGAAGCGGCGGAGACCTCTCAGCGGTGGGTGGCGTGGATGTACGACGAGCATGTTGAGGCGGTGCTCGAGGCGGGCGCGCTGAGCTGCGAGCTGGTGCAGGTGGAAGCGGACGCACTGGTGTTTGAGGCTCGTTATTTGTTTGCGGACAAAGCCGCGTTCCAGCGATACGAGGCGGAGCAAGCGCCACGGCTGCGTCAAGCGGGGCTGGCGAAGTTTCCGGTGGAGTCGGGGGTGCGTTACGAGCGCAGTCAGGCCACGGTGCTCTTCATGCAGTTTCGTGAGCCGGACAAGGGCGCTCCTATGCTGCCCTAAACACGCGGAGGGGGAGCGCGCTGCTTAGTGGGCTACTCAGTGGGCGATCCAGGCGGCTACTCAGTGGGCGATCCAGGCGGCTACTCAGGGGACGTTGGGCTGGAGGCCGTCGATGGCTTCATCCAGCCAGAGCTTCATGTAGCGGTCGATGGCGTCTTTAGCGTCCCGGGACATGTGGTCGAAGTGGACGGCGAGGCGATGGTATTCCTCTCCTTCGGGGCCTTTTTCGGGCGCGGAGCGCACCACTTTTCCCGCCAGGGCATACTCGGTGGCGCCGTCGGGAAAGCGCAGGCGGAGCTGGAGCCGAGAGCCCACGGGCATCCGCACGGTGGACACAAACGAGATGCCATCGTTGGAGATGTTGACCACGCTGCTGGTGGGTTTCCACCACGCTTTGAGCGCGCGGATTTGGTTCTGGCTGAACCCTTCCGCCTCCGCGCCCAGCTCGATGGCCCGATAGCCGAGGGCCAGGGCTGCATCTGCGCGGGGATAATAGCGTCTGAGGATGGGTTGCTCCCGTCGAAACGAGACGGCGTAACTTCCGTCGGTGTTGCGGACGCAGTCGGCCAAGAGCTTGGAGCGTGCTTCGTCCTCCAGGCAGAGCACCAGGCGAGCGTCTGCTGGACCTTCTCCCGAGCCGTTCGTTTGCCCGTGAGGTCGGAAGATGCCCCCTTGCTCTTGCGTGCGGGTGTAGGTGCCTTGCAGCTCTTGAGGCTGATCGTTGAGGAACCAAACAAGTGTCGCTGGAATGGAAGTGCTGCTCATGGCTTCTCCTGCATGATGCGTACTCGGACATGATCGCGCGATGGGGTTATTGTGGAGCACGACCGGGGTGGATTCAAGGGAAATATACGTTTCTGACCGTCTACCTTGACATCCCGGACCTGCCGTTCATATAGTGGAGTTTCTGGATGATGGCCGAAGAAAACCCGATATCGCAATCGCCAGGGGTCTTTTTGGCGGCCCCCGAGGTGCTGGTGTGGGTGGAGCATCCGGCGCGGCGGCATCCTGGACGTTTGTTGTTCACTGCGGTGTGGATATTTGGGGTCTCAATCGGGTTATTGGTGGTCGAGCAGAGCCCGGTGCTGGCCTTACTCTCGCTGGGTGTGTTGGGAGGGGCGGCCTCGCCCTTTTTGTTTCCGACCCGTTTCCGCTTAGATGCTCGAGGGATGGACATCCAGACGCCCTTTCGTCGCCGAGCGTATGATTGGGGGCGCATGCGGAGCTGGCAAGCGGATCAAAACGGGGTGCTGGTCTCTCCTTTTCGTCATGATTCTGCCCTAGACGGTATGCGAGGGGTGTATCTGCGGGGTGGAGACCGCATGCTGGTGGAGGCGTTTTTGTTTCGTCAGCTTGGCCCTTCTCGTGGAGAGCTCGCCAAACGCTCCGAGCCGCCTTCGGCCATAGGATAAGCCCATGTGGACTCAGGAGCCTGCCCCATTTGCCCCCGAAGACGACGCCTTGCTCGAGCAGCTTGCCGACAAGGTGATGCGGTACGGCATGGCGGTCCCGGCGATTTTTTTTCTGGAATCGGTGAAGCCTCTGAACTTTGTCGGCAGTCAAGTGATGCTCTTTATGGGCCCCTTGGTGACTGCTTTTTTCCCGGGCGCCGCCTATCAGCGCCTCAGTGAGCTGTTGGAGCGTCGAGACACCCTCGAGGCGCTCATCCGCAAGCTCGAACGTAAGCTGGACGAGGCTTCTCATCCCCCCACGGGGCATCCGAAGTCTCAGCCCTGACAAAATTCCGTCCCAGATTGTGAGGACGTCATGTCGAGCCAATTTGAGCACCTGCGCTCCGTGCTGGCCACCGATTGTGGCAGCACCACGACCAAAGCCATTCTCATCGAGTACAACGCCGAAAAAGATGAGTACCGCCTGACCGCGCGTGGCGAAGCGCCCACCACCGTGGAAGCGCCCTTTGAAGACGTGACCAAAGGGGTGCTCAACGCGGCCCTCGAAGTGGAGGAGCTGCGGGGCCGGAAGTTGTTGGAGGGTGAGCAGATTCTGTCTCCACAAGAAGGGGAGGTGGGCGTAGATGCGTATATCTCCACCTCCAGCGCCGGTGGAGGGCTTCAGGTGATCGTGGGAGGGGTGGTCAAGAGCATGTCTGCCGAGAGTGGCGTGCGTGCGGCCCTCGGTGCCGGGGCCATCGTGATGGATACCCTGGCCAGCAACGACAAACGCCGCGCACACGAGAAGATCGACGTTATCCGTCAGCTCCGCCCTGACATGATCCTGCTTGCCGGAGGCATTGATCATGGCACCACCCGGCATGTGGTGGCCCTCGCCGAGCTGGTGAAAGCGGCGCGTCCGCGCTCTCGTCTGGGCAATACCTTTAACTTGCCCATCATCTATGCGGGAAACAAAGAAGTCAAACCGCAGATCGAAGAGCTCTTGGGTGAAGCCTGTAGCCTGCACATGGTAGAGAACGTGCGCCCGGTGCTGGAGCGCGAGAACCTCGGACCTGCTCGAGAGATGATCCATGACCTGTTTATGGAGCACGTCATGCAGCAGGCCCCCGGTTATTCCAAGCTGATGGCCATGACCCATGCTCCGATTGTGCCCACGCCGGGCGCGGTGGGATATCTGATCGAAGCCGTGGCCCGTCAAGAAAACATCTCTGTGGTGGGTGTGGACATCGGCGGAGCCACCACCGACGTCTTCAGTGTATTTAAGGGCATCTTCAACCGCACCGTCTCCGCCAACTTGGGCATGAGCTACTCGGTCTCCAACGTGCTCGCCGAGGCGGGACTGGCCAACGTCTTGCGCTGGGTGCCCTTCGACATCGAAGAAGTGGAGCTGCGCAACCGCATCGGCAACAAGATGATTCGTCCCACCACCATTCCTCAGACCCTCGACGAGCTCAAGATCGAACAGGCCATCTCTCGCGAGGCCCTCCGCTTGGCCTTTGTGCAGCACAAAGCCTTCGCCGTCGAGCTGCACGGCGTGCAAAAAGAGCGGACCATCTCCGACGCATTTGAGCAGGACGAAGCGGGCAAGACCCTGGTGGATATGATGGCCCTCAACCTGATCATCGGCTCGGGCGGCGTGCTCTCCCATGCCCCTCGGCGTGCGCAATCTGCCCGGATGATGATCGACGCCTTTTTGCCGGAGGGCATCACCGAGCTGGCGGTGGACTCCATCTTTATGATGCCGCATCTGGGCGTGCTGGCCACCGTCAACCCTCGAGCCGCCAACGAAGTCTTCCAGAAGGACTGCTTGGTGCGTCTGGGATCTTGTGTGGCACCCGTGGGCAAAGGAAAGTGGGGACAGCCCGTGCTCGACGTGGAGCTGACCCTCCCCGACGGGGGCAGCTTCCGCGAGACCCTCACTTATGGCAGCCTCAAGCTGATCAAAGTGCCTTATGGCCCCAAAGTCAGAGCTGTGCTCAAGCCGCGCCGAGACTTTAACATGGGCGCTGGACCCGGTGTTCCGCTCAACGCCGACCTCAACGGCGGTCAAGTGGGCATTGTGCTCGACTGCCGAGGCCGACGTCCTTTTGAGATCCCTGCCGACGCATCTGAGCGCGTTCGGCGGTTGAAGCAGTGGGCTCAGGCCCTTGACGAATATCCGGCGGAATGAGCCGATCCAGAGCGCACGCTTTCCGACCAAGATGGAGTAACGCGCACACATGGCACACGCATATACCCCAGGACTAAAAGTCACCGAGCGCACCGTGGTGAGAAAAGCCCGTCGATTGCCCCTGAAAGGCAACGTGGTCCGCGCCCTCGGCGAGCGCGTGAAGGCTACCGATGTGGTGGCCCGCACGGAGCTTCCGGGCAAAATCTATCCGATCAATGTGGCCAGCGTGCTGGGCGTGGGGCCGGAGCAGCTCCAGGGCCTGATGAAGAAGCAGGCGGGTGCCACCGTACAAAAAGACGAGAAGGTCGCCGAGACCCCTGGCTTTTTGGGGTTGTTTAAGTCGGAGTGGCTGGCCCCGGTCGCGGGCACCATCGAGAGCATTTCTCGTGTGACCGGACAAGTGATCCTACAAGAAGCCCCCATCCCCGTTGAAGTCAACGCCTATATTAATGGAGAAGTGGTGGAGCTTCTCCCCGACGAAGGGGTGGTGGTGGAGAGTGAAGCCCTCTTTGTGCAAGGCATCTTCGGCCTGGGCGGAGAAGTATACGCCCCGCTCAAGCGGGTGGCCACGGGGCCTGAGCAGCGCCTGGACGTGCAGCATATTACCCCGGAGCTGAAGGGCTATATCATCCTGGGCGGTGCTTTTTGTACCCTGGCCGCCTTACGCAAAGCCATTGACGTTGGCGTGGCGGGGGTGATCACCGGTGGTTTTAACTACGTGGACATCAAAGACCTGCTGGGTTACGAAGTGGGCGTGGCCATCACCGGCACCGAGAAGCTGGGCTTGACCTTGGTGGTCACCGAAGGGTTTGGCCACATCAACATGGCCCATGCCACCTTTGAGCTGCTCTCCAAGTACGAGGGGCACTACGCCGCCATCAACGGCGCCACACAGATCCGCGCTGGCGTGATCCGTCCCGAGGTGATCATCACCCACGAAGACAGTGGCAAGCTGGACCGAACCGCTCCCAGCATTCGTGGGACCGAGATGGGAGACATCGTGCGGGTGATCCGCGCTCCTTATTTTGGCAAGATTGGCCGGGTGAAGTCCTTGCCCGTCGAGCTGCGCCAAGTGGCCTCCGAGACGATGGTCCGGGTCATGGAGATCGAGTTTGAAGACGGCACCGTGGTCGAGCTGCCACGCGCCAATGTTGAGATGATCGAGCGTTGATTGCTCAGCGGGAGTCATACATGAAGCCATTGCAGGCAACACGCAGAGGCGGATGGGGGGTCGGGCTGGCCCTTCTGCTCACGGCCTCGAGCCTTGCGGCGGAAGAGACGGGTCCAGCCTCCGGTGGTGCAGGGACTTCCCCCGCCGCCGTGAGTGTTCCAGCGGGTATTCCAGCGGGAGCCCCTCTCGGAGCCTCCGTGGAGGCGACCCGCGCGGCAGGTGAGACGGGGGCTGATGCCGCTCCGCCAGCAGCGGAGACCGGCGGGGAGACTGTCGGGGAGACTGTCGGGGCTCCAGCAGCGCGAACACCGTTGAGACCTCCGACGGCATTGGAGGTCAAAGCGCCGCCTGACAGTGATGGTTTAACCCTTTCCGTGAGCTGGACTCCTTCCCCGGACGACGGCACCCCTGCTTTGACGGGATATGTGGTCTTTCGCGCCACCACCCCGACGGGTCCATTTTTGCCGGTGAGTGCCGTGCTTCAGCCTGGCACGAAGAGTTACCGGGACAAGGTAACCACCGACCCGCACAAAGACCCTCCGGCGGAGCGCTATTATTATCGTGTGGCCGCGCGGCAATTGCTCGAGCCGGTGGTGAGCTTGCATACCCAGTCCTCTTCCAGCGAGACGGCGGATGGTGCGCCGGTTGGAGACTGGTTTGACAATACCAAGCTGAGCTTGTTGTTGTTGATCGTACTTTTTGCGAGCTTGATGTTTTATTACACCTCCGCGATTCGTAACGGAGCGCAGCTTTTTATTCGTCGGATTCCGGGGATTGACGCCATCGAAGAAGCCATTGGTCGTTCGACCGAGATGGGCAAGCCGATCCTGTATGTGCCGGGCATCGACGAGCTGCAAGACATCCAGACCATTGCCTCCATGCTGATCTTGGGGCGAGTGGCGGAGATTGTTGCAAACTACGAGTCGGATATGATTGTGCCGTGTACCTATCCGATGGTGCGAGAAGTGGCCGACGAGGTGGTGCGTGCCGGTTATTATATGGCGGGCCGACCGGATGCATACGACGCCCGTAATGTTCGCTTTATCAGCTCGGAGCAGTTTGCATTTTGTGCGGGCACCAACGGCATCATCTTGAGGCAGAAGCCAGCGGCGAATATTTTCCTCGGTCGGTTTTTTGCGGAGTCCTTGATCTTTGCCGAGACCGGATTTGTGAACAAGTCCATTCAGATTGCGGGAACAGCCGAGCCGACCCAGCTTCCATTTTTTGTGGTGAGCTGTGACTACACGGTGATTGGTGAGGAGCTCTTTGCGGTCTCGGCCTATCTCTCGAAAGATCCGCGCTTGGTGAGCAGCTTGCGTGCGTCGGACATCATCAAGGCGTTGGTGGTGGTCTCGGTGATGGTGGGCACGGTGCTCTCAACGGTGGGTGTGACGGCCTTTGCTGCCTTCTGGTCGGGTGGCGGACACTGAGGGCCGAAAGGAAGATGGAATGAAACGTCTTGTACCGCTGATCGTGTCGTTTATCGTGGGGATTCTGATGGTGGGAGAGTTTTTCATCCCACACTATCAGTATCACCTGTTGACGGCGGAGATTCAAGGCTGGGGTGCCTTGATCGCCAGTGCAGCCTTTTTGTTGGGCTTGGTGAACTTGCTTCAGTCGAATGCGCCGGTGATTGTGTCGCGGGGGCCGGATTGGGGGTACAAGCTCCTGATGGTGCTGGCCTTGCTGCTGACCCTTGTCGTGGGTTTTTTGGGGGGCGCCAATCGGCTGAGTTATTTGCCTTTTAAGCTGGTGAACGACTATATCTTTACCCCGCTCAACGCCACCATGTTTGCACTGCTGGCATTTTACATTGCGTCGGCGGCCTTTCGAGCCTTTCGCGCGCGTAACTTTGAAGCCACCTTGTTGCTGACGGCGGCGGTGATTGTGATGTTGGGTCGAGTGCCGCTGGGAGATCTGATCTCCAATGCGGTCTTTGGGGGAGATTACTTGGGTCACTTTATGAACTGGATCATGGATGTGCCCAACAACGCAGCGCGGAGGGCCATCTTGATTGGTTCAGCGTTGGGGGCAATGGCCACCGGTTTGAGGATCATCTTGGGCATCGAACGTTCCCATCTGGGCGGCGACTAAGCGCAGTGGGCTGCTGGGGGTGTCTGGTGAGACGTCCTCATCGAGCCGACAGGGAGTTTGCATGGAGTGGCTTGCAAGAATTCAATACCTTGACCGGCGCATCATCTTTCTCTTGATGGGGCTGTCGATCTTGGTGCCGGTGCTCTTTCCGATTCCGCTTGAGTTTAAGGTGGATGAGCGGGTGCAGAACTTGTACAACGCGGTGGAGGCGCTTCCCGAAGGTTCCACCGTGTTGATCTCGGCGGACTTTGACCCGGGCTCTCGACCGGAGCTGGAGCCGTTTTATAGGGCCAACCTCGACCACTTGTTTCGTAAAAACGTGAAAGTGGTGGTGGTGACCTTATGGCCCTATGCTCCCGGTTTGGTGCTCCCCATGTTGGATGAGCATGCCGCCAAGTACGGCAAAGTGAAGGGCGTGGACTACACCTTCTTGGGTTTCAAAGAGGGCAAAGAGCTGGTGATGAAAGAGATGGGGGTGAACTTGCGTCAGACCTTCCCGACCAACTACGAAGGCACCCCGCTGGACCAGCTTCCGATCATGAACGGGCTCAAGCAGCTCAAGGACTTTCCGTTGCTGGTGTTGATCTCCGCAGGATTTCCGGGCACGAAAGAGTGGGTCTTGCAGGTTCAGTCCCAATACAACCTCAAGATGGTGAGCTCCTGCACAGCGGTGCAGACCCCGGACTACATCCCCTATTATAAGTCTGGACAGCTCTTGGGCTTGGCCGGAGGAATGCCTGGCTCTGCTCAATATGAAAAGCTGGTGGGCGTGCCTGCCGAAAAAGCGATGGCCACTCGGGGGGTGAACGTGCTCAACCTGGGCCATGCCTTTATCATCTTGGCCATTGTGCTGGGCAATATCAGCTATTTTGCCTCGAAGCGGAAGGGGGCCTGACGATGGAACTCTCCATGTATGAGCTGTTGGGCATTTGGTTTTCGATCTTTCTGACCTTGTGCATCTTCAGCTTTTTGTATCAGGACAACCCCGTCTACAAGTTTGCCGAACATCTTTATGTGGGGGTCTCCATTGGAGTGGCGGTGGTAGAGCAATGGTATTCGGTGCTGGTGCCAAATCTGCTCGAGCCTCTTCAGAAGTCTGAAGGCTCCTGGCTGAGCCGCGTGAGTCCCTGGATAGCCTTATTACTGGTGGTGATGCTCTTTGCCAAGCTGGTCCCGAAATATTCTTACCTCGCAAGAACCCCGATTGCGTTGCTGGTCTCGGCGTTTGCGGCGGTTAAGCTCACCGGAGAAGCCAGTGGCAACCTGATGATTCAGGTGGCCGATAGTATGCCCAACTTAAAACAGGTGTATGAGCAGCATGGCTTGTGGAGCTGGGCGGCGGATGGTGCGGGTGTTTTTAGTGCGCTCCTGCTGGTGGTGGGACTGGTGAGCTGCTTGGTGTACTTCTACTTTTCGGTGCCTCACGAGGGCCCCCTGCGTTACGTGAGCCGCTTTGGGGTATGGGTGTTGATGGTGAGCTTTGGGGCGAGTTTTGGTTATACCGTCATGGGGCGCATCAGCTTGGCCTATGGGCGGCTGCTGACCCTGGTGGGGCTGGATCGACCGGCAGCCGAAGCTGCTCAGGTGAATGCGCCGCTGGTGAGTCTGATCTCGGCGGTGGTGATCGTGGGGGTGATTGCGGCCTGGAAGATGCGCTTGCCCCCGGAGCAGACCCCGGAAGGTTCGGCCTAAGCGGAGAGGGCAGCCCACATTCGCCCGCCCGCTGACATCCGCCTGCACGCACTCACACGCCCCCGCGCTCACACACGCCCGCGCACTCACACGCATCCGCCCGCGCACTCACACGCACCCGCGCCCGCACGCATCCGCACGCGCACACGCAGGTGAACAAATAAAAAAGAGGGAGGGGTTTAAACCCTCCCTCTTGTCTTTTATGACGCCCTTGCTCAAAGAAGGCTGCGAGCGGGGAGGGGATGGTCGTACACACGAGAAGGGGCACAGAAGACCTCGTGCGTCGTACCAAGCTCCTAGAAGGGCGACGTGCTTTAAGTGACTGCAATCTCTGTGCCAACCTGAGTTTAGTCGATCCCCTTAAAAAAGTGCTTTAGAATGAAGGGGTTCTGTCGTGTTGCCGGAATCAAATTTCCGATGGAAACAGAAGTCGGACATGAATGTCAGGGTCCGGTGGTGGGGCTATGACACGGCATGCATCCTGGAGCGTTTAGGCGGCGTGTTGAACGCACCGCGAGCGAGCGGTTTAGGACGGTTGCGAAGGGGATCCTTCAGCGGTGTGTAGTCAAAACGCGAGCCTGACCTGGAGGGTGGAGGAGCGGATCAAGCTCAAACCGGAGAGGCCGCGTACCGCCTCAAAGTCGGTTGCCAAGCCGTAACCTGGCCCTTCCGTGTATGAATGCTACCCACCGAAGCAGACGAAACGCCGAACAAATCAACGGCCGCCGCTCCCGCCCGCTGTACCTAAGTGACTACCGTTCCATGAGAAATTATCAGTTCGACCTTTCGTGCGTCCGTATGTACGAAAGGTCGAACTTCGTCCTTCTGCCCTGTACGAAAGGTCGAAGTGAGCGCTACGTAAACTGAGGAGGTACCGATGACCCAATGAAGTCATCCTCACCCGGGTCGGGCCGGGTGGAGAAGGGGGCCGTGAACGTCGCCCAGACTGGAAGGGCGGCCTGCAAGAGCCGAACGGCCTTAAGTGCTCGCGGAGAGGAGCGATCCTCAAGGGCGGGCTACCACAGGTGCCACGGTGAACACGGCTCGGGTGATCGCCCGAGCCACCCGGACGGGCTGCGGGTCTGGCTCGAGGGCACTTCGGGCTACGTGTCCCTCGCCGGGCGGGCCAACGAGCTGTACAGCCTGGCCCGACGCTAGCTGAACAACGAAGGGATGTTCGCCTATCACTACCGCAAAGAGGAGATCGAAGACATGGAAGCGCGGGCCGCGCTCATGGCGCGCCGCATCGAGGCGCGCTGGACCGGGCTCCACGGTGCCCCGACGGAAGAGGTGGCGGTATCGCAGGACGATCTCGCTCCCGGGGCCGCTGAAAGTTGACGGCCAGGGCGCTTCTGCTTATGCTGCCCCTGAGCACACCATGGGAGGGTTGGACGGATGGTACAACCGCTGCGAAAGAACGATCCGGAGCTCGAGGAGCTTGACCAGGATGATGTCGTCGATGATTTAGAGGAGATGACCCCGGAAGAGGAGGCCGAATTGATGGCAGAGCTCGAGGAGAGTGTCGCCGCCGCGGCTCGGGGCGAGTTTGTGGATGCCGATGAAGTGCTGGCGGAGCTCAAAGCAGAAACGGATCGTTGGGTTGCTGCCCACCGATGACGATCGTTCGCTTCACTATTCCTGCCAGAGCGCAGCTCCGCAAGGCGCGCGCCTGGTGGACTGAGAATCGCCCTAAGAATCCCTACCTGCTGCATGACGAGCTCGCGGCCGCAATCCTGCTGCTGAGGGCCACCCCTCATGCCGGCGAGCGGTTCCGCGCGGAATTCCGCCGGTTTCTGCTGAAGCGTACCGGCTATTTCCTTTATTACCTCTATGATCAGGCCGCCGACATGGTCGAGATTCACGCCGTACGAAGCGGCCGCCGACGTAGGGGCCCGCGTCTCCGCTGACCTCTCAAGCCGGAGGATCTTCGGCACGGGCGCGAGTGGCCGGCCGGGCCTCACGCTCCCCGTCCACCGGGTCCAGTGACCATATACCAGTCCTCCGACGCCGGTACGCCCACCGGTTATTGTGCCCCGGCCCGCGAGATAGGTGTCGCGACTACGACACCGGCTCGCAGAGCCACTGGGGACCCCCTCCGCTACTCCGCCAGCTCCGTCCATTCCATCCACCGGTTCAGCGCGCGGCCCCGTCAGCTATCCGGCGAGTATTCCGGTGTCCGTCCTCGTCGGTTCAGCCATCCTTGGTCTTCGGTGCCTGGAGACCTGGATGTAACTTTGGAACACGAAGCTGAAACGTTGGTGCGAGAACCGATTGCCTATCTTTGCGACGACGACATCAACCCAGGCCCCCGGCCTGCTCCGGCTCGGAGCGGGCGCGGAAGAGGAAGTAGTCGGCGACCGGGACGCGCCGGAGGCAGGGTCACAGAGGCCGGAGGGAGGAAAGGCGCAGGAAGTTGGAACCGGCGGGAAATCGCGGATGGGACGGGGAAGGGCTCAGTTCGACGAGCCGCAGACGGTCTCGGTGATCAGCGCGGTGACCACGTAAGGATCGCAGTTCGCGTTCGGACGACGATCCTCGATATAGCCCTTCTTCTCCACCGCCACCTGCCAGGGGATGCGGATCGACGCGCCGCGATCGGAGACGCCGAAACGGAACTCCTTGTAGGAGCAGGTCTCGTGCTTGCCGGTCAGGCGCTTCTCGATCCCCTCGCCGTAGTGGGCGATGTGGTGCGAGGCCCGCTCGCCGAGGGCCTTCGCGGCCTTGACGCAGGGCTCGTAGGCGCTGCGCATGTGCCGGGTGGAGAAGTTCGTGTGCGCGCCTGCGCCGTTCCAGTCACCGTCGACCGGCTTCGCCGCCAGGCTCACCGACACGCCCTGCTCGGCGGCGATGCGCTCGAGGAGCCAGCGGGCCAGCCAGAGCTGGTCCGACACCATGGTCGGGCTGAGCGGGCCCACCTGGTACTCCCACTGGCCGGGCATCACTTCGGCGTTGGTACCGGAGATGCTCAGGCCGGCGGCCAGACACACGTCCAGGTGCCGATCGATGATGTCGCGGCCGAACGCGGTGTCCGCGCCGATGCTGCAGTAGTACGGGCCCTGCGGCGGCGGAAGGCTGCCGTCCTCCGGCCAGCCGAGCGGGCGGCCATTTTTGAACAGGGTGTACTCCTGCTCGATGCCGAACCACATGTCGTTATCGGCATGGATGCTGGCGAGCTCGGCGCAGCGGGCCCGGGTATTGGTCGGGTGCGGGGTCATGTCGGTGAGGAGCACCTCGCACATGACCAGCTTGTGGTGACCGCCCGAGATCGGGTCCGGCGTGATCAGCACCGGCTTGAGGACGCAGTCCGACGCGTGACCCGGCGCCTGGTTCGTGCTCGAGCCATCGAAGCCCCAGATGCCCGGCTCGTCGCCCACGCGAAGGATGCGGGTCTTGGAGCGCAGCTGCGCGGTGGGACGGGTGCCGTCAACCCAGATGTACTCAGCCTTGAAAAACACACTCTGCGACATGGACGATACTCCTAGCGTGAGCGGGATCGCGCGGGTGTCTCCGGACTATCCGGTGTGCACACCCTGGCTTCCGTTGTGAGTAACTTGCGACTGACAGTGTGGACCGAAGCGCATGGGAATCAGCCGGAAAGCAGCGCCGCGTCGCGGTCTTCGGAACCGCTGAGCGTCTCGCCGTGCTGGCTGAGGTCCAGTCCGAGGGCCTCATCGGCTTCCGAGACCCGGACCGGGATCAGCAGGTCGGTGACCTTGTAGAGCAGGTACGATCCGCCGAAGGCGAACACACCCACGAGGACCAGCGCCCCGAGGTGGTGCAGGAACGTGGTGGTATCCCCATAGATGAGGCCCACCTTCGCCGCGAAAATACCGGTCGCGATCATACCGACCGCGCCGCCCACGCCGTGGCAGAAGAACACATCGAGCGTGTCGTCCAGGTTCGAGCGCGACTTCCACAGCACCGCCAGGTTGCTGATGATCGCTGCACCGGCGCCGATGATGATGCTCGAGCCCACCGTGACGAAGCCGGCGGCGGGGGTGATCGCCACCAGGCCGACGACCGCACCGATCGAGGCGCCCATGGCGGTGACCTTCTGGCCGCGCGCGACATCCAGGAAGACCCAGGCCAGCATCGCCGCGGCGGACGCGGTGTTGGTGGTGACGAAGGCCAGCACGGCGGTGTCGTTGGCGGCCAGGGCCGAACCGGCGTTGAACCCGAACCAGCCGAACCAGAGCATGCCGGTGCCGAGCAGCACGTAGGGGACATTCGCCGGGTGGTGCTGCTTGCGCACCACGTGGCTCTTGCGGCGACCGAGCATCAGGGCGCCGGCCAGCGCGGCGAAACCGGCCGACATGTGGACCACCGTGCCGCCCGCGAAGTCGAGCACGCCCCAGGTCCGCAGGATCCCCTCGGGATGCCAGGTCCAGTGGGCCAGCGGGGAGTAGATGAAGATCGAGAAGAGGATGATGAACAGGCTATAGGCCGAGAAGCGGATGCGCTCGGCGAACGCGCCGGTGATCAGCGCCGGCGTGATGATCGCGAACTTGAGCTGGAACATCGCGTAGAGCGCCAGCGGGACAGTGGGCGAGAGCGCAGGATGGGTAGCCCCGCCTACGCCGCGGAACATCCAGAAGGTCAGCGGATTGCCGATCAGCCCGTGGAAGCTGTCACCGAAGGCCAGGCTGAAGCCGAAGAACACCCACAGCAGGCTGATCAGCCCAATGGCGATGAAGGACTGCAGCATGGTCGAGATGACGTTTTTGTGCTGGACCATGCCTCCGTAAAAGAAGGACAGGCCCGGCGTCATCAGGAGCACGAGGGCCGAGGCCGTGAGCATCCACGCCACGTCCGCTCCGACGAACGGGTCGCCCTTGACCGCCGGCTCGACCTCTGGCGTCAGCACGCCTACCACGCTGAGTGCCATCAGCACTCCGAGAGGAACCAACCACTTTCTGTTCATGAACGTGATTCTCCTTCATTTTCCCGGGCCGCGCGTTGGATTTGACGCGAAGTCGCCACGGACCGTCCGGGCCGGCCGGGTGCAGGGATGGGGCGGAAGTGCTGCCCGTCGCGGCCGGTGCCTCGTCGTGCGGCGATCATCTCAGGCGATCGGGCCGCGAGGCCCTTCAAGCGACTGGGGCCGCACTGTACGCCACCATGGCACCCGGGGTGGCACCGCATGTCATGTGTACAGCATGATAGGGGGGGAGGCCATAAAGATTCTATTCGCAACCAAATGGCAGGTTATAAATTTGTGATAAAGATCCGTCGTGGATTCAGTTCAGGGTCGGCGTGGCTCGAGCGACGGATCTTCGGCTGCTTGCGACGGCTTGAACAGCTCCGATGACAGGGGTAGCCGGGGATCGACGACCGGCAGGGTGAAGCCGATGGTGGTCCGACCTTCCGGCGTGCTCTCCGCCTGGACCTGTCCCCCATGTCGCTCGACGAATGACCGGCAGATCGCCAGTCCCAGGCCCAGCCCGCGGATCTGAGACTCTCGGGTCGAGATCGGCCGATAAAAGCGCTCGAAGAGCTTCGGGAGCTCCTCCGGCGGGATCTGCTGGCCCTCGTTGCTCACCCGGATCGCCACCTCCTGTCCGGCCCATTCGACCGCCAGCTCGATCGCCGAGCCCGGCGGCGAGTACTTCACCGCGTTGTCCAGGAGCGCCACCAGCGACTTCTGGACCGCGACCCCGTCGATGAACAACGGCGGCAGGTCGGCGGGGATTCTCACCCGGAGCGGGCGCGACTCCAGCAGCCGGCCCAGGCTCCGTAGCGCGCTGTCCACGGCGTCCTCGAGCGGCTGCCACTCCCGGTTCCAGCTGAACGCCGATGCTTCAATCCGGAACATGTCCAGCAGGTTGTCCACCAGACGGCTCATGGCATCGATCTCCAGGTCGATGCCCTGGAGCATCTCCGCCCGCGGAGGGCTCGTCCCGGAACCGTCGGCGTCCTGCAGGCTCGAGACGAAGGACTTCATCGCGGCCAGCGGCGTGCGCAGCTCGTGGGACATGGAGAAGAGCAGGGTGGACTTGATCGCATCGCTCTGGCGTAACGCCTCGAGCCGCTGCGTCTCGCTCGCGCGGAGCTTGTCTTCCGCTTCACGACGCTCGAGCAGGTAACGCCGGATGTGGCGCAGGACCGTCCACCAGGCGAAGAGGAGCACGGGCAGCGCGAGCAGCACGGTGGCGAGGGCGAAGAGCGTCATCTGCCTGTGCCGGCTGAGGCTGTCCCGGGTGTGTGCCTGCAGGGCGGCGGCGACCCGGGTCATCCCATCGGCATAGCGCCGCTTCTGCGCGCTATAGGCCTCGCCCTGAAGCACGCGCTCGGCGGCCTCCCGATCACCCTGACGGACCCTCTCGAAGGCCTGGTACTCCAGATCGACCAGGATGAGGTTGGCCGCATCCACCGCTCTCGCCGCCTCCTCGGCCCCGACACTCCGGGCGAGCCGGATCGCATCGGCGATCCCGGCCGCCAGCCGGGGCTCGAGCTGACGATAGCGGGTCTCCCAACGCGGATCGCCGGTCGCGGAGGCCATCAGCGCCGACATGGTGAGCGCTTCGTCCAGGTGGATGAGGGTGCCGTCGAGCCGCTGCAGCTGGAGATCGCGCTCGAGGAAGGACCGGCGCTCGGCGTTGATCCGCAGGATATACCAGCCTTCGACGAAGAAGGCGGCCAGGGTGAGCAGCAGCGCGATGGTGAGCGCGATGCTCGGGAAGGAGGGTAGGGCCTGTCGCGCTTTGTCCTGCATATCGCCCTCAGGCCGTCTCGAGGACCGGTCGCCGGCGGAACAGGTCCACCGTATATCTCTATCATCGAAAGCGTATCTGAGCCCTTCAATCCCTTTTTCGGGAAAAGTTGATCCGGGCAAAATTCCTGGCGTTAATGCAGAGATCTTCCAGCCCGGGCAGGTATCATGCTGTCTGAACTCCATTTTTGTGGTTGAGTTCGTCAGCAAATACTTGATGCTTTGCCGCCATTTCACCTAGTATGAACTCTCATGCAAGAACTCCAACCTACGGGTGGTGCGGAAGCACGCCCGGGAAAGGCATGTCGATGAGTCGGGGTGCGCAGGTAGTGGTCGTCGACGACGAGCCCCAGATCCGGCGGGCGCTCCAGGTCGGCCTCGAAGAACGTGGTTATTCCGTCCTGCTCGCCGGCAGCGGTGAGCAGGCGCTCCAGGGGATGGTCGGAAGGTCCCCCGACGTGATGCTCATCGACCTGATACTGCCGGGCATGGACGGGCTCGAGCTCACCCGCCGCATCCGCAGCAGCTCGAGCACCCCCATCATCATCATCTCTTCGATCGGCGAAGAACAGAAAAAGGTGGAGGCGCTCGAGCTGGGCGCGGACGATTACGTGACCAAGCCCTTCGGGATGCCGGAGCTGGTCGCGCGGATCAAGTCCGTGCTGAGGCGGACCTGGGGCTCGGTGGGCGCCGAGGCCGGCTTCGTCTGCGGAGAGCTCTCGGTGAACTTCGAGCGCCGTGAGGTCCGGCGCAGCGGCGTGCTGGTCCACCTCACCCCCAAAGAGTACGACCTGCTCAAGTACCTGATCGAAAACGCCGGCAAGGTCCTCACGCAGAAGATGCTGCTGAAGGCGGTCTGGGGCGAGGCATACCTCGATCAGGCCCAGTACCTGCGTGTCTTCGTCGGCCAGCTCCGCAAGAAGGTCGAGCCGGATTCCGCCCGTCCACGCTTCATCCTCACTGACCCCGGCGTCGGTTATCGATTCTGCATCGATAACTGATGCGCGTCCCCCGATCCCACCCGGGGCGCCGTCCTTTATAGGAAACTTACATCCTCCCGATCATCACCGAATAGATTCTTTATTCCACGCAGCGGTAACATACGGCCTACGCAAGGCGTCGTTCCGCCACGCAGTTGCCCGGAGGATCAGTGGCATTGGACCGTAAAGAGGAGCGAGCCCCGCTCGAGAGCGCAAAGGTCAGGTCCCGCCTGACGCTGCTGGTCGCCGTCTTCATCGTCGGTTTCCTGGCGTTCTGCCTGCTGACCCGCAACTCGATGCGCCTGGTTCAGGTGCACGGCCCGATTTACAACCGGATCATCCTGAACAAGGACCTGATCGCCGACATCCTCCCGCCCCCTGAGTACCTGATCGAGTCCTATCTCCTGGTATTGCAGACACTCGACGAGCCCGACCCGGTCTACTGGCGCGCGCTGAACGAGCGGCTGGGACGCCTGCGCGCTCTCTACGAGGAGCGGCACGGGTTCTGGACCCGCACCCTCGAGCCCGGGACGCTCCGGCAGATCCTGCTGGTCGGTTCGTATGAGCCGGCGATGCAGTTCTATCGGGTGGTGGACGAAGCGCTGGTCCCGGCGCTGGAGCGGGGCGACCGGGAGACCGCCCGGGTGCTGGCTCGAGGCGTGCTCAAGCAGCACTATGAAGTGCATCGGGCCGCCATCGATCAGGTGGTCCTGCTGGCGATGGAGCGGGCGGAGATGAGCGAGCAGGAGGCCTCGGTGCTCATCCGGCAGCGGACCATGCTGCTGCTGGCGCTGGGCGGGGCGAGCTGTGCTTTCGTCGGGGTGCTGGGCACGATGATCGCCCGCCAGGTCGTGGCGGCCAACCGCGCGCTCGAGCACGAGGTGGCGGAGCGCCAGCGGGCCCGGGAGGACCTGCACTCGAGCGAGGAGCGCCGTTTCGAGGCGATGCGGCAGGGCGACCGGCTGAAGTCCGCGCTGCTGATGTCTGTGTCGCACGACCTGCGGACGCCGCTCGCGGCGATCCGGCTCTCTGCGGCGAGCATGCACGAGTCGGGGAGCGTCGAGAAACGGCAGGAGCTGCTCGAGGGGATCAACCTGAAGATCGAGCACTTGGGCCGGCTGGTGGACAACCTCCTGGACATGTCCCGCATCGAATCGGGCGCCCTGACCCCGCGACGCGAATGGCACCTGCTCGAGGAGATCGTTGAGGGCACGCTGCGCCGGATGGACTCGGCCGCGGACGGACGGCAGCTCGAGCTGGCGCTGTCTCCGGACCTGCCGCCGATCTTCGTGGACGAGGTACTGCTGCAGCACGTGCTGGTGAACCTGCTGGACAACGCGATCAAGTATTCGCCGATGGGGTCGCTGATCCGGCTCTCGGCCCTGCATCGGGACGGCGCGCTGGAAGTGCAGGTGGAGAACGCGGGTGCGGAGATCCCTTCCGCGGAGCTCGAGCGGGTCTTCGAGCCCTTCTATCGAGGAGGCCGTCACGAGAATGGGAGCGGGATCCCGGGCACGGGGCTCGGACTGGCGATCTGTCGGGGGATTGTGGAGGCGCATCAGGGCTGGATCCGGGCCGAGTCGTCGAACGGGATCACTGCCATCCGGTTCGCCCTGCCGCGGATCGCCGAGATGCCGCCGCTCAGTCTCTGATTCATGTCGTCGGTTGTCGGTCGGGAGGAGAAGGTCGGCTCATCGCAGGGAGCAGAGCATGCTGGCGGACATACATATCCTCGTCGTTGACGACGAGCCGCAGATTCAGCGGGCGCTCCAGGTGGCGCTGGAAGGGCGCGGCTTCGAGGTCTCGGTCGCCACCAACGCCGAGCAGGCGCTCCAGGGCTTCGTGGCCCGGACCCCGGACCTGCTGCTGGTGAACCTGATGCTGCCGGGGATGGACGGGCTCGAGCTGTCACGCCGCATCCGCAGCATCTCGACCGTCCCCATCATCGTCGCTTCGTCCGAAGGCGAGGAGCAGAAGAAGCTGGCCGCGCTCGAGCAGGGGGCGGACGACTACGTGAACAAGCCCTTCGGCGTGCCGGAGCTGCTCTCCCGGATCCGCTCGCTGACGCAGCATCTCGCCGGGCGTCGTCCGGGCGCGCTGTTCGAGTGCGGCGAGCTGTCGGTGAGCTTCGACCGGCGGGAGGTGAGGCGCAACGGCGAGCTGGTCCACCTGACCCCGAAGGAATACGAGCTGCTCAAGTACATGATCGATCACGGCGGGCGGGTGAGGACGCAGAAGACGCTGCTGCTGGCGGTCTGGGGAGAGGCCTACGTCGGTCAGGTGCAGTTCCTGCGCATCTTCGTCGGGCAGCTCCGCAAGAAGATCGAAGCGGACCCGGCGCGTCCCCGCTACATCCTCACCGAATCCGGTGTCGGCTACCGGTTCTGCCTCGAGCCGATGCTCTGATCGGGGCGGTGCCCGGGCCGGTGAAAAATCGGAGGCTGTCGCGGGTGGTCCGACGATTTCTGCCCCGGTGCTCAGGGCAGGTGGCCGAGGTCGGGCTCGACCCAGCCCGCCCGGGCCGCGTCCGAGTAGAGGGTCTCCGGCCGGTAGAAACCGAGCAGATAGCGGCTGTCGATCAGCCCGAGGTGGCGCACGACGAACTCGGCGAAGGAGCGGGGCGGCTCCCTGTCGGCGGCGCTCGCCGCGCTGAGCACCCGCACCCAGGCCCGGGTGATCGTCTCGTGATAGCCGGTGGTATTGTCGTTGGCCAGGTTGTAGCGCTGGATGCCGGCGCGGATGCGCTCGAGCCCGCATTCCGGACCTTCCTGCTGCAGGATCAGCCAGGAGACACGCAGGTGCATCTGGTGGGTCCAGAAGGTCCAGGACAGCGTGCAGGCTTCGAAGGCGGCGAGGCATTCCTCGTCGGAGAAGGGCGGCGGCTGGTGAGCGGCGGTCGGCGTCACGATCACTCCCGGAAACGATGATGCGGCCAGTGGATGGGTCGTTTATACAGCAGGTTCCGTCGCCCCGCCACACCGGAGGTCCGGCCGCCCGGGCGACCGGGTGAAATCATAATAGAATCTTTATACTAGCCTGCCCTAGACTAAGTTCGCTTGCGGAGCGCTGCACCTTTCGGCTTTCGTCCGGCTCTTCATTGGACGGGTTTCCCCTCGGGGCCCGATCCCGAAGCGCGCCGCCGTGCCCGCGCCGCGCCAGGGCGGCACAACCAGAGATTACCGGGCTTCACCGAGACCCGCTCCCTCACACCTGATCTTAGAGGCAAATATCATGGCAAACGAAGGTCCTACCAACCTGCCGGGAGTACTGACCGAGGATCGCCCGCGCAAGAGCAACCGCCAGAACGGCGCGCCGATCAAGGCGCCGCCTCCGCCGTCCGGCGAGGTGGACGCCCGCGAAGAACGTCTCTTCAGCGCGCTGGACATTGACAAAGACGCGCATGTGCGGCGACGCGAGCTCGAGGAGATGTTGCGCCTCGCCGGTCTGACCATGGACGACAGCCGGCTGCAGCGCAGCCTCATCGCGTTGCTCGAGGCCGAGCATCTACGCGCTCCGCGGCCGGTGGCGGTCGATGTGCCGATCCCGAAGTCGGACTTCTGCAAGGCCATCCGGCACGATATCCTGCTGATCGAGCGCGCCCTGCAGGGCAACATGGTGGTGCCGGACTTCGATGCCTTCTGCCAGGAGATCGCCACCATCTACAGCGCGGTGCGGGAGAACCGGCGCGGAAATGCGGCCAACTACATCCCGCAGCTCGATCTGCCGGAGCCGGACGTGGACTCCTTCGGCGTCTCGCTGTGCACCGTCGATGGTCAGCGCTTCTCGATGGGGGAGAGCGACACGCACTTCACCGTCCAGTCGACCTGCAAGCCAATCAACTACTGCATCGCGCTCGAGGAACTCGGCGTGGACAAGGTCCACCAGCACGTCGGACGCGAGCCGAGCGGCGGCAGCTTCAACGCGCTCACCCTCAACACCGATGGCCGTCCGCACAACCCACTGATCAACGCCGGCGCGATCATGTGCTGCTCCCTGGTCGGGCTTCACCACCATAACCAGGAAAAGCCACAGCGGGGCGGCGCGCACACGGCACGCGGCTGGGCAGGCCGCCGCTTCGATCACGTGCTCGACACCTGGGAGGCCCTGGCCGGCGGCGCCCGTCCGGGCTTCAACAACGCCGTCTTCCTCTCCGAGCGGGAGACCGCCGATCGCAACTTCGCGCTCGGTTATTTCATGCGGGAGAAGGGCGCCTTCCCGGAAGGGATAAACCTGCACGAGGTGCTCGAGTTCTACTTCCAATGCTGCTCGATCGAGAGCACGGCCCGGATGATGTCGGTGGTGGCGGCGACGCTGGCCAACGGCGGCATCTGTCCGGTCAGCGGCGAGCGCGTCTTCAGCACCACGACGGTCCAGCACTGCCTGTCGCTGATGTATTCCTGCGGCATGTACGACTACTCCGGCGAGTTCGCCTTCAAGATCGGCCTGCCGGCCAAGAGCGGCGTCGCCGGGGCGCTGATGATCGTGATCCCCAACGTGATGGGTATCTGCACCTGGTCGCCGCGCCTGGACCGCAACGGCAACAGCGTCCGCGGCATCGACTTCTGCGACCGGATGGTCTCGACCTTCAACTTCCACAACTACGACAACCTGACCGGCGTCTCGAGCAAGCGCGATCCGCGGGTCAGCCGGATCGAGGCGCAGGCCGCCCGGGTCACCGAGCTGATCTGGGCCGCGAACAAGGGCGACCTCGGCGCGATCCAGCGTGAGTTCGTCCGGGGTGCCGACCTCAACGCGTCGGACTACGACGGTCGCACGCCGCTGCACCTCGCCGCCGCCGAGGGCCAGCTGGCGGTGGTCTCCTTCTTCATCGAACAGGCCCAGGCGAACGGGCGGGTCAACCTGAACCCGAACGATCGCTGGGGCGGCACGCCGCTGGACGACGCGGTCTTCCATGGCCACACCGAGGTCGCCGACCTCCTGCGCAAGGCGGGCGGCGTCCAGGCCCGCAAGCTCTCGCTACCCGAGGTCCCGCTCAGCACCGAGTACCCGACGGCCGACCCGAACCGCACGATCGAGCTGATCTGGGCGGCCAGCGAAGGCGATCTGCTGGCGATCCGGCGGCTGATGGCTCGAGGCATCCCGCTGAGCGTCGCGGACTATGATTACCGCACGCCGCTGCACCTGGCGGCCTCCGAGGGACGGGTCGAGACGCTCAGGTTCCTGCTCGATCAGAGCGTCGCCCGCTCCCCGCGCGATCGGTGGGGCATGACCCCGCTCGACGATGCGCGGCGCCACGGACACGACGAGGTCGTGAAGCTGCTCCAGGTCGACTGATACCGCCCGGCCACGTCCCCCCATCTCCAGGAGGAGACGATGCTTCGAGAGGTCGAAAGCATGCAGGCCGTTCCACGCCCGGCCCATCACGGCCCGGGCGAGCGACTGCAGGCCCGGTACGATCGTTTCAAAGCCCTCGGCCTAGCGCTCGATATGAGCCGTGGCAAACCCTGCCAGGCGCAGCTCGAGCTCTCCGCGCCCATGTTGAGCATCCTCGCCGCCGACGACCATCAGGCCGTCGATGGCATGGACTGCCGGAACTATGGCGGGCTCGAGGGCCTTCCCGAGGCCCGCGGCCTCTTCGCGCAGGTGCTCGGCGTGGACGCATCGGAGGTGGTGGTCGGCGGGAACTCGAGCCTCGAGCTGATGTACGAGACGCTGGTGGTGGCCTTCCTGCAGGGCGTCCCCGGCGGCGATCGGCCCTGGTGCCGGGGGCCGGTGCGGTTCCTCTGTCCCACCCCCGGCTACGACCGGCACTTCGCGATCTGCGAGCACCTCCGGATCGACATGATCCCGGTGGACATGCTCGAGGACGGACCGGACATGGACCGGGTCGAGGGGCTCGTCGCGGACGACGACCGCATCAAGGGGATCTGGTGCGTGCCGCGCTTCAGCAACCCGACCGGCGCCACCGTCTCGGATGCGGTCGTGCGACGCCTGGCGGCCATGCGGACCCGGGCTCGAGACTTCCGCATCTTCTGGGACGACGCCTACGCCGTCCACCCGCTCGAGGGCACGCCGCCGCGCCCGGCGTCCATCCTCTCCGCCTGCCGGGCGGCGGGCAACCCGGATCGGGTCTACCTCTTCGGATCGACCTCCAAGGTCACCCTGGCCGGCGCCGGGGTGGCGTTCATGGGCTCGAGCGAGGAGAACCTGAAGCACCTCAAGCGATCACTCTCGGTCCGCACGATCGGCCCGGACAAGCTCAACCAGCTGCGGCACACCCGCTTCCTGCAGAGCATGTCGGGGATCGAAGCCCACATGCGCCGGCACGCCGCCATCCTGAAGCCGAAGTTCGATGCGGTGCACCGGGTGCTCGAGGCGGAGCTCGGCGGGAAGGGGCTGGCCACCTGGACCCGCCCGGCCGGCGGTTATTTCATCAGCCTGAACACGCTGCCGGGCTGCGTGTCGGAGGTGGTGGCGATGGCGGCGGCGGCCGGTGTGAAGCTGACGCCGGCGGGCTCGACCTATCCCTACGGCCGGGATCCGCTCGATCGCAATATCCGGATCGCGCCGAGCTTCCCCGCGGTGAAGGAGCTCGAGCGGGCGACGGAGCTGCTGTCGATCTGCATTCAGGAGGTCAGCCGGCGAAAGGGGCTGCGGTAGCGGCCCGACCCTTCCTCTGACGCCGATACGCCCGCGACTCCAGCCACCAACGCACCCGGTGCTCGCCGGCATTGAGCCGTACGCCACGCAGCAGGTAGCCGACCTCCAGGACCTCGACCGGCCAGCCATCGATCGACACTTGGCAGCGTACCGGACCTGGGAATCTACGGCGGGCCGGATGGCAATGGGAGGGACCTGGATGGGGACGGCTTCTACGACTGGTTCTGGCCAGGGACGATCGACGATGCGCCGGTGGGGTTCGATCCGGGGGACTTCGATTGCGACGACCTCGAGGGGTGGGATGAATCCGAGGGCATCACTGTTAAAACAAGCGGGAGCCAGACGAAGCGGGATTCAGAAACGAGCGGGGGAAGAAAATAAAAAAAGCCCGGAAAACCGGGCTTTTTGTGGATGGTGCGAGAGGGGGGATTTGAACCCCCACGTCCGTAAGGACACCGGCTTCTGAGACCGGCGAGTCTACCAATTCCACCACTCTCGCGCAGATAACAAGGAGTCATTAAGTGCGCCAATCTTGCCGCACCGTGTGAGATTATAGTATCCGGCCTTCTTGAGACATGCAAGTATTTTCTTTGGCGGTCCACAAAAAAAGTCAAAAGGGCCCTTGAGTACCTCTTCACTTGTTCCCTGGTTCCGGTGATTCAAAGCCGCGCACAAGACTTCACGTAAGTGCCAGCTTTTGTATTGACAAGGCTTCGCTCCATCAATAACCTGAGAGTGCATCCATGCACTCCTTACTCTTTGGGCGGAGTCCGTGATCGTTTGGGGCGTAGATCCCTGACCGATGTTTACGAGTCCCTGCCTTTCCCTTTCATCCGCGCAAAGGTCATCTGATGAAGGTCACCTGTGATAAGTGTGGCGCGAGCTATAAGATTCCAGACGAGAAGCTCACGAAAGAAGTCAACAAGGCGACTTGTAAGAAATGCAGTCATCGGATTGTGATCAAGCGAGATGCGGAGAGTCGAGAACAGGCAGATTTCCCGTTGATGGGGCTGAGTGAGACGGATGGGCAAATCGCGCAGGACGAAAAAACGATCATCGCAGTGCCTACCGAGCTGCAAGGGCTGGAACCATCCACCCCCTTGATGGCAGGAGGGCTCCTGAATCCATTGGATCTCGAGCGGCGGCAGCGGGTCGCTGTCCCGAGTCCGCGTCCTGCCTCTTCCCCTCGAATACAGGTCGAAGCTACCCCGGCGCAGGGCAGCACAAACGAAGCAGGGCGGCTTAGTGGCACTTATCAGCCGGTTGGACCCGCAGCGGGTCGCAACGGCGAGGCAGCGGTAGGAGGAACGATGGCGGCGGGCAGCAGTGGGCGTGATTCGGCAATGTCCAAGACCGAAGTTCAAGGGGGCTCCACCCAGCCTTCCGGCCATGCAATTGCAGGCACGGGCGGCAACCGAGCCAATGTTGCAGCAATCTTTGTGCAGAACCAGGAAGCCCGGGAAGCAGAGGCTCAGACCTCCGTCCCCCCTTCCTCGATCCCCACCGTCTTCATGTTGATTGCGCTGGCCGGACTTCTGCCGTTTCTGGTAGAAGGCATCTGGAAAGTGCAGCCGCTGACGGCCATCGGCTACTCATTGGCCGTCTATGGTTTGGGTGCGGGGTTGATGGTCCATCAGGACTTCGTCAAGGGAGGCCAAGTGAATGTGCCTCGCGCCTTTGGTGTTCCCTTGATCCCTGCATTGCTCCTCATCGGCTATTGGATGGCCACCAGCGGCGCTCCCGCAACGAGCGAGGGTGAAGCGGAAGCCCCAGTGGGTGAGGCTGCCCCAGTGGGTGAGGCTGCCCCTGCGGGTGAGCCTGCTCCGGCGGGGGCTGCTCCGGCTGAGCCGGCCCCGGCCGCTCCTGCCGACGGCGCTGGCGCCGCTGGTCAGTGAGCCCATCCCTTTCCCCTTCGTGTTGAGGCTCTATCATGAAGATTACCTGCGATAAGTGTGGCGCGTCCTATAAGATCCCCGAAGAAAAGCTGACCCGTGACGTCAGCAAAGCAACCTGCAAAAAATGCGGCGAGAAGATCATCATTCGTAAGCCCGCCGGCGGAGACTACGAAGATCCTCGCATCACCCGAGGGCTTCAATCCTCCCTCGAAGACGAAGGGGTGGTGGAGCACAACGAAGAGCGCACCGTGATTGCCGTGGTGCCCGAGCTTCAGCGGTTTGATGCCACCCCACCTCTGGCGTCTTCTCCCGGTCACAGCGATATGACCCCCGCAGTGCCTGTGGCACCCCCGACCGCGCCTGCCCGTCCTGCCACCCCAACGCCTGCTCCTGCTGCTCCCGTCGCCCCTGCCTCCAGTGCTCCGGCCACCGCCGCCTCTGGCACGTGGGCTCCGGTTGCTGCCCCTGCTCCGATGGCCACCGCTCCGGTGCCCCCGGTCGCAGCCCCATCGGTGGCTGCTTCGGCTGCTTCGGCTGCTGCCCCGGCAAAACCTGTCCCTGCTCGCGCCCGAGCGAGAGCGGGTGCCAGCCCTCTGGCCATCCCCCCGCTCATCGTGGCTCTCATCGGATTGTTTTGTTTTGTGCCTGATGCTCGCTGGGGACTGGCAAACTTCCAAGCTGCTGGATTCACCCTCTCTTTGTTTGGTTCTCTGGCCGCCATCGTGGTTCAGGTCGGCCTCATTCGCACCGGCCTGGTCAATATGATGCTGGGCTTCTTATTGCCTTCCGTCGGCGTGGTCGGCTTGGCCGCCACCTTGCTCAACATGCAAGAAGTGCCCTTCTTGACCGAGGGTGTGAAAGAAGACTTGGAGCTGATCATTCTGACCGCCCGTCAGCCGACCGCACCCGATGCACCTTCGTTAACCGAGCGTGTGGCCAAGCGCCGAAATGCCACCGCCACCCGCCGGAACAATCCACCCAGTGGGGGGGGCACCGTGGATGTCTCCGGGATCAATCCCAATCAGACCGGAACCGGACCTGAAGTCGCCGGTCTGAAGCCGGACAGCGAAGGCCCCGCTGGAGTCACCACAGGAGAGGGACCGGGCACCAGCGGCGCGTTGCCTACCACCTCTCGCTCCCCGGGTCGCCCCTCCGGAAACATCGGAGGTGTCGCCTCCGCTCAGATCTCCTTTGACGATGAAAAGATCGGACGCCTGATGAACGGCTCCGCCATGAAGGCTTGTTTCCAGTCCAGCTTGCAGGGGCAAGCCCTTCCTTCTCGCCTTGAGGTCTCCTTCATGCTCAGCCCTGAAGGAAGTGCCCGTGACCTTCAGATCCGCAACGACGCCCTGTCTGGGTCCGCTCTCGAGAAGTGTCTCGCCAGCGCCGTCGCCCGTACCAAGTTCCCCACCCATGACAGCACGAAGGTGGAGAAGTACAAGTACACCTACATCAACTGAGGTGGCACTTGATACGGCGCTCGATGCGGCGCTCGATGCGGCATTTCGGTCGTCCCGTGAGCAAGCGGCCTGAGCCCGCCTGGATATCCCTCCCTTGGTGCGTCTCCTCTAATGTGCCTCCCAGCTCGCTCCTATGTTAACCGATCCCTCTTCTCACCTTCGGCACAACCACAAACCCACCGGTAAAGTTGTCATCGGCGGACTCCCATGTTACACTATAGGCCGTCCCTGGGCGGGGAACGCATGCCCCCTCGGAGAATGCCTGCGCCATCCGCGCAAAGGTCCAATGATTCCTGATGGGAGCCAGGATGTCCAACGACGTCCCCTTTTCTGAGCCCACGTCTGACACGTCCCGTCTCGAAGGCGGTGTCACTTCCGGGTCGGTTTTTGAGCCTGCCCTGGAGCCCGAAACCTATGAGCTGCCCTTGCCTGCCGGCTGGTTGGACCCTGATGCCGCCAAAGTGCTCCGCCGATTGCAGCACTGTGGACATCTGGCCTACCTGGTCGGAGGATGTGTGCGCGACCTCTTGGTCGGACGTTATCCCAAAGATTTTGACGTCGGCACCTCCGCCTTGCCCGTGGAGGTCAAGCGTGCCTTCTCCAACTGTCGCCTGATTGGTCGTCGCTTTCGGCTCGCCCATGTATTGTATGGCGACAAAGTGATTGAAGTGGCTACCTTCCGTCGGGATCCAGGCTCCACCGATCCTGGTTTTGCGCCCGACGAAGACGAAGAGCTGCCGCGTCTTCGCCGCAACCTGTCGCGACAGAGCCCGACCGCTGACTCCGACGTCGAGCCAAACAACCACACCGTCTCTGCACCCGACGAAGAGGTCGAGACCCTCGACGCAGCCGACAGCGGCCCTGACGAAGACCTGCTCATTCGCTCCGACAATGTCTTTGGAAGCCCGCGTGAAGACGCCTTGCGCCGAGACTTCACCATCAACAGCCTCTTTTACGATGTGAGCCAGCGCCTGCTCATCGACTGGGCCGGAGGCATGCGCGACATCGAGACCCGCACCATTCGCACCATCGGCCTGCCCGAGATTCGTTTTCGAGAAGATCCGGTGCGTATGTTGCGTGCCGTTAAGTTTGCCGCTGCCCTCCGGTTTAGCATGGAGCCTCGCACCTGGGAGGCCCTGTGTCTGGTGGCCCCGGATATCATGCGCGCCGCCCCTCCTCGGATTCTGGAAGAGATCTTTCGCATGGGTCGAGGTGGTGCTGCCGTTGCCTGCTTCCGTTTGATGGCCCTCAGCGGGCTCTTGCGTCACATCTTGCCGGAGCTGGAGCCGATGGTGGAGCAGGAGCTGGCCGCTCAAGCTGCGGGTGTGGAGCTGGCTTCGATCCCGCTCTCGGTGATCCCGAAAGAAGAAGGTGCTGCCCCGCCGCGTCTGGCACCCACGATGGCTGTTCCGGGTGTACTCAACTATCTCCGTGCCCTGGATCGGGTGGATCAGTCATCGTCTCCTTTGCCCAATCACATCATGCTTGCCATGTTGTGTTTGCCGGTGGTCTTGCGTGTGTCCCAGTTCCACGACGAACTCTCTGCCACCGAAGAGATCTTCGAGCGGGCCGGATTTATGCTCGACGAGCTGGCCAATCGCCTGCGTGTCTCCCGTCGTGAGCGTGAGAGAGCTCGGCTGGTCCTGCTGGGTTTTATGAAGCTCCTGTGGCGATCCAGTCGTGGTGCCCCCCTTCAAGGGTTGTCCAAGAAGAGCTATTTTGGGGAGTCCTTATCCCTCTTTGCCCTGCACTGTCTGGCGCTGGAGCGAGGGCTGGACGAGCTTCAGAAGCTGGCGCATCGGGTGCCCATCAGCCCGGAGGTGGAGCGCATCCTGGCGGGAGCCTCTCGCAGTGTGCGTCCGAGTGGACCGGCTCCGGTGCAGCTCCCCGAAGCGGAAGACGACGGCGAAGACGACGGGCCAGACAGCCTTGATGCGGCGAGCTCTGAGGGGGGAGACGCTCCACGGCCTCGGCGACGTCGGCGGCGGCGGGGTAAGGGACGAGGCGCTGAGCGGTCAGAGATGGGGAGTGAGCCCAGCGCAGCGCCTCCTCGTTCGGATCCTACCGAGTGAGCAGCGTGTGCGGGCCGCTTTTCTCGGTCCTGAGCCGGTGAGCCGAAGCCGTTTCCACTGGAAAGTGTTGGGTGGAGGCGTTCTCAGAGCACGTCTGCGCGGCGCGTGCCTCGGCGGGGTTCAACGGTGGGCACCTTGGCCCCTTGAGCGGCGATGGCCCGTCCGAGGTTGCTGGCCGTCAACCCTTCGAGGTTGCTCTGGCTGACGATCCCCGGCATGATCACATGTAGAATGGCGAGCTGGAGCACCTCATCCATTTCTTTTACCAAGTGAATGCTGAGCTGATCAAAGACCTCGGGGGGGATATCCTCGAGGTCTTTTTCGTTCTGGAGCGGAATCAGCACTTGTTTGAGTCCGGCTCGGTAGGCGGCGAGCACTTTTTCTTTGATCCCACCCACGGGGAGCACACGACCCCGTAAGCTGATCTCACCGGTCATCGCCACATCGTGCCGTACCGGTTTTTCGGTGTAGAGGGAGGTGAGCGCCGTGGCAATGGTCACACCGGCGGACGGGCCATCCTTGGGCGTCGCGCCTTCTGGAAAGTGGATGTGGAGATCAGACGCATCGAACGCTTTGAGATCGATTTCCAGCTCCTTCGCGCGTGAGCGTACATACGAGAAGGCGATCTGGACACTTTCTTTCATCACGCCACCGAGCTGACCGGTGATCACGAACTGTCCTTTGCCTTCCATGCGCGTGGTCTCGATGAACAGGATTTCCCCTCCGGCGGCGGTCCAAGCCAGGCCAGTGGCCACACCGACCTCGGGCACACGCTCTGCGCTGAGTGGCTGAAAGCGACGAGGCCCCAGCAGCCCCTTGAGTGCGGGAGGTTCGACCTTCAGCGGCAGCTCTTTTCCGAGCGTTTGTGCCACCACCGCTTTTCGGCAGAGGGTGGCCAGCATGCGCTCGCACTCGCGGAGCCCTGCCTCTCGAGTGTAACCATCGAGCAGCTCGGTGAGCCCGGCATCGGTGAGCAATACGGAGCCGTGTGGCAGCCCATGCTCGGTCTCCGCTCGAGGCAGCAGGTGACTGCGGGCGATGGCTTTTTTCTCCAGGAGTGTATAACTGGAGAGCCGGATCAGCTCAAACCGGTCGCGCAGGGGACCGGGGATATCGGTCAACACATTGGCGGTTGCGAGAAACAGCACCTTCGACAGATCATACGGCACATTCAGATAGTGATCGGTGAACGTATGATTTTGAGCCGGATCGAGCACCTCCAGCAGTGCCGCAGAGGGATCATTGCGGGGATCCCGTCCGAGTTTATCGATCTCATCGATGAGGATGACGGGATTGATGGAGCCAGCCCTGCGCATGGCTTGGAGAAACCGGCCTGGCATGGCGCCCACATAGGTGCGTCGATGCCCACGGATTTCTGCTTCATCGTGGACACCGCCCACCGAGAGGCGCACAAACTTCCGTCCGAGCGCCCGCGCGATGGCCTGTCCGAAGGAGGTCTTTCCCACCCCGGGCGGCCCCACCAGACACAGGATGGGAGCCCGAAGGTCTCGCCGATGGCCCAGCACGGCCAGATATTCCAGCAGCCGTTCTTTGACCAGCTCCTGCCCGGTATGTTCCTCGTCGAGGATCTGGCGTGCGTGTTTGAGGTCGAGCTGGTCTTCGGTGCGTTCGTGCCAGGGCAGCTCCAGCATCCAGCCGAGGTAGGTTCTCAGGAGCTGCCATTCCGAGCTGGACGGGGAGAGACGGCTGAGGTGCTCCAGCTCCTTGAAGGCTTCTTTGGCCACCGCCTCCGGCAGTGCAAGTGCTTGCAGTCGAGCCCTGAGCTGGCTGGCCTCATCCTCGGCGGAGAGTTTTTCTCCGAGCTCTTCATTGATCACCTTAAGCTGCTGGCGGAGCAGATAATCACGCTGGGTTTTATCCACCTCCGTCTGGACTTTCGCTTGAATCTCTTGCGAGAGTCGGAGCCGCTGCACTTCCTGGTCGAGCAGCTCCAGAATCAGGCTAAGCTGGTGTTTGGCTTCAGCGGCGGCGAGGACTTTGAAGAGCTTCTCCGGGGAGAGGTTCATGAACGATACCAGCATACGCACAAACTGGTCGTGATTGCTTATATTGAGCCGCAGTGTATTGACTGCTTCGCGGGTCAAGCGAGGGTTGAGGCTCGACAGAGAGCCCATGCTGGCCAGGATTTCCCCCATGAGGGTATTTTCCTCAAGCGGGTTGCCAAATCGCACTGGAAAGGGCTCCACCCCGACCATGAGGGTGCCCTCCACATGCTGCATATGCTTGAGCTTTACCCGCTGGAGCCCTTGAAAGATGACCTGGAATGAACCATCGGGCTTCCGGAGGGTATGAACGATGCGGGCACGCACACCGATCTCGGAGACCTCATCCAGCGTCATCGGAATCGACTGCACGGCTCGTTGCCACGCAACCACCAAGATGGCCTGATGATCCAGGCGCTGGAGGCTCTGAATATATTGCGGCGTCCAGAGCTGAAGATCCAGCACCGTCTCGGGAAAGAGCATCGTGCTGGAGAGTGGCAGCAGGGGAAGCACCTCGGGATACACAGACTCAGAAGTAGTGGCGTTTGACTGCATGATCGAGCTCCCTCACCGATGGGAGGCTCCACGATTGACGCAGATGGGAGCCCTCCCTATACTCCCAGACAACATTGTTTCAATATAGCAGAGCAAGGGGAGCGCATGCAGCAATCAGAGGAGGATTCTCAGCGGATCTTTCGGGCCCCACTGGGGCGGCGGATACAGTCGGTCGTATTTGTGTTGGCCAGCCTTGTCATTGTCGCATTATGTTGGGTAGGCATCACGGGCACCGAGGGCTTTCAGCGCACCTTGATGGAGCTGATCACCCTCTTTCCGGTCTTGACCTTACTTGCGGCAATTTTAAGAATGCTCTCCTTGTTGAGCCGACGGGTGACACTTCGACCTGCTGGATTGGCGCATGTCCAGCTCTGGAAGAATTATGAGGTGCCCTGGGCGCAGCTTCTCAAGGTAGAGGTGCGTGAGCTCCCCGACGGAGGGGTGGACACCTTGCGCATCCGCTGGCACGGCACGCCTTTTTACCTCGACGGGGATGGGCTGGCCGACTTTGAGGTCCTCTTCCAGCTCCTCCAGCAGCAGGTGCCCGCAGAAAAATGGGCGGTGGTGGAGACCTTTGAGTCCCTCGAGGAGCCATGAAACGATGAGCCGTGAAGCAGCTCGGTGCAGCGGGAGCTTGGCTCTGCTCGTGCGGGCGCGGTGATGCGGGCGCGGTGAGGCAGGCGCGGTGAGGCAGGCGCGGTGATGCAGGCGCGGTGAGGCAGGCGCGGTGATGCGGGTGCTCAGCCCTTCTGCGGGAGCACGTTGTTCGACTGGGAGGCCCCCCCGCTCGACGGCTCCGCCTCTGGTATGCGATAGTCTTCCGAGAGCCAGCGTCCGAGATCGATCTGGCGACAGCGCGCAGAACAGAACGGGTAGGCCCGATTGACCGTGGGAGCGCCCGCCATCGTCTGGCAGACCGGGCATTTTTTCGCTTGATGGTGTGGTTGCATGCTGTCCTCGACTGTTAAGCTGGTGAATGACCCTTCACGCGCATGCGGATGTGCAAGCTGAGGCCATGAGATGTGGACGATTTCCAGGGTGATTGTCAAGTCTTCCGTGTTCCTGGCGGTACTCTCCGCCGTATGGGGCAGCCTCGGCTGTGGCGAGACCTTCATCAATGCGGTAGACCAGGGCGAACAGTTTGAGGTGCCCGGAGGCCATATCACCGCCGATATCCTCTGGCTGGTGGACACCTCCGGCACCATGAGCGAAGAACAGGCCGCCTTAACCGCCTCCGCTCCCGCCTTTCTTGATGCGTTGCTCGAAGCGGACTTGGATTTTCATCTGGGGGTGGTTTCCTTAGACCTGCACGACGAAGACAGCGCGGGGGTGCTGCTGGGCACACCGGCTTATCTGACCCGCGAGACCCCCGAGCTGGAAGCACTCTTCTTAGCGCGCGCCATCCCTGGCACGTCGGGCGGCAAAAATGAGCAGGGACTGGATGCCGCCCTGCTTGCCCTCACCGGTGCTCCGGCTCAGGCGGAGAACGTAGGCTTTCGCCGAAGCAGCGCCGATGCCCTCCTGTTTTTTATCAGCGACGAAGAGGATGTGTCAGAGGTCTCGGTGGGCTCGTTTGTGGAGCGCCTCGATGCACTGGCTGGAGCGCAGCGGCTGCGGGTGCATGCTCTGGTGGGAGATGCGCCGCTGGGATGTGCCGCCTCCAATGCCGCAGCGGAGGCAGGCACTCGTTATCTGGAGGCCGTGCAAGCGGTTGATGGGCTCTCCTGGAGCATCTGCCAAGCTCCTTACAGTGACTTTTTCCGCTCGATGGTGCGGGAGCTGGTGCGCTTGCCCGACACCTTCCACTTAACGGGCACACCCGATCCCGATACCCTTGAGGTCTTACTCGACGAGATCATCTTGCGAGAGCGTCCTCAAGATGGCTGGACCTACCTCCCGGATCAGAATGCAATCCAGCTTCGAGGCACGGCACTGCCGAGCTCTGGGCAAGTGGTCACGGTCAAATATCGACCGTACAGTGTTCGATAGGGAGCTTGGGGGCGTCTCAGCTTTGCCCCGGAGGATCTTCGTCGAGGGGATCTCGTTTGTATCGCCAGATTTTCCAGCCTCGCCAGAGAAGTGCCAACACACAAGGCAAACCATAGGCCAGCACCAGCCGCCAGAACCAGCCATCGCTGGGGTCTCGCACATACCGACTGAATCCATACCCCAACGGAAGGGAGAGCAGCATCGAACCAAGCTGCACACGGGTGGGATGATAACGACGCTTGCCGAGCTGCTCCAGCACAAAGTCGAGGGTGGAGGGCAACCCCAAACCCACCAGCCACGGTGCATGGGCTTCCTCAAAGCGGAGTGGTGTCCACTGAAGCCCCATAAACACCAGGGTGAGCGGATACAGCGCCAAGCAGCGCCGACACACAGGCTGCCCTGCCACCAACACACACCGGTGATGCGCTTCCGGCGGATGATGCGCGAGCAGACGCGCACCCAAGAGCTGGAAATGCTCGCGCCAGTCCATCAGCTCTTCGGGGCGGCGGCGACGGCCTTGAGGAGCTGGTCCGCGCTGGCAAAACGTCGGCGGATGCGCTCTTTGCCCAGGGCCTCGAGGGTCTCAAAGAGGGGAGGGGTGGCGGATTTTCCGGTGGCTGCGATGCGCACCACCATAAAAACATCCTTCACCTTGTGGCCGCTGCTCTCACAATAGCCGCGCATGGCGCCTTCGATGGCGGAGGCCACAAAACCGTTGCGGGTGCCTTCCTCGAGCTTCTCCAGCACGCCCGAGAGGATCTGTCGGGCTTCTTCGGCGGTTTTGCCTTTCGGAATCAGCAGCTTGGGATCATGCTGAAGCTCCGGCAGGTAGAAGAAGTCCGCATACTTCCAGAAGTCTTCCAGGATCTCCATTCGCTCGGCCACCAGCGGCACGAGCTGCTCAAAAAAGCCTCGCTCGAAGAGGTATCCAAACAGGCGGCGGCTCAGCTCCTCGCGTGGGAGCTCGCGCACGTACTGCGCGTTGAGCCACTTCAGCTTCTCGAGGTCAAAAACCGGGCCCCCCAAGCTGATCCGGTCGATGTCAAAATACTGGATAAGCTGCTCGAGGGTGATTTTTTCCTGATTATCCGGAGGAGTCCAGCCCATCAGGGCCAGGAAGTTCCGCAAGGCTTCGGGCAGGTAGCCGTTCTGCTCGTAATACACCAGTGAAACCGGATTTTTGCGCTTGCTGATCTTCGAGCGGTCCTTGTTACGCAGCAGCGGCATATGAATGAACTGCGGCGCTTCCCACCCAAAGGCTTCGTAAAGCTGAACGTGCTTGGGCGTAGAAGAAAGCCACTCCTCGGCGCGGATCACATGGCTGATGCCCATCAGGTGATCGTCCACCACGTTGGCCAGGTGATACGTGGGGAATCCATCACTCTTGAGCAGCACTTGGTCGTCGATGAGCGCATTCTGGAAGCTCACCGGCCCCCGCAAGCGGTCGTGAACAGTGCTCTCACCTTCGATGGGCATCTTGAGCCGCACCACATAAGGCAGGCCCTGAGCCAGCTTTTCTCCGACCTGCTCGGCGCTGAGGTCGCGGCAATGGCGATCATAGCCGGGGTTGAGCTTATGCTCTCGCTGATGATTGCGCAGGGCGTCCAGGCGTTCGGCGGTGCAGAAGCAGCGGTAGGCGGTGCCACGGGCGATGAGCTGCTCGGCGTGCGTGCGGTAGATCTCGGTGCGCTCCGACTGACGATAGGGCCCACACGGGCCGCCGATGTCGGGGCCTTCATCCCACTGGAGCCCAAACCAGCGCAGGGAACGAAAGATAGCGTCCTCAAAAGCACGGGTGGAGCGCGTCTGATCGGTGTCTTCGATGCGAATGATGAACTGTCCGCCATGCTGACGGGCGAAGACCATGTTGATCAGCCCGATATACGCGGTTCCGACATGCGGATCTCCGGTGGGACTGGGGGCAATACGCACACGAACGGGACGGGAGGTCTGCTGGCTGTCCATGATAACCCTTTGAAATAAAAGAGCTGTAAAGGGACGATCTTCAAGTCAAGCGGTGGGCAAGATACCCGAGGGGGCAGGGCACTGTCAAGTCGGCTTCTTTCCCTCCACGAGGGGAACCTCGGACGCGCGAGCGGCACGGGGAGGTCGGAGCAGGTGGGAGGCCCTCTTCTTCAGCGTCGTGTGGCCCAAAAAAGAAAAGGGCGCAGCATCCTGCACCCTCCCCCCCGTGGTCTACAAGCCGCACTCCTTGCGGGTGCTGCTCGGCGATGTCTTGGCGCTCACAGCAAGCGGTCTTGGCGCTCAAAACAAGCGGTCTTGGCGCTCAAAGCAAGCGCGAGAAATCCTGCAAGGTCACAATGGCGATCAGCCCCATCATCAACACGAAGGAGCCGCCCATCATGGCCATCTGCATACGCTCCGAAGGCTGGCGTCCGAGAAGCTGCGTGGCCAGCAACAAGAGGATCTGACCACCATCCAACGCCGGAATCGGCAGGAGGTTGAAGATCGCCAAGTTGAGGCTCAAGAAGCCCAGATAGCTCATGAAGGCCGACGGATCATGGGCCATCGACGCACCCGCCGAGACCATCATCACCGGGCCGCCGAGATCTTTAATGCCCACCTGTCCCGAGAACAGCATATAGAGCGTGTTAAAGAGCTGCTGAAGTGCCTGCCCGGTTTTCTCCAAACCTGGAATCAGGGCAAATCCCCCTTGCGTCACCGAGACGGCGGCCACATACAGCAGCATGCCGACCAGCAGGTTGGCCGCTGGGCCTGCCAATGCGGTCACGATGCGTTTCCAGGGCTCCGCGCGCTCAAAGTCTTCCGACTCTCCATCGAACATGACGTAGCCCCCGAAGGGCAGGATCGAGACCGCATACTCAATCCCCTGGTGTGTGCGGGAGAAGATCACCGGTCCCATTCCGATGGAAAACCGGATGACCGGCAGCCCCGTCGCTTTGGCCGCCAGAAGGTGGCCGAGCTCGTGCAGAAAGATCAGAATGCCCAGCCCTAAAATGGCCATGAGCACACTCATAATGACCTCCTGAATATCAAAAAGGGATTGGAGCCCTGTAAGGTGGTATGTGCTTCTTAGGGGATCGGAATGATCGCCCACGCACATGAGCCCTAATTCATACTGTGTACACGCGCGAAGGAAATAGCAAGAGGAACTTGACTTTAAGTCACACAGAACAACTCTTCAATATGACGGACGAATGGCTGTTCATGCCAAACTCACGGCTTAGAAGGTATCACGGGGGCGATAGATTGCTTAAGGCTCGCCGCTCGAGCCAGCACTTCAGGTCGATTGGGAAAGTCCGCCTCCAGCGTGCTCAGCCATCGCTCCGCTGCCTCCAGAAGCCCCATCGCCAGCAGAAGCTCTCCGCAGAGCAGGGCCGCTTCGCTCGAGCGCGAGGCACGATACCAGTCAAAACCCGCCCGCAGAGCGCCTCCGGCATCTTCCAAGAAGGCCCTGAGCCGAAGCACATAGGCTCGTGCCAGCTCGTGTCCGGGTGCCAGCACCAGCATGCGCTCGAAGTGTCGCCGAGCACGTTCATAAAATCCTTGCTGATAGGCATGCTCACCCAGGAGCTGATGGGCTCTCAAGAGCATATCGCCTGCATCGAAGTAAAAATCCTGCGCCTCGAGGGTGGACTCGATGCTGAGCTCGAGCGAATCCACGGCTTCTGCTTTGAGTCCCAGGTTCCAGAGCAGGTTGCCTTCCAGGTAATGAAAAAGGGGATGCACGGGCTGCAAGATGCTCGAGACGCGCCGACAGAGGGCCAGGGCCGCTTCTCCACCACAGAGCTGATCGGTCTGCTGAACGGTGAGGGCAAAGACCTCGAGGCAATAGGGCTGCTGCAACAGCTCCTCGAGTGGCAGTGTCAAGAGCTCCTGGGTGGCCTGTTCCAGCAGGGTCAAACATTTCTGGGGGTCATCGGGGCGCAGCTCTCCCGCCAGCTTATATAAGAAGTATGGATCGCGGGGATGCTCTTGAAGGGAGAGCTGGAGCAGGCGAATATTCCGACTTCGCCGGGTGGGATTTCGTCCCGGCATATAACCATAGTGGTGGATCAAGATGGGCAGACGCCCGGTCTCGAAGCCTTCGGCTTGACACAAGGCTTGAACCGCTTCGGACACCTGCTCGTGGATGCGATATCGATAGCGAATCTGAGGATGTCGGCGAAAAAGGCGGAAGGTATAGACCCCCTTCGACAGCACCCCTTGCCCCAAGTGATGGGTGATCAAGAGCTGGTACGCGACCATTCGAGGGTTCAACAAGGCTTCACGCATGAGCAGGGCATGCTGGCTGTCCAGCGACTCATCGGCGTCGAGCACCAAAATCCAGTCACCGGTGGCCAGCGCGAGGGCCTCGTTGCGGGCTGCCGAAAAATCATCCTGCCAGACCACATGGTGAACCTGAACCGCCAGCTTGGAGAGCAGCTCCAGCGTGCTGTCGGTTGAGCCCGTGTCCACCACCACGATCTCATCTACAAATGGACGAGCGGAGTTCAAACAACGCTCCAGATCCTCCCGCCCATTCCGGACAATGACACACAATGACAGTCGAGCGCCCACCAAACCCGCTTCCCCCACACGTTCCTGTTGACATCGTTCCTGATGTGTACCCTATCATGCCTGCAAAATTCGAGGGCTTCAAGTGATGGGGTGACGTTCAGGCCACAGCTTGATAAAATAAGCGCTCGTGTGAGTACAGACGGTGCGCCACCCCGGAGAGCCTGTACATGCCATTGTCCCGCGTCTTGCTGATCGACGACGACGAAATCTTCCGCGTCGCTATGGCCAAAGCCCTCAAACGTAAAGGGGTGGGGGTCATTCAAGCCTCCAACGGGGCCGAAGGCATCACCCTCTTGAGTCAGAAGTCGGAGTCCAGTCCTCAAGCGGCGGTGCTGGACCTGCGCATGCCCGGCGTGGATGGCATGGAGGTGCTCGAGCGCACGCCCGGACGTCAGATCCCGGTGATTGTGCTCACCGGTCATGGCACCATTCCCGACGCAGTAAAGGCCATGCGGCTGGGGGCCTACTCCTTTTTGCTCAAGCCGGTGGATGCGGAGCAGCTCTACGAAGTGCTGCTGCAAGCCACCGGTGCGGCAGGACAGGTGACTGCTCAACTCATCGGCGAGAGTCCTGCCACACAACGGCTGCGCGCGATGCTCAACCAGCTTGCGCCCGCCGATGATCCGGTGCTGCTCTTCGGTGAGACCGGAACAGGCAAAGAAGTGGCTGCCAATTATCTACATGCACACTCCACCCGGGTACATCGTCCATTTGTGGGCATCAACCTGGGAGGCTTGCCCGGAGAGCTGATCGAGAGTGAGCTCTTTGGGTATGGTCGTGGTGCCTTCACGGGGGCTGAGCGCCGAAAACCGGGTCTCTTCGCCGTGGCCGAAGATGGCACCCTGTTTTTGGATGAGATCTCCGAGCTGCCCATCGAGCACCAGGTGAAGCTGCTGAGGGTGCTGGAGACTCGGCGATATCGTCCGCTGGGAGAGGCTCGCGAAGAGCAGCTCCGGGCGCGTTTGGTGGTGGCGACGAACCGCAATCTCGCCGCACTGGTGCGTGCAGGTGCTTTTCGTGAAGATCTCTTTTATCGGCTCAACGTCCTGCCCATTGAGCTGCCACCGCTGAGGGCTCGACGCGAGGACATTGTGCCCATCGCCATCCACTGGTTGGAGAAGATCCTGCGCCGCCCGGTGCGATTTTTGCCGGAGGCAGAGGGGATCTTGACGTTATACGACTACCCTGGTAACGTGCGCGAGTTGGTAAATGTTGTTCGCCGCATAGCCCTCTTCGTGACCGACGACTGCGTGGACGCCGCCTTGGTCAAGCGCATGATGGCCGAAGATCCATTTCGGTCAGCCGAGCCGGTACAGCGTCCGGTGGTGGGCGTCGGCCAAGTTGCCGCACCCCCTGGGCGAAGCGGATGGAGCTCGACGGTAGCTTCTGCGCCCGGCGTCTCATCCTTTCAGGGGGCGGTCGGCGCAGACGCCACAAGCGCGGGCACCGTCGGGACAAATACGGTCGGGTCAAATACCGCCGGGTCAAGCAGTTTAGGTGCCTCGGCTTTGGCGGCGCACGGGGGAGCAGGCGCAGGACCAGAAGCCGATGCCCTCTCCCTTCGGGCCCTGGAGAAGCTGCACATCGAAAAGCTGCTCAAAGAGCACCGCAACGTCACTCAGGTGGCGCGGATCTTGGGCATTGACCGGAGAACGCTCCAGCGTAAAATGAAATCCCTGGAGATGGAATATGACGGTCGGGAAAGCCCTGTCTAGTTTCCGACCGAAAAAAACGTGCAAAGTGATCGCAGGGGCAGAGAGACCTGCGGCAATCTTGTGCGGCAAAATGCCGCAGGGGGCATGGAGGCCGGGTGATGAACTCGGAAAAAGTGCTCAAGGCGGGCGTCGTTTGGAGGGCAAGGCACCGGTCTTAATGGATCCAGAGAGACTGGCATGCTGGTTGCTACCCTGTGATTCCTTTGGATTTGTGTCAAGTCGTGATCTTTAGTCCCAACGTTGAAGAGAGGCGAGACAAGCGTGGATCATCAGAAACCACCAATGGAGAGCGGTCAGTCTGAGACGCCAGCCGGGTTTATCTTTCCGGCCTGGACCAACATGATTGCCGCAGGAGTCGTGGGCGGGATCCTCATCCTCGGCGGGCTTTTGACCTTCGTCGTCTGGTATTACTTCTCTCCGAAGCATACCGACGTGGGTTATATGCCCCACCAGCCCGTTCCCTACAGCCACAAACTGCATGCCGGCGAGCTGGGGATTGACTGCCGGTACTGCCACACCAACGTGGAGCGTTCGGCGCATGCCACCGTTCCACCCACCCAGACATGTATGAACTGTCACACCCAAATTAAGACAGAGAGCCCGAAGCTGACCAAAGTTCGGGAGAGCTGGGCCTCCAACAAGGCCATCGAGTGGGTGAAGGTTCATAAGATTCCCGACTATGCCTACTTTGATCACAGCCGTCATGTGACGCGCGGGGTCGCCTGCGTGAGCTGTCACGGGCGTGTCGATCAGATGGAGGAAGTCCGTCAGGTGCAGCCGCTCTCGATGGGGTGGTGTATGGATTGCCACCGCGATCCTGCTCAGAACATCCGCCCCAAAGAGCAGATCACCAAGATGGACTGGGAAGCTCCCAATGGGGATGCTGTTGCGCTGGGCCGTCAGCTCATCGAGCAGTACAACATCAAACCGCCAACGGATTGCTCGGGGTGTCACCGGTGAAGATGTCTGATAAACCAAAGTATTGGAGAGGGGTGGAGGACCTTGCGGACTCCCCCGAGTTCCTGCGCCAGGTGCAGAACGAGTTCCCCGATGAGGTCGTGACGGAGGAGCTGCTGAGTCCGGTTTCTCGCCGTAACTTCCTGACCCTCATGGGCGCCTCTATCTCCCTGGCCGGTCTGACGGGCTGCTTCCGCCGTCCCGAAGACTATATTCTGCCGTACTCGAAGGCCCCTGAAGAAGTCAACCCGGGCATCCCCAACTTCTATGCCAGCACCTTCGTGTTGGGTGGATATGCGCTGGGCGCACTGGTGGAGAATCACGAAGGCCGTCCTACCAAGATCGAAGGCAACCCGGACCATCCGGCTTCGCTTGGCGCGACCAACGTGTTTATGCAGGCCACGCTGCTCGACCTTTACGATCCCGAACGCCTGATCCAGTATCGGAAAGAGGGGCAGGTGGTGGATCGCCCGGCTTTTGTGGAGGCCATTAAGGCCAAAGCCACAGAGCTCAAAGGACGGCAAGGTGAAGGTCTGCGTTTCCTCAGCGGCACCTCGGTATCCCCGACCCTTCAGGCGCTCCAGAAGCGGGTGGCCGAGACCTATCCCAAGGCCGTTTGGCACACCTACTCCCCCATTTCAGATGAAAACGTCTACGCAGGAACGGCCTTAGCGTTTGGCTCCGCCGCGCGTCCGGTCTATAGCCTGGATGCTGCCGAGGTGATCTTTGCCGTAGACGCCGACTTCATGGGCACCGAGTCCGACAGCGTCGGCTTGGCTCGCCAGTGGGCCGCCGGTCGTAAAGTGGACGATCTTGAGAAGCTCGCCCTCAACCGTCTCTATTCGGTGGAAGCTCAGTTCACCGCGACGGGCTCGATGGCCGATCACCGGGTGCGTTTGAACGCGGGGCGTGTGGACAGCTTCCTGCGGAGCGTGGCCCTCAAGCTGGCCGAAGCAGGCGTAGAAATGCCTGCCGAGGTGAAAGACGGCCTCGGCGCTGCGGGTACTTTCGGCGCTCAAGGTGACAAGATCCTTGCCGGACTGGTAAAAGAGCTGGTGGAAAATCGAGGTGCCAGCGCCATTCTGGTGGGAGCGGCTCAGCCTGCGCATGTACATGCATTGGCGCATGCGCTCAACGTGGCTTTGGGCAACGTAGGCGCTACCGTCCGTTATATGTCGCCAAACGAAGACTTGGCGACGCAGCCTGCCGAAAACTCGATGAGTGCCCTGGTGACCGCCATGAAAGGCGGCCTGGATACCCTGGTGATCCTGGGAGGCAATCCCTCCTATGACGCACCGGCGGATCTTGGATTTGCCGAAGCACTCAAGTCGGTGGGAACGAGCATTCGTTTAACCACCCAGGATGATGAGACCGCTCAAGGCTCCAAGTGGGTAGCACCCGCCAGCCACTTCCTGGAAGCCTGGGGTGATGCCCGCGCTTACGACGGCACGGCCAGCTTGGTACAGCCCCTGATCGAGCCCCTCTACGGCTCCATCTCTGAGCTGGAGCTGGTGAGCCTCTTCCTGGACGTGCCCTCCCATCGTGGCTACGACTTGGTGCGTGCGACCTGGCAGAGCCAGCTTGCAGGGCCCAACTTTGAAGCCATGTGGCGCAAAGCCCTGCACGATGGTGTGGTGCCAGAAGCCGCTGCTCAGCCCTTGAGCTTGGCCGTGAACGCTGCCGCTTTGGGCTCTGCGCTCAAAGACAAGGCTGCACCCGCTGCGGCCTCCGCGCAGTCGCTGGAAGTGCTCTTTGTGCCCTGTCCGAAGCTCTACGACGGACGGTTTGCCAACAACGGCTGGATGCAAGAGCTGCCCGATCCCATGACCAAGCTGACCTGGGACAACGCTGCCGTCATGAGCCATGCGACCGCCAAGGCCATCGGCGTGCAGAACCACGACCAGGTCAAGCTCGACTACAAGGGGCGCTCCGTGCAGCTTCCGGTGTGGATCCTGCCGGGCATGGCGGATTTCTCTGTGGCGCTGTATCTGGGTTATGGCCGCACAAAAGTGGGCAAAGTGGGCACCGGCGTGGGCGTCAACGTCTATCCGCTGCGTGACAGTGCGACCCTCTGGATGGACACCGGTGCCACCGCAGCCAAGGCGGGAGACCGCTATCGGTTGGCCTCCACCCAGCTCCATGGACGTCTCGAGTGGTATCCGGTCAATGAAGCCTTTGCCCCCAAAAACGAGCATGCAGAAGCCGCTTCGGGTGAAGGAGAGCATGGCGGAGGCTACAACGACATGCGCCCCGTGGTCCAGCAGGCCACGGTGGAGGCATACCGCAAGAACCCCAAGTTTGCCACCGCAAACATGGAGCACGTTCCGGCCCTGAAGTCGATCTTCACCGAGCATGAATATACGGGTCAGCAGTGGGGCATGGCGATCGACATGAACGTCTGCACGGGCTGCAATACCTGCGTGATTGCGTGCCAATCCGAAAACAACATTCCGGTGGTCGGAAAGTCTCGAGTGCTGAATGGCCGCGAGATGGCCTGGATGCGCTTGGACCGTTATTTCACCGGTACAGAAGAGAACGAGAGCCTCGAAGCCGTGCAGCAGCCGATGTTGTGTCAGCACTGCGAAAACGCCCCGTGTGAGCCGGTGTGTCCGGTGGCGGCGACCGTGCATGCAGCAGAGGGAGGCACCAACGACATGGTGTACAACCGCTGCATCGGAACCCGTTACTGCGCCAACAACTGCCCATACAAAGTGCGGCGCTTCAACTACTTCAACTATCACGAAGACTTCCCCGAAGTGCAGAAGATGGTTCACAACCCAGAAGTGACCGTGCGCATGCGCGGTGTGATGGAGAAGTGTACCTACTGCACTCAGCGCATTCATCGCGCGCGTCGTGATATGAAGCTCTCGAATCAGACCATGATTCCAGATGGGGCCCTGACGCCGGCCTGCGCTCAAGCGTGTCCGGTCCAGGCGATCACCTTCGGCGATATTCGGGATCCTGAGAGCCGCGTGGCACAGAAGAAGAAGCTCAGCCGCGATTACACCGTGCTGGCCGAGCTGAACGTGAAGCCTCGCACCTCGTACTTGGCCCGCATTCGGAATCCAAACCCGGAACTTGCTTGATGAGGCGGTGAAGACATGAAGAGTCAATCAGCAGCCGTTCTGGAGCCGGCGCCGCTGGTGGAAGGTGAACAGACCTTCCACGATATCAGCGATAAAGTCTGCTCCATTCTCGAAGGGAAGACGCCTCCTGCGTGGTACGTCTTCTTTGCGATCTCGCTTTTGCTCCTGGGTATCCTGGGCTCGATGCTGGCCTACTTGGTGTGGACCGGTATCGGCGTCTGGGGTCTGAACAATCCGGTTGGCTGGGGTTGGGATATTACCAACTTCGTGTTTTGGATTGGTATCGGCCATGCAGGAACCCTGATTTCCGCCATTCTCTTCCTGTTCCGGCAGAAGTGGCGTACCTCGATCAACCGGGCCGCTGAAGCCATGACCATCTTTGCGGTGGTGTGTGCGCTGGTCTTCCCGGGCTTCCACGTCGGTCGTATTTGGGTCGCTTACTGGATGGGTCCATTGCCAAACCAGATGCAGATGTGGCCCAACTTCCGCAGCCCGCTGCTGTGGGACGTGTTTGCCGTGAGCACCTACGGGACGGTGTCTGCGCTGTTCTGGTTTATGGGTCTGATTCCCGACGTGGCCACCGTGCGAGATCGTGCGACGACCAAGCTCCGCTCCATGATTTATGGTGTGGTGGCTCTGGGCTGGCGTGGTTCTCATCGGCACTGGGTGAACTACGAGAAGGCATACGCGCTTTTGGCGGCCCTCTCCACCCCCCTGGTGCTCTCTGTGCATACCATCGTGTCCTTTGACTTCGCGACCTCGGTGATGCCCGGCTGGCACACCACGATCTTCCCTCCCTACTTTGTGGCGGGTGCGGTGTTCTCGGGCTTTGCGATGGTGCAGAACCTGCTGGTGCTCTGCCGTCAGTTCTTCGGTTTGAAGGATCTGATCACCATTCGGCACTTGGAGAACATGAACAAGATCATCGTGTTGACCGGAAGCCTCGTGGGTTACGCCTATGCGATGGAGTTCTTCATTGCTTGGTACTCCGGCAACCCGTATGAGCGGTTTGTGTTCATCAACCGGCTCTTCGGTGACTTCGCTTGGGGTTACTGGACGATGGTGAGCTGCAACGTGATCTTCCCGCAGCTCTTCTGGTTGAAGAAGGTGCGCACCAGCATTCCAGCGATGTTTATCATTGCCATCTTGGTGAACGTGGGCATGTGGTTCGAGCGTTTTGTGATCATCGCGTCCTCGCTGCACCATGACTATCTGCCTTCGAGCTGGGCTTATTATCAGCCCACCTACGTGGAGCTCTCGACGCTGGCGGGCAGCTTTGGGCTCTTCTTCTTCCTCTTCCTGCTGTTCGTGCGCTTCCTGCCGATGATTGCCATCTCGGAAGTGAAGGGTGTCATGCCGGCGGCGGATCCTCATCACCATGCGGGAGGGCACTGAGCAATGGCAGGGAATATTTACGGTGTGATCGCCGAGTTTCATACGCCCGGCGAGCTGTATCACGCAGCAGAAGCGGTTCGGAAGGCCAACTATACGGAGTTTGATTGTTATACCCCGTTCCCGGTTCACGGTCTGGAGAAGGCGATGGGGGTTCCGGCCTCCAAAGTGCCGTGGATCGTGTTGGGGGGTGGTATCACCGGCTTCAGTGCGGGCTTGGCCCTTCAGTCCTACACCAGCGTGGTAGACTTGAAGTTCATGAACGAGGTCTTCGGCGCCGAGAGTGTCATCACCTCGATGTTTAAGGGGATGGCCGACATTATTGGGTGGGGCTATCCGATGATCATCGGCGGAAAGCCCTTCTTCAGCTACCAAGCCTTTGTGCCGGTGACATTCGAGCTGACGATTCTGTTGTCGGCTTTTGGAGCGATCTTCGGCATGCTGGCCCTCAACCGGCTGCCGATGTTCTACCATCCGGTGTTTAAGCATCCGCGCTTCCGCCGCGCCACCGACGACCGCTTCTTTTTGACCATTGAGTCAAAAGATCGGGAGTTTGAGGTGAACAAGGTGCGCACCTTCCTCGAGTCCATCGGGGGCGGGCATGTCACGGTGCTGGAGGCGTAAGGAGAAGCCATGAAGAAGCAGACAGCAGTGGCCATGTGCATGGCACTCTTGGCCCTGAGTGCATGTCGAGGACAGCCCTCAGAGCAGCCGCCGGTTCATTTGAACCCGAACATGGACACCCAAGAGAAGTACAAGGCCCAGTCCGTGAGCCGGTTCTTTGAAGATCGCCGCACGATGCGGATGCCAGTGGAAGGCACCGTGGCCCGTGGGAACCTCAAAGAAGACGATGCCTTTTTTCGAGGCAAAGAGGGAGACACCTTCATCGGGTATATCCCGACCGACGTGACCGACCAGACGATGGCTCGAGGGCAAGAGCGATACAATATCTATTGTGCGCCCTGTCATGATCAGACCGGTGCTGGCAAGGGCATTGTCGCCACCCGTGGTTTGGTGCCACCGCCCAGTTATCACGAAGATCGCATCCGGAACATGCCCGAGGGTGAGCTGTTCAACGTCATCAGCAATGGCGTTCGGACCATGCCTGCCTATCGGAACCAGATTCCGGAGAGTGACCGCTGGGCCATTGTGGGCTACATTCGTGCGCTCCAGCGCGCGCAGCTTGCCAAGCTCGAGGATGTTCCCGCTGAGAAGCAACAGGAGCTGAAATGAAACACTCGATCAATTTGCCGACGCAGGAGACTGCGAAGCTCCCGGCGGAAGTGGCCAAGAAGTGGACAGCGATCTTTGGAGGACTGGGTGCGCTCGGTCTTCTGGGCGCGGCGGCTGGGTTTGCCAGCGAAGCCACCCGCGAGCAGACCTTGTTTTCGTACCATACGGCCTTCGTGTTTGTCCTGAGCCTGAGCTTGGGCTCTCTGTTCTTCACCGTGTTGCAGCACCTCGTGGGCGCGCGGTGGAGCGTGGCCGTTCGGCGTATTCCTGAGACCCTGATGTCAAACTTTGGGGTCTTGGCGCTGCTGGGCATTCCGGCGGTTTTGTACGGAGTCTACGGACATCCTCACATCTTTCACTGGGCGAACCTGGAAGACGTGGCCAAAGATCCGATCCTGACGGCCAAGCAGGGCTATCTGAATCCGACCTTCTTTAGCATTCGGCTCTTCATCTACTTCGGAATGTGGATGGCGATGGCAGGCTTCTTCTATAAGAACTCCGTGGCCAGCGACTCCAGCGGTGACGTGAGCTTCGTGCAGAAGATGCGACGCTTCAGCGCGCCGAGCATGGTGTTGTTTGCGCTGTCTCAGACCTTCGCCTCCTTGGACCTGCTGATGTCTCTCGATCCGCACTGGTTCTCCACCATCTTTGGTGTGTACTTCTTTGCGGGCAGCATCGTGGCCACCTTCTCCTTGATCACCATGGTGGCCTTGTTGATGCGGAGCAATGGGCTGCTGACCGACGTCATCACCCACGAGCATTATCATGACCTGGGCAAGCTGATGTTTGGTTTTACCGTGTTCTGGACCTACATCGGGTTTTCTCAGTACTTCCTCATCTGGTACAGCAACATCCCTGAAGAGACTGTCTACTTCCTGCACCGTTGGGAAGGGTCTTGGCAGCCCTTGAGCTTGCTGCTCCTGATCGGACGTTTTGTGATGCCCTTCTTCATCATCATGTCGAAGCATGTGAAGCGGACCTTGCCGGTGCTCTTCGTCATGACGATCTGGATGGTGGGCATGCAGTACGTTGATATCTACTGGATGGTGATGCCGACCCTTCACAAGGAAGGCTTTAGCTTCCACTGGCTCGATGTCTCCTGTTTGCTGGGTGTTGTGGGAATCTGGAGCATGTTTGCCGTGCGTCGTTTTGCGTCGGCCAGCTTGGTGCCAGTGCAGGATCCTTACCTCGAGAAGTCGATGGAGTTTGAAAATGTCTGACCATCATGGACATGGGGCTGAATTGGGCGTCCAGCCGGACAACGACATTCAGCCGCTCTACATTTCGCTGCTCGCGGCCTTCTTTGCTGGGTTGTTGGTGGTGATCTTTGTGGTGCTGCACTCCCTCTTCATTCAGGTGCGAGAGGAGGCACTCCACGCAAAAGTCTACTCGGTGCCCAATCAGGCCCTCTTGGACTTGCATAGCCGGGAGCTGGAGCAGCTCAGCAACTACAAGAAGCTGGATGCGGAAAAGGGCATCTATCAGCTTCCCATCAGTCGCGCCATGGAGCTGACCGTGCAGAGCCTCAACGCCAAGCGTCCTGCCTCGGCAGCCGCCCCCGCGATGATGGAAGCAGCTCCGGCGGAGGTCGCCCCAGCCGGTGAAGCCGCTCCCGTGGCGGCACCAGCGGGTGAGGGGAGCAAATAATCATGCGAAACGTTCAGGGCCGGATGAGCATCATTCTTATCTTGATGAGCTTTTGGCTCTGGTCCGCTGCGAAGCTTCAGGCGCAGGAGAATACCCTGCCCAAAGAGCTGGAAGGGATTGGGATCACCGAGCATCTGGGCGATAAGATTCCGGCGGGGCTTCAGTTCGTCAACGAAAAGGGCGAGACCGTCACGTTGGACAGTTATATCGGCCAGGGCCGCCCGGTGATCCTCAACCTTGTCTACTACTCCTGCCCCATGTTGTGTACCTTGGTGCTCAACGGTATGGTGGAGGGGTTGAAGCAGGTCGGCTACGAACCCGGGCAGCAGTTTGACATTGTCAGCGTCAGCATCGATCCGCGCGACACCCCTGAGATCGCGGCCATGAAGAAGGCCAACTACATAAAAGAGTATGGCCGACCCAGCGCAAACATGAGCTGGCACTTTTTGACCGGTCAGGAGGCGGAGATCAAGAAGCTGACCGACGCCATTGGTTTTAAGTATCGATGGGACGAGCAGCAGCAGCAGTACGCCCATGCCGCCGCCATCTTCATTCTGACGCCCGAAGGGGTTCTGTCGCGATACTTGTATGGAATCACCTTCCAGCCACAGGATCTGCGCTTGGGACTGCTCGAAGCCTCTGAAGGTAAGATTGGTTCTCCCATCGAGAAATTGCTTTTGTTTTGTTATCAGTATGATCCCGTGGGCAAGAAATATGCACTATATGCCACCAACGTCATGCGACTGGGGGCAGCGTTTACGGTGCTGATCTTGGGAGCATTCTTGGGCTTCTTCTGGCGTGCAGAGCGTCAAAAGTCGTCGCAGGGAGCGGTCCGATAACTGAGGAGATGTTCATGCAGTCTGGTAACCCGTGGCTCGAATTCAATCTGCCTCCGCAGAACTCGACGGTTGCTGGTGATGTCGATGGACTCTATATGTTCGTCTATTATCTCAGCATCTTCTTCTTTCTCTTGATCGTCGGTGGCATGGCCCTGTTTATGTGGCAATATCGCCGCCGTCCGAACGGTCCCAAAGTGCAGCAGATCTCCCACAACACCTATTTGGAGGTGGCGTGGAGCGTGATCCCAACGATTTTGGTGATCTTCATCTTCCTGTGGGGTGTCAAGGGCTTCATGGATATGGCGGTGGCCCCGAAGGGCGCACAAGAGATCTATGTCTCCGCCAAAAAGTGGTCGTGGAGCTTCCAAATGACGGTGGACGGACAGAGCTTCAACACCACCAACGAAATTGGTGTCATGAAGGATACCCCCGTTAAGTTGATCATGAGCTCTCAGGACGTGATCCACTCGTTCTACGTTCCCAACTTCCGCATCAAGCAGGACGTGGTTCCCGGTCGGTACTCAACCCTCTGGTTCCAGGCCACTCAGACCGGTGAAAATCACGTCTTCTGCACGGAGTATTGTGGAAAAGACCACTCCATCATGCAGGCCAAAGTCATCGTGTTTGACAACGCAGAGGAATATCAGAAGTGGGTTGCCAAGTGGAAGCCCAGCGATGAAGTCTCTGCGACCTATGGCGAGAAGCTCTACAAGCAGAATGCCTGTATGGGGTGCCACTCGTTGGATGGCTCCAAAGTCGTGGGGCCCACCTTTAAGGGCCTCTGGGGCCGTGAAGAAGCCATCGTCGGTGGTACAAAAGTCACCGTGGATGAGAGTTATGTGCGTGAGTCCATCCTGGAGCCCAATGCAAAAGTGGTGGAAGGGTATCCTGCCGCCATGCCCTCTTACAAGGGCCAGCTCAAGGATAATCAGATCCTGTCTCTGATTGAGTACATGAAGACTTTGAAGTGAGCCAGGTTGCTTCTGGCGCGTTAACCTGAAAGTATGAGGTCGAGAGCATGAGTCAAGTCTCCACTCAAACTGCGAGCCAGGAGGCTGCCCAGCAGCACGGTGGATCGGGCGTGAATTACCTGAATCACAGCTCTGGTCTGTCCTCCTGGTTGTTTACGCTTGATCACAAGCGTATTGGTGTGTTGTATCTAATCTCAGTACTGACGGCGTTCTTGTTGGGAGGCTTTTTCGCCCTAGGCCTGCGCTTGGAGCTGCTGACCCCTCAGCAGGACTTCATGACCGCTGAGACCTACAACAAGTTCTTTACGCTGCATGGCGCCATCATGGTGTTCCTCTTCATCATCCCGTCCATTCCGGGAGCGTTGGGGAACTTCGTGCTGCCCATCCAGCTTGGGGCCAAAGACGTGGCCTTCCCACGTCTGAACCTCATGAGCCTCTATATCTACGTGTTTGGAGCGCTCTTTGCCGTCTACTCGCTGATCACCAGCGCGGTGGATACGGGCTGGACCTTCTACACCCCCTACAGCACCACCACCGACACCAGCGTGATCTCGATGGTGATGGGTGCGTTCATTCTGGGGTTCTCTTCGATCTTTACGGGGATGAACTTCATTGCGACCGTTCACAAGCTGCGGGCACCGGGCATGACCATGTTCCGCATGCCGCTGATGATCTGGGCGCTCTACGCCACCGCGATCATTCAGGTGTTGGCTACGCCGGTCTTGGCCATCACCCTGCTGCTGCTGGTGGTGGAGCGAAGCTGGGGCATTGGTATCTTTGACCCCGCGATGGGTGGTGACCCCATTCTGTTCCAGCACTTCTTCTGGTTCTACTCTCATCCGGCAGTGTACATCATGATTCTGCCAGGCATGGGCATCATCTCGGAGCTGATCGCGGCTTTCTCTCGAAAGACCGTCTTTGGTTATCGGGCCGTTGCACTTTCCTCCATCGCCTTGGCCCTGCTGGGCTTCTTGGTGTGGGGCCATCACCTCTTTGTGTCGGGTCAGTCTGAGTGGGCCAACGTGGTCTTCTCGTTCCTCACCTTCTTTGTGGCCATTCCATCGGCCATCAAGGTGTTCAACTGGCTGGCCACCTTGTACCGTGGCTCCATCTCCTTTGAGACCCCGATGCTCTATGCATTGGCCTTCATGTTTCTCTTCACCATTGGGGGTCTGACGGGTGTGGTGCTGGGGGCGTTGTCCACCAACATTCACCTCACCGATACCTACTTCGTGATTGCGCACTTCCACTACGTGATGATGGGTGGAACGGTGATTGCCTTCGTGGGCGGGCTCCATTACTGGTGGCCCAAGATGACGGGCCGCATGTACAACGAGACCTGGGGTAAGATCGCCTGCGCGATCATCTTCTTCGGGTTTAATCTGACCTTCTTCGTGCAGTTCATCATGGGTGCGAAGGGCATGCCCCGCCGCTATTACAGCTATGTGCCCGAGTATCAGCCGTACCACATCCTCTCGACGGTGGGCACTTGGTTCCTGGGTCTGGGCTTCACCATCATCTTGGTGTATCTGCTGGCCTCGCTCAAGCGCGGAGCCATTGCCCCTGCCAATCCTTGGGGAGCCTTGACCCTCGAGTGGACGCATACTGCTTCGCCGCCGATTCATGAGAACTTCACCACCACCCCGGTGGTGGAGGGTGGACCCTACGATTATCCCGATGAAACCTGAGAGCTGAGGTGAGTACACCCATGAGCGCAACTGCATCCACCCACGTGGCAGGACAAGAAGGCCATACTGGCCGGCATCATGCCCACCACTTCGTGTCGGGAGCCCACGAGTTCTCGACCTCGAAGCTCGGCGTTTGGCTCTTCCTGGTCACGGAAATTCTGTTCTTCAGCGGCCTCTTTATGGCTTATGCCATGTATCATTACTTCCACCCGGAGACGTTTAAGGGTGCGCATAAGATGCTGGACATGAAGATGGGTGCCATCAACACGATGGTGCTGATCTTCAGCTCGCTGACGATGGCGCTCTCCATTCGGGCGGCTCAGCTTGGAAAGAAGGGCCAGACGGTGGGCCTGCTCGCCGTCACCTTCATCTGTGCTGGCATCTTCTTGGTCGTGAAGTATTTTGAGTACTCCCACAAGTTCCATCTTGGACTCTTGCCGGGTAAGTTTTACTTCTACGACGGCCTGACGGAGTTTACCAACCCCCACATCTTCTTCGGCATCTACTTCTGCATGACCGGATTGCATGGTATCCATGTGGTGCTCGGCATGATCGCCATCCTCTGGGTGATGGTACGCGCTGCAAAAGGCGAGTTTGGTCCAGACTATTTCACACCCATCGAAGGTGTGGGGCTCTACTGGCACTTGGTGGACCTCATCTGGATCTATCTGTTCCCCCTTCTTTATTTGGTGAGCTGAGGAGCGACTCATGAGCAGCAATTCACACGCAGAAGCCCACCATGTGACGCCTCTCTGGATTTACCTGGGGGTGTGGATCAGCCTGATGGTGCTGACCGCCATTACCGTCTGGATCGCGCAGTTTGACTTCGGTGCTTATAACGCGGTGGTGGCGATGGCCGTTGCCACGATCAAGGCATCGCTTGTGGCCGCCTTCTTCATGCACCTGTACTGGGATGAGAAGATGAATACCATTGCATTCTTGTCCTCTTTCTTCTTCGTGGGTCTCTTCTTCACCTTCACCTTCGCCGACGGGATGACCCGTGGGCAGGTGGATCCGGTGGAGAAGAACTTCATCGAGTCTCCGAATAAGGAGTTCTTGCCTCCGCTGGCCGCTCCTAAGACTGCTGGTTCTCAGGGCAAGAAGCCAGAGCATCACGAAGCCGCTCCTGCCGGTCACTGACCGTCCCTCTCCCGCCTTTTTCCTGCCGAGTTGAACTTCCACCCGCTGATTCTCCCGAACTTTTCAACCTCTCCACTTCGTAGCCTGTCTTTTCGAGCGCTGTCTTTTCGCGAGCAGCGTTTTCGCGACCATCGTTTTCGCGAGCTGTCCTTCCGAGCGCGGTTGAGCGCTTCAGGTCGTTCTCATCGTCAATTTTTCAGACTTTCCTTGTCAAGACCTGCGTTTCCGGTTATGCCCTCACCCATTCCCTACCTGAACGGAGGAAAGACGATGTCTCAGCTCATGCGTCCGAGTTTTAACCTGTGTGTCTTTTGTGCGTCTAGTATTGGCCAAAACCCTCAGCATCGGCTTACCGCGCGTCTCTTGGGGCGGCTGATGGCGGAGCAGAATGTGGGCCTGATGTACGGTGGAGCCTCGGTCGGCTTGATGGGAGAGGTGGCCAACGCTTGCCTCCAGGCGGGTGGATATGTCGAAGGGGTGATTCCCGAAGACCTCTTCGCCAAAGAGGTGGGGCATGAGGGCCTGCACAAGCTCTTTAAGACCCGCTCGATGCATGCGCGTAAAGCCATCATGGCGGAGCGTTCCAGCGCATTTGTGGCCTTGCCCGGTGGTTTTGGCACCTTTGATGAGCTGTTTGAGATGTTGACGTGGTCACAGCTCGGCATTCATCACAAGCCGATTGGCCTGCTCAACGTCGATGGTTATTACAACGCCCTCCTTCAGTTCTTGCAGCACGCCACCCGAGAGGGTCTGCTCAACCCACAGCATCTCGCGCGCCTGCATGTGTACGCAGATGTTCAGGCGATGTTGGACGGCCTTCGCACCAGCGCCCCCGACGACCTGAGCGTGTCCTGGATGGGGCCGGGGCAGGGCTGAGCCCGCTTAGGGCGCTGCGCTTTCGATTCGCCAGGAGATGCCCGCTGAGGGCGCTTCTAAGTAGCGCAAGAATTGACCATCCCCTTCCACCTCCACCTTCAGCCAGCTCACCAGTGCCTCGCCCAGTCGTTGATGGGCGATATCCAGTGACACTCCCGGCGTACAATCCGCCAGATCCTCGGCTTCCGACGCGGTAAACTGGTAATGTGTGACCCCATCGAGGATCGCCAGCGCCCGTGGATAACCATAACTCTCATATCCAGCCGTGGTCTCCGAGAGGGTGGCATTGCAGTCTTGAGCGCCTGCCACCGAGAGCAGGTTGCCGGTGAAGCTCAATCCATCCGTATCGCCGGGATAACTTGCCAGCAGCACGAGCTGCCGGAAGCGGAGATCGGTCTCCACCACCCCATCGGCCACCACTCCACCCAGCGAGTGACCGCCGACCGTCGCGTGCTCGAGGTCGAAGTAGCTGAGCCACTGTGGATCCGACTGTGCCAGCCCTGCGAGTGTATCCAGCACGGCGCTGCTGCGCTGAGGTGCATAGATGGCAAAGTCGCGTGGATGAGGAGGGATGGCCACCACAAATCCCCAGCTTGCGAGCTGATCTCCGAGGTAATAGTAGTCCTCTTCTGGCACCGCTCCGCCTTGGAGCAGCACCACCACGGGCGCTGGTGCGAGTGCCGTAACGGGTCGAGTATCCGTTGTAGACGGATAAAAGAGCGCCGTGGTGGGAGTACCGCGACCTCCCTGGAGTGGCAGTGCAGAAATCCACGAGACGGCATAGGGTCCAGCCTCGCCGGGGGTGACGCCGCTGCCTGCTGCTTGACGCAAGGTTGCGGTGGCGGATGCTCTTGTCTCACTTGAAGGGGGAGAGGGTCGTGCGCTGGCCGCTTGGCCTTCCGACGTCATCCAGACGACGCTCGAGAAGAGACCGACCGACGCCAACGCTGAGAAAAATTGAATCGTCATGGCATGCTCCGTAGCTGAGGTGGGCGACTGAATCGTGTACTGCATTGAGATGAGAGGGCGGAGCAACCGTTGCGGGGTTGGGGCGAATGATGATTCACCCCTGCTTTTGTGTCGTGTATGGAGGAGAGGGAGGAGCCGAGGTGCTCAGCGTCCGCCCATGGAGGCGGCTTCACCGGGGACTTTGCTGGCGGTGCGGGAGGCGCTGCTGCGTCCTCGATAGACCTGGAAGAGATCCACCGACTTGAGCCCACTATCATCCTCCACGTAGAACTCGACGGTATTGGCACCTTCATCGAGTGGCACGGAGAACTTAAAGGGCAGCGAGCGTCCTGACGTACTAGCGACCATCTCGGAAGCGGATACAGCACGCAGGTATCGTTTTTTGTTGTTCACGAACACATAGAAGCTCGACACGGCGCTGTCCTCGCTCAGGGCTCCGTTGAGCTCCAGGGTATTGGTGCCGGTCGGAAAGACGTATTGCGGGAGGTTGAGAGCAAGCTGAGGCGGCACGCGGTTGAACAGCGCCGACACGGCGGAGGCGGGGCTGGGGGTTCCAGAGCCGACCTCGAGCTGTGTTTCGGGGAGCCAAGCGTTGAGGCTGCCTTCTGCCCACGGCACTTTGACTCGGGACCAGCCCGGCAGTTTTCCGGTGAGCTCCAGAACGGTTCCCGCGTTGGCCTGCGCGAAGCTGGATGCTTTTTCGCTTGCGCCGCTGAGCAGCGAGGCGTTGCTCTTGAGCTTGACCAAGCCCGACGCGGTCTGGATGGCCGGTGCGGGCCCAGCCTGCACGGGGATCTTCACCTCATCGGCGGGGCGGCGGAGGAACTGCGCATCACCGGCGAGCAGCTCAAACTCGATGGCGTCTCCCTTGAGGCCATCGCGGACCTGGAAGTGGAAGCGGCCTTCGACCCAGCCTCCGGCGCTGAGCTCTTTGAGGTTGGCATTGCCACGTTTGAGGTACACATACTTGCCAGCCTTATTTTGGAGCTTGGCGAAGGCGCGGCTGGCGTTGGCGTTGCCGATGTTTTTCATCATGACCACCAAGTCGATGGCTTCGCCGCGCTGAACCAGTCCGTCTCCGTTGCCGCTGGAGGTGCCCGAGCCGTCATCGACCACCACCAAGTTATACGCGAAGGAGGGGTGAGGCTGTTCTTGCACCGTGAGCGTGGTCATTGCTTCTGTGACCAGGTTTTCGCCGGATTCATAGACTTTGACCTTGAGCTCTTCGGCCAGCGAGAAAAAATTGGCGGGCACCTTCACTTCTTTGGTCAGGGTGCGGCTGGCCCCTACGTCGAGCTTGCCAAACAGCATCTCGATGTTGGAGAACGTGCCGAGAGGCGTATCCGTAAGCGTGCGCACTCGGTAGACGGGGGTCTTGCCTTTATTGGTGAGGGTCACCGCGAGCACTGCTTTATCACCGGCCTTGATGGGTTGGTTCTCGGCGAACTTGACCTCGGCGGTGAGCTGAGGTGCGACCGCTTTTCCTTGCGTCCAGTCTACGCCGAGGGTGGAGAGCTGTTGTGCGATCTCCGCTTCCCGTGCTTCTTTGACCGACTTGATGAAGCCTTTGCCGTTGGAGAGTGTGCCGCTTCGGGTGCCTTTGCCCACCTTCAGGATCATGTCGCGGGCGAACTGGACTTGCCAGTCGTCTTTGGGATCGGGTTTTTTGGGCTCGACGAACTCTTCCTTTTTCTCCTTCTCGGCCTCTGCCTTTTCGGAGTCGGAGGAGGGCATATCGAAGTCTCGTGGGCTGTAGTAGCGGATGACGTCGAGGGGTTTTTCCTCCTGAGCGGCATCTTTGCTTTCCTCGAAGTGGCTGTCGAGGTCTTTTTCGCGGAAGGCGTTGTTGCTGGCGTAGAGCAGGGTATGCTCCTTATCCAGGTAGACCGGAACAAGCTGGATATCGGGGGTGATGCCCACCGACTGGATCGACTTATGGCCGGGCGTGAGGTACTTCGCGATGGTCAGCTTGAGCTTGGCGTCGTCGATGTAGGGGTAGAGGTTTTGGACGGAGCCTTTCCCGAAGGTATGGTCGCCGATCACGATGGCGCGGTCGAGGTTTTTGAGGGCTCCGGCGACGATCTCCGATGCCGAAGCGGACTCCGCGTCCACCAGAACCACCACGGGATATTTGTCTTCGGTGCCACGGGCGGAGGCGCGGCGTTCTTCGCTGGCGCGTCCGGGAGCCTGTACGGTCTCGACGATGGTGCCGGAGTCCAAGAACAGGTCGCTGACTTCGATGGCTTGCTCGAGGGGGCCGCCGGGGTTATTGCGCAGGTCGAGCACCAGACCTTTGAGGGGGCCGTGTTCGGCGCGGAAGCCCTCGAGGGCACCGGAGAGCTGGCGGGAGGTGGTATGTTGGAACGCCTTGATGTGGACGTATCCGACCCCTTGTCCCAGCCAGGACTGCACGGTGCTCTCGATGCGGATCGTTTCGCGGGTGAGGGTGATGGCCTTGGGTTTTTCCCACTCCTTCCGCTGAAGCAGGATCGTCACCGGCGTGCCGACCAATCCGCGCAGCTTCGACACCGCCTCATTCACCGACATATTGATGGTCGATTCGTCTTCGATCTGAATGATCTGGTCGCCGGGTTTGAGTCCTGCACGAGCGGCGGGGGTATCGGGCAGGGTGGAGATCACGGTCAGCAGCAGATCATCACCGCGCAGGGAGATGGTGATGCCGAGGCCGCCGAACTCTCCTTGAATCTGGACATCCATCTCCCGGGCTTGTTCTGGCGGGAGCAGCACGCTGTGCGGGTCGAGGGTGCTGAGGATGCCGTTGATCGCGGCATACTCCACTTCCCGGAGGGGCTTTTTGCTCTTCAGGTGTTGCTCGACGTAGCCCATCGACAGCTTGAGGACATCCTGGAGCTCATCGAGGGAGGTGACGGGTTGGGTCTCTAGGGTGGTGGTATGGGGGCCCACCGTGATGGTCAGCTTATTCCCATCGGCGGAGGGTGAAAACATCAGCTCGGGGACTTCGCGCTGCATGCGGTCGAAGGCTTTCTCGAGCATGACGGCGGGTTTCACGCGCTCGGGATCGACGTAGTTTTCGTCGATGCGGGCCACCACGCGGCGGAGCAATGACAGCTCGCTGAGTGAGTAGCCGTTGGAGGATTGGGGCATGTAGGCGGCCATCATGGGGCGCCCTTCGCCGCGATGCCCGAAGAGTGAGATAAAGAGGAACACGTTAAAAGCCGTCACGGCGAGCAGCAACGGCTTGAATACAAACCTCATGCGGTTCTCCTGATAGTATCGGGGGGGTGAGGCGTCCCGCGAGCAGAGTTGCCCAGCATGCCGAAACCCTCCACACCTTGTTTATAAGTCTAGGGGGGCCTTTGTCACCTGTCAATTGAAAACAAGGGCCGTGTGAAGCCGAAAAAGTCTCTGTATTTCAACATATTCCGCTTGACTTTCTGTAGGGAGACCTCAAAATGGAGGCACCTTTTGAGGGACCAAGCCAGCCGCGCCCCATCCGATCTCCCCGCGCTGTGGTCGCTGGTGGAGCCACCATGATCCTTAAGATTAGCTGCCCATCCTGCAACAAAGCCTATCGTATTTCTCCGCCCTATCCGCCTCAGGGTAAACGCTATCGTTGTACCTGCATGGAGATCATCACGGTCAGCTATCCGCCGGAGCTGCTCGAGCAGCTTGAGCGTCTCCGCACCTCGACAGAACCGGAATCAGACCTCTCTGAGCCTGCCCGTGAGACTGCTGCGCCCTCTTCCGCCGCCGCCGTGACTGCTTCGGTGCCGGAGGCTCGCGCATCTTCGCTGCATGTCCCAGAGCCTGCTGCACCTGAGGCTGCTGTTTCCGAGGCTGCTGCACCTGAGGCTGCTGTTTCCGAGGCTGCTACACCCGAGCCCGCTGCACCCGAGCCCACTTCACCCGAGCCCACTTCACCCGGGCCCGCTGTCATGACCAGCTCGGTGCCAGACCTGGAGCCTACATCCCCTTCGCCATCGAAGGCGGCGGAGGTTTCACCGGATAGCTCATCTGCACCTGACCCTTCCGCATTAAGAGCATCTGACCCCGCGCGCGTTTCAATCTCGGGGCCTTCTGCCGTCCCACCTGCTGAGCCCGCTCAACCTGCTGAGCCCGTTCAACCTGCTGAGCCCGCTCAACCTGCTGAGCCCGCTCAACCTGCTGAGCCCGTTCAACCTGCTGAGCCCGTTCAACCGACTGTGGAGCCAGAAACACCTCACGTAATGGGGCCTTCTTCTCCGCTGGTGCAGGCGCTGCTTCATACTCTGAACCCAGGAGGGCGGCTTCCGTTCAGTGCCTCGCACGATTCTGCGGACGATTCCGGTGCGCCAGCCGTCGCGGAGCCGGTGGAAGCTGCGGCGCGTTTCTCAGACGTGAGCTTGAGTGCAGGGCCTTCCTCCGATGTTGCGGGCCATGTTCTCCCCATTTCGGGAGTGGGTGAAGAAATCAATGCCTCAGCGCCCTCGGAGGGTGGGCCGGGAGGAGGCGAGCGCGCGCTGCCAAGCGGTCTGGCGGACGCTGAACCTGAGCCTGTCTCCGCCGAGGAGCCTTCTCCGCCCGAAAAGGATCCAGTCCCTTCGGAATCTCCCCCCGCCATATCGGAGCCTGTTGCGGTTGATTCCGTTTCGGAGGTGGCAGCGTCTTCTCCATCGGACTCTGTTTCTGCTGAGCCAGCCGTATCGGAGCCTGCTGGACCCTCTCCGCTGACATCTCCAGCCTTGACGGAGGCTCCCGCCTTACCGCCTTCGCGCGCCCCTGCGTATGTGCGAGCGCGTCCGGTCAAACGTTCGTGGTGGTTTATCACCTTCCTGGTCATGATATTCCTGACCGTGGCCACCGTGGGGGGAGCGGCTGGCATGGTGTGGGCGTATTCCCAGCAGCTTCCGCCCTTAGACGCATTGTATCAGTTCCGTCCGGCTTTGGTGTCACAGGTGTTTGCCAGTGATGGCACGCTCATCGGTGAATATTACGGAGAAGAACGGCGTTACGTGGTCCCATATGAGCGAATTCCGAAACAAGTGATTCATGCGTTTGTGGCGGCGGAGGATCACACTTTTTTTGAGCACAGTGGGGTGGATTTCCGGTCCATTTTTCGGGCACTACTGACCAACCTTCGGGAGCAGCGTATGGCCCAGGGGGGCAGTACCATCACCCAGCAGGTGGCCCGCTCATTTTTGCTCACCCGGCAGAAGAGCTTTGAGCGCAAGCTGATCGAAGCACTCCTGGCATACCGGATCGAGACGGAGCTGAGCAAGGAGCGTATTCTCTTTTTGTATCTCAACCAGATCTATCTGGGAGAAGGGTCATACGGCGTCAAGGCAGCGGCTCGGACGTTTTTTGACAAGGAGCTGGAGGCGTTGACGTTGGCGGAGGCGGCACTCTTGGCGGGGTTGCCGCCAGCGCCCAGTCGTTATTCTCCGTTTGATAACTTTCGAGAGGCGCGTGAACGTCAGAAGTACGTGCTGCGCAACATGCAGCTCAAGGGCTTTATCACCCCGGAGCAGGCGCGGGCGGCGGAGGCGGAGGAGCTGGCGCTGGTGCCTCGTCGTTCGCTCAACCGTCAGCGGGTGCCTCATATTACGGAGTATGTGCGGCGGCTGCTCGTCGGGCGGTTTGGTGAGGACCAGGTCTACAAGGGGGGGCTCCAGGTCTATACCACCCTGGACGTCTCGCTTCAGCAGGCGGCGCAGGCGGCAGTGCGGGCGGGGGTGGAGCGCACGGACAAGCGGATGGGGTGGCGAGGTCCATTGCGGCAGCTTCCGCTCTCGGACATTCAGGCGGCGGCGTTGGCTTATGAAGAGGGCTTTAAGAAGAAACAGCAGCAGGCGCGCGCGGGAGGCATTGCACGTTTTGGTCCTCCTCCTTCGGGGCCGATGGTGCTGGAGCTGGGCAAGGTGTATGAGGGGATTGCCTCGGAGGTGACCGACCGATACGCAGTGGTGCGGGTAGGGTCTCTGGAGGGCATCTTGCCGCTGGAGAACATGCGCTGGGCCTACAAGGTGGATCCGGAGCGGACCTGGAAAGGCCGACAGCTCGACCGGGTGACGCGCGTGATGAAGGCGGGAGACCTCTTCTACGTGAAGGTGGAGTCGCTGGCGTCGGCGAAGGCCCTGGGGCCGGGCAAGCGCACGGGGCGGCTCGAGCTCAGCTTGCATCAAGACCCGGAGCTCGAGGGGGGGCTGATTGCATGGCGTCTCGAGGATAGGGCGGTCTTGGCGATGGTGGGCGGCTACGATTACGAGCGGAGTCAGTTCTTGCGGCCTCTTCAGGCGAAGCGGCAGCTTGGTTCTGCTTTTAAGCCCTTGATTTACGCGGCGGCGCTGGACCATCCGAACCGGAAGTATACCCCGGCGACCATGCTCTTGGATGCGCCGGTGGCCATTGACTTGGGGCATGGAGAGCTGTGGAAGCCCGACAACTACGACGGTGACTATCTGGGAGAGATCCCTCTTCGTCGCGCACTTTACCTGAGTCGGAACACCCCGGCGGTGCGGGTGATGCAGGATCTGGGCACGCGCTATGCACTCCAGTACGTCAAGAAGTTGGGTTTTACGTCCCCGATGGAGGAGCATTATTCGATGGTCTTGGGGACTCCTTCGGTGACACTCCTGGAGCTATGTCGAGCCTACACGGCGTTTGCGGATCGTGGGCAGCTTGTGGAGCCGGAGTTCTTGGACAAGGTGCTCGACCGGGATGGAAAGGTGCTCTACGCTCGGAGTAAGGTGCCATTAAAGACGCAGGTGATGTCTCCATCGACGGCGTATCTGATGACCAGCATTTTGCAGGACGTGGTCAATCATGGGACGGCGACGAAGGCGTTGGTGTTAAAAAAGCGCACGGCGGGCAAGACGGGCACCACCAATGATTTTGTGGATGCATCGTATATTGGGTTTACGCCTCAGCTTGTGGCGGGGGCGTGGGTGGGTTTTGACAAGCCGCAAAGTATGGGGCAAGCTCAGACGGGGGGGGATGTCGCCCTTCCGCTGTGGATTGATTTTATGGAACAGGCGCTTCAGTCTTACCCCGACGACGACTTTAAGGTGCCGGACGATGTCATCTTTGTGGACGTGGACCCGGACACAGGGCGCCTGGCGGCGGAGGGCTCTGAACATCGGGTGCGGCTGCCGTTTAAACGCAGTCGGCTTCCCGAAGCGCCTCCCCCGGTGGAAGAGGGTCAAGTGGAGAGTGCGGATTTTCTCTCGGTGGACGAGGGGCTCTGAAGCTCCGCAGGTCTGCGCGCGGGGGTGTGAGCGCGAGGGCGTGAGCGCGCGGTGGCGTGAGCGGGGGGGTGTGGGAGCAGGCTCTCCAACTATGCGAAAGATTGCGCCTGCGTCGAGGCCCGCCGTGTGGATGAGGCCCTCGGAAGTGGCCACGTTTGCGACGTTTTGAGACTCCCACGCGGGTGTCATGTCTTGTGAGAGAGGAGCTGGTCCGTGAAGATCCCCTATGGTGTGGCCGACTTTAAGACGATCCGAGACAACCAGCTTCTCTACGTAGACAAGAGCCGCTACATCCGGGAGCTTGAAGA
>JBJTQF010000085.1:0-5921 GCA_046075485.1 Myxococcota bacterium | reverse complement strand
GTCGGTGCAGGAGATTGAGCGGTTCATCCCCGCGTGTGCGGGGAACAGTGTCAACCGCTGCCTGCCAATACCGAGCTGGGCGGTTCAGCCCCGCGTGTGCGGGGAACAGACTTCTCTCAACTCCTTAAAAAAAGGGACTTTTTTTAAGGAGGAAACGGCTACCAAGACTATGTCAACTTATGAAGCGTACACTCTTAAGTTGCCAAAGAGCCTTGGTAGCACAGGTGATTTTAACATATCAAGACACTTTCGAGCTTGACATGCAGTCGGGTAGAGATTGGCAATTTCTGCCCCGCTCCGCTCTACCACTTGCGCTTTTTTTGCGCCCGCTCGTACCAGCCCTGCCCACCCCTCGGCTTCTGCTCACTGCTGCCTGCTTCCGGCCTGAATTCTACCAGCGTCAGCCCTTCATAGTCTACCGGTACTCGTCGATTCGCTCCCAGCGTCTGGAGCTCAAAGCCACTCTCGGTGGGAGCGGTCCAGGCCAATACCGCATTTCCGTCCTCCAACCCCTCACGAACCTGCTCCCATAAAAACTCCCGCACCCGCGCCGAATAATCTCCCACATAAACCCCTGCCCTCACCTCCAAGAGCCAGACTGCTAAACGACCTCGAAGGCGGGGAGGCGCATTTTCAGTGACGATGACCAGCATCTCCCAGGCCCTCCTTCACAGGTATGGCGGCTTCAACCACCCCACGAGGCTCATCCGTCAGCTTGAGCTCTCCCGCCGATAACAGCTCGTCTATCAGCGGAATGAGCCGGTCCAACAGCTTAGTCTTGCGAAAGAGAGCTCGACAGCCCAGCCGCACCTCACGCTCTACATCCTGAACGGACCTCGACGCCACTTCAAATGCTAAGGGCACCTGACCCGCTCCTTGAGTGGAAGTGGGCTCAGGTTCGGAAGAAAAGTTTGTTCACTCATACTCTCTTGACCAGTAAGAGACCACATCCAAAAGCCTTGGTGTGGCCCAATCCATCCAACAAAGAAGACAAGAAGCTCTGTGGCTCCGTCACTTTCAGAACCCCCTGAAAGTCTACCGTCGAAAAACAGATCTTCTGCTCCTGCGTCTTGGGACGCATCAGCCAATGCTGTAGATAAGCGTCCACCCGTAATGTGTCGGTGATGACCTCAAACCCGTTCTGCCCCGCTCTCTTGTTCAGCCACTCCTGTGCCGCTGAATGCACCACATCCGCACGCAAACGTTGCTCCGAGATAGGCCGCCGCTTCTCCTGCCGGAGCGCATGGAAAATGGCATCGTGTCGCACGCCTCGACGCCGCTCTGACGCCGCACCCACCCGAGGCAGGGACACCACCGGATTGGCACGAAGGCTAAACTGAAGCAGCTCCCCCGCCCGAAGTTGAGGCTGATATACCCGCGTGTGAAGCTCCCAATACCCCTCCTGATCCACGGGCTCAGACGTGGAGACCGCGTACACCTCCGCCACCGCTTCCCGAAAAGGCCCACGGCTGCCATGATCCACCCGATACACAAAAGGACGAGGTTGAGGGCTGCCATCGCTGAAGAGTCGCCAGATGAGCTGATGCATGCCATACTCATTTTGGAAAGTCCGCCAGAGCTGGCCCCTGCGAAGCACCTCTTCTCTCAACAACATGTGGCTCAAGAAGTATGGCCCACGTTCCAGTTGCTCACTCATGAGGTATCCTCCACATTCCCTGAAACTCCAGGCGCGGCTCAAACCGGAAGGTACGACGCTGCACCACCGCGTCAAGACGTTCGACGGACTGACACTCGGGCACACCCAAGAGGATCTCTGGACTGTCCGGCTTCTCCCAATACAATGGAAGCTCCAAGAGCGGGGGGGGCTGGAGGCCCACTCTCGGAAACGCCCTGAGCGGATCTCTCAGCAGCAGGCTCGCGGGTGTGTGCGGGCCCTTCGCCGTGTCCGACGGACGCAGCGGCATTTGCCCTTCTCCCCTGTGCCGACGCCCTGAAGAGGTCACACGAGGCTCCAAAAGCTGGCGCTCGACACGCTGAAGCTGGGCATAGCGGTGCTCGAGGGCTTCCCGCACGGATTCCACCTGTAACAGCTCGGGTGCGAGCGGAAGGCCCAACACACACGACTTACGTCCCAGAAAAGGCAAGAAGTGGGGAAACTCGAGGGCGTCTTTGAGTCGCTCGAGCGAGTAGGTGGGATCGCCCACGCGGGTCTGCCAAAGCACCACCAACCAAAGCCCATCTTGTCGATACTCTCGCGTGGAGAGCACGGCATTGAGTTTCTCCTCTTGGAGCTCTTGCGCTCTTGTGCGAGGAAGAAAACCAGAGCGCGACGGAGGAACCTGAGCGGTGTGAAAGTCCCGCAAGGGAAGCCCCGACTTGATCACCAGCACCCCAAAGCCCACCGAACGACTGAGCGCCGCGTGCTCTTCTTCTGCCGCTCGTTCCAAACCAAGGGCGGCGGCCAGCAGCCCCAGCACGCTGGAGCGGCTGGGATGGGTGCTCGAGGGTCGAAATTCCCCCACCGCACTTTCTCCCCAGGCAGCCAGTGCGCCATAGAGCTGAAAGATCAGCATTTTGCTCATGCTTGCCCTCCCTCCACAAACGCGAGGGCGTCACGGAGTGTTCCGACCTTTTCCAGGGTATTCATGGTATAAGCCGCCTCCGCGACCGGCCCATAACACTGATCGAGCTGAGTGCAGGTCGTCTCCAAGGCGTTGATGGCATTGGCCATCATGCCTTTCTCACCCGCGCGTGTGGGCATCAGGAAGGCTGCGGTAAGTGCTCGCGGCTGACGACTGCCTTTTTCAATGCGGAGATAGGAGGCATAGGCCCGTGTCCCAAACGAGTTTTGTTTCCCCGAAGGTGCGACGGTCAAGGCTGCTTCCAGCAGGGCCTTTGCCGCTCGATCTGCCAGCGCTTGATGGCCGCCAAGGTTCTTGAGAAGCTGAGTATGGTTGATGCACAGATAGAGATAGAACACACCCGCACCAAATTCCTGCTCTCCAATGTGGCCAGAGCCCCTGTCTTCATCCCCTCGATTCAGATCGTCTACGGCGCTGAAGTAGTCACTCTCCACAGCGGTCTCGTGGACGGTGATGGCATGTGCCACCTGAGCGGCGGCATCGCAGTTGAACTCGGGGGTGGCGGCCAACATGCGACCGAACAGCGCGATGTCCACGCCGGTGCGACTACGGGTCAGGAGCTTGAGCTCATCTGCGGTGGGGGCCCGACCGGTGGACACCAGCGTGTGTACCAATTTTTGGAGTGCTTGTTGCTCTTCGGGGCTGTAGTGGGTCATGGTCTCGTGCTCGATGACCGCGCGCTTCTTCTTAGCGTCCTTGTCGGGGGTCTTTTCTTTTTTATCCTCGGCTTTCAGCTTGCCAAACGCTTCGGCCATCTTGGTGGCCCACTCTTTGGCATTTCCTTCTGAGACACCTTGCTGGCAGAGCTGCTCAAAGAGCTCTGTGCCCATGCGCTTGGTGCGCTGCCCGAGCTGGCCTGCAAAGCGCTCCTGAAAGACTTCTGAGGTGCGCCAAGTACGCTTAAGACACTGAGAGGAGATGCGCAGGCGACGTTTCCCTCCCAACATGGCGGTCTTGGGAGCTCCCAGATCGTCTCGGTTGAGGTTGCCCGGCGGATAGGAGGTCAAAATATGAAACTGAATGAACTGACTCATGGGACAAGCTCCTTCTAAAGGCTGAGGGTTAACGGCAGTGATTACGATTCGCTCAGGTTGCTAAAATAGTCGGTGGCCCACTGGCGACGGACTTGATCGTTCCAATGATAGAGATCTCGCATGAGCTGCACCCGATCAAACTCCCCGACCAATGGGAGGCAGCGACGTAGGGTCAGCAGCAGCTCGTCATCCTCTTTTTGCAGCAGTCGGCGAAAGCGCAGGGTGCTGACGTGTGGTTTATGCCCATCGTCTGGCTCAGCGGCCACTTTTGCGAAGCTCTTGTGAGATCCGGGGAGCTGGTCCGGGCTGCGCTTGAGCTGCGCCATCAAGTGCGCGATGCCACCGACGCGGGGATCAAAGTGGCGGTCGGTGGTGCTGGACCTGCCGAGCAGAAGCTGAAGCCGATGCACCTCGGGCAACATCGCTTGTTCCAGCGGTGTCTCTGCGCGCCGAAGTCGAGCGCATACTCCGGCACGATGAGGGTCAAAGAGCTCTTGGAGCCACCGCTCGAGCCCTTCATTCCGTGGCGCTGCTTGTGGTGCGACAGGAGAGACCTCCTCCGATTTTGGGATGGATGTTTCTGACATGGGACCTCCTTGAGTGTTAAATAGTCGATATAAAACAGAGGTTTAGATAGCTTTTCCAGCTTCCTTGCTGGCTTTTTTGGGGGCGCGAGGACTTGAGGCCGCCTCTGGTGGGGGAGGCAGCCCAAGACGTTCACGAACCGGGGCACCGCCATTCATGCGGCGGAGCTTCTGTCGAGCCATGATGAGGCGCTCCGGGTCTACAACGTTGACAAAATCCATCTGGGTATACGCATCATAGATAAAGAGGGCTGCCTGTTGGAGTCGCTCGAGCCACTTTTCTTTGATGGGGTTCAGCTCATCTGGGCTGCTATACTTGGACAGTGTGTTGACACTCTCAATAAACGCGCCCTCTGTCTCCTGCCAGAAGGCCGCCGAGACGCTCTCGAAGAGCTCCTTATCGAGGGAGGCTTCCCTGCCGGTTTTGTACCACGCATCCCGCACGCTCGTGCGAAGGTGGCGCATCACCAGGTCGGCGGTCTGAAGATGGCATCTCAGATGCGTCTGGAAGGTGGCGATATGCTCGGAGTTGATCATCCAGGAGGGGACATAACCCTCATACCAACAGCGTGCTTTCATGTTGTCCATGTCATAACCGAAGACATGGAAGCGTGGGTTTGTGCCCAATAACGTCGGGAGCTCCAGATCTGGGTGATGCCAACGTCCGTTTAAAGCCTCCACCACGCGGGCGGGTTGGGAGTCACGGTCCTTATCCGATACCGCCTGGGTGTAGATGTCCCAGTGACGATAGAGAAGACAGCCGGGGTTGGCTTTGATGGGATTGAGCCCGGTCTTGAGCGTCTGAGTGGGGGTGAGTGGATGTCTCCAGCCCTCGTAGTTGGCGCCATAGTTTTTGGTGAGATAATGGCGGACCATGCGCTCGCTGGTCTTCATGCAGATATCGCAGCGTGCCTGGAGGTCTTCGACGAGCAGGGAGATGCGGCGTGGGGTGGCCCAATAGACGTGTGTGGCTTTAAGCTGAGCAGGGTGCCGTTCTGTTCCTGCTTGGTCGCTGGTACGTGTCGGACTGAGCCACGGGAAGAGCTCGGTCAAGGGCTCCCCAGACTTGGTGGGTTGGCCAAAATCCTTCATCGAGGCGGAAAGCAGCACATTGAGCCAGACCTTGTGCCAAAGTTTTTCAGCATGAACCAGGGTTGACAGGGGGCCACCGCCGCGCAGGGAGGTGCGATGGCCCGACCCTCCCGAGGGTGCGTTCGTCTGAAGGGTAAAGAGGGCTTGTGCGGCACAGCTCAAGCAGAGCTTCTCGACGTGCGCTCGTTTGATGAAGAGGTCGGTATTGAGCTTGATGCCGTTTGCGCCGGGTGAATCTATCAGCAGGTTTGCACAGGGAAGCGGAGTCTCCCCCAGCTCTTGGGGCGCAAAGTCTTGCATGAAGCGGGGGCTAGGGCCGTCCAGCTCAAAAGCAGGCTCTAGGACGCTCAACTTGGCCTCCAGGACTTCGGGTGATGGAGGTGTTATCAAGTAATCCGCCCAGTCTTCGTCTTCGAGCTCATGAAAGGCCGTCTGCAAGATGCCGATCAAGAACTGCCAAAGTGCTCCATTAAAGTCGCTGCGGGGCGAAGCGGGGCGCACAAACTTCAGCGTTGTGCCATCGACGTCGAGCGCAGAGAGGGCGGAAGGTCGGATGAGGTGCTTCTCACCGTGGATATCCACCACGGGAATCCAGGGGTCTCGGATGA
>JBJTQF010000084.1:0-21344 GCA_046075485.1 Myxococcota bacterium | reverse complement strand
GCTCTGCCAGACCTGCATGTCTTCAAAGAGATATGAGCGGTCCTCGGGCGAACGCTCAAAAAAATAGCGGAGCATGCTGAGGTTGGTGGTCTTGCCAAACCGTCGGGGACGCGGGAAGAGCACTGTTTGAGCCGGATCGTTGACCAGCTCCACGATGAGCGCAGACTTATCAACCATGTCCCGGTGATCTCGTCTGAGACTGCGAAAGTCGGACTGTCCAATGCCAGCCTTAAAGCCCATCTGAAGCCTCCTGTGGATGGGAGCATAAACGGTGTGCGGCAGTATAACATATTCTCAGAGCACTGCTGGAAGCAGCCCGGACTCAGCCTCCCGCACTCAGCGAGCCTCCCGCCCCCCCCCAGCCTCCCACCCCCACCCAGCCCTGGGGGAGGTGAAGGACTCGGAGTGAGTCACAACGCCAGGATGGAAAGGGAAAGTTGGAGGGGGAAAGTTGAAAGTGGAAATTGGAGGGGGAAGTTGAAGAGGCTTAGGCGTCGATGAACTCCACCACCCGCTCGATCCGTGTGCCAGCGGGAAGGCTGAAGCGTGCGGCTTGGTGAAGGGGTGCATCTTTGAGGCCAGGGCGGAGCTTCACCACCAGGGCGGCTCCGGCTTTGAGCGTCAGACCGTCGCCGATGGCCACGTCGAGCCCATAAAGGCTGAGGGTGGCACCTGCTTCGATCCGTCCATTTCTCCCCACCCGCTGGGCGAGGGCTTCATCATCCAGCCCCAGCAGCCCGAGCAGCTCGATCACGGTGTCGGGAGCCTGCGCGATCTGCCAGCCCAGGCGTTCGAGGCGTCGTCGGCCATATTCCACCATGAGCGCCCGTGCGGAGCTGGGAGAATCCACGCTTCCTTCGGCGTTTTTGGTGGGCGCAAAACACAGCGCCCGTTCTTCTTCGACCACCACCCCATCGTTGAGCCCATCAAAGAGGAACGCTTCAAACTTGATGAACTTTTTGCTCATCCCTCCGGGCTGACCGTCCTCCGCGAGGTGTTTACACGACTTCTTGGCCACCAGCGGCGGGTTATCTTCGGGATGGGCCAGCACCGAATCCAGGCTCACCACCACCAAGTTGGGGTTGATCGCACCCCACTTATAATGCACCCTCGCCGCGAGTGCTTCGGGCAGTGCCGGCAGGCCCAGGGGCTTTTCTCCCTTCTGAAGCTGAGTGGGGTCCATGAGGAGCACTTCGCCGTGGCGTTCTACGGCCAGCCAGTCGTGATCGGCGTCGTCTTGCAGCAGGTGCTGGCTGATAGGGTCCATGTCGCTGTATTCCCAGACGGCGAGCCCACCACCTCGACGCACGAGCACACCAGCGGCTTCTGTGGCAACCACTTTCTTGAGAGACAAGAATGACATCCCCACCGCACCGGGGTTGAGCTGGGGCTCCGCGCGCCGATGGGCTCCGAGAAGCTGGCGGTGGCCAATGCAAGCCAGGGGATTATCGATCTGGAGCCATTGCACGTATCGCACACCAAAGCCGCGAAGCCAGGCAACCACGTCGGGCTGGAGCAGGACATGTTTGGTAAAATCGGCGTGGCCATATCCGCCAACAGCCACTCTGTGGGGAGCCTCGAGCATCAGATCGTAGACACCGGGCGACACTTCGTCGAGATAAGGCAGGCTTCGTTGCTGCACGATGCGGATCTCGTCGCGTAGGCCGAAGTATTGGTGCGCTTCAAAGTAGGCGAGGGTTTGCTCGCGGGTGGCGTCGGAGACCATCACAATATAAGGGATGGGTTTGCCGTAGAGCCGTCGGAGGGCCATCAGATGTGAGAGTCTCACCTCGAAGAACGAATACTGTTCGCTGGGGGAGATATGATACAACCCTTTGGGATGTTCTCCGGCCGCTTTAAAGAAGCGCGAGCCAGTACCACCTGCTCCTTCCACCACCGCCAACCAACCTTGCTGGAGCACTTCTTCGCCGAGCTGGGCCAGGGCCAGATCTTCCACCCCTTCTCCGACCACATGCAGCTCGGGAGGTGTCAATTCGCCCGCCGTCCGACTCTGAAGCAGAGCCGGATTCTGGAGCGCCGCGAGATTCCGCTCCATCAGCTCCAGGTCCAGATGAGACACTTGAACCAGCAGCGCTTCCCGTTCTGCCTCGTTGAGCTGATACCAGTAACGAAAGATCCGACCTCGATCCTGTGCAAAGAGCTGGAGGGCTTTGGCGGAGAGCTGAGGATAGCGGCTGTACAGCTCGGCTTGCACCGCTTGGGCCACCTCCCGAGAACCGAAAGCGGCCAGGGTACGGGGCAGGACCGGAAAGAGGGGCCGCTCGAGCTGATCGACAGTCAATCCGTCTGAGTCGCTAGGTTTTAGTTGCATGATCTCGACCTCTTAGACACGTAAACTGGAACACGTAAACAGGGACACGTTGGTCCCATCTTAACATTCGGCGAATCGTCTGCCACAGAGATTGTGACTGTATGGGAAGTCCCCCTGCATGTCAGGGAGAGACTCCGGCAATTCAAAAGACGGGTGCGCGCTCCAGTATCAAACCTCTCTCGTTGGAAAAAGGCGGTGTGGAGACCCGTTCTTACTCCGGCAAGAGCCCCTGAAGCGGCTGCTGTGCTGAGGATTTGACCGCAGCATGACGTTGCATATCTCGCCAAGAGTAAAACCCCACCCATAGATAACCTGCAAGAAAAATACTCAAAAAAGGCAAGGCACCGAGTCTACCATGCCATCCGGCGCTGAGCCAGCCTCCAAATAACCATATGGCTGTGAGAAGCTCCAAAGGATAGGTGCGCCACCGCACCGGCTGCGACACGCGAAGCTCAACCTCCAAGGGCGGAGCCGACAGCACCTCGAGCCCCGCTTGTGTCAGATCCACTCGCCCATGTTTGGGCGTGCGCTCGAAGCTCGAGGGCCGCCGTCTCAGCGCCCTCCACACCCCGACACTGTTGTTGAGGGCCATGCCTGCCCCCAGCGCCATCAGCGGCACGATGCGCCAGATCCGGGTCGGCCAAGATAACGGGGATGCATGTTGGGCTGCGGCATAAAACAGCACCGTGGAGCCCACCCCCAGTCCCAAGATCGCCACGTCCAGCCACAGCAGGTTGTAAGTGCTCTCGGCCCTCAGCCATACCGCGAGGGGCATCAGCCACACCACGCCTACCATCAGCGGATACGAGAGCGCACCACTTAAGTGAAAAAAAGCGTCTCGTCGAGTGCCCATCGGCAGGGGCTGGCGCAGCAGGTGTGGCAGGAGCTTTAACCCCACCTGAATGCCTCCCTGAGCCCAGCGGCGTTGCTGGAGCTTAAAAGCCTCCATCGAAGTGGGCAGCTCCGCAGGACAGGTGACATCACCTCGGTAGACAAACCTCCACCCGGCGAGCTGAGCGCGATAGGATAGGTCGAGATCTTCGGTCAACGTATCATGCTGCCAGCCTCTGGCGTCGTCGATGGTGGCTCGACGCCAGATGCCTGCGGTGCCGTTAAAGTTAAAAAAATGTCCAGCGGCGTGCCGTGAGGCATGCTCCAGCTCAAAATGGGCATCCAACAAGATGGCCTGGATGCGGGTCAGCAGGCTCATCTCGGGGTTGAGGTGGGTCCAGCGAGCCTGCACCATGCCCACGCGGGGATCGACGAAGTGACCCACCACCTGCCGCAAGAAGTCGGCGGGAGGCACAAAGTCCGCATCAAAGATGGCCACCAGCTCGCCGATGGCCTGCTTTAAGCCGAAGGCGAGGGCTCCCGCTTTAAATCCCGCCCGTTCGGTTCGATGCACATACAAGATGGGAAAACCTTCGGCTTGGAAGGTCTTGACGCAGGCCGCTGCACGTGAGGTCGTCTCGTCGGTGGAGTCGTCGAGCACCTGCACCTCCAGCCGCGTCCAGGGATAGTCGAGCTGGCGAACGGCCCTCAGCAGTCGTTCGACCACCTGCGGCTCGTTGTACAGCGGAAGCTGGACGGTGACGAAGGGCAAGGGCTCGATGTGTGGGGTGCTCCACGCTGGGGTATGGCTGGTTTTCTGGCTGTGTCGGATGAAACGCAGACGCCACAGAAGCCACGCGCGCTGCACACCGTAGACACACAGCAGGCTCAGGAATCCAAAATAGAGGATCAGCAAGAAGGTCATGGGCTGCTGGGGGAGGGCTCAGCCTCTCGTGAGGGCGCGAGAGGCTGAGGGGGGCTGGATGGATCTCGCCGGAGCTTGGACCGAGGGGCCACTCAGGTGAGGGTATAGTTCGGACCACCCCCCCCTTCGGGAGGGGTCCAGGCCAAGTTGAGATACGGACATTTGATGTCGCAGGTCTTGCAGTGGACGCAGTTGGTGAAGTTGATGTGCAGGAGCTGATTGGGCCACTGCTGACCGGGCACGGCGGAGCCATGACCGTCTTCCACCCCACGTTCATGCTCACCGGGCATCTGGATATGCTGCTTGGCGAGGTGTGCGTGGCGTTCTGCGCTGGCCAGAGACTGTCCGTTGAGGATGCCTTTGGCCTTCTGATCGACATCGGGCGGCATTTCGTACACTTGAACCGGGCAGAAGCGAGTACACGGAGACTTATAGAGCTCCCAGCAGGTGGCGCACTTGTTGGGGTCCATCAAGCGCAGGTGGGAGGGCTGTTGCTCTTCGTGTTTGGTCCCGGACAGGTAGGCGTCGGTGAGCTTGTCCAAGAAGCGGGTGCCATCCACCTTGATGCCCTGGGCGAGTGCTGTCACCGGGGTATCGGGGTGCATCTGGTTCACTTCGCGGGTGCGCAGGTGGTCTTCTTCTCCGACATGATCGGAGTTGAACAGACCCAATACAAACTGCAACCCACTCTTGATGAAACCAACAAAAACGCCATCATCGAAGCAGCTATGGAAGTTACGCACCGGATACAGCTCTTCGCGAATCCACGAGCGTTTGACTTTCTCCTCAAAGCTAGACAGGGCGGAGCCGGAGAAATCTTCTTTGATCATGGACTCGAAGATGGTCTCGGCGGCGAGCGCACCGGCTTTCATGGCGGTGTGGATGCCCTTGAGCCGCTGGCCGTTGAGCATGGAGGCGGAGTCGCCGACGATCAGGCCGCCTTCCACCGAGAGCTTGGGCATGGCGTTGAAGCCACCGATGGCGTGGCTTTGCCGCCGTATTGCACGACTTTGCCCCCTTCGATCATCTGGCTGACCCAGGGGTTGGCTTTGAGCTTTTGCAGCTCGCGGTGGGCGTCCAGATAGGGATCGGGGCTGTGAAGATCCACCACCAAGCCGACGGCCAAGCGGTTTTCGGTCATGCCGTAGATGAAGCCGCCGCCGAAGGTATGGTTCGGCAGGGGATAGCCCATCGTATGCCAGACGTCTCCGGCTTTGAACCGGCCATGTCCTTCGGGAAGCTCGAAGATTTCTTTGACGCCCATCTCATAAATTTGGGGGGTCTTGCCTTTGGAGATGCCCAGCTCCTGCTCGAGCTGGCGCACCAAGTGACCGCGGGGGCCTTCACCAAACACGGTCACTTTGGAGGTGATGAGAATGCCTGGCTCAAAGTTGTCTTTGGGGTTTCCATCCGGGTCGAGTCCTTTATCGCCGGTCTGGACACCTTTGACGCGCTTGCCGTCGAAGAGCACTTTCGTACCGGGGAAGCTCGGGTATACCTGAACGCCTTCTTCTTCGCACAGCTTGCCGAGCCAGCGGCAGATCTTGGAGAGGGAAATCACGTAGTTGCCGTGGTTGACGAGCGGCGGCGGGGTGATCGGGAGCTTAAACGCGCCACCTTCGGTCAAAAACATCACGGCGTCGAAGTCTACTTTGCCTTCAACGGGGGCTCCGCGCTCCAGCCAGTCTGGCATGATCTCTTGAATGGCTTTGGGGTCGAGCACAGCGCCCGAGAAGTTATGTGCGCCCACTTCGCTGCCTTTTTCGATCACCATGATGGTCATGTTGTCGAGATCGAAGGGGGTACCTTTCTTCACGCCTTTTTCGATGTCGGCGTTGTGGGTCTTCATCAGGCGCATCAGGTGCCAGGCCCCCAGCAGATTGGCAGGGCCAGCGCCTACAAAGAGCACGTCTACCGGCAGTTCATCGCGCTGAATTTCGTCCATATCTCTCTCCATGCCCATGAATGGCACGCCATCGTCTGCTCGGACAGAGGCAGTCTCGGCGTCTCTTGCGTGTAGGAAAATCGATAGTATACGAAGTATTTTCGGGGATCAACAAAATCCCGTGAACTGCTTTACGTCTCGTGATAGCCCGCATACACTGCTCTTATGGGGCCTACTTCGTCTGTGAAGGGGCGTGAATTGAGGTGCCGGGAGGTCTCAGGATGATGATCAAGGGCCAAACGAGAGGTCGTGTCAACGTGATGGAAAACACGGGAACGAGCAGCAAGGCGCGAAGGCGTCATGGTTGGGCTCGGCTGGGGCTGCTGGTGCTGGGACTCCTGCTGAGTGAAGGGATGAGCGCGTCGGTGAGGGCGCAGTCGGCTGGTGCTGGGCCTGCTCCGGGGGCAGCTCCGGCGTCGAAGGGCATCGGGCTGTATACCTGGGTGGATGAGAAGGGCAACTATCATATGGTGGACAGCCTCGGTGCGGTGCCTTCCAAGTTTCGGCCCGGTGCAAAGGCGCGTGCTGAGAAGGGGGAGCTCGCGGGCGGAAATGCAGGTGGGAATTATACGCAGGTGAAAGATGCGGGAAAGGGGAGCACGGGAGCAGGAGACACGACGGGAACAGGGGCGGGGAGTGGAGGGGCAGGCGGAGCAGGGGCGGGGGGAACCTCGCAAAAACCCGCAAGCTCCGGGACGGAGGGTGCCGCCACGTCACGGGGTCCTGCGACCGATGCATCGTATTGGGCAGAACGAATTCGAGCGGCGGAGACCTTGCGGGATGAAGCGGTGGCGGAGCTCGCTGGACTCGATGCGGAGACGCTACGGCTCAGAACGTTGACACCGATGGGGTTTCAGCAGGCACTGCTGGATGCAGAGGCAAAACGGGCACATGTGGAGCTGGTGAAGACGGGAGCAGAACGAGAGCTACAGGAAACCATCCCGGCAGATGCGCGGCGGATGGGAGTGCCGCCCGGTTGGTTACGCTGATAACAAAACACGGGTCAAGGGATGGAATCCCTTGCAGGTGAGTCTGAGAGGACAGCGTCCTCTCAGCATAAAACAAAACACGGGTCAAGGGATGGAATCCCTTGCAGGTGAGTCTGAGAGGACAGCGTCCTCCCAGCATAAAACAAAACACGGGTCAAGGGATGGAATCCCTTGCAGGTGAGGAGGGTGTCGTAAAAGGCCGAAGTCTCGAATCAGACCCTCCGCCCCCCCCTCCAACCTCCTGCTCCAACCCTGACTCGACCAGGCCCACCGCCCCCCTCCAACCTCCCCCCCAAAAAATTCTGGGGGGAGGCTAACTGATTGCGCTTATCATGTACGTGTCCTCACCCTCCCCCAAAGTTGGGGGAGGGCAGGGCGGGGGCGGACGGCTCGGGTTCACCAGGGTGGGGGCGGACGGCTCGAGTATAAAGGTGTGCGCCTGGCGGTGGCGTGTAAAGTCCAGCGGCTCGACGGCAATGCTCCCCTCCTCGAAGGGCTCGAGCAGCTTGATGAGTACCTCTCCGGTTTAAGCTCGCCCGAAGGAAGGGAGGGCACCGAGTCCTTCCAAGCCTGGCTCTTCATCACCGCGCGGCGAGCCACCCCTCCCTCTTAGGCGCTCGCGCACGTATGGCGAATGCTGTCCCCCAAGACGTTGATCGCCCCCTCAATTTCCTCCACCGTGATCGACAACGGTGGCATCAGATAGATCACATCCCCCAACGGACGCACAAACAATCCCCTCTCTAGCGCGGCACGGCAGACTTTCTGTCCCATCCGTTCCTCAAACCCATACGCCGTTCGACTCTCCACCTCCCGATACAGCTCCACCGCCGCGATCATCCCCACCCCACGTTTATCCCCCACCTGCTCCAAGCTCCCCAAATACTCAAACCCCTGCTGCATCGCCCGAATTTTCTCCGGGAGCGCCTCCAGCAGCCCTTCCTCTCGAAACATCGCCAGCACCTCCAACCCCAGCGCACATCCCAGCGGATTCCCCGTGTACGAGTGCCCGTGATAAAAGGTCTTCTTCTCCGCGTAGTCTCCCCAAAACGCCTCAAAGAGCGCATCCGTGGCCACCGTGACCCCCAACGGCATATATCCCCCCGTCAGAGCCTTCGACAAGCAGATCACGTCCGGCGAAATCCCCGCATGCTCACACGCAAATAAAACCCCCGTGCGCCCAAACCCCACCGCCACCTCATCCGCAATCAACGGAATCCCAAAACGATCACACAGCGCCCTCACCGCCACCAGATACGCCGGGTCGTACACATACATCCCCGCCGCCGCCTGCACCAACGGCTCCAAGATGATCCCCGCCAGAGACGGACCCTCCACCTCCAAGAGCTGCTCGAGCGCCCGGATCGCCTGCACCCGCCACACCTCCTCCGAAACCCCCACCGGCGCCATCCGAGGACTCGGCGAAGGCACATGAAACGCATCAAATAGTAACGGACCATATAACTTGTGATAAAGCGGCACGTCCCCAACACTCACCGCCCCCACCGTGTCCCCATGATACGCCTCCTGAAGGCTCACAAAACGCCGCCGCTGAGGCTGGCCTCGATTCAACCACCCCTGAAAGACCAGCTTTAAAGCCGTCTCCACCGCCGTCGAGCCGTCGTCCGAATAAAATACCCGAGTCAAACCCGCCGGCAATACCTGGCTCAGCTCATACGCCAGCTCAATCGCCGGAGCATGGGTCAAGGTCGCCGTGGTCACATGCGAAAACTTATCGATCTGCGCCTTCAACGCCCGATCCAGCCTCGGATGCCCATGCCCCGCCAAGTTGACCCACCAGCTCGACATCCCGTCCAGATACCGCTTTCCCGCCGTATCGTAGACATAAACCCCCTTCGCCCGCTCAATCACAATCGGCGGAGTCTTTTCATACTCCTTCATCTGCGTGAACGGGTGCCAAAAATGGCGCTTGTCCGCATACTCGAGCAGCGACCGATCCATGCCAATACTCCTGTTATAGTGGAAAGAAGAGTGCCGCTCCGTCAGAGACACTCCACGGCGTCAAAGGAGAGAAAGACCGCACGGCTGATCATGGCCCCATTCGAGACCACCACCCCCACCCGATATCGTCCAGCTCGATCCGGGGTCACGGTAAAGGTGCTCGAGGTGCCCGTCAAGCGCGTCAAGGCCGAGCCCACCGGCGCTTGCACCACAAAAGACTGCACCGAGAGAGGCAAGCTCTGAGGATCGGTGGAACCTTGCGCGGAAAACGCTCGACCCGCACAGCCCACGTCCAACGAAGCCAGCACTAAAGCGGGCTCCGGCATGAGCACCGGCACGGACGTCACACAGCTCTGGTCCAGGCCATCTCCCGCCGGGTCGATGGCGCCCGGAAATCGTGTGGCATCGGCATCATCACAGTCACCCTCCAACTCGGTGGCACCATCTGCATCGTCGTCGTAAAATGCAGTGCCTTCGTCGATGCGTCCGTCACAGTTGTTGTCGAGCCCGTCCGCATACTCCACCAAACCCACCCGACGATAGGCGGAGGTGTCGTCACAGTCCCCTTGTTTTTCAGTCTGGCCATCCCAGTCGTCGTCGTAGTTGCTGGTCTGCTCATCCACCACCCCATCACAGTCGTCGTCGAGACCGTTGGCTTGCTCCACCGCACCCGGCTTGACCGTGGCGCTGCGGTCGTTGCAGTCTCCCGCTTGTTCGGAGAAGCCATCCCGGTCGTCGTCCCCCAACGAGGTGCCCTCATCCACCTGGCCGTCGCAGTCCTCGTCGAGCCCGTCGGCAGTCTCCACCGCCCCCGGATATTGCAGCGGGTCCGAGTCGTCGCAGTCTCCCAGCAGCTCCGAATAACCGTCTTGGTCGTCGTCCACCCCGATGGTGCCTTCATCCACCGCGCCGTCACAGTCGTTGTCGAGCCCATCCAGGAGCTCGAGCGCCCCCGGATAGGAGGCCGGATTGTCATCGTCACAGTCTCCAAGCTGCTCCGAGACCCCATCTTCATCGTCATCGGCCAGCGGCGTGTCTTCGTCGATCTGTCCATCACAGTCGTTGTCTCGTCCATCGGCGAGCTCAAAGGCACCGGGGAAGGTCTCCCGGATGGCGTCGTCGCAGTCTCCCGCATCTTCTGAGAAACCATCACCATCGTCGTCTCCGGCGCTGGAGCCTTCATCGATGAGGGTGTTGCAGTTGTTGTCCTTGCCATCCAGCTCTTCTCCCTGGAGCGGAGAAATCAGCGGGTCGGTGTCGTCACAGTCTCCCTCCAGCTCTGAGAGCCCATCCCCATCATCGTCAAAGGCGCGGGTGCCTTCATCGAGCTCGAGGTCACAGTCGTTGTCCTGCCCGTCCAGCACTTCCTCGGCGCCCGGATGCGTGTTGGGATCCGTCGGTGCGCAGTCATCAACAATATAACCATCCCCGTCGAGATCCGCCGCTGCCGCCACCACCTGGAGGGTCAAGCTCAGCGTGGCCTCCTGCTGACCATCCGAGACCGTCACGGTCAAGGTTACCGGTCCCGGCTCCAGCGGTGCTTCGTAGCGCGTCTGCGGCTGAAGCCCGTCAAAGATCGTACCGGCGGAGGCTTCCCAGCGCCAGGTCAGCGCCGGGGAGTCGGGATCTTCTGCCACGGCCTCCACCTGCGCCAGCTCGCTGGGGGTGAGCACCATCGGATTGGCCGTCAAGCGCAACACACGCGGGGGCTGAGGCTGAGGCGTCGCGGTCTCCGGCTCCGTGCTCGAGCACGCCAGCAGGCTCAGGAGCGAGGTGACACAAAGGAGGCGGTATAAGACGGTCATCGTCGAGGTCTCCGGGAAAGAGGTCTCCGGGAAAGCAAGAGAGAAGCCCACCGGTCGTCCTCACAGCATGGCCAGCGGGTATGTGAGGACAGTATAACACCGTTGGCCACGTTGAGCATGGGTGCCGCTCAGGTGCGAGCGAAACAAGGACTCAAGTTGTGTCGCGGCTCACACGCGGGCAGGCGCATGAGCGTGCGGTCTGAGGCGTGCGGTCTGAGGCGTGCTGCCTGAGATCGGCAAAGTGCATCGAATCCCTGAACATTGAGTCGCAGACTGATATATTGAAATCGTGCGGGTACACGCGCGTACACCTCCGCAGGTGGTAAAATGGCTCATGCCGGATATGTTGGCAGGAGCGGCTGGCTTTTGTGATCCTCTCGCACGCAGGAGACCTTATGGAGACTGTCACCGGAGAGCTGATGCCTCACACACGCACGCGCTTATACGATCTGAGCCCTCGGGCCTACGAACATCCCGCGGATCGTGCGGCGCTGGTGGCGCTGAGAGCGGTGCCCGGATTTGACCTCGTGTTGCGCAAGCTGATCGGCCTGCTCGGAGAGCGTAGCTTACGCTTGATTCACCTCGGCTCAGCGGTTCGGGTGGGCCCCGGTCAGTTTGGAGAGCTCCACAAGCTCTATCAAGACTGTCTGCATACCTTGGACTTCACCGAGGAGCCCGAGTTATACGTGGCGCAGACGCCGTTTGTGAATGCCGGCGCGGTGGGGACTGAGAAACCCTTTATCGTGCTCAACTCGGGAGCGATTCAGCTTTTTACGCCCGATGAGCTGCGGGTGATCCTCGGGCATGAGCTGGGGCATATCTTATCGGGCCATGTGCTCTACAAGACGATGTTGCACATGCTGTTGCGGATTTCGATTGTGGCCTCGGGGATTCCGGTGGCTACTTGGACGTTGATGGCGATCATCGCGGCCCTCAAGGAGTGGGATCGAAAGTCGGAGCTCTCGTGCGACCGTGCGGGGCTCCTGGCATCTCAGGATTTGTCGGCGTGTTATCGGGTTCAGATGAAGATGGCCTGCGGCAGTGTGAAAGACGCCTCCATCGACGAGTTCATGAAACAAGCCGAAGAATACGAAGCCGGTGGAGACATGCTGGACAGTGTCTTCAAGGTGCTCAACATTGTGGATCGATCTCATCCGTTTCCGGTGCTGCGTCTGGCGGAGCTGAAGCGGTGGGTGGATCGAGGTGAGTACGACCGGATCTTGCGGGGAGATTATGCTCGCCGCAGTGCTGACTCGGAAGCCTCCATCTTGGAGGAGCTCAAGGCCAGCGCACGGAGCTACAAAGAAACCGCCGAAGAAACCCGTGATCCGATGGCCAGTTTCTTCCGCGACTTGGGCGCATCGGTCTCGGCGCGCAGCAAAGACCTGTGGGGACGGATGCGCCCCAAAGGGGATGAGCCTCCCGGAAAGGATTGAGCATGCAGCCTCCGCTTCCCGAACCGCTCCCGTATGATGTGGTGCTCTTTGATGGGGTGTGCAGCCTGTGTCAGCTCTCGGTGCAGTTTATCATCGACCGAGACCAGGCAGGACGCTACAAGTTTGTGTCTCTCCAGTCTGAGCGAGGGGCGGAGCTCGTGCGAGCACATGGTGGCACCGTTCCTCAAGGGGATCCCGAGTCGATCTTGCTCCTCCGGGCGGGGCGGCTTTATTCGCACTCGGGAGCGGCTTTGCGCATCGCTCGCCATTTGGATGGGGCTTGGTGTGTGCTCTGGCTATGTTTGGTGGTGCCGACTTTCATCCGAGACACGGTCTATCGGTGGGTGGCACGGCATCGTTATCGCTGGTTCGGCAGAGAGGAGCACTGTCGTATGCCCACCCCTGCGCTTCGCGCCCGGTTTTTGGATTAACCTTTTGCCATCCCCAGACGTCGCTGCCGGAGAAGCTGAGCCCCCGCCGCCAGCACTGCCACCGTCGCCGGTTCCAGCCCCAACCCTTTCTCCAGCAGGACGTGATCCGCGAGCGCTTGAGCCTGTGTGAGCTGGCCTTCACGCACGTATTGTTCCACTAACTCCAGCAATGCCGGAGAAGAGCATGCCGGGTCTGAGGGGAGTGCCGGAGAAAAGAGTGCCGGAGAAAAGAGTGCCGGAGAAAAGAGCCCCGGAGAAAAGTGCGCGGAAGGTGGCAGCGCCAACCTCACCGCCCGGGCTTCGCGCAGCTCCAGCTTGAGCATGCCTCCCCCGAGGGCGTGGCCTTCGAGCTCCACGCTGAGACGGGTGAGTGAGGACCACCAGCTCATCACCAGTAAGGCCGGATTGAGGGGTAAAACACGCCGAAGCTGCACCGCATGTATGGTGTTGGGCACCACCCCTGCTTTGCCCTCCACCAGCGGAGCGTTCAGCACCAGACGCGGTGCATCGCCGCTCATGTAGGTGAGCAGGGCATCGGGCGCTTGAACACTGGGCACACGATACCAGGGCGAGCGCATCCGGCACTTATAACCCAACGGCACCCCTTGACGTGCTCCTTCGGAGAGATACCGCTCCACGGCCTGTATCTCCTGGTGGGTGAGCTGCTGCTGCCAGTCCGTCGAGAGCCGTAACAGCCAGCCGGTCGAGCCCTCGTTCAGTCCCTGCTGCCAATCCGCCGGGGTGAGCCTCAACCCTCGGAGCGCACGCCCTCTGAGCACCGCAGGCGCCAGCACCGCCAGGGGAAGCTCATGCTGTTGCCGAGTGGCTTCGTCCAGGTGAAAAAAAGCATTGTGTCCAGAGACATAACCGAGCTGAACTTCCGCCACCTCCCCGAGCTGCTGGACATGCGTATGTCGAGAGAGCTGCTGATAGAGCCGCTGAGTGTCTTCGGGAAGCCAGGCGCTCAGGGCCCGAGCTTGACCGGAGAGAAGACCTGCCAGGGCCAGCGGCTGCGCCTTCGAGAGCTGGCGCTCGTCGAGCTGGGTCAGCTCCGAGGGCTCCGTCAGCTCGAGCCGGAAGAGGTTTTCCGTCGGGGAGGCGCTGGAGGAAGTGCGGCGCGTATCCCCCAGCAGCAGGAGGGTCTCTTCGCTTAGCTGCGGAAAGAGCCGCCGGGTGAAGGTCAGCAGAAGGACGCGCTCAAACTGAGCGGACAGGTATCGCAGGACTGGGCGGGCGTACTGTGCTTGAAGCAGCTCCTGCGGAATGACCAGGGCCAGCCTTGCCCCCGCACGCATCATCGAGACCGCATGCACCACAAAAGGAGCCCAGGCGCTGGCGAGCCCGGAGAGCTCCACGCCTTGCGCTTGCGCACACATCCGCGCACGCGCACGCATCGCCCCTGTAAAACGTTGGTAACGGATATAAGGTGGATTGCCGACCACCGCATCCACTTCCAGGGTCTGCGGCGAGAGCGAAAAAAAATCCACGGGCCACAGCTTATTCGGGGAGAGGAGGGGGTTGTCGCCTTGTGTCCAGCGCTCGAGCACGGCTGCATGGGCGTGTGGGTCGAGCTCCACACCCCAGACTTGCTGATGGGGTGCTCCGCCGAGCTGGAGCAGACGTTGAGCGGCGGCCTCTAGGAAGATGCCTCCTCCAAAGCTGGGATCGAGGGCTTCTGCGGTGGCGGTTCGCAGGGCCCAGCGACACAAAAACTGAGCCACTTCCTGGGGGGTATAATAGGCACCTCGGCGTTTGGCTTCTTCTCCGAGGGGCGCTGGATGGGAAGGCGGAGCGGACACGGGAGCACCTCAAAACGCTCACAGCTCAGGACGGTCACTTCAATCGAGCTGGAGGGCTTGTAGGTTGGGGGCTCTGACCGCTTCTCGGGTGAGCCGCTTGAGCTCGCTGAGGTCGGTGAGTTGTTCCAGCTTGTGCTGAGTGCTGGGAGGGAGTGGACCAAACAGGGAGCTGAGCAGCTCCCGGAGCGCCTCGCGTTGTCCTTGAACGATGCCTTGCGCGATGCCTTGCGCGGTGCCTTGCGCGATGCCCTCTTTGAGGTAGTGGTTTTGCCAGCCCGTGCGGTAGCTGAGGGCATCCAAGTACGCTTTGGTCTCCCCCAGAAATGCGAAGCGCATCTCCTCGTTGCGGCTGACGTGGAGGAGCTTTTCATCTACTTCGTCTAAGATCTTAAGGTTGAGCATCTTGACATCCTCTTGGGTCATGCGGTCAGCATTCTTGAGATAGTATAGCCACTTCTCGCGCTCCGTCTCCAGAAATTGGGAGGGTTTTCTGAACTTAGGCAGCTCGACAAAGACCAACTCCAGTTGGTCGGTGACTTCTCGTTTGTGCTCGAGATCGCAGAAGCGGGCACGGGTGATGGGGCCGGGCCAGTCCTGCGCGGGCTTGAGCAAGGTCCATGAGAGGATGTGTACGCCGATGGAGCGGTTGAGCTGCTCATAGCCTTCTCCGCCTTTGAGCTGCTCGGAGTGGACGCGGGTCAGATAGAAGACCGCTCGGTTCATGTACGCCGGATAACTGACGAGCTGAAGCTCGATCTGAATGAGGCGACGAAGCTGATCTCGGACCAGGAGATCGAGGATCGGGTTTTTGTCTCCAGCCCGGCTGGCAAACATCCGAGAGTCAAGACGCTCCACGCGCAGAATGCGCTCACCCTCCGGGAGCTCGAGGAGGCCGTTGAGGAGGCCAATCAGGAGGCGATGGTCATGGTCGGCATTAAAGACGCGCAAAAAGACAACATCCAAGACGAGCCTAAGTTTGCCATGATAGTCAGTCTGATGAAGGGTCGCCTCGGTTTTCGCAATGAGATGCTCAAGGTCATGGATGACTTCCTGGATGTCATAGATGTCAATATCAGGTTCTGGCATTAAAAATACCTCGTGTGGATGGGGTGTTATATAACATGCGATCATTACCACATCCTGAGAAAAGTGCCCACCCCGAAGTGCAAGTGGGTCGTGAGCTGATGTGAGCGTGGCCATATCGGCGCAGTCCAGGCAACCATCAGGTCATGGACCCACAGCTCTGGCAAGAGACGGAGAGTTCTTAGAAGGCAAGCTCGAGGCAGGAGCGGGGAGGGAGGAGCACAGGGTTCAGCACAGGGTTCAGCGGCGACGACGCAGGAGCGGGGTCACACTCAAGAGGGCCAGCGCCAGCAGGCCCGGAATACCTTCCGAGCCCTGCCGGGTCGTATCACAGCTACAGGCCGCCGCGCCATCGTCTCCGTCCGGCGTGGGCGAAGGAGCCTCTGTGGGCGTCTCAGGCTCGAGCGTGGGTGTCTCAGGCTCGAGGGTAGGTGTCTCGGGCTCGAGGGTGGGTGTCTCGGGCTCGAGCGTTGGCGTTTCCGGTTCCACCGTAGGCGTCTCGGGCTCGAGCGTAGGCGTCTCCGGTTCCACCGTAGGCGTCTCCGGCTGAGGTGTGGGCGTGGGGCAGAGCAGATCCGCACCATTACAATCCTGGTCGATGCCGTCTTCGCAGGCTTCTTCCGCACCGGGATAACTGTCGCGGTCGTCATCATCGCAGTCGGTGCCGCCGAGAACCTCTGTGCTCTCGAAGCCGTCATTATCCACATCGGTCAGGTCTTTATCGTCGCAGTCCTGGTCAATACCGTCGTAGGGGAGCTCGATGCCGTCGGGGGAGATGTCCACATCCGTGTCGTCACAGTCTCCCTCGAGGGGGGTGAAGCCGTCGTCGTCTTGGTCGAGGGTGTCGCAGTCCAGATCCGCGCCAGAGCAGTCCTGATCGATGCCGTCGTCACAGCGGTCGGGCGCTCCTGGGTTGATGGCGGGGTTGCTGTCGTTGCAGTCCCCCGCGAGTGGCGTAAAACCGTCTTGGTCGAGATCCTGAGTGTTACAGCTCAAGTCTTGCCCATTACAGTCTTGATCGATGCCATCACCACACTGTGAGGCAAGTTCCGTCTGGCCGGGGTTGGCGCTGGCGGCGCTGTCGTTGCAGTCTCCGCTCTGAGTGGCGTATCCAGAAGGTTTAGAGCAGGCTTGAGTGGCGCTGGAGGTGCCATACCCATCCCCATCGGCGTCGAGGTAATAGGTGGTCTTAACGCCTTCGTCGATCTGACTGTCGCAGTCGTTGTCCACGTTGTCGCAGATCTCGGTGGCACCGGGGTTGATGGCGGGGTTGTTGTCGTTGCAGTCGGTGCCACCGCAGGCGCTGTCGGTCGCTCCATCTCCGTCGGCGTCGCTACAGGTGGTGTCGGCTTGAATGGTGACGGAGATGCTCTTCCACATATCTCCGCTGCTTCCCCCGTTTTTATTCACCGAGTTTCCGGCACCGGTGAGGGTCACGCTGGTAAAGCTCGTAGGTGCGGTCCACTCAAACTCAAAGGTGGTGACACCACTGGTCGCGCTTTTGGTTCCGGTGTGGGTGGCTTCTCCACCTGCGACTTTGACGGAGCTGTCGCCGCTGACCGCTGAGAGCGTGCCCGCGCTGCTCTTCACGTTAAATCCACCGCCGGTCTGCCCGGTGGCTTTGTGGGTGATCAGCATCTTGATCAAAGCTTTGGTGCCGGGCTTCACCTTCGTGGGGGCTTCAAACACCACATCCGGGGCTGTGCCGCCGGAATGACAGGAACACCCCGTGCTGCTGCCGGTCTTGCCAGCAGAGTAAGCCCAGACCGGCTGGACAAGCAATAAACTGACGAGACATACAAGACTGAGGAGGGCTCGCTTGAGCATGGCACATTTCTCCGGGTGAACAGAACAGATGAGACGTCCGCTGTGCTGCGCACGTTACTCGACTCTGCGATTCTGCATGATACCGGAGGTTCGTCAAGATGGGTGAGAAGAGCTCTTGTTTTGTGAATCAGCTCATGCTGGAGAAGAATGGGCAGGAACTCGCAGGTCGGCCACCACTTCTCCAAGCTGCTGGAGCTCCGCTTCGTGTGGCAGATCTCGCCACGGCTCTTGCAGCGCCGCCTCTTGCCAGTCCATCATAGCCGGAAGTTTGAGCAGCAGCTCCGCGTAGGCTCGCGCGCGCGCCGGGAGCTCCAAGCCATAGGTCTGCATACGAAAGGCCACCGGTGCAAAAAAAGCATCGACAGCGGTAAACGCTCGACCCGCCAAAAAAGGCCCACCAAACCGTTCAATTCCCTCCTGCCAAAGCTGAGCCAGCCGCGTCAGCTCGCGGGTCAGCGCATCGCTGTGCGGAGGCAAGGCCACACGCACGCCCACGTTGAAGGTGCAGGTGCTGCGAAGCCGCTGAAAACCTGCGTGCATCTCGGCGGTGGCGCTGCGAGCCCAAGCGCGGGCTTCAGGGGAGGTAGGCCAGACGCGCGCATCTTGCTCAGCAAGATATTCCACGATGCTCAACGACTCCCAGACGATGACTCCGTTATGATGAAGACACGGCACCAGTCCCGTGGGAGAAAAACTGTGAAAAGCTCGCGTGCCAAAAGGCACCAGCCGCTCTTCAAAGGGCAGCTCGAGCGTGCGCATCAGCACCCAGGGTCTCAGGGACCAGGAGGAGTAGTTTTTATTGGCAATATATAACGTATACATCGGCCCCTCTCAGATGTGGTGCGGCGAGACTCACCCTCTCGGGCTGAGCAGCTCCTGGGTTTGCTTGAGCTGGAGGCTCAGACGCCGCAGCAGCTCTTGAAGTGTATGCCACACACGCGCAGGCAGTCGCCCCTCCTGGACATGTTGCTGGAGCATCTTCTGAATCGTCTCCAGCCCTTGTTGGTTGACCGTCAGCCCCTGGATCGAGCCCTTCTCGGCGTTGAGGGCAATGGATTCCCCCAGCAGCCCCAGTGCTTGACGCGCATCACCTCGGCGGGCCAGCAGCTCGGCGAGCACTCCCGCAGTACGTGCCAGGCCGAGCACGTCTCGAAGCTGCTGCTGTACACGAAGGGTCTGCTGGAGTCGCTCCAGGGCCTGCTCTTCCTGCTGATTGAGGATCTCCAGGCGAGCGAGGGTTTCCCACACGCGGGCCAGCTCGCGGTTGTTCTTGAGCTGCTGGTAAGTGCGCTCGGCGGCCTGCGCGTGTTTGAGCCCGACCTGAATGGCATCCCGCTCTCGTCCGGGGCGAGCCGGTACGTGGAAGGTCAAGCGGGCGAGCAGATGATCGGTCTCTGCCAGCTCTTCGGCGGCGATTTTGTCGCTGCTGGCGCGACTTTCAAAGACCTTTCGCGACTCGGTGAGCAGATAATGCGCACGCACGGGATCGCCCAAGCGCACCCACACGGCGGCCTGATCGTTGAGATACCGGGCGGCACCGGCTGGATCTCCTGCCTCTTGCAGGATGCGGGAGGCTTGGGTCAGCTCGTCGAGCGCACGGTCGAGGGCTGGACGGTCTCCGAGATCGTAACAGACACTGGCGAGCAGCGCATGGACCTCCGCTCTCAGCACCGGTGGATCGTTTGGGTGGAGCAGGTGAAGGGCTTGCTCCAGGCGCTCCGTCACCCCCTTGAGGGAAAACTGACGGCCTTGACCGGCCACTTCCCAGCCGTACCGTCCCAGGTCGAGCAGGGCACGAATGCGCAAGATCCGGCGAGACTCCGACTGAGGCAGGCGATCCAGCAGGGTCAGCGCCTGCTGCACATAGGGGATGGCCTGAAGCTGAGCACCCATCCGGGCCGCTTGTTCGGCGGCGTTGAGATAGGACTCGGCGGCCTTGTCCAGCTCACCACTGGCGGAGAAGTGATCGGCGGCGCGTGCGGGCTCTCGTCGCGGAGGGCTCGGCGGCTCGGCCACCGCTGCACTGCCCGGACGAATAAAGGGGCTCGTGATGGGGCGTCGAGGAGCATGGGTGCGGGAGGTGGTGGTGTCTCGTTCGCGTGCGCGACGGGTGGCTTCGATCTCTTGCGCGATGGCTTCTTGCCGCAGCCGCTCGGCGTCGGTGAGGCTGGGCTGAGCGGTGGCCTCCGTCGCCGTTGCTGTGTGAAGGGTGTCCGCATGATAGGACGATGCAGAGGATGAGTCGGTGGTGAATTCCGCCGAGCTCCAGGGCACGGACGTCACGGACTCAACGCGGTCTGCTTCGGACGTGTCGCCCTCCGCGATGGCAGGCGTGGGCGTGGAGGCTTCGGCGAGTGTGTCGTCGGTAGAGGCGACTTGAGAGGGTGCATCGGACGTGCTGACGAGCTCAGCGTCAGCAATGTGCTCGGCAGCGATATGCTCGGCAGCGATATGCTCGGCAGCGGTGGTCTGAGCAGCAGGAACCACCGGTGCAGCAGGAGAATGGGCTGAAGGTTTCGGCTCCGACACGGGAACTTCCGAAACTGCCGGTATCGGGGGGCTGAGCAGGGTGCCCAGCCGACGGTGCCAAGCGATCTTGAGAGAGGGAAGCAGACCTTGCTGGAGGCGCTCCACCCAGCTCGGTGAGAGCACCAAGCGTCCTTCTCCCAGATCTTCGAGGGCGACGCCGGCATCGTAGGCTTCTTGTAGCAGCTCGAGCACCGTCAGCGGAGGCAGCTCCAGGAGGGATGCGACCAGGGAGACCTCAAACCGCTCGCCGATCAGCGCAGCCGCCCGCAGCACACGCAAGACCGCAGACGGCAACACCGGAATTCGAGTGGTCAGCACCACCGGCTCATGGCGCGTCACCTCGGCGGTGGCAGGCTCCGGGAGAGAATGAGAGGACGCTGCGGGGAGCTCTGGTGTCTCCATGGAAGTCGGAGGGGTCACCCGCTCGAGGGTGAGGGGGGCGTGTTCTTTCGGCTGGGGGGCGTCTGTCGTGGCTTCCGGCTTCACCGGCAACCCTGCTGCTTCGAGGGAGGCCAGAGGTGGAGTGGAGTCGATTCCGGTGTCAGTCTCGGCGGAGGTGTGGTCTTCTGGTGAGGGTCGGCCCAAAATAGCGTCGGGGCCTTCGTGAGACGCCAGCGCATCCACAAGTCGCTGGGCTTCCGCTGAGAGCGCTCCGTGACGGAAGACCAACCCCAGCGCGACCGGACACGCGCCCGGACGGGTCACCAAGCTGCGAAGCACCTCCAATGTGCCCGTGTCCGCTTGCTCCAGCCCCTCAAAGACCAACACACAAGGGCGAGAAGTCTGGCGCGCCAGCCGCTGGAGGGCTTCACTCAGACCGGCATCGGAGAGGACCGGGTGCTCATCCCCGAGAAGGCGGCGTCTGAGGCCACTCTTGACTCGCTCGGCGGCGAGATCCAGTAAGGGGGTGGTGGCATCGAGGAGGCTCTCGACCCGCTCCCGCGCTTCGATCAGGGGACTGAGCGGCGGCTGCGAGTGATGACACACGACCGTCAGTAAGAGTGCATCGGGATGCAGCAGCCGAGGAATTGAAGGCTGAAGCCATGCCGTGTGACGACCCTGTGAAACACGCGCTTGCCAATGAGAAAGATCCGTGGGGGCTGGAGTCGGATGAAGAGAACTCATGAGGTGCTCCATATGTTAGAGAAGGTGAGTTGAATATAGGAGCTTGGACGACGGCTTCAAGGGGGCGCGCGAAATGTACGATCATCACAAGGTTGACATAAGATAAACAAAAAGGGGTGCAGGGGGGAGATCCCCCCCTGCTGGGAAAGTTTGAAAGGGCAAAGCCCTTTCAATAAAAAATAAAGCCGCTTTCCAAGCGGCTTTATTTTTTATTGAAAGGGCTTTGCCCTTTCAAACTTTCCAAGCAGGGGGGGATCTCCCCCCTGCACCCCTTTTTGTTTGTCTTATGTCAACCTTGTGATGATCGTACATTTCGCGCGCCCCC